>NZ_JBVVQW010000005.1:0-159285 GCF_055811655.1 Mesorhizobium sp. WSM4809
GTTCGCCGCAGCGCCGCGCCAACCCAACCGCTTGGCGCTGCCGCGAACCCATCATAAGGGGGAAAACTGTTACCTATCTATCCGGTTCAAACTGTTACCCATCTATCGGCTGGACACTGGCAGGCAGGTGAGGGGCAGCGCCCACATTGGTCTTCCCTGCTCCGTGAGGTTGAGGCAAGGCGCGTCAGCGCGCATCGCCAGCACCTATATTTCATGTACGGCGCAAAACGTGCGGTGCCAGGCGGTGGACCGCCGCCGCCACAGGGCGCATGGTTGCGCTGTCGCTGGCCACTGTATGGGCGCTGGTGCTTGAGAGTGTCAGCGTGCTCCCGCCCCGTCGGGAGCAATGCAATGGAAGGACCCCACGGCCCCGCGCTCACTTTCCATGCGTTGCGAAGGGCATTCAAGACATCCATTGCCGAACGCCTCATCCCTGAGGCGCAATGGGCGGACCACGCCAAGGCCTTGGTGCGCAAACTCACTGATAAGGCGCATGTCGACAGCGGCCTCGTCGACTGGATCATTCGCAAGTGAAGCAGAAGTGGCCGGCGCGAATGCCGGTGAGGCAGTTGCCTGAGCCCGCGCCGGCCACTGGCGACCTGATAAGGTCCGCCGCCCGGATTTTTTACCGTTCCGGCGATGCCGGATCAACCAGGTCGGACGTTTGGTACGGAAGCGGACAAAGGCTCACCGTTCCGCCCTCAGCAACGTCCAGATCCAGCCAACAAAGGTCAGCACCAGGAACGGATAGCCGGCGGCGGGCAGCGGCGCCGAGGTTGGCAGCAAGGGCGCGCCCCAGAGGATCATGCAAGCCGAGATGACAAACAGCACGGCAGCCACCAGCGCGGTGAGCCGCATCCACAGGGCGAAAGTCTTCGGCGCGCTGACCATGACCAGTGCCGCCGCCCACAGCGAGATGCCGCCGACATAGGAGGGCACGCTGGCCTCCAGTCCTGCCGCATTGCCCGCCAGCAGCAGGGTCTCGCCGGCGAGGAAGGTCAGGAAGCCGGCAGCTATGCAGTCATTGCCCAACCGCTGATATTTCATGGTCAGCAGGGCGGTCGCCACCACGAGTGCCACGCCGTCGATCGTCCAGAGCGTTTCGCGCAGCGGGGCGCTGGCGACGAAGGTGCCGGCTAGGCCGAAGGCACCGCCGATGGCGAGGCCGATCGCGGCGATGGTGTCTAAAGTGGTGCGCATTTGATGTCTCCCCAAGCTGGCTCGAGGATACCGCAGGACGGTGTCTGATCCAATGCTCGCCGATGGCGAGGCGCTCTCACCTGTTTGACTTCCCGACGCGGCTCCAGTGTCAGCCCGAAATCGACAAGGCGTGAAGGCAGAGACTGTCGAGAGAGCGGTCCGCAGCGCGTCCGCAGTTGACAAAGTCAGCCTTGCCCGAGAACCGATATCGGCGGATCGCAGCAAGCACCTTTACGCTTCCCTTGAAGGCAGCCTACTTTGGCAAATAGTAGCCGCTCGTGGGCACAGAATGTCGGTACTGCCTTTCCTGAGAATTTACGCGCCGCTCAACGCGGTGCTGGCTGCCCCTGGGCTTCTGGTGGTGGCTGCGCTCACGACACCGAACCTGTCCGGACGAAGCAGACTGGCTCTGACCGCACTGCTCGCGGTCATTTGGGGCGCCTATCTTCTGCAGATGGCCGCGACGCTGCTCAAGCACCGGGCGGGAGACCTTCGGGACAGGACGCCGGCAATCGCCATCGATGTGCTCGCGGTTTTGGTTCCACTCGCCGCATTTCTGCTCGGCGGCACGCCCGACTGGAGCCTCTACTGTGGTGTCTGGCTGCTGAAACCGCTGCGCGACTCGACCTTCTTCCCGGTGCTGGGCAGGGTGCTGGCCAACGAAGCGCGCAACCTGATCGGCGTCACCACGCTCTTCGGCGTCGTTCTGTTTGGTGTCGCACTCGCCGCCTATGTCATCGAGCGCGACATCCAACCGGAAAAGTTCGGCAGCATCCCCGAGGCAATGTGGTGGGCGGTGGTCACGCTGTCCACCACCGGCTATGGCGACCACATTCCGCAAACCTTCGCCGGCCGCGTCCTTGCCGGGGCGGTCATGATGACTGGCATCGGCATCTTCGCGCTCTGGGCCGGCATTCTTGCCTCCGGCTTCTATCAGGAAATCCGTCGCGAGGATTTCGTCCGCAATTGGCAATTGGTCGCCGGCGTGCCCTTGTTTGAGAAGCTCGGCCCGGCCGTGCTGGTCGAGATCGTGCGCGCGCTAAGACCTCGCAACTTGCCGGCGGGCGCCGTGATCTGCCGCAGTGGCGAGACCGGGGATCGGATGTTCTTCGTCGTGGAGGGGCGCGTCAGCGTCGCGACGCCGAACCCGGTGGAGCTTGGCCCTGGCTCCTTCTTTGGCGAGATGGCGCTGATCAGCGGCGAACCGCGTTCGGCGACCGTCAACGCCGCGACAGCGGTCTCCCTCCTGTCGCTGCACGCGGCGGATTTCCAGATGCTGTGTAGCAGCAGCCCGGAGATCGCGGAAATCATCCGCAAGACCGCGCTCGAGCGCCGCGGCGCGGCACCGATGGCTTGATCCCAATCGTGCAGCTCCACCGCCGCGCTGGCAGGGTGCGCGCTGCCTCCGGCAGCTCCCACCCGGACTTGTGCTCGCATCGACCAACCGGGTCGATGCGTTCGGCCGAAGGCCGAACCGCTTAGTCGCCCATCTTAAGCGCCTGGATAAACGCCTCCTGCGGAATATCCACCTTGCCGAACTGCCGCATCCGCTTCTTGCCTTCTTTCTGCTTGTCCAGCAGCTTGCGTTTGCGCGAGACGTCGCCGCCGTAGCATTTGGCGGTGACGTCCTTGCGCAGCGCCGAGATGGTTTCCCGCGCAATGACCTTGCCGCCGATGGCGGCCTGGATCGGAATCTTGAACAGATGGTTCGGGATCAGCTCCTTCAGCTTCTCGCACATCTGCCTTCCGCGCTTTTCCGCCGCCGTGCGGTGCACCAGCATGGAGAGCGCGTCGACCGGCTCCTCATTGACCAGGATCGACATTTTTACCAGGTCGCCCTCCTTGTAGTCGGTCAGGTGATAGTCGAAGGAGGCGTAGCCCTTGGAGATCGACTTCAGCCGGTCGTAGAAGTCGAAGACGACTTCGTTGAGCGGCAGATCGTAGATCAGCATGGCGCGCTTGCCGACATAGGAGAGGTCGGCCTGGATGCCGCGCCGGTCCTGGCAAAGTTTCAGGATGCCGCCGAGATAGTCGTCGGGCGTCAGGATGGTGGCGCGGATCCATGGCTCCTCGATCGCCGAGATCTTCACCACGTCGGGCATGTCGGCCGGGTTGTGCAATTCCTTCATCGAGCCGTCGGTCAGAGCCAGCCGGTAGACGACGCTCGGTGCCGTGGCGATCAGGTCGAGGTTGAACTCGCGCTCCAGCCGCTCCTGGATGATTTCCAGATGTAAGAGGCCAAGGAAGCCGCAGCGATAGCCGAAGCCGAGTGCGGCGCTGGTTTCCATTTCAAAGGAGAAGCTGGCGTCGTTGAGGCGCAGCTTGCCGACCGCGGCGCGCAGATCCTCGAAATCGGCGGCGTCGACCGGGAACAGGCCGCAGAACACCACCGGCTGCGCCGGTTTGAAGCCGGGCAGCGCCTTGGCCGTGGTGCGCTTGTCCTCTGTGATGGTGTCGCCGACGCGGGTGTCGGCCACCTCCTTGATCGAGCCGGTGAAGAAGCCGAATTCGCCGGGGCCGAGCTCGTCGACATTGATGCGGGCCGGCGTGAACACGCCGGTGCGCTCGACCAGGTGCTTGGCGCCGGTGCCCATCATGCGGATGGTCTGGCCCTTTTTCAGCACGCCGTCGATGACGCGCACCAGCACGATGACGCCGAGATAGGCGTCATACCAGGAGTCGACCAGCATCGCCTTCAACGGGGCCGACGCGTCGCCTTCGCGCGGCGGCGGCAATTGGTGGACGATGGCCTCCAGCACGTCGGGAATGCCAAGGCCGGTCTTGGCCGAGATCAGCACGGCGTTGGAGGCGTCGATGCCGATCACCTCCTCGACCTGCTCGCGGATGCGCTCGGGCTCGGCGGCCGGCAGGTCGACCTTGTTCAGCACCACGACGATCTCGTGGTTGTTGTCGATCGCCTGGTAGACATTGGCCAGCGTCTGCGCCTCGACGCCCTGGGAGGCGTCGACCACCAGCAGCGAACCCTCGCAGGCGGCCAGCGAACGCGACACTTCATAGGCGAAGTCGACATGGCCGGGAGTGTCGATCAGGTTGAGGATATAGTCCTCGCCATTGTTGGCGCGGTACTTCAGCCTCACCGTCTGCGCCTTGATGGTGATGCCGCGCTCGCGCTCGATGTCCATCGAGTCCAGCACCTGCTCCTTCATGTCGCGCAGCTCCAGTCCGCCGGTCAGCTGGATCAGCCGGTCGGCAAGCGTGGATTTGCCATGGTCGATATGGGCGACGATGGAGAAATTGCGGATGTGGTCGAGGGGCGTGCTCATGGCGCGCGTTTAGCAGGGGGCGCTTGTCCGGGCAAGCGGCAGGCTGCCGCCGCACATGTGGCGCGGCCCGCTGCCTGGCAAGCCGTACAGCCGCTGCCGGGAAAGCAGAGCAGGCGGCTGCCGAGGCGAGTGGTGCGGGCGCTTGTCGCCTTTCCCCCGGATTCCTCGAAAAATAGATAAATTTTAACCACACGCGTTAGAGCATAATTTGTGATCGGCATGTTAGCGGAGGGAAATATCTGATGTAAGGACGAAGGCATGCGGGGGCTTGCAGGCAGTTTTATCGAGTCGCGGAGCGGCTCGTTCGCACCGATACTTGTTCTCGCCATGATACCGCTGATCACCGCGGTCGGCTTTTCCGTCGACTACACCTCCGGGGTTCAGACCAGGTCGAACGAGCAGGCGGCACTCGACGCCGCGATCCTGTCCATCACCACGATGGATACGGCCTCGACGAAGCCGCAGCGCCAGGTGGTGCTCCAGGATACCTACAGAGAAAACGGCGGACGGGGCGCAGCGACCCTGAACAGCTTCGACGTCAGCGCCAACGGCACCGCCACCGCGCTGGCCGAGGCGAGTTTCGCCATGCCAACCGTGTTCATGCAGATCGCCAGGATCCCCACGGTGGCGATCGGTGTCTCGTCGGCGGTGAACAAGGCGCCGGCCCTGGTGGAGGCGACCTTCAAGGTCACCGGCGTGTCGGGCTACTGGAACAAGACAATGACGCTCTACGGCACGATGTTCGGTGCGAAGGAGGGCAAGCCTCTGATGACGATCGATTACAAATACGGCGGGGGCACGGATCCCAAAGGGTACGGCACCACCACCGTCAGCAAGATCGACAGTCTGGGCGTCGCCACGGTGGCCCAAACGCAGGTTTGCAAGGTCGGCAAAAAGGCGCCTGACGGGGTGACGCTGAACACCGACCAGTTTGGCACGAAATATTACTGCGTCGACACGATGGCTGCCGGCAACACCGCCGGTGCCTCAATCGACGTCAGCCAGATGGCTGGCCTCTATCTGCAGATGAACGTCCCATCTGGCAATCCGCAAAACCTCTATTCGAACGATCCGGCCACGTCCAACCGGCTCTATAGCTCGACAAGCAAGGACATCCCCCCGGCCGAAATGGCGACCGGCCAAATCGTCGATATCTTTGGCCTCGTTCCTTGTGGATCGACAGCCTACCAGGCCTGGGAAGACGGCGGCAACAAGGTCCCGGCGCCCGTCAGCAACGCCGACTTCTTCTACAACGTCACCGGCAAGTGCGACTTCAACAAGCGGCCCAACAACACGCGGCTGACGCAGTAGAAGCTGCTCTTCTTGCCTTCTCCCCTTGCGGAGAAGGAAGAACGCTAGCGATCACAAACCGGTGAGCGCTGTAACGAAGGCGCCGACAGCGGCGAAGTGGGGATATCAGCGGTGCATTCAGGCGCCGCCGCCCACGGAGCAAGCCGATGTCCCGCAAGTTCGTCACAGTGTCCAGCCTCTCATCGCTTGCGCTGGCGGCATCGCTCGGTGCGGCCGCCGCCCAGCCGCTCAGCGTGGTCGAGCTGTTCACCAGCCAGGGCTGCTCGTCCTGCCCGCCGGCCAACGCCAATCTGATCAGGGTCAAGGACCAGCCCGGCGTGCTGGCGCTGTCGTTCAACGTCACCTACTGGGACTATCTCGGCTGGAAGGACATTTTCGGAAAACAGGAATTCACCCGGCGCCAGGTCAATTACGAGCCGGCGCTCGGTCATGACGGGCCGTTCACGCCGCAAGTGGTGGTCAACGGCCATGCCGATGTCGTCGGCGCCGCACCTGGCGAGATCGAAAAGCTGATCTCGGTGAGCGGCCGGACGAGCGGCCCGGCATTGTCGCTCGATGGCGGCAAGATCAGCATCGGCGCCGGCGCCGTACCTGGCGGCCACGCCGATGTCTGGCTGGTGCGCTATGCCAAGGGCATCGTCGAGGTGCCGGTGTCGCGCGGCGAAAACACCGGCCGCACCTTGCCGCACGCCAATGTCGTGCATGCGCTCGAAAAACTCGGCGGCTGGACCGGCGCGGCCGCGACGTATCCGCTGCCCGCCGCATCCGGCGGCCTGAGCACGGCCGTGCTCGTGCAGTCGCCCGGTGGCGGACCGATCCTGGCCGCCGCGACAAACTAGATCACGCTTCAACAAGAGATTGCGCAACGCCGCATGGAGCGGCGCCGCATAGCACGGCCGCCAAGAGGGCGCGCCTTCACGACCAACCCAAGGAGACCATCATGACCATTTCCCGCCTGACGCTGCCGGCGCTCGCTCTCGCTCTGTGCTCGACGGCGCTGTTTGCCGGCGGCATCGCCCGCGCCGACGACGCGACCAACGCGATGAAGCCGGCTGCAAATGCCATGAAACCGGCCGCGGATGCGATGAAGCCTGCAACGGATGCAATGAAGCCGGCCGATCCGATGGAAACCAATTCCATGAAGCCGGCCGCCGACGCCATGAAGCCGGCGACGGATGCGATGAAACCGGCAACGGATGCGATGGCTCCGGCCAACTAGTTCTGCCGCGTCTCAGCCGTTCATTCACAAGGGCGGCCCTTGGCGCTACCCCTCACCTGCCTGCCGGCATCCTCTCCCCGTATAGTGACGGGGAGAGGGGCGCTCATCGACGGTTTCGCCAATCATCGGTGTTGCAGGTAGAAACGCCAGCGTCGCGGCCAGCTGCTCTCTCCCCGTTCTACGGGGAGAGATGTCCGGCAGGACAGTGAGGGGCAGCGCTGACGGTAAGATTCCGCATTCGGCGCACGCGAATGTGCGTCGCGCCGCACTATTTGATGCAATAGACTGATCCCTATGGAAGCCACGAGGAGTGCAACCATGACCAACATCAAGATTTCAAACCGTTCGCTCGGCTTTGTCAAAGGCGCCCTCGCCGCGCTTGCACTTGCCGCCGCTGGCGCCGCCTTCTGGCTGACGCCGGCGGTTTCGGCCGAGGACGCGGTGAAGATCCCGCCGCCGGCAATCGACGAGAAGGCGGCCGCCGGCACTGAAAAGGCGATCTTCGCCGGCGGTTGTTTCTGGGGCGTGCAGGGCGTCTTCCAGCACGTCAAGGGCGTCACCAGGGCCGTCTCCGGCTACTCCGGCGGCGACAAGGACACCGCCGTCTACGAGACGGTCGGCTCAGGCAGCACCGGGCATGCCGAATCCGTCGAGATCACCTACGATCCATCGAAGGTGACCTATGGCCAGCTGCTGCAGGTCTATTTCTCGGTCGCCCACAACCCGACCCAGCTGAATTTCCAGGGTCCGGACTCCGGCACGCAATACCGCTCGACGATCTTCGCCGAAAACGATGCACAGAAGAAGATCGCGCAAAGCTACATCGCCCAGCTCGACCAGGCCAAGGTGTTCCCGGAGCCGATCGTCACCACGCTGGAAACCGGCAAGACCTTCTATCCGGCCGAGAATTATCATCAGGACTTCCTGACGCTGAACCCGACCTATCCCTACATCGTCTACAACGACCTGCCCAAGGTGGCGAACCTCAAGGCGCTGTTCCCGACGCTGTATAGCGACAAGCCGGTGCTGGTGCTGTCGGCGAGCAATTGAGCTGAGCGCTGGTAATCTCCCCCCTCGAGGGGGAGATGGCCGCGAAGCGGCCAGAGGGGGTCGGTCAGACTGGGCTCGGCCTCTTGCGATAGAAGGAAGTTGGCGCTCTACGTGTGGCGACCCCCTCTGTCGCCTTCGGCGACATCTCCCCCTCGAGGGGGGAGATTAGCTCCCGCCATCCCCTTCAATCATACGTCAGATCCGTCGCCTTGCCGCCGAACACCCGGTAGGCATAGAACGAATAGAAGATGATGACCGGCAGCACGACCACGGTGCCGGCGAGGATGATGGCCAGGCTCTCCGGCGCGGAAGCCGCCTGCCAGATGGTCAGGCGATCGGGCACCACGAACGGGTAGAACGACCAGGCGAGGCCGGCAAAGCCGAGCGCGAAGATGGCGGCCAGCGTCAGGAACGGCATCAGCGAATGGCGGTCGTCGGGCTTCGGCAGATGGAAGGTCTGTCGCCACAGCCACAGGAACAAAAGCGCCGACAGGATCGGCAGCGGCGACAGATAAAGCATTTCCGGCCAGACGAACCATTTGTCGAAGATGCGCGGGCTGGCGAAGGGCGTCGCCAGCGACACCGCCGCCATGCCGAGCGCGGTCAGCACCAGCGCGGTGCGCAGCCAGCGCACCGCTTTCTTCTGCAAGTCGCCTTCGGTCTTGTAGATCACCCAGGCGGCGCCCATCGCCGCGTAGGCGGCGGCAAGGCAGAACGCCACCAGCACGCCGAACGCCGTGCCGCCGAGGCCGACGTCGAGCCCGAGCACATAGACGCCCAGCATATAGCCCTGCGCCAGCGAGGCGATGAGCGAACCGAGGAAGAAAATACGGTTCCAGCGGTGCTTGCGCTCGGTCGGCACCTTGGCGCGGAAATCGAAGGCGACACCGCGCAGGATCAGCCCGAGCAAAAGCACGAAGACCGGAATGTAGAGCGCCGTCAGGATGACGCCATGCGCCAGCGGGAAGGCGACCAGCAGCAGGCCGACGGCCAGCACCAGCCAGGTCTCGTTGGCGTCCCAGAACGGGCCGATCGCGGCAATCATCGTATCCTGTTCGGCGTCTTCAGCGGCGGCGAACAGAATGCCGATGCCGAGATCGAAACCGTCGAGAATGACGTAGATCAGGATGGCGAGGCCCATCAGGCCGGCGAAGATCAGCGGAAGCGCGGTTGGCCAGTCGAAGGTCATCTTTTTCTCCTCACTCACCAAAGCCGGCTAATCGCGATGTGATCGGATGGGACTCTATCGAGGCTTCAGATCGATTGCCGAAGTCGGCGCCGCCCCTCATCACCCTGCCGGGCACTTCTCCCCGTATAGGGACGGAGAGAAGGGGGCTGGCCGCAATCTCGGCGCTTTTCTTGCAACGCTGGTGATTGGCGAAACCGTCGATGCGAGCGCCCCTCTCCCCGTCCCTATACGGGGAGAGGATGCCGGCAGGCAGGTGAGGGGCCGCGCCGGCGCCCG
The DNA here is from genome assembly GCF_055811655.1 of Mesorhizobium sp. WSM4809. NCBI lineage: Bacteria > Pseudomonadati > Pseudomonadota > Alphaproteobacteria > Hyphomicrobiales > Phyllobacteriaceae > Mesorhizobium > Mesorhizobium sp. WSM4809. Next base: position 9,530 of record NZ_JBVVQW010000005.1, read on the forward strand.
GCTGGAGTGCCATATCAAATCACTCCCCCGCAGCCGGCTGCGACATCGGCGCGTTGAGCACGCCGGGCAACGGCGAGTTGTCGCCGTCCTTCGCCGCCTTCAGCGCCAGGTGCACCAGCACGCCGAGATAGGCGATCAGCAAAAGCACATAGAGAATGAGATAGATGGTGAGCGTCAGCGCGACATGGCTGCCGGCCACCGGGCCAACCGCGTCGGCGGTTTTCAGCACGCCGGTCACCAGCCAGGGCTGGCGGCCGATTTCGGTGGTGTACCAGCCGGCCAGCGTCGCCAGCCAGCCCGACAGCGCCATCGGCACCATCAGCAGCGCCAGCGGCTTCGGCAAGCTGTGCCGGCGCTTGAGGAAGAAGGCCGCCGACCATGAGACGAGCAGCATCAATATGCCCGTGCCGACCATGATGCGGAAACCCCAGAACACCGGAAAGACCGGCGGATGATTGCCGGGATAGTCGTTCAGTCCCGGCACCACGCCGCTGGCCGAGTGCCGCAGCACCAGGCTGGCCCCATCGGGAATGGCGATCTCGAATTTGTTTTCCTTCGCCGCCTCATCGGGCAGCGCGAAGAGCACCAGCGGCACGTTGGGGCCGGTGTTCCAGTTGGCCTCCATGGCGGCGATCTTCTGCGGCTGGTGCTCCAGCGTGTTCAGCCCATGCTGGTCGCCGGCGAAGATCTGGATCGGGATCAGGATCGCCGCGGTGAAGACGCCGGTGCGCAGCGCCTTCCACATCGATTCCGAGCGGTCGCCGGTGAGATAGCGCAGCGCCGACAGGCCAGCGATCAGGAACGACACCGTCAGCCCCGACGCCAGCAGCATATGGGTCAGCCTGTAGGGCATCGACGGGTTGAAGATGATTGCCCACCAGTCGACCGCATGCGCCACGCCGTCGCGCATCTCGAATCCGGCCGGCGTCTGCATCCAGGAATTGAGCGCGATGATCCAGAATGCCGAGACGGTGGTGCCGCCGGCGACCAGCACCGTCGCCAGCGTGTGGATGCGGTTGGAGACGCGGCGGAAGCCGAACAGCATGATGCCGAGAAAGGCCGCTTCAAGGAAGAAGGCGGTGAGGATTTCGTAGGCCAGCAGCGGCCCGGCGATGTTGCCGACCTTTTCCATGTAGCCCGGCCAGTTGGTGCCGAACTGGAAGCTCATGGTGACGCCCGAAACCACGCCCATGGCAAAGGACAGCGCGAACACCTTCACCCAGGTGAAATAGGCGCGCATCCAGGCGGAATCGTTGGTCGCGTTGTAACGCAGCTTGAAGAACAGCAGCACCCAACCCAGCGCAATGGTGATCGTCGGAAATAGAATATGGAATGAAATATTCGCGCCGAACTGGATACGCGAAAGTATGAGCGGGTCCATGATGGGCTCCGGCTGCTGCAAATACTCGCGAAAGATAGGCCCGAAGCGAGTTCAGGTCAAAGCGGCGTCCTGCCGCGAGGCTGAACGCCACAGGACAATTTTGCCGGTTGCGTGCCGTGCAACTCCGGGCCTGTGCGCCGCACCTGCAACGGCCGGCCGGCACGATTGTCGAGAACTGTCAGCAGGGCATTGACTTACGGTTGCAAGCACCGACATTCGGCCTATATCAGGGGACCTCTTTCAAGCAGCCGTTTTCATCCATGCCTTCCATCCTGTCCATTTCCGGGGTCTCCAAGACCTACGCCACCGGTTTCACCGCGCTCAAGGAAGTCAATCTCGACATTCAGCGCGGCGAGATCTTCGCGCTGCTTGGACCCAATGGCGCCGGCAAGACGACCCTGATCTCGATCGTCTGCGGCATCGTCAACCGTTCGTCGGGCACCGTCACCGTCGACGGCCACGACATCAACAAGGATTATCGCGCCGCGCGCGGTCTGATCGGGCTGGTGCCGCAGGAACTGACAATCGACGCCTTCGAGAGCGTCTGGGCGACGGTCAATTACAGCCGTGGCCTGTTCGGCAAGCCGGCCAACCCCGGCTTTGTCGAGAAGGTGCTGCGCGACCTGTCGCTGTGGGACAAGAAGGACGCCAAGGCGATCACCCTGTCGGGCGGCATGAAGCGCCGGCTGATGATCGCCAAGGCGCTGTCGCATGAGCCGCGCATCCTGTTCCTCGACGAGCCGACCGCCGGCGTCGACGTCGAGCTGCGCCAGGACATGTGGGCGATGGTGCGCCGGCTGCGCGAGGACGGCGTCACCATCATCCTCACCACGCACTATATCGAGGAAGCCGAGGCGATGGCCGACCGGGTCGGCGTCATCAACCGCGGCGAGATCATCCTGGTCGAGAACAAGGCCGAACTGATGCGCAAGCTCGGCCGCAAGCGGCTGGTGCTGGAACTGCGCAATCCGCTGACGGCCATTCCCGAGGCGCTCTCGCGCTATGCGCTGGAGTTGTCGCCCGATGGCGGGCAGCTGACCTACACTTATGACAATCAGGCCGAGCGGCCCGGCGTCGCCTCGTTGATGCGCGATCTCGAGGCCGGCGGCATCCAGTTCCGCGATATCGACACGCAAAACTCTTCGCTCGAGGAGATCTTCGTCAATCTGGTGAGGAGGGAGCCGTGAACCTTCGCGCCGTATGGGCGATCTACCGGATGGAAATGGCGCGTGCTTTCCGCACCGTGCTGCAGAGCATCGTCTCGCCGGTCATCTCGACATCGCTGTATTTCGTCGTCTTCGGCTCGGCCATCGGCTCGCGCATCACCGAGATCGACGGCATCAGTTACGGCGCCTTCATCGTGCCGGGTCTGATCATGCTGTCGCTGCTGACGCAGTCGATCTCCAACGCCTCCTTTGCCATCTACTTCCCGAAATTCGTCGGCTCGATCTACGAGCTTCTGTCGGCGCCGGTCTCCTATCTGGAGATCGTCATCGCCTATGTCGGCGGCGCCGCGACCAAGTCGATCCTTCTCGGTCTGATCATCCTGGCCACCGCCTCGCTGTTCGTGCCGCTGACCATCCTGCATCCGTTCTGGATGCTCGCCTTCCTGGTGCTGACGGCGGTGACCTTCAGCCTGTTCGGCTTCATCATCGGCATCTGGGCGAAGAGTTTCGAGCAGCTGCAGCTGGTGCCGCTGTTGATCATCACGCCGCTGACCTTCCTCGGCGGCAGCTTCTATTCGATCAACATGCTGCCCGAGATCTGGCGCACGGTGACGCTGTTCAATCCGGTCGTCTATCTGATCAGCGGCTTCCGCTGGAGCTTCTACGGCAAATCCGATGTCTCGGTCGGTATCAGCCTCGGCATGACGATCGTCTTTCTGCTGATCTGCATAGCGATCGTCGCCTGGATCTTCAGGACCGGCTACCGGCTCAGGAACTGAGCGGCGAAAGCGCCCTGAGCGCCGCTAGGTCTGTTGAGATTCAGGTCAGGCCGAGTCGAAAATGGTGGATTCCGAGAACCGGAGCGGAGCGTACTTTTCGTACGTGAGCACCGGAAGCGCAGGAAGCGCAGGAAGCCGCCATTTGCAGGCCGGCCTCACCTGAATATCGCCAGACCTAGATCGCCTTGACCAGCCGCAGCAGCCCCAGCATCTCGACATACGTTCCCTGGCGGAAGGCGATGTAGACCGGCTCCTCGACGCCGTGGAAGCGGCGCTTGAACGCCGCCTGGCCCTGCAGGTTGAACCTGCGGCGATTGACCCAGGGCGAAGAATAGGCGCGCTGGAAGGCATTGCGCCAGAAATCGCTTTCGGCAAATCCGCTCGGGCCCACATCGACGAGCGGCGACAGGCCGAGCGTGACCACCGAGATGCCCTCTTCGCGAAAACGGTCGACGGCGAACTTGGTCAGGCCGATCTCGGCATGCGGTGAGGCGTCGAGATGCTTGCGCTTGAAGGCGGTGGTGTAGCCGATGACCTTGCCGTCGGCAAACAACGGGTCGAAGTCGAGCAAAGCGACCAGTTCGCCATCGGGACCGTGCAGGACGAAACGGCGCATGTCGGTGCCGAGATGGTCGGCGAAATGGCGGTTGAGAAAACCCATCTCCCAGCGCTTGACGATGCGGTCGCCGCGCCAGTTTTCCGAAAGCCGGGCGATCTCGTCGAGGTAGATCGTGCGCTTGTCCTCTTCGAACGAAAAGCCTTTCTTCAGCAGCCAGCGCTCGGAGTAGCGCACGGTCTCGTTGCGCTTCCCGGAAAAATCATGCTCGGGCAGGGCGAGGCGGGTGTCGATGCCGAGGCGATTGACCTTGTAGCCAAGGCCGGCCAGCACGCGTGCGGTGTCCTCGCCGACCTGCACGAACCATGGGCTGCCGGCGGTCTCGACGAAACGCTTGATGTAATCGGCCCGACGCACCGGAGCCGCCACCGGGTCGCCGAGCGCGAAATGGTGCTTCATCTTGGTACCGAAGGCGATGTAGCCGTCGGCATCGCCGAAATAGGAAAGCTTGCCTTGCACGGCGGTGGAATAGGCGAGCGAGAAGTCGCCATAGCGGCGCACCAGTGCCAGGCGTTCGATATGGGTCAGCGCCTGCCGCTCGACCTCGGGCGCGGCGGCCTCAAGGATCTTGTCGAAATAGAACCGCAAGGAGGGCATGGTCGAGATTCCGCGTGCCGCCTACAGCGCCGGCCGTCCAGGACGCGCCAAGGTGCTGTAACACTTTGATTCTGCGCATGACTCGAAAATCGGACTCGATTTCGGGCATGCGCGTGGGGGATAACCGAGACCCGCCAGCCACCCAAGGCCTCGAATCAATCACATTGCCGCGACCTGATTACCGTTGATATCGCGCATATGCCATATAGAGCGCAACCGCGGCCCGGCGTGTGGCGCTAAATCGCATCGCTCGAAATTCGGCCGCGGTTTGCTGCAGGGGATCCTGCGCGCGATCAAACGGTTACAGCGTCCTGCGAGCCTTACGGCGGGACGTCCAATGGGATTCGAGTGAATGACTGATACGACAATCAGATCGGTTGCGGCTCTGCCGACCACGGTCGAGCCGGCAATCGTCATCGGCGCCGGTGCTGCCGGACTGGCCGTCGCGCATGCCTTGATGAACGCCGGCGTGCCGACGGCGATCCTGGAAAAGGAAAGCCGGCTGGCCGAGCCTTGGCACCGGCGCCACCAGCAATTGCATCTCAACACCCATCGCGATCTTTCTTCGCTGCCTGGTCTCGCCTTTCCCCCTGGCACGCCCGCCTTTCCGCAAAGAATGGTCGTCATCCGCCACATGAACGATTTCCAGAAGGAGAACCGGCTGCCGGTGCAGTTTGGCGTCGCGGTCGAAGAGATCACCTTCAAGGGCGATCACTGGGCATTGCGCACCAGCGCCGGACCGCGCTTGGCCCGCAATGTCGTCATCGCCACCGGCCGCGACAGGCAGCCGTTCACCCCCGAATGGAAAGGCATGAAGGATTTCGTCGGGCGCATCATCCATTCGGCGGATTTCGGTGACGCGCAAGCCTATGCGGGCCAAAAAGTGCTGGTCGTCGGCGCCGGCAATTCGGGCTTCGATGCGCTCAATCATCTGGCCGGCATAGACACGGCCGCCATCTGGCTGTCGGCCCGCAACGGTCCCGCCCTGCTGCCCAAGCGCATCTGCAAGATCGCCGTGCACCGGCTTTCGCCGATCATGGCGCGCTTGCCGTTGCGGCTCGCCGATGCGGTGATGGCGGCAACGCAGCGGCTGGTTTTCGGCGACCTGACCAAATTCGGCCTGCCGCCCGCGCCTGCGGGCGGCGCCAGCCGCCTGAGCTCGGATTACACCGCGATCGCCGCCGACGACGGCGCCGTCGGCGCCATCAAGGCCGGCAAGATCACCGTCGTGCCGGGCATACGGGAATTCACCCGCGATGGCGTGATCCTGGCCAATGGCAGCCTGATCTATCCCGACATCGTCATTGCCGCGACAGGCTACCGCACGGGGCTGGAGCCCATGGTCGGCAAGCTCGGCGTGCTCGACGCCAAGGGCGTTCCGCTCTTCAACGGTGGCGAAGCCGATCCAAAATTGCCCGGTCTGTGGTTCACCGGCATGCGGCCAAGCATTCGCGGCTGCTTCGCCAATGCCGGCATCCTGGCCAAGGCGATCGCCAAACGAATTGCAAGGTCGGCCTCGCACCAATCCAGCGCATCACGCTGATTTCGGTTCCAGCCGCCGGAAACCGACGGCTTCCATCAGCATGTCCTCTTCCACCATGCCGGCATTGTGCAAAGCGAGCAGGTTAAGCGCGATTTCCCGCGCGTCGGCGGAATCGGGATGTGCCTCGCGCCGCCGGCAGGCCTCGTCGAACACGCGCTGCAGCTTGGCGATATCGGCTGGCTTGAGCAAGCCACGGTCATAGACGGACTTCGACATGGCGATCTCCTGATAAAGACCTAGAGCGCCATGTTTAAATTGCCAATCTTTCCCGAGGCTTGACCGACTTCCCCCCGTCGCCTCGCCATCCTGGGGCGGAGCAAGGGGCGAAGCGACGCGGCGCAGACCCCAGGAGCTGCTCCGCAGCCCAAGGGATACATGCCGCGGCTCAAGGCGCAGCAGCGGCGCAAATTCTGCTCCGCTGCTGCCCATACGAGTGGGCAATCAGACCGCGATCTTGCCGCCGCCCTGTTTGGTGATGGCGACGACCGACGGCCGCACCGGCATGTCGGGCTTGAAGTCGGGCCAGCGCGTCGACAGGTCCTCATAGTAGGACGGGCGCCCGAACGCTTCCCAGTCCTCTCCGCCGTCGCCCGGATGCTGGACGGCGACGAAGGCGGTCTGGTCGTCGGGCGCAAACAGCGGACCGCACATTTCGGCGCCGATCGGCACGCGGAAGAACAGTTTCGAGGTCGCCCGCGCCGCCCCCTCCGTGTCCACCGCCCATAAGCCATCGGTGCGGCCGGTGGCTTTCGGACCCTGGCCGTCGGTCGCGACCCAGAGACGCCCGGCCGAATCGACCGCGCAATTGTCGGGCATGCCGAACCAGCCATTGGCCGTCGTTGCCGTCGAGAAGGTGGCACCGACATCGGCAACCGAGGGATCGCCGCATTTCAGCAGCACTTCCCACTTGCCCTTGGCGGCCGTGAAATCACCGCCGTCCTCGGCGATCTCGATGATGTGGCCGAAGGCGTTTTCGGCGCGCGGGTTGGCGGCGTCGACCTGGTCGGCCTTGCGCTTCGAATTGTTGGTCAGCATGACATAGACCTTGCCGTTGACGCCATTGGGCTGAATGTCTTCCGGGCGGTCCATCTTGGTGGCGCCGAGCAGGTCGGCGGCGCGGCGCGTCTCGATCAGCACGTCGGCCTGGCCAGTGAAACCGTTTTCAGCCGTCAGCGGCCCCTGGCCGAACACGATCGGCAGCCATTCGACCGTGCCGTCTTCGGCGAACCTGGCGACATGCAGCGTGCCATCGTCGAGCAGGTCCTTGTTGGCGGCACGGTCGTTCGGATTGAACGCGGCCCTGGTCACGAATTTGTAGACGTAGTCGAAGCGCTCGTCGTCACCGAGATAGAAGACGACGCGGCCGTCCTTGGCGACGATCGATTCGGCGCCCTCATGCTTGAAGCGGCCCATGGCGGTGCGCTTCCTCGGCGTCGAGGTCGGGTCGTTGACATCGACCTCGACGATCCAGCCGAAGCGGTTGGCTTCGTTGGGTTCCTTGGCGAGGTCGAAACGCTCGTAATGCGCCGCCCATTCATAGGCGCCTTCGGGAATGCCGAGACGCTTGTAGTTCGCGGCTTCCTTGTGGTCTTCCGGCAGCTCGCCGGAAAAATAGCCATGGATGTTCTCCTCGGCCATCACATAGGTGCCCCAGGGCGTGACGCCGCCGGCGCAATTGTTGACGGTGCCGAAAACCTTGGTGCCGGACGGATCGGCTTTGGTCTTGACGCGGTCATGGCCGGCAACGGGGCCGGACAGCGCCATTTCGGTGTTGGCGGTGATGCGGCGATTGAGCTTGCCGTCGCGCACCACCTGCCATTTGCCACCGTCCTTGCGGATCTCGACGATGGTGCCGCCATGGGCGGCCATCTCGACATCGACCTGCTCCTTCGAGAGGGGCGCGACTTCTGCCGACTTCTTGCCGTCCTTTTCGACGATCTTCACGATGCCCGGGAACATCAGATGCGGATTGGTGTACTCGTGGTTGACCACCAGCAGGCCATGTTCGGCCGAGCCGTCGATCGGAATGTAGCCGACATAGTCATTGTTGTAGCCGAACTGTTTCGCCTGGGCCTCGGCCGACTGTTTCGTCGGGTCGAAGTCGGGCGAATCGGCAAAAAGCGGATCGCCCCAGCGCAGCAGGACATCGGCATCGTAACCCGGCGCGACATGGTGCTTGTCGTCGATACCGGCCTCGAGTTCGTCGAACGCGAAGGCGGAGCCTTCCGCTGCCCGGGCCTCGTCGGCGCTGATCAGCGCCAGCGGGCTTACGGTGGCGGCGATGGCCGAGACGGCCAGCGAGCCCTTGAGGAAGCCGCGGCGCGAGAACCGCGCGGCGATGATCTCGCCCATGGTGCGGTTGTCGGAGGCGTTGATGGCCGGGCCGTCGTTTTCCTCGAGCAGGCTGGTGCGGAATCGGGTGTCGGGGGAGCGAAGGTCAGTCATGGTGGCTTGCCTCTGGCTGTTGGGTGGCTGGAGCGTGGGGTACCTGTTTGACCCCCCTTATAATCGCCGGGTCACATTTTCGTGACATTGGGGACCTTTCAGACGCGACTGGCATTACGCGCAGCGCTGGCTCAGCCTTCCCGAAGGCCGTGAACTGCTCCGGAATCGTCTTTTCGAGATGAAGGAGACCTTCGGCGGCATGTTTCGCCGCGCATCCTGCGACGGCGCATGGCGTCAGCCGCTGCAACCGATCAACGGACAAAGCCGGCTCGACAAAGTCACCTCCGCCGCCCCCGGCGGAGGTGACTTGATGTTCGGCGTCTGCCGTCGTCAGCGTAGGGAAAGCGAGTCTCCCATTTAGCGATGGCGGTCGCGGCGCCGTTCATGCGAAGCTAATGTAGCATACGCTTGGGACTTTAGTCCAATCTTGCGCTTTCAAAGGTCCTGGTTGACAACCGCAACGGTCGGAGGTCGCTTCCGGGCGCCGCGTCTTTCGGCAATGTTGTTGCACTGCAACGTTGGGGTGGGGCGCGCCGGGCTCAGTCGTCGGAGATCAAAATGCACAGATCGGTCACGACCCGTTGTTGCCGGCTGGCGCTCAAATCGGCAGCGGCGCTGGCGTTGACGATTGCTCCCTACCAAATTGTCCTGGACGGCTCCATTTCCGGCATCCACACTGCCAGCGCATACGCCAAGGGTGGCGGTAACAGCGGTGGTGGCGGCGGCAACGGCGGCAATTCCGGCGGCGGCAATGGCGGGAACAGCGGCAATGGCGGGAACAGCGGGAATGGCAACAGCGGCAATAGCGGCAAATCGGGATCCAATCAGGGTAAGAGCGGAAGCCACGTCAATGCAAAGACCGGTGACAAGGTCGACGTGACCGGCAACAAGATCACGGTCCGGCATCCCGACGGCATAACGGAAAAGCTTGAGAACGGACGTTTCAGCATGAAGGACGCGCTCGGTCGCACGATCATCGACCGCCAGGCCACGCCGGCCGATGCCGATCGTCTCAAGGCCTTGTGAAGCTGGCCAACAGGCAACGGTCAGCCTTACATGTCACCTCCGCCGCCCCCCGGCGGAGGTGACCTCGTTTTTGGCGGTGCCACGCCAGTCCCGAGGCACGACGCGCTTTTGCGCGGTCCGCACCTTGCGGAGGCACGCAACCGTTCAATTATTGTTTTGCGCAATTCGGATGATTTCAGGTCGAAGCGGCCTGAAAAATGAATCCGCCTCTAAATCAAAGAGATAGAGCATGATGTCTTCCGAAAACCGCTTCACACCTTTCGGCATCATGCTCTAGTTGCTCTAGGAAGGCCTGTCGCGGTCGCGCAACTCACGCATCATCAAGGCCGCTTCGGTGCGGTTTCGCACATTGAGCTTCGACAGCACCCCGGTCATGTGATGCTTGACGGTCTTCTCCTGCAGCTCAAGCCGCAAGGCGACTTCCTTGTTGCTCAGCCCCTCAGCCACCAGCCGCAGGATTTCCGTCTGCCGATCGGTGAGCTGCCGCAGCCGTTCCGCAATGCCATCGGTCGGCTGCTGGGACTGGAGATCCGAAAGCAGCCGGGCCGACAGCGTCGGCGACAGATAGCTTTCGCCGGCTGCAACATTGCGCAGGATGTCGGCGAGCCCGCGCGACCCGACGCCTTTGAGGACATAGCCATTCACCCCTGCGTTCAGCGCCTTTGTCACATCGGCGTTGGCCTCCGAAACGGTCAGCATGACGATCTTCTGGGCCGGATGGCTGGCGAGGATGCTTGCGACGGCGGTCAGCCCGCCGCCCGGCATGGAGATATCGAGCAGCAAGATGTCGGGCCGCACCGTCGTGGCGAGGCGTTCGGCATCCTGCGCCGTGGCGCCCTCGCCAACCATCTCGAAGCCTCCGATCTCCGAAAGGCTGCGCGTCACACCTTCGCGAAAGAGGGGGTGATCGTCGACAATGGCGATGCGAATGGTCCCAGTCATGCTTGCTCCTCGACCGATAGACGGATCACCAAACGCGTACCTTGCGGCCCGGTCAAGGTTTCGAACTGTCCGCCAATGCTTTCGACCCGCTCCCTGAGGCCGGCGAGGCCGAGACCCTCGACCCGTGCCGCCGGATCGAAACCGGGTCCGCCGTCCGACACTTCGACAAAAAGCCGGCCACCTTTCATCCCCGCACTCACCGCCTGATCCTTGCCCAACCCATGGCGATAGGCGTTGTTCAGCCCTTCCTGGACGAAACGATAGATGCTGATCTTCTCGGAGGCGCCGGGCTCCGGCAACTGTCCGGTCAGCGTCAGCGTCACCGACGTTCCCGTCCTCTGCTCGTGTTCCTTGACCGCCAGCCGCAGAATGTCGGTTGCGGCAGCCGTCTCGATCTGCGGCAAAACAAGGCCGGTGCAGATGCCGCGTATTTCGCGCATCGCGTCCTCCAGTGTCTTGCGGATCATTGCGACCTCGGTCGAACGGCTTACGCTCGAATGGCCATCGCTGGAAAATATCGGGCTGTCCATGCGCAGCGCCGCCAGTGCCACGAGTTGGGCCGGGCCGTCATGGAGGTCGGCGCCGATCCGGCGCAGATATCTTTCGTTGAGCGCGGTGGCGCGGCGGGAGGCCCGTTGCACGCGCAGTCGCAAAGCACTGTTTTGCACCACCAGACCCTGCAGCTCCGAAACCTGGCGGCGCAGCGCCCCACGCTGATCGTCGATGGTGCGGCTGCCGCGCAGGACGATGCCCGACAGGAGCAGGAATGCCGCGAGCGTCGCGCCGGCCACGATCAGCCAGCTCGACCACAGGGCGGACGCCAGGGTGGCCTGGAAATCGTCGGCTATCTCATAAAACTCGGTGACCGCCACCACCTCGCCCGACCAGGGCTCGCGCACGGGATTGTATATCTCCAGCAATGGCAAGCCGATAGCCTTCTCCTCGCGTTCATCATCATCGAATGTATTGAATTCAGCGACGACATTGCCTTCGAAGGCGGAACGCAGATTGTCGCTCGGACCGAAGCGGCGGCCGATCAGGGACGCCTCCTTGGCGTAGAGAACCGTGCCGTCGCGGCGCCAGAGCACGAACGATTCGAGGCGCTTGCCGAGCGCGCCCTGGCCAAGCGTCTCGTCCAGCGCCTGCTTGACGGATTCGCTGAGCTCCTGGTCCTTGCGCAAGTCGGGAAGCAACGGCGCAATCACGCTGTCGACATAGAGCGCCGTCGTGGCGGCCGAATTGCGGATGACGCCGTCCCGGATCTGCGCCGTCACCCAGGTGCCCACCACCAACATGACGGCCAGCAGGCCAAAGCCGCCGGCAACGACGAATTGCAGGGCAAGGGAAAGCTCGCTCCAGCGCCGCATCAGGTTTTGAAAACTGCGAATCATGAGCCCCTGACCGCCCTTCGAACCGACAGATTGGGCGATGTTAGTACTTTGAGCTTCCGGCTTGCCATTGCCAAGGGCTTCGTTTGGTCGAGGTCGCTTGACGTCCCGGCGCGCTTGGGAAACAACGTCCGCGACGCATGCGGCGGGAGCCGCTTCGAGAGGGGGCGAAACGTTGAGTTTTTCGGGATTGCTGCAGCTCGGCTTTTCGACGGTCATTTTCCTGCTGGCGGCGACAGCCGCCAAGCAATGGGGCCTTGCGCCGAGCCTTGGCAAGATAGCGCTGACGCTGGCGCTCTATTCGCTGGGCAATCTGATCATGCTGCGGCTGATCCGCGAATTCGGCATGTCGGTGTCGTTCAGCCTTTCCGCCGTCATCCAGCTGGTCTCCGTGAACGTCGTGGCGCTGGTCTTCTTCGGCGAGCGCGTCAATGCGCTGCAGGCGACCGGCATCATGCTGGCGATCGCAGCGGTGGCGCTGATCACGCTGGGACCCTATCTGCAAGGCCGGCTGTAACGGGCGAATTGCCGATGAAGAACGCCGCGAACGCTTTGCTCAACCGGGTCGAATTCCCGGTGCTGCTGGCCGGCCTGGTCATCGCCGCCGGCCTGTGGGGATTCGAGGAGCTGATGGAGATTGCGCGCGCCACCACGCCGCACGCCTTCGACACCGAGATCCTGCTCGCCTTCCGCCAGGCGGGGCGCCCTGACAGCCCGATCGGCCCGCTGTGGCTGCAAGGGGCGATGCGCGACATCACAAGTCTTGGCAGCGGCAGCGTGTTGGTGCTGATCGTGACGGCGGTAATCGTCTATCTCCTGCTTATCCGCAGGCCGGCGACCGCCCTTTTCATCTTCGTGGCGGTGGCCGGCGGTCAGGTGCTGTCGAGCCTGCTGAAAGCCGGCATCGACCGGCCGCGCCCCGAACTCGTCTCGCATCTCGTCAACGAAACGACGCTGTCTTTTCCGAGCGGCCACGCCATGCTGTCGGCCGTGACCTATCTGACGCTCGGCGCGCTGGCGGCACGCTTCCTGCCCGGTCGAACGACGAAGATCTATGTGCTGTCGCTGGCGGTGCTGACGACGCTGCTGGTCGGCATCAGCCGCATCTATCTTGGCGTCCACTGGCCATCGGATGTGCTTGCCGGCTGGTGCGCCGGCTTCGTCTGGGCGATGCTGTGCTGGCTCGCTGCCCGGGCGTGGCAGCGATGGCGCGGGCAGCGCCTGAACGGCGACAGCGAGACTGGAGACTAGATCAGCCGGTCGATCAGCCCGTGCCCGCAGCCCACCGACAGCAAGGCCGCCCAGGTCATGAAGGTCTTGAAGAATTCAACCGCGTTACCCCCTGCCTAGATGGACACCCTAGGCACAATCCCGGGAAGTATCTAATGATCGGTCAGCCGCCCCCTTACGTCTCAGACGTTCATACTAATGCTTGAAACATCACAATGATGGTATTATACCTTATTCCTGCAGACTCAGACGGGGATTCCGGCCGATGATCACTGCCGCGCAGATGCGCGCCGCAAGGGCGCTGGCCGGCATCGATCAGAAGACGCTCGCCGAGCGCGCCGGCGTTTCGCTTCCAACCATCCAGCGCATGGAGGCGAGCGATGGCGTGGTCAGGGGCGTGGTCGACACGCTGATGAAGGTCATCCAGGCTCTCGACGAGGCCGGGGTGGAGCTGATCGGCGAGAACCAGACCAGCGAGCGCGGCGGCCGGGGCGTGCGCCTCAAGCCTGCCGTGCCGCGGGATCCCAAGGCTGAGCCGGCATAAAGTCGCGACGGCGACCGCCGACAGCCCTGCCGACGATCCCGCCGCCTTTCAGGGTGCGAAAGGCAGTCCATGGACCAGACGCAGCGGGCAGTGCATCAACCGGCCCACAGGTCGGCCCATAGGCCGGTAAAACCGACATTTTCCGAATTGTTCACGCCGAAGCTGGTGACGGTCTGGCGCGAGGGCTACACGTTCGCCGACTTCAAGGCGGACGCCATTGCCGGGCTGACGGTCGCCATCGTCGCGCTGCCCTTGTCGATGGCGATCGCCATCGCCTCGGGCGTGACGCCCGAGCGCGGCCTCTACACCTCGATCGTCGGCGGCTTCATCATTTCGGCCCTCGGCGGCAGCCGCTTCCAGATCGGTGGTCCGGCCGGCGCCTTCATCGTGCTGGTGGCCGCGACGGTTGCCCGGGTCGGCATCGATGGACTGCTGTTGGCAACGATGATGGCAGGGGTCTTCCTGCTCGCCATCGGCTATCTCCGCCTCGGCACCTACATCAAGTTCATTCCCTATCCGGTGACGGTCGGCTTCACCGCCGGCATCGCCGTCATCATCTTTTCAGGACAGATCGTCGAACTGTTCGGGCTGAAGCTTGCCGGCAGGGAGCCGGGACCGCTGGTGCCGAAGTTGATCGCGGTCGGTGAGGCGGCCGGCACCATCAATCTTGCGGCGACCTTCGTGGCGGTGTTGACCATCTTCACCATCGCCGGCCTGAAGCGCTGGCGGCCGACATGGCCTGCCATGCTCATCGCCATCGGGCTGGCATCGCTGGTCGTGGCGCTTCTCTCGCTGCCGGCGGAGACGATAGGCACTCGCTTTGGCGGCATCCCGCGTAGCCTGCAAATGCCTGCCTTGCCGCCGGTGAGCCTGGGCAGGATGATTGACGTGCTGCCGGATGCCATTGCCTTTGCCCTGCTCGGCGCGATCGAATCGCTGCTGTCGGCGGTGGTCGCCGACGGGATGACGGGCCGGCGGCATCGTTCCAACTGCGAACTGGTGGCGCAAGGCTTCGCCAACATCGCGTCCGCCCTGTTCGGCGGTATCTGCGCCACCGGCACCATCGCCCGCACCGCGACCAATGTGCGGGCCGGCGCCCACGGACCGGTTTCGGGCATCGTCCACTCCGCCATCCTGCTCGCTTTGATGCTGGTGGCGGCGCCGCTCGCCAGCTACATCCCGCTCGCAGCCCTGGCTGGCGTGCTGGCGGTCGTGTGCTGGAACATGTTCGAGAAGCAGGCCTTCGCCACCTTGCTGCGTGCCTCGCGCGGCGATGCGCTGGTGCTGACGGCGACCTTCCTGCTCGTCATCTTCCGCGATCTCACCGAAGGCATCGTCGTCGGCTTCGTGCTGGGCTCGATCCTGTTCATCGACCGCATGGCCAAGTCGACTGCGGTAGAGGCCGATCAGCCGCTGGTGCAGGAGGATGTCGCCGACAGCGCCAACGCCTACGATGCCAGCGAGGCGACCGACGCCGACACCGTGGTCTACCGCATCTCGGGCGCCTTCTTCTTCGGCGCGGCATCGACCGTCGGCACCGTACTCGACCGCATCGCCGACCAGCGCAGGAACTTCATCCTCGACTGCTCGGCCGTACCGTTCTTCGATTCGACGGCGGCCAACGTCATCGAGGGCGCCGCCCACAAGGCCAGGCGCGCCGGCGTCCGCTTCATCATATCAGGCGCCGCGCCGCAGATCCGGCGCATGCTGATCAACCACGGCGTGAAGCGTCCGCTGGTGACCTATGCAGCGTCGATCGAGGAGGCGCGGGCGCAGCTGAAAGGCAAGATCGAGGCGGGGTAGGGGCCGGGATTTGCCGGCCGGCGGTCGCTTGAACGTCAACTTTTTGATCTCAAGCAAGCGGGGAGCACGCTTTAGGCGAGCGGGCTCACTTTAGTCCCAGATGCAAGGAAAGTCGCTTCGCGGCGGCGTCGAATGCACCAATCTTCGTGACCTGAACAGGGAAGCCTCCGCCTATCCTGCTTCAGCTTTCACCGTGGTCCTTTGTCCGGACATTTTACTCTTTGCAGCCGCGTTTCAAAAATGAAACCGCAATCATGGTAGAGTTCGCGCACTGATTTGCCAGTAGAAGGCGGGTTTGCCAAATGCGTGACACGTCCCCGCGAAATCGAAGTGATCCTATGCCGACCGCGCCAACACTTGAACTTCGCCGCTATTCACGGCTGAGAAATTTGCGAGAGCGCGCAGAACGCCAAGGTGCTGCATTGCAGTTCTGGGCGCGTACGGCATCGCTCGCCGTGATCTCCTGCTTCTTTTCATTAATCAGCCGCTGGGATCCTCTCTGCTCTTCGTGCTGGCGGGCCTCATGTTGTTCCAGCTCGTCGGCCTGATCCAGTTTCGCTTTGCGCGCCGTCGCAACGCGCCATGGTGGATCGGTTATCTCGTCGGCACGCTGGACATCGTTCTGTTGACCGTTCTGCTGGTAACGCCCAACCCGTTTTCCCTGGAGGTCGCGCCGGCCGCGATGCAACTGCGCGAAGGCAGCTTCAAATTCCTGTTGATTTTCGTGTGCCTTGGCGCGCTGACCCTTTCGACCCGATTGGCGCTCTATCTCGGAGCGCTCGCAGCCTTGACGTGGACGATCGGGGTGGGATGGGTGATTCTTCATGCGGGAACCGTCCTTCCGGCGACGAACCTCTATTCGCTGCCGACGACAGAGCGACTGAACCTCTATCTCAATCCCAATTTCGTCGACACATTCGCGCAGGCGACCAACGTGTTGGTTGTGCTGATTATCGGCGCGATCATGGCGCTGGTCGTCTCTCGTTCCCGACATCTGCCGGAAGACTATGTCAAGGCAGAGCGCGCCCGCGCCAATCTCGCCCGGCATTTTTCGCCAAATGTCGTCGACCAGCTCGCCGCGGATGACGAGCCCTTCGGTCCGGTCCGCCGGCAGGATATCGCGGTACTGTTCGCCGACATCGTCGGCTTCACACACTATTCCGAGGATCATCCGGCCGAAGCAGTGTTCGAACTTCTGCGTCAGTTCCACCGTCGCATGGAGCAGGTCGTTTTCGACCACCATGGCACCGTCGACAACTATATCGGCGATTGCATCATGGCCACATTTGGGGTTCCGCAAGCCAGCCATAACGACGCGACCCGAGCCATCCAGTGCGCTGAAGCGATGATCGCCGCTCTCGAAGACTGGAATGTGCAGCGGGTGTCCAGGGGATACCCGTCGCTGGACGTTCGGATCGGTGCACAATATGGCGCAGTCGTCATCGGTGCAGTAGGCAGCGAGCGCAATCTTTCCTTCGCGGTGGTGGGCGACACCGTCAACGTCGCCAGCCGTTTGCAGGCGCTTTGCCGTGAACTTCAGGCAAACATTTGCTTTGGGTCACGACTGATAGAAGCCGCGAAGGCGGAATCGCCCACGACACAGTTGAATGCGCGCGATCATGGACCGGTGAGCATCCGCGGTCGGGATGAACCGGTCCATGTCTGGGTCGAACACAGAGCCGAAAACCAGGGTGCTGTTGCGGTTTCGGCATGATATAGCCGCCATGTGAAGCGCCTGCATCTGTCGGAAAGTTCACGCCTGAAGGCATCATGCGCTCGCAGGGCCTGAGCGAGGCCTCGATGTTCCTCTATCTGCGCGATCTCGAGGAGCTCGCAATCGTCTCAGCATGATTGCATCTGGCGGCTGAGCTGGCCGCGCACGGCCCTGGCGGTGCCGACGGCGCCATTGACCGCGCCCATCATCTTCATCTGCCCGGCGGTCTCGTTCATGCGCGCCCGGCAATCCTGCATTTTCTTGGTCGCCTCGACTGCAGCCAGGGCTTCGCCAAGACCTTCCGGCGAGTCCGGGCCGGCCGCCAGCTCCGCCAATTGCGCATGCTGGTCTGGCGTGATCGGCGGGCTGGCGGCCGTCTGGCTGCAGCTGGAAGCCAGCAGGCAGATAAGCATTGCGATCGGGCTGCCCCGCCTGACACGTGCCGTGGTTGGAAAAATGCCGCGATGTTCGGCCTCGAGGCTCCCGCTCGGAGTTGCTTTTCCCGCCACCCGTTTGCTTTTGCCCAACATCCTATCGCCCCATCGCCGGGCCGAGGATGAGGCTGCGGATTTTTGGCGTCAGCGGCCTGACGACATCGGCGAAGGGGTCGCCCTCGGCCCGCAAAGCCATCAACCCTTCGACCTCTTCGTCGATGGCCGCGATGGTCTCCGTCTTCTGTGCGTCGGTCAGCTCCCTCATGCCGGATATGGCATTCCTGAGCTTGACGAAAATGGCATCGAGTTCCGCGACCGGCATCGTCGCCAGGAACCCGCGGATGGTCTCGCCAAGCGCGACCTTCCAGCTGTCGGCGGTGAAGCCGGCTGTGCCGATCAAGCCCTTGTCCGCGGCATCGCGCTCGTACCAGTCGGCGGCGATCTCCTCGTCATAGGCGAACTGACCGAATTCGGGCTGCAAGGCCTCGATCAGGCCGACGACCGCCGACGCATCCCGCGCTGTCAGCGCCAAGGCATGCGGGCTGTCGAACATCATGCCGGCAAGTGCGAGCGCGCCGGCCAGCCGGCGCATGGCTGCGAAACGCCGCTCAGCCATAACAGTCCTCCACAACGCCGGCCCGGGCACTGCTCGTCGCCTGGGACTGCAGAACCGAGCCGCCGATCGAGGCGGCCTGGCCGGCAATGACCCCACCATTGCCGGCCAGACCGCCAAGACCCCCCGCCATCGACAGGACACCGCCGAGCAGAGCCGCATTGGTCTGCGCCTTCGCCGCCTTCTTCGCGGCCTCGGCGCAGGCGGTTTCCGTCGATGGTTCGTTCCGGGCCTTGTTGCTGCCGGCCGCGCTCGCGATCGATGCCGGGTTGCTGTCGGCCTGGCCCGTTTGGCAGCCCGCCAGGGCAATGGTCAGGGCCACGAAAATGCTTTTTTTCATGGTGCTCCTCATCATCGGGCAGCGCGCGGCGGCAGCTTGACCTCGCGGTGATCGGTCACCGTGTTGCCCAACGCGATCGACAGCAGATAGGCACGCGGATTGAAGCCCGCCGCAGCCAGTGCCGACAGCGTCTTGAACAGTTGCAAATGAAACATCGTGCCCCCTTGGATTGCCGCCAATACGGTCCCGGTTTCGGAATCGCGCCGCAAACTAGGGGCATCAAAGGGGGACAGCTTGGACAGAACGGCACTGAAAGCGGCCAAAACGGCCCGGTATTGACGTTTTGCAGGCCGCGGCGCATATGACCGCGCTCTTGGCATGGGGGTGTCGATGACTGCGACGATGGGGCCATCAGCTTCGTTCAGGCTGGCGACGGAGATGTTTCCGGAGCGGGATCGCGTCGAGATTACGCGCGAGGTTTACGGCCGCACGGTTCTGAGGGTGGACCTCGATCCGCTGGCGCCGGCGCAGATCGACATGCGGGTGCGCGCGTTGCCGGGCCTCGGCATCGCCACCGGCAGCTCATCGGAATTCCGGGTGCATCGCACATCGTCGCTGATCGACAACGACGACTTCGTTCTTCTGGCAGCCCTCGATGGGGGCAGCGTGATGAAGCACCGCGGCCGCGAGGAGGCGGTCGGCAACGGCCAGGCGCTGATAATGAGCGGTGAAGAGGTTGGCTTCAACCTGATCGGCGCCGGCGGGTTCCGCTTCATCAATATGAGTTTTTCGCGCAAGCAGCTTTCGCCTCTGATCGGCGATCCGGCAGCGGTCCTTATGCGGCCCTTGCCGACCCAAAGCGGGGCGATGCGGCTGTTGCTCGACTATATCAGCTCGATCCAGGAGGTCGGAGACGAGTTGACTGCGGAGGCCTGCCACCTTGCGACGACGCATGTCTTCGACCTTGCCGCACTCGCCATGGGCGCGACCAGGGATGCGGCCCAGATCGCGCGCGGCCGTGGCGTCAGCGTTGCCCGCTTGCGCGCCATCAAGGCCGATATCGTCGCGCATGGTGGCCATGTCGACCTGTCGGCGCGGGACGTCGCCGCCCGCCACGGACTGTCGGCCCGCTATGTCCGCAAGCTGTTCGAGAGCGATGGCACATCCTTGATTGATTTCATGATGAACCAGCGGCTGGCGCGTGCCCATCGCATGCTCGGCGATCCGCGCCATGCCGGACGCAGCATCACCGCGATCGCCTACGAGGCCGGCTTCAACGATCTTTCCTATTTCAACCGGGCGTTCCGCCGCCGTTATGACGCCACTCCCTCGGACGTGCGCGCTGCGGCTTGCAAGCACTGACGCCAAAGCGCCGCCTGCCGGGCGGCGCTGCCGTGCCGTGCCGTCCATGCCGTTGGACTCATTTGATCGCGTCTATTCGGCGGCCTTTGCCCCGGGATCGGCAACCTTGTCGTCCCAGACCATCTGCCGGTAGTCGAAACCATATTCCAGCGTCGGTTTGACGATGCGGAAATAGGGCGACAGGTCGAAATCGCGCGGCGTGTAGAGCGAGTGGTGGCGGATGTGCAGGATTTCCTTGCGCGAATAGTTCGACTGCGCGGAGGCTCGGCCGGGCGCACGGGTGATTTCGGGCAGGATCGGATAGCGGATCTGGCCATAGGCCTCGGCGATCAGCGTCGAGCAGATCGCCCGTGTCGGATCGCCGGAGCCGAAGGCCAGCATGCGGCGGCGCCAGCGCACCGGCACCGGCGGTGTGGGCAAGAAAAAACGCAGCATGTCGAAAATGTTCTTGAGGTCGTATTTCAGGCCGAGCCTGCCGATCATGAAGGCGACGACCTTGTCGCGATCCTCCGGCGCCAGCCCGCTCGCCCGGCAGATGCGGGTGTTGTAGGTGCGGTAGCGCGACAATGGCACGGCGACGCAGCCTTCGCCGATCGTGACCTCGATCAGGCGCGGCCGCTCCGAGCCGTCTTCCGGCGCGGGCAAGGCATCGCCGATATAGAAGGCCGCATGCGACCAGGTCGACTGGGTCAGGTACTTGATCGCCGCCGAGATCTTCTGGTTGCCCTCGATCAGCAGGATGTCGCCCGGCTCAAGCGTGCGGCGCAGCGTTTCGGCATCGGACGGAGTGTAGGGCTCGTAGCCGGACGATTCTCCCTGCAGCCGGCCGGCAAGCCAGCGGCCAAGTCGATCCAGAAGCGTGTCGCCGGGCTCGGTCATGCCCCATGGCGATTAGCATGGGCGGGTAATGAGGGCTAGCGCACGCCTTCCTCCCCCGTCCGGAGCGCGAGGAAGAGCGTCCTACGATGCCGCGGCCTCTTCCGGCGGCGCAGCCAGATCGTCGCGCGCCTTGCGGGCCAGTTTGCGTGTCGAGCGTTTGGGATTGTCGCCGAACAGCTCGGCCGCTTCGGCCAGGCAGCTCTTCTTCAGCTGCTTCTCCGACCGTTTCAACAGCTTGCCCAGAAGTTTCGTGTCCTCGGGCAGCCCGAGCGGCTGGTCGTCGGCCTCGAGCAGCGCGCGCATCACCAGCACATCGTGCAGGTCGCCCAGCCGCTCGCCCAGTTCGTCGACCGCCTTGCGCCGGGCCTTGATCGGTGTCGGCCACAGCCTGCCGAGCAGCGACAGATGCATGCCGTGGGTCTTGGCCGCCTTGCGCAAATCGTGGAAATCATCGGCCGCGCCCCGCGATCTGGCCTTGTCGAGCGCCTTCCTGGCACGGCGCAGCGTGACGCGGGCACCTTCGGCAAGCACGTCGGCCGCCTGTTCCGGCTGGTCGGGCAAGGCCAACGCTTCGACGCGTTTGAGGCCATCCTCGCAAGCGGCGGTCGCCGCGCCGATCGCCGCCTCGAGCCCGCTGCCTTCGTGCAGTTCATGCTGGCGCGCGATCAGCCTGTCGCGCGCAGCAGTAAGCCCATCGTCGGCGCTCTCCTTGGGAAAGCTCGCCGCCAGCCGGTCGATGGTTTCGATCAGCGCTGTCGCCTCGCGCGGACCGGCAAGCAGGCCGGCTACATTGCGATAGCACTGGTTCTCGGTCTCGCAGAATGTTTCGTCGCCGGAACGAACAAGCCGCAGCAGGGCGCGGGCGCTCTTCAGCCGCTTGCGGCACTTGTGCAGCGCCTGTTCCGGCCGGCTCCGTGCGGCGTCAAGGTGATGCAGCGCCTTGCCGATTTCCTCGGCAAGGATACGCCTGACCTCGCCGGTCAGCGGCAGGCGCGGATCGATACGAAAGCTCATGCGGCGATCTCCGGTATCCCCCCAAGGGCGAGCGACGCGTTGTAGAATTTTGACTCGCCGGTGACTTCGCGGCCGAGCCAATCAGGCAGCATTTCGTCCGGCACGTCCTCCGGCGTCTCAAGTTCGGCGATCACAAGTCCCGCAAGCGGACCGCCGAAAACATCGATTTCGTAGAGATAGCCACGGTGCCTAACATGGTGACGTGTCTTCTCGATGACACGTCCGATGGCAAAGTCCAGCATCTCCACCGCCTCCGAGAGCGGGATCGAGTATTCGAATTCGTCGCGTTCGCGCGCCTTGCTGCCGAATTTGAGTGTCAGCTTGGCGGAACCGCCATCGCTGATGCGGATACGCACCGTGCGCCCGGGGCCGGCAGCGAGATAGAACTGGAGAATGCGGATATTGGCCTCGGCCAGTTCCCGCCATGCGGTGCTGGTGACCAGGAATTTTCGTTCGACTTCCTTGCCCATGGCCGCGCACTAAAGCGTTTGCCGCCGTCGATGGCAAGATAATGACGAACAGAACTTGACTTTAATCAATCGATTGATTAAATTGCGCTCATGGTCAAACTGCCTGAGCCCAACATTCTTCGCCGCGAGCCCGCCGAGATGACGCGCGCGGCCCTTGTCCAGGCGGCGCTGAAGCTGTTCGGAAGGCAGGGCTTCGATGGCACCTCGACGCGCGAGATCGCCGCCGAGGCGCGAGCCAATATAGGCTCGATCGCCTATCATTTCGGCGGCAAGGAGGGTCTTCGCGCCGCTGCAGCCGACTTTATCGTCGAGACCATCCAGGGTGTAGCCGGCCAGGCGCTCGGCAATGTACAGGCGCCTGCGCCGGGACCAGCCAATCCGGAGGCGGCGCAAGCGCTACTCTTCGCGGCGCTGGAGCGGATGGTCGGCTTTGTCGTGGCCAGCCCGCAGGCCGGCGAGATCGTGCAGTTCGTGTTGCGTGAGCTTTCGCATCCGACGGCAGCCCTCGACCGCATCTATGACGGCGTCTTCGAGCCGACGCATCGCCGGCTGTGCCAGCTCTGGGAACAGGCGACCGGCGAGCCCGCCGAAAGCGAGGCCACAAGGCTCACCGTGTTCACGCTGATTGGCCAGGTCATCTATTTCCGCATCGGCCGCGAGGCGGTGATGCGCCGCATGGGCTGGAAAGACATCGGCGCCGCCGAGGCGGCCAAGGTGGTGGCGGTCACATCGGGTAATCTCAAGGCCATATTGGCTTCCAAAAAGAGCAAAGCATGAAGGGGCAAAGACCATGAGCTTTCTGTGTTCGCTGCCGCTCGCCGCGCAGCTCTTCTCGGCCTGTGCCCCGGCTGCCCCGCTGGCCGTCGGCTATGTCGAAGGCGACTATGTGCTGCTGGCACCGATCGAGGTGGCGCAGGTCGAGACCGTCACGGTGAAGCGCGGCGACCGTGTGGTGCCTGGCACGACCGTGGTGACGCTGGAAAGTGCCGATGCCAAGATCGCGGTTGCGCAGGCGCAGGCCGGCCTTGCCCAGGCGCAGGCGCAGTTGGCCGACCTGCAGATCGGCAAGCGGCCGGAAGAGATCGCCGTGCTGAAGGCCGAGGTCGACATGGCCAGCGCCCAGGCCGCCGACGCCAAGCGCAAATACGACCGCGCCGCCGATCTGTTCAAGCGCGGCGCCGGTACGCAGGCCGATTTCGACACCGCGTCGGCCACGCTCGAAACGGCCAATGCGCAGGTCGGCCAGGCCAATGCCAATCTCGCGGTCGGCGGCCTGCCGGCACGGCCCGAAACGATCAAGGCCGCCGACAACCAGGTCAAGCAGGCGCAGGCGGCCCTGGAGCAGGCGCAATGGCGGCTGTCGAAGCGTGTGCTGGCAGCGCCTTCGCCGGGCCGCGTCAACGATGTCATCCGCAATCCGGGCGACACATCAGGTCCGACCGCGCCGGTGATTTCGATCCTGCCCGACGGTGCGGTCAAGCTCAGCGTCTACATCCCGGAGAGCGCCTTCTCCTCGGTCAAGGTCGGCACCTTGCTCGGCGTCCATTGCGACGGCTGCGGCCCGGATGTGAAGGCGCGCGTCAGCTACGTGTCGCCGGATCCGGAATTCACGCCGCCGGTGATCTATTCGTTGGAGAACCGGCAGAAGCTGGTCTATCTGGTCGAGGCGCGGCCGGAGGGCGATGCCGGGCCGCTGCAGCCCGGCCAGATCGTCGATGTTGATCTCGCGGACAGCGCAAGATGAACGCCATCGACGTCCATGGCCTGGTCAAGCGTTTTGGCGACAAGACCGTCGTCGACCATGTGACGATGTCGGTCGCCGAGGGCGAGATCGTCGGCTTTCTCGGCCCCAACGGTTCGGGCAAGAC
The DNA here is from genome assembly GCF_055811655.1 of Mesorhizobium sp. WSM4809. Lineage (NCBI taxonomy): Bacteria > Pseudomonadati > Pseudomonadota > Alphaproteobacteria > Hyphomicrobiales > Phyllobacteriaceae > Mesorhizobium > Mesorhizobium sp. WSM4809. The sequence continues at coordinate 33,624 of NZ_JBVVQW010000005.1, forward strand.
CACCACCATCCGCATCATGTGCGGCCTGCTGACGCCGGACGAAGGCGAAGGCACGGTACTCGGCTTCAACATCCGCACCGACAGCCTGCGCATCAAGCGCGAAGTCGGCTACATGACGCAGAAATTCTCGTTCTACGAGGATTTGACGATCGGCGAGAATCTCGAATTCGTGGCGCGCCTCTATCGGCTGAAGCCGGTCGAAGACCATGTCGCGCGCACGTTGGAGGACCTCGGCCTGACGTCGCGCCGCAACCAGCTGGCCGGCACCTTGTCGGGCGGCTGGAAGCAGCGGCTGGCGCTGGCCGCCTGCATCATGCACAAGCCGAAATTGCTGCTGCTCGATGAGCCGACAGCAGGTGTCGATCCGAAGGCGCGGCGCGAGTTCTGGGACGAGATCCATCGCCTGGCCAGCGGCGGGCTGACCGTGCTGGTTTCCACCCACTACATGGACGAAGCCGAGCGCTGCCACCGCATCAGCTATATCTCCTACGGCAAGATGCTGGCCACCGGCACGGTCGCCGAGGTGGTGAAAAATGCCGGGCTGACCACCTTCGTCCTGCAGGGTCCGCGGCTCGATCAGGTCGCCGAAGCGCTTCAGGGCCGCCCCGGCGTCGACCAGGTGGCGCCGTTCGGCGCGACGCTGCATGTCGTCGGCTCCGACAAGAAGAAGCTCGAAGCCGCACTCGCCGATGTCGAGAAAGAGCACAAGGGCGTGAAAGTTTCGCCCGGCGAAACCAGCCTCGAGGACGTCTTCATCCAGTTCATGTCTGGGTCGAAGGACAACATGGCATGAACAGCGTCTTTTCCTTCGCCCGGCTTGGCGCTTTGCTGATCAAGGAATTCATCCAGATGCGGCGCGACCGCATCACCTTCGCCATGATGCTCGGCGTGCCGCTGATACAGCTGGTGCTTTTCGGCTACGCCATCAACAACGACCCGAAAAGCCTGCCGGCAGCACTCGTGGCGACGAGCAACGATCCCTACACGCGGGCCATTGTCGCGGCGCTGCAGACCACCGGCTACTATCGTTTCGACCATGTCGCACAAAGTGCCGCCGAAGCCGAGTTCCTGATATCGCGCGGCGACGTCGCCTTCGTCGTCACCATCCCCGCCGATTTCGCCAGGAGGGTGGAGAGCGGCAACAACCCGCAGATACTCATCGAGGCCGACGCCACCGACCCGGCGGTGGCCAGCGGCGCCATCTCGACGCTCGGCACCGTCGCCAGCCAGGCGCTGCTTAGGGCGCAAGGCACGCAGGAAGCCGCCGCCGAGGCCGCCAAGGGCCAGCTCGATGTCGTCGTACACCGGCGCTACAATCCCGAAGGCATCTCGCAATACAACATCGTACCCGGCCTGCTCGGCGTCATCCTGCAGATGACCATGGTGATGATGACCTCGATCGCGCTGACGCGCGAGACCGAGCGCGGCACGATGGAGAACCTGCTGGCCATGCCGTCCAGTCCGCTCGAGATCATGATGGGGAAGGTGCTGCCCTATCTGGCGGTCGGCGGCGTGCAGGTGGTGGTGGTGCTGGCGGCGGCGAAGCTTCTGTTCGCAATCCCCTTCACCGGGTCGATGTCGCTGCTCCTGACCGCCGTGCTGATCTTCGTGCTGGCGCTGGTGCTGCTCGGCTATACGATTTCGACCATCGCCCGCACGCAGATGCAGGCCCTGCAACTGACCTTCTTCTTCTTCCTGCCGTCGATCATGCTGTCGGGTTTTATGTTTCCTTATCGCGGCATGCCGGACTGGGCGCAAATCTTCGGCGAGATCTTCCCGCTGACGCATTTCCTGCGCATCACCCGCGCGGTGATGCTGAAGGGCGCGGAACTGCCGGCAGTGTCAACGGAGATCGGCTGGCTGGTGGTGTTCGTGGTCTTGTTTGCCGGCGTGGCACTGGTGCGGTTCAGGCGGACGCTGGATTAGATGCCGCACGACCTCCAGTCTTGGCACCAGCCTTTGCGGAAGGGAGAAATGCTTTCGCCAATCTCCATGGTTTGTAACTGCCACTAACCGTTGAGCGATTTCGGGCCGCTGACGAAGGCGCTCCCCTTGACGTAAAACCGCAGCGGGCGATCGGCATCCTTTGTAATGCCGATCCGGACGCCTTGGGCGATGTCGCCGGCTTGATGCTCGTCGGTTGCCAGCCATAGCGGGCCTTTGCGGCAAAGATCGAGCCCGTCGAGGGAACGATCGATCCGCAATGCCTGGGCCAGCCTTCCCGGTCCTCGCGCCAGGTCGCGCAAGCGGTCGATGCCGCGATTGAGCCGCATGAGCGCAATGCCTTCGAGCGGCTCGAGCGCCCTGATGAGCACGCCGGTTCCGACCCCTGCCATCTCGCTCGAAACGTTGAGCATGTAGGAGATGCCGTAGGCGAGATAGACATAGGCGTGCCCGGGTTCGAGAAACAGCGAACGGTTGCGCGGCGTCATCCCCCGGTAGCCATGCCCGGCGGCGTCACCGGTCACATAGGCCTCGGTCTCGACGATGCGGCCGCTGGCGATGCCTTCGGGCAGTTCGCGCACCACGATCTTGCCGATGAGGGTGCGGGCAAGGGATGCCGTATCGTCGGGCAGCTCGGAACGAGTGAGCGGGCGGTAGATGACCATGCTCAGCGCGGCGACGATTTGGCGGCGGGCGAGGAGTGATCCAAGGCGGAGCCTGTCGCCAGATACTCCACATCAGATACCCTTGGACATCGCCGTCTCAAGCAGCCGCCATGATCCCGGCATACGTCCCGAAATCGACATTGCCGCCGGACAGCACCACGGCAACGCATTTGCCGGACAGCTCGATCTCACCCGATGACAGTGCCGCCAGCGCCACGCAGCCGCCGGGCTCGACCACCAGCTTGAGATAAGCCATGGCGTCGCGCATCGCCTGCGCCGCCGCCTGGTCCGAGACGGCGATGCCACCGGTGAGGTTCCTGCGGTTGATCTCGAAGGTGATCACGCCAGGCTCGGCGGTCAGCAGCGCGTCGCAGATGGAGCTATGGCCGGGCTCGTTCGAAACCCTGGCACCGGCGGCCAGCGACCGGCGGGTGTCGTCGAAATGCTCGGGCTCCACGGCCCAGATCGCGGTGTCAGGCGAGGCGTCCTTGACGGCAACGGAGATGCCACTCGACAAGCCGCCGCCTCCACAGGGGACGATCACCGCGTCGAGGTTGACGCCAAGCGCTTTTGCCTGGCGCATCAATTCGAGACCGATCGTGCCCTGGCCGGCAATGATGGCCGGATCGTCGAAAGGCGGCACCAGCACCATGCCTCTTTCCATGTAAGGGCGGATCACGGTCATGCGGTCGTCGCGAAAGCGGTCGAACGGGACCACCTCCGCGCCCATCTTGCGCACGTTGGCAATTTTCATCGCCGGCGCGTCCGAAGGCATGGCGATCACCGCCTTGACGCCGAACATCGCGGCCGAGGCGGCGACGCCCTGCGCATGATTGCCCGATGAGAAAGCGACGACACCTTGGCTGCGTTCCGCCTCGCTGAGCGACGACAGCTTGTTGTAGGCGCCGCGGAACTTGAACGAGCCGGTGCGCTGCAGCGTCTCCGGCTTGAACAGGATGCGGCCCCCGAAGCGTCTGTTCAGCTCCTGCGATTCGATCAAGGGGGTTTCGATGATCAAGCCGGAGAGACGCGCGGCGGCGGCGTGGATGTCGGCGATGCCGGGAAGGGATATGGCGTTCATGTGAGGTCCAGTGGACAGGGTCTTTTCATGATGCCCGCAAACAGATGTGGCGCACCATGGGAAAAATGTGACCGTTACAAAGTTTAGCGGGACGGTCGCCAACACCACGGCTGCACGCCCCCCTCTGGCCTGCCGGCCATCTCCCCCTCGAGGGGGGAGATTACGCACTCAGTCGACTTCGCTACCTATTAACGCTGCAAGGTGAGCGGGACGCCGAAGCTGCCAATCTCCCCCCTTGAGGGGGAGATGTCCGGCAGGACAGAGGGGGGCGCTGTCCCGCAGACATCCCCCATGTTCAGCCCAACAGCGCCCTCTGCCGCTTGCTCCCACCCAGCTTGCGCCAGTTGTTGAACCGGTGGCTGGCAGCGGCAAAGGATATCTTCATCTGCTGGGCGACCGAGTAGCGCGACTTGCCCTCGTCGAACATGCGGTAGCAGCACTCGACGCCCTCCTCCGTCAGTTTGCCGTCCGGCGCCTTGTTGTGCGGGTTGGCGGGGTCGAATTTCTCGACCTGCTGCTCGACCAGGCCCTTCAGGCGCTGCAGGTCGGCCTCGATGCTGGCGATGAGATCGAGAACGGGCTTGGGATCATAGGGGTGCGGAGGCTGTTTTGCCGTCATCTGCCGGTTCCTTGTTCTTGGCTTGAGTCCAGCAATATAGGTGAACATTCACTGATAATGAAGAGTCACCGCGGGCGCGGGGCTTCAACAATTCTTGACCGCGACCCAAGCGCGCAATTGACCGAAGGTGTTCAAAACCCTAGTTTAGAACTATTCTAAACTAGGGTGAATTCCTCATGCTTTCCCGTGTTTTCGGCTTCGGCCGCCGCCCCTTCGAATCGCTCTCCGAACAGGAGATCCTGGCGCTGGCCATTTCCTCCGAGGAGGATGACGGTCGCATTTACCGGGCCTATGCCGACGGGCTGACGGAAAACTTCCCGCAATCGGCAAAAGTGTTCGAGGAGATGGCCGAGGAAGAGGATGGCCATCGCGATGCGTTGATCGAGCTTTTCCGCAAGCGGTTCGGCGAGCGCATACCGCTGATCCGGCGCGAACATGTGAAGGGTTATTACGAGCGCAAGCCCGACTGGCTGGTCCGGCCGCTCGGCATCGAGCACGTGCGCAGCCATGCCGAGGCGATGGAGCGGCAAGCCTACCTTTTCTATGTCGAGGCGGCCAAGCGCACGGCAGATGCTTCGACGCGAAAACTGCTCGACGATCTGGCGGTGGCCGAACTGGGCCATGAGACCCTGGCGCAGCGGCTGGAACAGAAACATGTGCCGGGCGCCGTCAAGGCCGAGGAGGCCAGCGCCGAGCAGCGCCAGTTCATCCTCACCTATGTGCAACCAGGGCTGGCCGGGCTGATGGACGGGTCGGTGTCCACTCTGGCGCCGATCTTTGCCGCTGCCTTTGCCACGCACGACACCTGGCAGACGCTGCTGGTCGGGCTTGCCGCCTCGATCGGCGCCGGCATTTCGATGGGCTTCACCGAAGTCGCTTCCGACGACGGCAAGCTGTCGGGCCGCGGCTCGCCGATCAAGCGCGGTCTGACCGTCGGTATCATGACGACGCTGGGTGGTCTCGGACACGCGCTCCCCTATGTCATTCCGCATTTCTGGACGGCCACCGGGGTTGCCGCGGTGGTGGTTTTCTTCGAATTGTGGGCGATCGCCTTTGTCCAGAACCGCTACATGCAGACGCCTTTCCTGCGTGCCGCCTTCCAGGTGGTGCTGGGCGGCGCCCTGGTGTTCGCGGCCGGCGTGCTGATCGGGAATGCATAGTTTTTTCCCTTCCCCCCTTGTGGGGGAAGGTGGATCGGCGCGCAGCGCCGAGACGGATGAGGGGTGTTCCAGCGGAGTGAGACGTTGGCGTTCCCGGGAACACCCCTCATCCGTCGCCTGCGGCGACACCTTCTCCCACAGGGGGAGAAGGAAGAAACTTGCCACTCACCCATTCACCGCCCGGCTATCCCTAGGCGCCTCGTCCCTCTCCGTCAGCCCATAATCCCTCACCACATGGGCGATGCGCAATCGGTAGCCGGAAAAGATACCGCCACGGCCGGCCTTCTGCGCCTGCCGGTGTTCCTCGGTGTTGCGCCAGGCCTTCACGGCTTCCTCGTCGCGCCAGAATGACAGCGACAGGATGCGGTTCGGATCGGCCAGGCTCTGGAAACGCTCGATGGAAAGAAAGCCGTCGATGCCGTCGAGCAGTGGACGCAGGTCCGCGGCGATGCTCAGATAGGCGTCGCGCCGGCCTTCCGTCGGCTCGACCTCGAAGATCACGGCAATCACGGCAGCACCAGTTTCGCGTGCGGGCCTGAGGCCAGTTTCAGGAACATGCGATCCTCCTTCAGGATGAACCTCTCGCGCTTGGCGAATTCGTAGTTTGCCTTGCCGGCGGGATCGGCGGCAAGCCGGGCGCGATAGGCTTCGTAGGCCGCCAGGCTCTCGATGTTGTAGGCGGCATAGGCGGTCGTCGCCGAGCCCTCATGCGGCGCGTAGTAACCGATCAGATCGGCACCGCAGCGTGGAATGGCCTGGCCCCAATTGCGCGCATACTCCTCGAAAGCCGCCTTGCCGAACGGGTCGATCTCGTAGCGGATGAAGCAGGTGATGGTCATTGTGGTCTCCTTGGGGTGCGTCGATAGTTCGAGCGGCATCGAAAAATTGTGTCGTCTGGTCTGCTAGGGCTGCCAGAAGGACTTCGCGCATTCGCGGCGCACGTCTTGCCGCGTTAGCCCAAGATCGCGCAGCTGATGATCATCCATCTCGGCAAGGTCCAGACGCTGCAAATGGCGGTCATACCAGCGGGCCAGCAGCCGCGAACGCAGCCAGGTGACGAACGGGAAGAATTGACGGCTGGGGAGCGGGGCTGAGGGGAAAGCGGTTCGTGCGGCCATCGTCGTCTCCTTGATCTCACCTGAGAATAGTGATTATCTGACAAGAACGCTTCGATGAGGAACGAACTATGCGTGAAGGACCCGACATCGCCCGCATCGCCAGCCTGGTCGGCGACCCGGCACGGGCAAACATGCTGAATGCCCTGATGGGCGGCACGGCGCTGACGGCGAGCGAACTGGCGCTCGAGGCCGGCGTTTCGCTGCCGACCGCCAGCTCGCACCTGGGCAAACTGATGGAAGGTGGGCTGCTCACGGTGGCGAGCCAAGGCCGGCATCGCTATTACGGCCTCGCCGGACCGCAGGTGGCGGGCATGATCGAAGCCATCACAGGCGTCGCGGAAGCCGTCGGTCCAAAGCGTGTGCGCCCGGGTCCGCGCGATGGTGCCATGCGCGTGGCGCGCGTCTGCTACGATCACCTCGCCGGGGAGCAGGCGGTGGCGATGCTCGATCGGCTCGTCGCCAAGAACGTATTGGTCCGCGACGAACAAGAGATCAGGCTCGGGCCATCGGCGGCATCGCATTTCGCAGCGATCGGCATCGACGTTTATACCAAGCCGCGCCGGCCGGTGTGCCGCGCCTGCCTCGACTGGAGCGTGCGCCGTTCGCACCTCGCCGGCACGCTGGGCGCCGCCATCCTCGAGAAGATCCTGGCCGAGAAATGGGCGCGCCGCGAGAAGGACAGCCGCGCGGTGATCTTCTCGCCGCCGGGCAAGCAGGCGTTTGAGAAGGTGTTTCTGTCCTGAACGGGCGAAGCGTTAACCCCGCCTCAGAGCCTTGCCCTGCTTAAAGAAATCCGACCACGGATCGGCTTTCGCCAGCTGTTTCAGTGTAGTCTTGCCGCCGATCGGGAAAGCGTTCGGCGCCAAGCCGGCCTCGATCTCTGGCCAGGTCACCGGCATCGACACGGTGGCGCCCTTCTTGGCGCGTGACGAATAGGGCGCGACCGTCGTCGAGCCCCTGCCATTGCGCAGATAGTCGACGAAGATCTTTCCCGTGCGTGCCTTCTTCGACAGCGTCGCCGTGTAGCGGTCGGGGGCACCCTGCTCCAGCGCACGGGCAAAATCATGGGCGAAGGTTTTGACCTCATCCCAATCCGCCGCTGGTCTCAGCGGCACCATGACGTGAAAACCCTTGCCGCCCGAAGTCTTGACGAAATTCGGCAGCGACAGCTCGTCGAGCTTGCCCCTGATATCGAGTGCCGCCTCGCGGACCGCTTTCACGTCGACACCTTCATCGGGATCGAGATCGAAGATGATCTGGTCGGGCTTTTCGATCTCGTCGATCGTGCACCCCCAGATGTGGATCTCGACCACGCCATACTGGACCAGTGCGGCGACACCATCGAAATCCCGGATGTACAAGATCTCCTCGCCGTCAGTCGGATCCTTCATGCGCGCGATCTTGTCGCTCATACCGGCCGAGGCATGTTTCTGGAAGAAACGCTGGCCACCGACACCGTCCGGCGCCCGCACCAGGCTGAGCGGCCGGTTGACGACAAACTGTTCCATGCGCGGCCAAACCTGCGCGTAATGGTCGAGCAGGCCCTGCTTGGATATGTTTTCGTCCGGCCACAGCAGCTTGTCGGGATGCGAGAGTTTTACCGTGGTCGTCATCGATCCGGCGGCTTTGCCACCCGATGCCGGCTTGGCCGTGCTCTTGCCTGTCGATGGCTTGCCTGTCGACGCTTTGGGCTTTTCCTGCACGACTTCCTCCGCCGGCTTGTCCTCGCGCAATCCCTGGAACGAGGCGTGGCGTATTATACGGTCCGAAGTCCAGCTGCGAAACTCCACTTCGCCGACAAGTTCGGGCTTGACCCAGACCAGGCCCTTGCCCTTCGGCACCGCGGTGGAGAAGGGCGATGTTTTTGCCGTCAATGCATCGAGTTTTGCCTTCAGCTCATTGGCGCCCTTGCCGGAGAAACCAGTGCCGACGCGGCCGGCATAATGCAGCTTGCCGCCCTCGTGGAAGCCGACCAGGATCGAGCGCAGGCCGCGCCCGGTCTTGTCCGACGGCAGATAGCCGCCGATGACGAATTCCTGCCGCGCCGTGCATTTCGACTTCACCCAGGTCGGGCCGCGGCCGCTGCGATAGGGTGCATCGGCACGCTTGGAGACGACGCCTTCCAGGCCCATCCGGCAGGCATGCTCCAGCATGATCTTGCCGGGTTCGGAAAAGTGGTCGCTGAAGCGGACCGCCGGATTGTCGGACTGCTTGCCGAGCAAATCCTGCAAGGCCTGCTTGCGCTCGACCAGCGGCTCGCGCCGCAAATCCCTTCCATCGAGGCGCATCAGATCGAATACGTAATAGATGAAGCGATTCGTCCGCTTCGCCGACAGATCCTGCTGCAACAGCGCGAAAGACGAGACGCCGCTGTCGGCCAGCACGACCACCTCGCCATCGATGATGGCGTCGCTGCACTTCAGCGCGGCCAACTCCGCGACGATCTCGCCGCCGAACTTCTTCGTCCAGTCGAGGCCGGTCCGGGTCAGCAGCCGCACGTCGGTGCCGGCGATCTGTGCCTGCATGCGATAGCCATCGAACTTCACCTCATGCAGCCAGTCCTTGCCCGGCGGTGCATCGCGCTCCAGCGTGGCCAGCTGCGGCTCGATGAAGTCGAGTTTCTTGCCCGCGGCCTTCGTCTTGCCGGCGGCCGGCTTGTTGGAATGCCAGACTTTCGGCGTCTCACCCTTCGCGGACTTGCCCTCGCCGACCTCCTCGATGGTCAGGCCCGACTTCACCGATTCCGGCGCCTCCTTGAGGATGTCCTCGCCGGGACGCGCTGCGGCATCGTCCGACTTGATCAGCAGCCAGTTGTCGCGCTTTTCACCCGCACGCGGCTTCAGTCGCACCAGATGCCATGCCCCATGCAGCTTGTGTCCCTTGAGCTCGAAGCTGATATGGCCCTTCTTCATCGCCTTGGCCGGGTCGATCTCGGGGGTCCAGGTGCCCTCGTCCCAAACGATGACCGAACCGCCGCCATATTCGCCCTTGGGAATGGTGCCCTCGAACGGCGCATAGTCGATCGGGTGATCCTCGACATGCACGGCCAGTCGCTTCTCATGCGGATCAAGGCTCGGGCCGCGCGTCACCGCCCAGCTCCACAGCACGCCGTCATGCTCGAGCCGCAGGTCGTAATGCAGCCGCGTCGCGGCATGCTTGTGGATGACGAAGATGCCGCCCGCGCCGCCCTGCTTGGTCCGGGCGACCTTGCCGGCCGGTTCGGCGGTTTTCTTGAAATCGCGCTTGGAGTGATATTGTTCGAGGCTGGCCATCCGTTGGGTTCCTCAGGCCGATTTGCGTTTGGGCGCGCTGGCTTTCGGCTTGGCGCGTTTGGCCGCCGGCTTGGCTTTCGCCGACGAAGGCTTTTTCGATGATCCGGAATCTGACAGGCTCTTCTTCAGCGCGTCGAACAGATTGACGACATTGGAAGGCTTGGGCGCCGCCTTGGCCTTCGGCGCCTTGTGGCCAGCCTTCTTGGCGCGGATCAGCTCCAGCAGCGCGTCCTCGTATTTGTCGTCGAATTTCGAGGGATCGAACTTCGTCTTCTTCTTGTCGATGATCAACTCGGCGAGGTCGGTCATCTCCTGATCGGTATTCACCGACTCGATGTCGCCGAAGACGGTGTCCTGCTGGCGCACCGTGTTGTCGTAGCGCAGCGTCGTCAGCACCATGCCTTTGCCGAGCGGCTCGATAACCACCGGCCGTTCGCGTCGGTAGAGCACGATACGCGCCAACCCGGCCATCTTCTTGCCCGTCATCGCGTCCCGGATGACGGCGAACGCTTCTTCCGACACCTTGTCGGCCGGGGCGACATAATAGGGCGTATCGAGATAGATCTGCTGGATCGAAGCTTTGTCGACGAAACCGTCGAGCGCCATCGTGTGCGAGGATTCGATCTGCACCGCCTCGATCTCGTCTTCCTCGATATGGATGAAATCGCCATCGTCGAGTTCATAGCCCTTGATCTCGTCATCCTCCTCCAGAGGCTTGCCTGTTTCGGCGTCGACATAGAGCCGCTTCACCGTGTTGCCGGTCTTGCGGTTGAGAATGCGAAACGAGACCCGCTCCGTGTGGGTGACGACATTGGTGAGTTCGACGGCACAGGTGACCAGCGAAAGCTTCAAATAGCCTTTCCAGGCCGGACGCGGCGCCATGATATCTTCCCTTCCAGACCAGATGAAGGTGAGAACGGACAGACCGCGCTCCAGTTCCGCGCTCACGGACCGATCTGGATGCCAAGGGCGCGCCCGAGGCCTTATGGCCGCCAGCACCTGAATTTTGGGCGCGGCAAAAGTTGAAACAAAACCGCGCGCGCGCGACATTCAAACGAAACATATGTGATGCAAAAGTCACATTGGCCGGAATGCCGACGAACTGCACCGAAAGACCCCGAATCAGCCGCAATCCAGCCACGAAGCGAGGCATTTTCGACCAGATATTAACATCACGTTCACCGACTATTCACGCCTCGACGCTATGATGACCGCAATTCGGAAGGGACATCCGAAAATCGGGACAGGGACAAGGGTAATGAACTTCCTCGCGCACCTCATCGGCTATGCCGCCGCCATCCGCGAATTCGTCGCGCCGACCTATCGGCCCGAGCGCTATTACATGCGCGGCCCCGGCCCTGCTTGCGCCCGTCGCGGCAACTCGCTGGGCGCGCACTGATCATGGCTTTCGAAAATCGCCACAACAGCAGGATCTGCAGGCCGGCCGCCTCTACCCGCGCCACCACCTATCGCGCCGAGCGTCCCGCTCTCGCCGACAGGCGCCGTGCGACATCGCCACGGCTTTGATACCGACGCTGGCCGGCTTAGTGTCATAGGACACGAGCAGCCGAGGCCAGCGTGACCGACCATTCCCAACCCAGTCGACCCCAGTCAAATCGTCCCTCCGCAACAACTCTCGACGCACGCCACGATTGATCGTTTTCGATGGCGTCTGCGTGCTCTGCTCAGGCTTCGTGCGCATGGTGGTCAGGCTCGATCGCCAAGGCCGTTTCCGCTTCGCCACCGCGCAGTCGCCCTTCGGTGAAACGCTGTTTCGGAAGCATGGACTGCGCACGGACTCTTACGAAACCAACCTCGTCCTGATCGACGGCGTCGCCTTCACGCGGCTCGACAGCTTCGTCGCTGTCATGGCGGAACTCGGCTGGCCCTGGCGGGCGGCAAAAACGCTGCTGCTGCTGCCGCGCCCGCTGCGCGACTGGCTCTATGATCGCGTTGCCAGGAATCGCTACGCGCTGTTCGGCAGGAAGGACAGCTGCGAGGTTCCTTCTCCGGAGCTGCGCGAGCGGTTCCTTGACTGAGGATGTGGCTGCTGGAGCCGCCGCTCAGCGCATTGATCGGGCGCTATCGCGGTTGGCTCGAACCGGTGGATTCGCACGGCTTCAGCACGATCGCGTCGCCGGCCCTTTTGCCCAGTTCCCTGCAGCCTTGAACCGAGCACAGCGTCCAGCCGTCGCCGGTTGCGCCGGAGGCGGCGAGTATGACGCGCCGCTGTGGGCCGACCGTGGGCGTATAGGCCCACCAGCTATTCTTCAGCACCGCGCCTTCCGATGGCTCCATGCCGGCGCTCGAGCCCTTGACCCGCGCCTCGACCAGCTGCAGGCCGATAGGCGTGACCTTCCAGTCTTCCTCCCAACGCGTCCGTTCCACCGAATGCGTCCAGGACAGCGTAAAGGCGGCGACGGAGAACGTCACCATCTTGCCGGCGGCCAGGATGCAAAGGCTCATGTTTTGACTGAAGCCTGCCGCGCACGAAAGCAGTGCCAGCCGATCCAGGCCAGCGCCAGCGCCCAGCCGGCCTCGTCGGTCAGCGGTACCGCGGCGACCAGAAGCACGCCGGCGGCGAAGGCAAGCAGGCGTTCCCACCCCGCCATGCGGCGGGCGAGAAAGCCGACGGCGGCGGCACCCCACAGCACGATGCCCATGCATGCCTTGGCGACGATGTAGGCGACCTCGACGGGATAGCCGAACTGGGCGGCGATCGGCCCGGCGTCCTGCAGCATCAGAGCCGGCGTGTAGACCGCCATGAACGGCACGACGAAGCCGGCAATGGCGAGTTTAGTCGCCTGGATGCCGATCTTCAGGCCACTTTCCCTAGCCATGGGTGCCGCGGCAAAGGCGGCCAGCGCCACTGGCGGCGTCAGATCGGCCATGATGCCGAAATAGAAGACGAACATGTGGCTGACCAGCAGCGGCACGCCGAGTTCCAACAGCGCCGGCCCGGCCAGCGACGAGGTGATGATGTAGTTGGGAATGGTCGGGATGCCCATGCCGAGCACCAGGCAGGTGAGCATGGTCAGCAACAGCGACAGGAACAGATTGTTCTCGCCGATGGAGATGATCCAGCCGATGAAGGTCGAGGCGATGCCGGTCAGCGTCAGCGTGCCGATGACGATGCCGACGATGGCGCAGGCAATGCCGACCGGCAGCGCGTTCTTCGCCCCTTCTGCGAGAGAGTCGACACAGATTTGCAACGTCTCGCGGCCGCCCCTGAACGTGAAGCAGGCGACGACCAGTGCGGCGATCACCAGGCCGAGGAGGTTGACGCCGAACTTCATGAACGAAGCGGCGGCAAGCCCGAGCGCTATCCAGAAGACGATGCGGAAGGCGAGCGGTCCGATCGCTGCTGCCAGCGGCGTGCCGAGGATGAGCACGATGGTCAGCGCCAGGCCCATCGTGCCGGCGAAGATCGGTGTATAGCCGGCAAACAGCAGGTAGATCAGGGCTGCCAGTGGCAGCACCAGTGGCCAGTGTTGCCGCACCGCGTCCCATGGATTGGGCAGCTCCGCTTTGGCCATGCCGTGCAGCCCGGCCTTGCCGGCTTCCAGATGCACCTGCCAGAAGCACGCGCCGAAATAGAGCAGCGCTGGGATGATCGCCGCCTTGACCACATCGGCATAAGGCACGTTCAGCGTCTCGGCCATGATGAAGGCGACCGCGCCCATCACCGGCGGCATGATCTGGCCGCCCATGGAGGAGGTCGCCTCGACGGCACCGGCAAAGGCCGAGCGGAAGCCGAAGCGCTTCATCAGCGGGATGGTGAACTGGCCGCTGGCCACCACATTGGCGACGCCCGAGCCGGAAATCGTGCCCATCAGCGCCGACGACAGCACGCAGACCTGCGCCGGGCCGCCGCGCCACGTGCCGACAAGGCCGAGCGCGAAATCGTTGAACAGCGCGATCATGCCGGCGCGTTCGAGAAAGGCGGCAAAGACAACGAAGATGAAGATGTAGGCGGCCGAGACATAGATCGGCGTGCCGTAGATGCCTTCGGTGCCGTAGGCGAAGGTGTCGACCAGCTGGGCGAAATCATAGCCGCGATGGACGAGCGGCGGCGGCAGATGGTTGCCGAAAAAGCAGTAGGCGAGAAAGATGAAGGCGATGATCGCCAGCGGCAGCCCCATCAGCCGCCGCGCCGCCTCGAAGACCAGCACCACCAGCACCGCGCCGACGATGAGATCCGGCGTGGTCAGGAAGCCGGAGCGGCGGATGAGGTCGGTGTAGAACACCCAATTGTACAGGCCGGTGCCGAAGCCGAGCGCGCCGAGCGCCCAGAACGCTGCTTTGGCCGGCATGCTCTTGGCGCGCAGGTTGGCGATCAGGCCGAAGCCGAGCAGCAGCAGGAAGCCGACATGCATGGCCCGCACCACCTGGCTCGGAATGCTGCCATAGGCGGCGACATAGATCTGGAACACGGAAAAGGCGACGGCGATGAGAAAGGCGGCCTTGCCGGCGATGCCGTCGCCGAAGCCGGGTGGCAGTCCTTCGACTTGTTCTTCGACGGCAGGCAGATGGAAGGTGGCGGATTTGCCGTCGGTTATTTCGCTCATCCGACGCACTCCAAAGCAAGCGAATTGTAGCGCCAGGCGCCCCCCTCTGCCCTGCCGGGCATCTCAGATAGCCGAGCCATGCTCCGCTATTTCAACAACCCCTTCTCCTTGTAATAACGCTCAGCGCCGGGGTGCAGCGGCACCGGCATGCCGGCGAGCGCCTTGGCCGGGTCGATCGCCTTGGCGGCGGCATGGGCCGCGGCCAGTTGGTCGAGATGGTCGAACATCAGCTTGGTCATCTGATAGGCGGTTTCGTCGGAGACATCGGCGCGGGTGATGAGGAAATTGCCGACGGCGGCGGTGGCGACATCCTCGCTCTGGCCCTCATAGGTACCCTTGGGAATGACCACCGAAAGATAGGGCGAGCCGATCTTCGCAACATCCTCGGCCGGCACCGCCACGACATTGATCGGCACCGAGGTGGCGAGGTCGCGGATCGAGGCGACGCCGAGCCCGGCCGATTGCAGCGTGGCGTCGAGCTGCCGGTTCTTGATCAGCTCGACCGATTCGGCGAAGGGCAGGTATTCGACTCGGCCGAGATCCTCGTATTTCAGCCCCGCGGCGGCGAAGATCGCGCGCGCATTGAGTTCGGTGCCCGACGCCGGTGCGCCGACCGACAGGCTCTTGCCCTTGAGGTCGGCCAGCGTCTTGATGCCGGACTCCTGGCTGGCGACGATCTGGATGTAATTGGGATAGATGGCGGCGATGCCGCGCAATTTGTCGAGCTTGCCTGGGAAACCGGCCTCGGCATTGCCTTCGGCGGCCATCTTGACGGAATCGCCGAGCGCAAAAGCGATCTCGCCCTTGCCCTGCTGCAGCAGATTGAGGTTTTCAACCGAAGCCTTGGTCGCCTGCACCTGGGTGCGCGCGCCTTCGATGCCCTTGCCGTAGATTTCCGACAACGCCACGCCGAGCGGATAATAGACGCCGGATGTGCCGCCGGTCAGCACGTTGATGAATTCCTGGGCTCCTGCCGACACAGCGCCAAGGCCAAGTGACAGCGCCACAGCGCCGGCTGCAACAAGTTTCGTTCTGAAATGAAACATCCGATTTCCCTCCCTGAAATATCGACGACCGCACCGCCTCCCAGGTGCGAACCGGGGCGAGTTTAGACAGTGGGCCGGAAATGCCAACCCGCAATTGTGCTCGTTAGACGAACGGTTGAGAGATCGGGAAGCAGATGGCGGCTTGCACAAAAATCCGTCGGAGCGGAAAGTTTTTCCGCAGCCTGTCGAAATCGTGCGCTGCTGCGCGACATACGTCCGGCTCGCAACGACGCGGCCTTCGAAACAACGGGAGAAGACCATGCGATACATGATTTTGATTTACGCCGACGAAGCCGCGATGGCGAATGCCCCGGCCGAGGCGACCTACCAGATGAGTGCCGCCTATGGCGCCTATACTGAGGCCCTGAAGAAATCCGGCGCGTGGCTGGCCGGTGACCGGCTGCGCCCGAGTCAGGCGACCACCTCGGTTCGGGTGGCTGGTGGCAAGACCAACGTCCTCGACGGCCCCTATGCTGACACCAAGGAGCAGCTTGCAGGCTTCTACATGATCGAGGCCGCGGATGCCGACGCCGCGATCGCCTGGGCGGCGCGCTGCCCGGCGGCCAGCGCCGGCACTGTCGAGCTGCGGCCGATCTGGGAACTGGCCGAGTACCTGTCTGAGAAATGACGATGTGATGGACAGTCGTTCCGAGACCGCCCGGGCGGCCGCCGAGGCTGCCGCCCGGCAGAGCTACGGCAAGCTGGTCGCCTGGCTCGCTGCGCGCACGCGCGACGTGGCCGCCGCCGAGGACGCGCTGGCCGATGCCTTTGCCGCCGCCCTCGAGCGCTGGCCGCGAACCGGCGTGCCGGAAAAGCCAGAAGCCTGGCTGCTGGCGGTGGCGCGGCGGCGCCGTGTCGATGCGGTGCGGCGGCGGCTCACCAGCGAGGCCGGTCGCGAGCATCTCAAGCTGATTGCGCAGGAGGCGGAGGCACGCATGACCGAGGAAGACCTGCCCGACGATCGGCTGCGGCTGATGTTCGCTTGCGCCCATCCGGCGATCGAATCGAGCGTACGTTCGCCGCTCATCCTGCAGACCGTGCTGGGGTTCGACGCCGCGACGATCGCCTCCGCCTTCCTGGTCTCCCCCGCAACCATGGGCCAGCGCCTGGTGCGCGCCAAGAGCCGCATCCGTGAAACCGGCATTCCGTTCCGCGTGCCGGAGCGGGCCGAACTCGGCGAGAGGCTGGACGCGGTGCTGGAGGCGATCTATGCCGCCTTCGCCGAAGGCTGGTCCGATCCGGCCGGCACCGAAACGCGGCGCCGCAACCTGGCGACCGAAGGCATCTGGCTCGGCCGGCTGGTGGCCTCGCTGATGCCGGAGGAACCGGAGGCACTGGGCCTGTTGTCGCTGATGCTGTTTGCCGAGTCCCGCCGCGCCGCACGGCGCAGCGCCGAAGGCGACTTCGTGCCGTTGGCGGAGCAGGATTGCCTTCTATGGGACCGTGCCCTCATCGACGAGGCGGAAGCGCTGCTTTCCCACGCAGCGGCCAAGGGCGTCATCGGCCGCTACCAGCTTGAGGCGGCCGTGCAGTCCGCGCATGCGGCACGAAGGCTCACCGGCCGCACCGACTGGGTGGCAATCCAGGAACTCTACGACGCGCTGCTTTCGATCGCAGGATCGCCGGTGGTGGCGATAAACCGCGCGGTGGCGATCGCCGAGGCCGAGGGCGCAGTGGCCGGATTGGCGGCTCTTTACGTGCTGGGCGACGACAAGCGGCTTGACGAGTACCAGCCCTATTGGGCCGCACGCGCCGGTCTCCTGGCCAGGCTTGGTCAGGTACCGCAAGCCTGCGAAGCCTATGACCGGGCGATCGGCCTCGAGCGCGACCCGGCGGTGCGCCGGTTCCTGCAAGGAAAAAGAGCGGTGCTCAGAAATTGAGCTTCAGCCCGGCCACATCTCGTGCGAGGTGTTGAGCGTCTTCATCAGCGGATGGTCGCGCAGCCGCGCCCACAGGCGTTCGATGTTCGGCCATGCCGTCCGCGCGCTGTCGATGTCGGGATACCAGGCCACCAGCATGACCAGATAGATGTCGGCCAGCGACATCCGGTCACCGACCAGCCAGTCACGGCCTTCGAGCGCGGCATCGAGAACGGCAAAGCCGCGGTCCATCTCGGCCACGGCCGCCTGCTTGACCGCCTTGGTGCCTTCGGGATCGGCAGTGTAGCGGTATGCGTAGTAGAAACGCAGCACCGCCGAATAGAGCACAGACGACATAAAGGCCATCCAGCGCAGGAAATCCGCGCGGGCAGGCGCTTCTGCTCCCGGCGCCAAATTGGCGTCGGGGTGGCGCTCGGCAAGCACGATGCAGATCGCTGCGGATTCGGTCATCGAGCTTCCGTCGGGCAAGGTCAGCACCGGCACCTGGTTCAACGGACTGATGTCGAGGAAGGCGGGATCGGGCCGGTCGGTCTTCGGCACGTCGATCTGCTCAAATGGTACATTGGCCAGCGCCAGCGCTGCCTCGACCACGAAGCCGCCGCTGCCGGGACGGGTATAAAGCTTGTACATAAATTCTCCCCCGACCTGCGCAAAGCAGGCCGGGGGAGATATGAACCGGAAGCGGTGTCGCCCTCAAGCCGCCGATGGCGGCCACGGGCGTTTTTTCAGCGGGCCAGCTTGGTCACGAAGAAGCGTCGGATTACGATCCCAGCCCCTCGAACAGGATGGTCGACAGATAACGCTCGGCGAAGGACGGGATGACCACCACAAGGTTCTTGCCCTTGTTCTCCGGCCGCGAGCCGACGACGATGGCCGCCTGCAGGGCGGCGCCCGAAGAGATGCCGACCGGCACGCCTTCGAGGCGGGCGACGAGGCGGGCATTGGCCACGGAATCCTCGTTCGACACTTTGACGATCTCGTCATAGATCGTCGTGTCGAGGATTTTGGGCGCAAAGCCGGCGCCGATGCCCTGGATCTTGTGCGGGCCGGGCTGGCCGCCCGACAGAACAGGCGAGGAGTCCGGCTCGACGGCGACGACATGCACGGAGGGCTTGCGCTTCTTCAGCACCTGGCCGACGCCGGTGATGGTGCCTCCGGTGCCGATACCGGCGACGAAGATATCGACCTCGCCATGCGTATCGTTCCAGATTTCCTCGGCCGTCGTCGTGCGGTGGATTTCTGGATTGGCCGGGTTCTCGAACTGCTGCGGGATGATCGCGTTGGGGATCGTCGCTGCCAGTTCGTCGGCCTTGGCGATGGCGCCCTTCATACCTTTCGGGCCTTCTGTCAGCACCAGTTCGGCGCCCAGCAGCGCCAGCATTTTCCGGCGCTCGATCGACATCGTTTCGGGCATCGTCAGGATCAGCTTATAGCCCTTGGCGGCAGCGGCGAAGGCAAGCGCGATGCCGGTGTTGCCCGACGTCGGTTCGATCAGCGTGGTCTTGCCGGGAGAGATCTTGCCCGACGCCTCCAGCGCCTCGATCATCGCCACGCCGAT
The DNA here is from genome assembly GCF_055811655.1 of Mesorhizobium sp. WSM4809. Classification (NCBI taxonomy): domain Bacteria; kingdom Pseudomonadati; phylum Pseudomonadota; class Alphaproteobacteria; order Hyphomicrobiales; family Phyllobacteriaceae; genus Mesorhizobium; species Mesorhizobium sp. WSM4809. Next base: position 52,535 of record NZ_JBVVQW010000005.1, read on the forward strand.
GCGGTCCTTGACCGAGGCGATCGGATTGAAGAATTCGAGCTTGGCGATGAGATTGGCGACGATGCCCTTTTCCCGGGCGAACTTGTCGAGCCGCACCAGGGGCGTATCGCCGATCGTGTCGGTGATGGAATCGTAGACGCGGCCGCGGCCGGGCACACGGGCTGATGTGGCGGGCTTCTTCATTTGTTTCGCTCCCAGAACTTCAGGCGAGTAAGGATTTCAGGCAAGTGGAATTGCAGGCAAGATAGGACCTTCGACCGTGCAAGATAGACTGTCGATTGGAAATATCCGAGTGGGACCTGTGTCTAAAACAGTGCCGTCTCGGAAAAGCATTTCCCGCAAAGGCCTGTTTGCGAAATGCTTTGGCCGAAAGCTCGCTATTGGCGGGCGGCAATCGCTGCAGCGGCACCGACCATGAAGCCGGCAGCCGTGCGGTTCAGCGCCTTGAGCGCGCGCGGAGATTTCAGGAACCAGCGCGCCTTGGCAGCCAGCGCAAGATACGGCACCAGCACCACCAACAGCACGACAACGGTCAGCGCGACGAGGATACCATAGTCTGCCAGCGTGATGGTTTTCAGATCGACGATGGTCGGCGTGATGGCGAGATAGAAGATCATCGTCTTCGGATTGCCGAGCGTGACAGTCAGGCCGGCGGCAAAGCTCGACAGCAATCCCGCCCTGCCCGTTCGGGCTTCGACGGTCTCGGACGTGATGCCGCTGTTCCAGAAGCGCCAGCCGAGGAAGGCGAGATAGGCGACGCCGAGCCATTTGATGGCCAGGAAAACCATGTTGAAACTCTGTGCGACGAAGGCGAGGCCGAGCACCACGGCGGTCAGATAGGTGATGTCGCCAACCATCAGGCCAAACGACATCGCCAGCGACGAGCGGAAGCCGGAGCCGAGCGCACGCGCGACCAGCGCGGTGATGCCGGGACCAGGGATCGCGGCTGCGATGCCGAGGGCGGCGCTGTAGGCGAGGAATCCGGTAAGGGTCATGGCATTCGTCTCAGATCAGAATGCCTTGTCGCATGGGACCGGCTAAGATTGAATTCCCTGGGGTCGGATTCTATTGCACCAGATATCGGGGGCCTCGCCTCACGAAGCCCCCTCATCCGGCCGCTTCGCGGCCACCTTCTCCCCGAGGGGAGAAGAGACGGGCGCCAGCGCCTGCTGACTCCTCTCCCCTCGGGGAGAGGTCGGATTGCCCCGAATTGCTGTTGCAATTCGGTTTTGGCAATCCGGGTGAGGGGGCTGTGCGGTCCAGGTAAAATTGCTCAGGAGCGACCGTCGCCATGGGTGACACGCCAGATGGTACCGTTGCCGTCCTCGGTGACGATCAGCGCGCCATCCATGGTCACCGCCACACCGACCGGCCGGCCCCAGACCTCGCCGTTGGAGACGAAGCCGGTGATGAAATCCTCATATTCGCCGGTCGGCTTGCCGTCCTTGAACAGCAATCGCACCACCTTGTAGCCGGTCCGGTTGCCGCGGTTCCATGAACCGTGCAGAGCGACGAAAGCATCGCCCTTGTATTTGGCCGGAAAGCTCTTCCCTTCGTAGAAGGCGATGTTGAGCGGAGCCGAATGCGCCTGCATCAGCACATCGGGAACGGTCGTTTTGCCGGCAAGATCGGGGCGCTCACCCTTGTGGCGCGGATCCTCATTGTCGCCGATATAGTACCAGGGCCAGCCATAGAAGGCGCCCTCCTTGACCACGGTCGCGTATTCGGGCGGCACATTGTCGCCAAGCGCATCGCGTTCGTTGACGACGCACCACAGCGCGCCGGTCGCCGGCTGCACGGTCATGCCCGAGCAGTTGCGCAGGCCGGTGGCAAGGATGCGGCCATTCTTGCCATCGGGATCGAAGGCCAGCACGCCGGCGCGGCCGTCCTCGGATCCCCATGTGGCGCCGAGCGGCTGCGATTTCGCCCAGGCGTCGAGGCCGCCCTTCGGTTCCTTGCCCATGCGCTCGGCCACATTCGATCCCGAGCCGACCGACAGATAAAGCGTCTTGCCATCCGGCGAGAAGGCGATGTCGCGGGTCCAGTGATGACTGGCAGGGATGTTGCCGACGATGGTTTCCGGATCGCCGGAGGCCTTCAGGTCGCCATTGCGGTAGGCAAAGCGCACGATGCTGTCGCTATTGGCGACATAGACCCATTGCGGGTCAGCGCCCGGCGGATAGAAGGCAATGCCATAGGGCCGTTTGAGATTGCCTGCAAAGATGCCGTCCTGTGTCGGCTTCGCCCTGCCTTCGGCGAGGCGATAGATGCGGACCTGATTGGCTTTGCTGTCGGCGACGAACAGGTCGCCATTCGGCGCGACGCGCACGACGCGTGGATTGTCGATGCCCGATACAACCAGCTCGGCCGAGAATCCCGGCGGCAGTTGCAGCTTCGCGTCTGCCGGCATGTCCGCGACGCCAGCGCTGTTAGAGGTCGATCTGTTGGCATAGGGTTTAGGCAGATCATCCGGCCTGATCAGCCGGCGTGTGCCCGGCTTGTCGGCTCGCCAGTCACCGAAGGCGTCCGCGCCTTTCAGCACCGGCTCGTCCGCCTGCTGGGCGAATGAAGCGGTCGAGAGAAACAGTGCGGCGGAAAGTGCGGGGCCGGCAAAACGCATCATTCGGTCCTCCAATGTTTGGGCGTGAAAACAGGAACGACCGGTTTCGTCGATCGTTCCACGGCACATGATGAGGTGGAGGAAGCTTCCGGTTTCCCGGTTCAGGTCCCGGCGGCGTAAAAATCGTCGTCGAGGCGTTTTTCCAACTCGACGAGATCGGCCGGCAGCGGCAGGCCCATGGCGCGCATTTCCTGCAGTTTTTCGCGCAACTGCTCCTGGATCTCGTGCTGGTCTTCCGGCTGGTTGACCATCTCCTCCAGCAGCAGGCTGATCCGGGCCTTGAATTCTTCGAGCGCCATCATCGTCTCCTCGGTTGGATCAGCTCAGCGCAGCATGCGTGAAATCAGCTGCGCCGTATAGTCGACCATTGGGACGATGCGCGCGTAGTTCAGCCGGGTCGGGCCGATGACGCCGAGCGCGCCGACGACGCGGGCATCCTTGTCGCGATATGGGGCGACGACCAGCGACGAGCCCGACAGCGAAAACAGCTTGTTTTCCGAGCCAATGAAGATGCGCACGCCCGAGCCCTGCTCGGCGAGGTCAAGCAGCTGGATAAGCCCGTCCTGCGTCTCCATGTCCTCGAACAGATGGCGCAGCAGTTCGATGTCGGCCTGGGCGGTGACGTTTTCGAGCAGGTTGGCGCGCCCGCGCACGATGAGCCGTGCCGGCAGGCCGCTATCGGCGCCGGCCCATACCGCCAGCCCCTTCTCGACCAGGTCCTGCGACAGCGTGTCGAGCGCGGCCCTGGTTTCTTCCTTGATGCGGGCGATCTCGATCCGCGCCTCGGCCAGCGTGCGGCCGCGTATATGGGCGTTGAGGAAATTCGAGGCCTCGTGCAGTTGCGAGACGGTGATGCCGGCGGGCAGCTCGACGACGCGGTTTTCGACGTCGCCATTCTGCGACACCAGAACCGCCAGCGCCTTGGTCGGTTCGAGCTGGATGAATTCGATGTGTTTCAGCGCCACCTCGTTCTTGGCGGCCAGCACCAGGCCGGCGCCGCGCGACATGCCCGACAGCATCTGGCTGGCCTCGGTCAGCATGTGTTCCAGCGTCGCGCCCGAGCCGGACGCCCGAACCTGTGCCTCGATGGCGCGGCGCTCCTCGTCGGAAAGGTCGCCAAGCTCCATGAAGGCATCGACAAAGAAACGCAGGCCGGCCTGCGTCGGCAGCCGGCCGGCCGAAATGTGCGGCGCGTAGATCAGGCCGAGATGCTCGAGATCGCTCATGACGTTGCGGATGGTCGCCGGCGACAGCGAGGACGGCAGGATGCGCGACAGGCTGCGCGAGCCCACGGGTTCGCCGTCCCTTAGATAGGAGTCGACGATACGCCGGAAGATGTCGCGCGAACGCATGTCGAGCGACTGGAGCGCGGGCGACTGCGAAGCGGGATCGACTGCCTTGGTCATACGGCCAAAAACCTCCGGCCCAAGGATACAGACTTACACTGCACCCGCGCAACCCGGTGTCTGTGTGAGATCACCGGGTGTCTTTGTGGGACCACCCGGTGTCTGTGTCAGATCGTCAGGCCATTTTCCTTTGCGCCACGCGTCCCATGCGGTTACAAGCCGGCCAAGATTCCGAAAAATGACAAGAAAGCAGCCTGAATGCGCCCTTCCAAACGCCAATTCGACGAAATGCGTGCCATCTCCTTCGAGCGCGGCGTCTCCAAGCATGCCGAAGGCTCATGCCTGGTGAAGTTCGGCGACACGCATGTCCTGTGCACGGCCAGCCTCGAGGAAAAAGTGCCGGGCTGGATGCGCAATTCCGGCAAGGGCTGGGTGACGGCCGAATACGGCATGCTGCCGCGCTCGACCGGCGAGCGCATGCGCCGCGAGGCTTCGGCCGGCAAGCAGGGCGGCCGCACGCTGGAAATCCAGCGGCTGATCGGCCGCTCCCTGCGCGCCGTGGTCGACCTGCAGGCGCTGGGCGAGCAGCAGATCACCGTCGACTGCGACGTCATCCAGGCCGATGGCGGCACCCGCACCGCATCGATCACCGGCGGCTGGGTGGCGCTGTATGACTGCCTGCGCTGGATGGAAGCGCGCCAGATGGCCAGCGTCGCCAAGGTGCTGAAAGACCACGTCGCGGCGATCTCCTGCGGCATCCATGACGGCCAGCCGGTCATCGACCTCGACTATGTCGAGGATTCCGCGGCCGGCACCGACGCCAATTTCGTCATGACCGGCAAGGGCGGCATCGTCGAGATCCAGGGCACCGCCGAGGGCGAGCCCTTTTCGGAAGAGCAGTTCGCGGATTTGATGGGTCTGGCCAAGAAGGGCATCCAGCGCTTGGTTAGTCTGCAGCAGATGGCGGTGGCTTAGGACTTAAATGCCGAGCTTGAACACCCCCCTCTGGCCTGCCGGCCATCTCCCCCTCAAGGGGGGAGATCGGATGCCATTTCGGTCTTCGCCAATCTCCGGCGTTGCAGGGTGCGCGACAATGCAGAAGCTGCTAATCTCCCCACCTGAGGGGGGTGAGGCGTGGTCCGCGAAGCGGACGGAAAGCCAATTGCTTGGCTTTCCGAACAACGAACGCCCAGAGCGGCAGCGAAGGGCCGGGGCCGGCAGGCCAGAGGGGGGCGCCTCGTGACACCCTCCGCGATCCTGGAATCGGCCCTCTACGTCACAGACCTGACCGCCGCGGAAACGTTCTTCACCGACATCCTCGGCCTCAATCTCCTAGGCAAGGTCGACGGCCGCCACCTCTTCTTCCGCTGCGGGCCGGGCGTGCTGCTCGTCTTCAATGCCGAGGCGACGAAAGTGCCGCCGGCGCCTGACGCCAGGCTGCCGGTGCCGTCGCATGGCGCGGTCGGCGAGGGCCATCTGTGCTTTGCTGCGACCGCCGATGAAATCGCCGGCTGGAAAGCCCATCTGGAGGCAAAGAAGATCGCCATCGAGAGCGAATTCGAGTGGCCGCAGGGCGGCCGTTCGATCTATATACGCGACCCCTCGGGCAATTCGATCGAATTTGCCGAGCCACGAATCTGGGGCCTTTGATGCATTCTCTCGATGGAAAGAAGATCGTCGTCGCCAGCCATAATGACGGCAAGCTGCGCGAATTCGCCGACCTGATGGGGCCGTTCGGCTTCGAAGCCAAGTCGGCCAAGGAGTATAGCCTGCCGGAGCCTGACGAGACCGGCACCACCTTCGAGGAGAACGCCTACATCAAGGCGCTCGCCGCCGCCAAGGCGACCGGCCTGCCGGCGCTGTCGGACGATTCCGGCCTATGCGTCGACGCGCTTGATGGCGCGCCCGGCGTCTACACCGCCAACTGGGCCGAAACCCCGGATGGCAGCAGAGATTTCGGCATGGCCATGCAACGCACCGAAGTGGCGTTGCAGGAAGTCGGCGCGGCCTTGCCGCAACAGCGCAAGGGACGCTTCGTCGCCGTCATCTGCCTGGCATTTCCAGACGGCGAGGCGGAATATTATCGCGGCGAGGCCGAGGGCACGCTGGTCTGGCCGCCGCGCGGCGATCTCGGCTTCGGCTACGATCCTGTGTTCCTGCCCGATGGCTTCGAAAAAACCTTCGGCGAAATGAGCGCTGAGGAAAAGCATGGCTGGAAGCCTGGCCAGCCGACGGCGCTGTCGCATCGCGCCCGTGCCTTCCAGAAATTCGCCAAGGCGAGATTGGGCTCGGCATGAGCATGCTGCTCGACCGGGCGCCCGGTTTCGGCGTCTATGTCCACTGGCCGTTCTGCGCGGCCAAATGCCCCTATTGCGACTTCAACAGCCATGTCCGCCACCAGCCGGTCGACCAGGAGCGCTTTGCCGCCGCCTTCGAGGCCGAACTGGCGACGATGCGCGAGCGCACCGGGCCGCGCGAGGTGACCAGCGTTTTTCTCGGCGGCGGTACGCCCTCGCTGATGAATCCGGAAACCGTAGCCAGGGTTCTGGATGCCGTGGCGAAGAACTGGACTGTGCCTGACGGCATCGAGGTGACGCTGGAGGCCAATCCGTCCTCGGTCGAGGCCGAACGCTTTCGCGGCTACCGGGCGGCCGGCGTCAATCGCGTGTCGCTCGGCGTTCAGGCGCTGAACGACAAGGATTTGCGCTTCCTCGGCCGGCTGCACAATGTCGATGAGGCCCTGCACGCCATCGGCCTGGCGCGGGAAATATTCCCAAGGCTGTCCTTCGACCTCATCTACGCCCGCCCCGGCCAGACGCCGGAGTCCTGGGCATCGGAGCTGGAACAGGCGATCGGCCATGCCGCCGACCATCTGTCACTCTACCAGCTGACCATCGAGGAAGGCACGCCCTTCCACGCCCTGCACGCGGCAAAGAAATTCATCATTCCCGACAATGACCACGCCGCCGACCTCTATGCGCTGACGCAGGAGATCACCACGGCGCACGGCTTGCCGGCTTACGAGATTTCCAACCACGCAAGGCCGGGCGCCGAGAGCCGGCACAACCTCACCTATTGGCGCTATGGCGAATATGTCGGCGTTGGACCCGGCGCGCATGGCCGCTTCGTCGAGCACGGCCGCCGCACGGTGACGATCGCCGAGCGGATGCCGGAAACCTGGGCCAATCTGGTCGAAGCCAAGGGCCACGGCGTCACCGGCGGCGAAATCCTGACGCGTTCGGAAGAGGCCGACGAATTCCTGCTGATGGGCCTGCGGCTTGCCGAAGGCATCGACCTTTCCCGCTACGAAGCGTTCTCCGGGCGCGGCCTGTCGTCAGCGCGGCTGTCGATGCTGCAGGGCGAGGGGCTGGTGGCGCCGATCGGCAATGCGCGCCTGCGCGCCACACCGGCCGGCATGATCGTGCTCGACGCCGTGGTCGCCGATCTGGCGCGCTAGCCCTTGAAGAACGCCCTCTTCGTCTGCAGCCAGAACCGCTTGCGCAGCCCTACCGCCGAACAGGTGTTTTCAACGCGCCGGGATATCGAGGTGGCCTCGGCGGGGACAAACCACGATGCGGACACGCCGCTGACGCATGAACTCGTCGCTTGGGCCGATATCATCTTCGTCATGGAAAAGGCGCACCGCACCAAGCTGCAGAAGAAATTCAAGTCCAGCCTGAAGAAGGCCCGTGTGATCTGCCTGGATATACCTGATAACTATGAATTCATGGATCTGGAGCTGATTGCACTTCTGAAGGCACGCGTCTCACGGTATCTCGGTTGAGACGTCATCCGCGAAGGCCACCTTGATGAACCTGACCGTATCCTCCTGGCAATTCTGGGCATTGCTCTCGGCTGCGTTCGCTGCCCTGACGGCGATCTTCGCCAAGGTTGGCATCGAGAACATCAATTCCGATTTCGCCACCTTCATCCGCACGGTCATCATCCTGATCGTGCTCGGTGCGATCCTGCTTGGCAGTGGCCAGTTCCAGTCGCCGGCCACGATCTCGGGAAAGACCTGGGCTTTCCTCGGCCTGTCCGGTCTGGCGACCGGCGCGTCATGGCTCTGCTACTTTCGGGCGCTCAAGATCGGCAATGCCGCGCAGGTGGCGCCGATCGACAAGCTAAGCGTCGTGCTTGTGGCGGTGTTTGGCGCGGCCTTTCTCGGCGAGCGGTTGTCCGGAGCGAATTGGCTTGGCGTCGCCCTTATCGCGGCGGGCGCGGTGCTGGTCGCCTATCGAGGCTAGTTGCGCGCCGTTGCGGGCATTCTTTGTTTCAAGACGGGTGATGAAGATATCGAAGCGATTGGGCATCGTCCGGTCAGTGCTCCGTCGTGCTGTCTGGTTTGTTGCTGTCCGAAAGCCTGCCCTTCGTCGGCGAGGTGCTCGCGGTCCGCTCTTTGGTCAGGCTGTTCTCGGTCTTGGCGGGCGGGCGCTTGGCCGTGGGCGCGGCACCGCGCTTGCGGCCGGCATAGTAGGGCTCGAAAGCGTCCTGTATCTTCAGGCTGTCCATCCTGTCCTCCTCCGGAATCAGGGGGCTAATCTGCCAACGCCGGTTTGGTTCCCCACTGTGGCAAAGGAAAGGCGAATTCCTTACATCGGCGTCAGCTTTTGCAAGCCCGCGTCAGCCGTGCCAAACAGGGCTGAATGGAGAAGTCATCGGTGACCGCAGAGACGAGCAAGCGCAGCTATGTGGTCGGGCAGACCGAGATCGCGGCACGGCCATTGGAGCCGGCGCTCTATCTGGTGGCGACGCCGATCGGCAATCTCGCCGACATCACGCTGCGCGCGCTGGAGACGCTGGCCGCCGCCGACATCGTTGCTTGCGAAGACACGCGGGTGTCGCGCGTGCTGCTCGACCGCTACGGCATTCGCCGCCGCACCACGGCCTATCATGAACACAATGCCGGCGAGGCGGGGCCGAAGCTGATATCGGCACTTCAGGCCGGGCAGAGCGTGGCGCTGATCTCCGATGCCGGCACGCCGCTGGTGTCCGATCCCGGCTACCGGCTGGTCGGCGAGGCGCTCGACCACGGCATTCGCGTGGTGCCTATCCCCGGCCCGTCAGCGCCGCTGGCGGCGCTGACGGCATCCGGCCTGCCGTCGGATGCCTTCCTGTTCGCCGGCTTCCTGCCGGTCAAATCAGGGCAGCGGCTGACACGGCTGGAAGCACTGAAGGCCGTGCCGGCGACATTGATTTTCTTTGAATCGCCGCGCCGGCTGGCTGACTCCCTGGCTGCCATGGTCGAAGCGCTCGGCGGCGAGCGCAAGGCCGCTATCGGCAGGGAATTGACCAAGACCTTCGAAGAGATGCGCACCGGCACGCTGCAGGCGCTGGCCGACCACTATGCTGCGGCCGATACGCCGAAGGGCGAAATCGTCGTCTGCGTCGGTCCGGCCGAGGCCAGGGTCGACGAGCCTGAAGACATCGACCGTCTGCTTCTGTCGCTTGCCGCCGAAATGCCGGCCTCCAAGGCGGCCGCGGAAGCTGCGAAGATGACCGGCGGCCAGAAACAGGCCCTCTATCGGCGGCTGCTTGACCTCAGGGAGACTTCTGGAGAAAGCGACAGTGGCTGAGCGCCCAAGCGTTAGCCGCCAAAAGGCCTATCGACGCGGTCATCGCGGCGAATGGCTGGCGGCGGCAGCACTGATGCTGAAGGGCTACAGAATCCTTGCGCGCCGCCACCGCACACGCTTCGGCGAGATCGACCTGATCGCGCGGCGCGGCGATCTGGTGCTGTTCGTCGAGGTCAAGGCGCGGCGCACGCTGATGGAAGCCATGGAGGCGATCGGTCATGAATCGGAACGTCGCATAGAAGGCGCGGCCGACATCTGGCTGTCGCGCCAAGCGGACTACGGCAGGCTGTCGATGCGCTTCGACATGGTCGCGGTGCTGCCCTGGCGCTGGCCGGTGCATGTCGAGAACGCGTTTTACGGGAGGAGTTAGTCCGTACAGACCCTTGTGCGAGGCGGCCCCCTCATCCGGCCGCTTCGCGGCCACCTTCTCCCCGTTGGGGAGAAGAGACTAGTGCCGGCGCCGACAGGCTCCTCTCCCCTCGGGGAGAGGTCGGATTGCCCCGAATTGCACTTGCAATTCGGCTGGCAATCCGGGTGAGGGGGAGCTCGCAACGATGCGCGTTCGCTAACCCCAGATCATCAACGCCAGCAGTCCGACACCGCCGACCACCAGCCGCCACCAGCCGAACAGCGCGTAGCCTTTGCGCGAGACGTAGTCGAGCAGGAAACGCACGACGATGAGCGCCGTGACAAAGGCGGCGACGAAGCCGACGGCGATGATCGGCAGGTCGGCACTGCTCAGCACGTTGCGGTTCTTGAACAGGTCGAAGGCGAAGGCGCCGACCATGGTCGGGATCGCAAGGAAGAAGGAAAATTCAGCGGCAGCGCGCTTATCGACGCCCAAAAGCAGGGCGCCGACGATGGTCGAGCCCGAACGCGATGTACCGGGAATGAGCGACAGGCACTGGAAAAGCCCGATCTGCAGGTAAAGCCGGGTCGGGAAGCGCTCGACATCGCGGTAGACCGGCTTGAGGTTCATGCGGTCCACCGCCAGCAGCACGACGCCGCCGATGATCAGCATGATGCAGATCAGCCTCGGCGATTCGAACAGCACCGTCTTGATGAAATCATGCGCCAGCGCGCCGATGATCGCCGCCGGCAGGAAGGCGATCAGGATGCCGATGGCGAAATGCCGCGTCAGCCGGTCATGCGGCAGTTCGAGCAGCATCTTCCACAGGCGGCGGAAATAGACGCTGAGGATCGCCAGGATGGCGCCGAGCTGGATCAGGATCTCGAAGGCCTTGCCGGTCGAATGGAAGCCGAGGAAATGACCGGCAAGCAGAATATGGCCGGTCGACGACACCGGGATGAACTCGGTCAACCCCTCCAGCAGGCCGAGCAGCAGGGCTTCGACGATGGTCTGGCTTTCCATGGCTACCTCGGCATTGGCGTGACGGCTGACAGAAGGGCTTGCTTGTCATGGCGTTGAAGTCCCCCTATAGGTCGCAACACCCTGACGGCCCGCTAACCGGGCGGCCAAGACTTACCGGTGCGCCCTGCGATTCGCCAGTGCGCTTTATCATCGCGGAACCATGCTGACGCTTTTCCACCATCCCATGTTCGCCACCTGTCGCTTCGTCCGCCTCGCATTCGGCGAGTATGGCGAGGAGCTGGCTTTGATCGAGGAAAAGCCGTGGACCCGGCGCAAGGAGTTCCTGGCGCTGAACCCGGCCGGAACGCTGCCGATCCTGTTGGCCGAAGGCGACGTGCCGATCGTCGGCGCGACGGTGATTTCGGAATATCTCGATGAAACGCGCGGCGTGCTGAAGCGCGACAAGCGGCTGTTCGCCGAGGACCCGATGCAGCGCGCCGAAATCCGCCGGCTCATCGACTGGTATCTCAACAAGGCTGAAAGTGAAGTCACCCGCCATCTGGTGCGCGAGCGCGTGCTGAAGCCGGTCATGCCGGAAACCGCTGGCGGCGGCTCGCCCGATTCGGGCGCGATCCGTGCCGCGCGCGCCAACATCCGCCAGCACCTGAAATACACCAACTGGCTGGCCGGCACCCGCCATTGGCTGGCTGGCTCCAGGGTCACCTATGCCGATCTCGCGGCCGCGGCGACGCTGTCGGTGCTCGACTATCTCGGCGAGATCGACTGGCGCGAGCACAGCGCTGCACGCGAATGGTACACGCGGGTCAAGTCGCGGCCCTCCTTCCGGCCGCTTTTGACCGACCGGGTGCGCGGCCTGTCACCGGTGTCGCATTATGCGGACCTCGACTTCTGACGCCGCAAAACTGCGCGCGCTGATCGACGCGGAGGCGCAGCGCGCCGGCTTCGATGCCGTTGCCGTCACCTCCCCCGATGCGATCCCGCTGGCGCCGGCGCGCCTGGCTGAATTCGTCGCCGATGGCTTTCACGGCTCAATGGACTGGATCGCCGAGACGCTGCAACGCCGCAGTGAACCAATGGCCCTCTGGCCGCAGGTGCGCTCGATCATCGTGCTGGCGATGAACTATGGCCCCGACCATGATCCGCGCGGGGTGCTGGCCAAGCGCGACTCCGGCGCGATCTCGGTCTATGCGCAAAACCGCGACTATCACGATGTGATGAAGGGGCGGCTGAAGGAGATCGCCGGCAAGATCGTGGCGCGCGCCGGGGGTGATGTGAAGGTGTTCGTCGACACCGCGCCGGTGATGGAAAAGCCGCTGGCCGAGGCCGCCGGGCTCGGCTGGCAAGGCAAGCACACCAATCTGGTCAGCCGTGAACACGGCTCCTGGCTGTTCCTCGGCACCATTTTCACCACCGCCGAACTCGTGCCCGACCGCGCCGAGATCGACCATTGCGGCTCCTGCCGTGCCTGCCTCGACGCGTGCCCGACCGATGCCTTTCCGGCGCCCTACCGGCTCGATGCGCGGCGCTGCATCTCCTATCTCACCATCGAGAACAAGGGGCCGATCCCGCACGAATTCCGCGAAAAGATCGGCAACCGCATCTATGGCTGCGACGACTGTTTAGCCGCGTGCCCGTGGAACAAATTCGCCAGGGCGGCTTCCGAAGCAAAACTCGTCGCGCGCGATGATTTGCGCGAGCCGCCGCTCGCCGACCTTTTGGGTCTCGATGACGCGGCCTTCCGCGCTTTCTTCTCCGGTTCGCCGATAAAACGCATCGGCCGCGACCGGTTCATCCGCAACGTGCTGATCGCCGCCGGCAATACCGGCGATGCCTCTCTTGCCGACACTGTGCGCGCCTTGCTGGACGATGCCTCGCCGCTGGTGCGGGGCGCGGCAATATGGGCGCTGGCGCGGCTGGTGCCCGATGCCGAATATTCACAACGGGCAGCCATCGGCCTGAAAACCGAAAGCGACGATGCCGTGCGCGACGAATGGCGTCTGGCGCGGCCAACCAGGGCGAATGCATGAGCGAAAAGCAGATATTCATCTTCGGCGCCGGCTATTCCGGCAGGGCTTTTGCTCGGGCTAACAAAGGCGCCGCGACGATCTTCGGCACGACACGCTCGCCGGAAAAATTCGAGACGCTACGGCAGGCCGGTATCGCGCCGCTCCTGTTCGACGGCGCGATGACCGGCGAAATCGGTGATGCATTGGGAAAAACAACGCATCTGCTGATTTCGATTGCCCCGGAAGAGGCCGGCGATCCCGTTCTGAATGCCGCACGAGAGGCAATCGCTCAAATGCCTTTGCTGGAATGGATCGGCTATCTCTCCACGGTCGGCGTCTACGGCAATTATGACGGCGCATGGGTCGATGAAACGGCGGAATGCCGGCCGGTGTCGAAGCGCTCGGTGATGCGGGTGGCCGCCGAACGAGACTGGCTGGAGCTGGGCCGCGAGATCGGCCGACCGGGGGCGATCCTGCGCCTGTCCGGCATTTACGGCCCCGGCCGCAACGCGCTGGTCAATCTGGAAAACGGCACTGCAAGGCGGCTGGTCAAGCCGGACCAGGTGTTCAACCGCATCCATTGCGACGACATTGCCGGCGCCCTGTGGCAGCTCATCGAAGGCAATACAGGCGGCATCTTCAACGTCACCGACGACCTGCCGGCGCCGCCGCAGGATGTCGTCGCCTATGCCGCTTCGCTAATGGGTATCGAACCGCCGCCCGAAATTCCCTTCGACGCCGCCCAACTTTCGCCCATGGCGCGGTCCTTCTATGGCGAGAACAAGCGTGTCGCCAACGCGGCGATCAAGGCGGCGGGTTATTCCCTGCGGTTTCCAGACTACCGCGCCGCCTTCGATCATATGTGGGCAAGCGGCGATTGGCGTGACGGCGAAGCGCGCAGCCCGATGAAGCGCTGACGATCGAAGCCGCGGGTGCGGCGTGCTATGATTCGGCCTTGGGATTGCGGTGGAGAACCGGGTTCATGAAGACAGCGATGAGGCTATCTCTAGGCAAAACGCCCCTGTTGGCCGCTGCGCTCGGCCTGCTTGCCGTGCTTGGGTCAGCCGTTCAGCCGGCGAGCGCCGAGGAGCGGGCAAAAGACCTGTTCGGCGCCAAGAAACTGCCGGCCGCGACCGCGGCGCAGTCGATCGGATTCTATTCCAAGGGCTGTTTTGCCGGCGGCGTCGCCATTCCCTTGGACGGTCCGACCTGGCAGGTGATGCGGCCGTCGCGCAACCGCCGCTGGGGCCATCCGGCGATGATCGCAGTAGTCGAGAAATTGTCGCGCGACGCAGCGGCCGATGGTTGGCCAGGCCTGCTGATCGGCGACATTTCGCAGCCGCGCGGCGGCCCGATGCTGACAGGACATGCCTCGCACCAGATCGGGCTCGACGCCGACATCTGGCTGACGCCGATGCCCCGCCGCCCGCTGTCGATAGCGCAGCGCGAATCGATGAGCGCCACCTTGATGGTCGATGAGAAGACCCATCTGGTGAAGGACGCGCTGTGGACGCCGGCGCACACAAAGCTTCTGAAGCGGGCGGCGAGCTACGGCCAGGTCGAGCGCATCCTGGTCAATCCGGGCATCAAGAAAAAGCTCTGCGACACCGTCAAGGGCGACCGCTTCTGGTTGCGCAAGGTCAGGCCGTTCTGGGGCCACGACTATCATTTTCACATGCGCATCGGCTGCCAGCCCGGATCGCCCGGCTGCAAGGCGCAGGAAGCGACGCCGGACGATGACGGTTGCGGCAAGCCGCTGGCCTGGTGGTTCACGCAGGAGCCGTGGCGACCCAACAAGAACCCCGATGCGCCCAAGGCGCGCGACCTGATGACGATGGCGAACCTGCCGAGCGAGTGCCGCGCCGTGCTCGACGCGCCGGGGCCGTCGTCGGCCGATGCGGCGACCTACCATGGCGGCGGCGTGCCGGTCGCGGCCTCCGCGCCCGAACCCGAAGCGCCCTCGTTGCCCGCCACCCCGGCCGCCGCCGGCTTGCCAAGCACGATGAACGCTTTCACGGCGACGCCCGAGATCGGCGTGCCGCTGCCGAGACCGCGACCGCCTGGAAACTGACGGTCACGGCTTATAGCTTACAGCTTATAGGCAGACTCAATCGGTTCAGCGCCTCATTTTGCGAAACCGTGGCGGTTTGGCCGCAGAGCCGGCCTCAGCGCGCCGCCCGGGTCGAAAACCGTTTCCCTTTTCAAACTCATGCGCTAGTCAACGGAAGAACGGCCAGATGCCGTCGGGGGCGCCGGAGACGGACGAGAGCATGCCACGCACAGGCGACGACGATACTTTGTTGCGGTTTCCGATCCTGATCGGCGACATCGGCGGCACCAATGCGCGCTTTTCGATCGTGCTCGACGCCAATTCCGAGGCAGGCGAGCCGACCATTGTCCAGACGGCGAACTACAACACCATCGACGAGGCGATCCAGGCGGCCGTGCTCGACCGCTCGTCGGTGCGCCCCAATTCGGCGGTGCTGGCGGTGGCTGGCCCGGTCGACGGCGACGAGATCGAACTCACCAACTGCCCCTGGATCGTCAAGCCGAGGAAAATGTTCGCCAGCCTCGGCCTGAGCGACATCGTCGTGCTCAACGATTTCGAGGCGCAGGCGCTGGCCGTCGTCGCGCTCGGCGAGGAGCACATGGAAAAGATCGGCGGCGGCACGCCGGAGCCCAATGCCGGGCGCGTCGTGCTCGGTCCAGGAACCGGGCTCGGCGTCGCCGGGCTGGTCCACGCGCTGCACCACTGGATACCGGTCCCCGGCGAGGGCGGCCATATGGACATCGGCCCGCGCACACCGCGCGATTTCGAGGTTTTTCCGCATATCGAGAAGCTGGAGGGCCGCATTTCGGGCGAGCAGATCCTGTGCGGACGCGGTCTGGTCAATGTCTATCGGGCGGTTGCCAAGGCAGACGGCAAGCCGTCGCCCTTCACCACGCCGGCCGAGATCACTGCCGCGGCACTTGCGAAAACCGATCCGGTTGCAGTGGAAGCGCTGGAGATTTTCGTCACCTGCCTTGGGCGCACCGCAGGCGACCTTGCTCTGGTGTTCATGAGCCGCGGCGGCGTGTTCCTCACCGGTGGCATCGCGCAGAAGATCGTGCCGGCGCTGAAAGCCGGCAATTTCCGCGCCGCTTTCGAGGACAAGGCGCCGCACAGCGCGATGATGCGCACCATGCCGGTCTATGTCATCACCCACCCGCTGGCCGCACTTCTGGGCCTTGCCGCCTATGCCAGGAACCCCTTGCTGTTCGGTGTCCAGACGGAGGGCCGGCGCTGGCAGGCCTGAAAGCCAGCGAAGCGCTCGCGCCCCGCGACGAAGTTAATCAGGTGCGGGCATAGGCAATCAGGCCGCAGGGCGTTAAGAGGGGTGCCGAATTTGCAGCCCCGGTCCCACGAGGCGGAAAACCACAAAGCGCTCCCGATTTGACACTTCAAGCTCCAAACAAACAAAAAGCCCGGCCCGGCGAGGTCACAGCGGTGCTCCGCCGCATCCTCGCTGAAAACGGCAAAGAGTATCGCTGGACCTATGTCGTCGCCGTCTCTTGCCTGCTGATCGTTTCCGGCACCACTGCCTTCACGGCGTGGATCATGGCCCCGATGATCAACCAGATCTTCTACGAACGACGCGGCGATATGCTCTGGTTGATCTGCGCCGGTTTCATGGGGGCCTCCCTGCTGCGCGGCTTCGCCGGTTACGGCCAAGCAGTCGCGTTGGCCAGTATCGGCAACAATCTGGTCGCGCGCTACCAGAAGCGCAGCTTCGACCATCTAATGAAGCTCGGCGTCAACTTCTTCAACGATACGCGTTCCGGTCGGCTGGCGGCACAGGTCAGCGAGAATGTCGGCGGCGTTCGCGATCTGCTGTCGCTGACACTGACCTCGATCAGCCGCGACGCTGTCACGCTGGTCGCTCTCGTTGGCGTGATGATCTATCAGGATCCGGTGTTGTCGCTCAGCTCGCTGCTGATCGGCCCTCCACTGATCTGGGCCGTCGTCTATATCACCCGCCGACTGCGGCGTATCAACCGGGAATCCGTCCTGATCAATTCGCGGCTGAACGGGTCCGTGCAGGAGGCCACGCAAGGCATCGCCATCGTCAAGGCCTTCACCTTGGAGGCCGAGCTGGCGCGCCGCATCGGCATCATGGCGGACACGGCCGAGCAGCGTAACAACAAGATCGCCCGCGTCTCGGAGCGGCTGTCGCCGATTTCCGAGATTCTGGGCGGTCTCGCCATCACCTCCGTACTTGCCTATTCCGGCTACCGGGCGCTGTATCTTGGGCAGCCGCCGGGCGCGGTTTTCTCCTTCATCACCGCACTGATCATGGCTTACGATCCGGCAAGACGCCTGGCGCGCACACAGGTGGGCATGGAACGTGCCCTGGTCAACGCGCGCATGATCTACGAGTTGCTCGACCTGGAGCCGAAACAGGGCGACGCAGCCGATGCCGTCGAGGCGAGGATCACCACCGGCGAGGTGCGTTTCGACAATGTGACGTTCGGCTACAGCGCCGACATGCCGGTGCTGAGGGACCTGAGCTTTACCGCTGCCGCCGGCAAGGTGACGGCGATCGTCGGTGCGTCGGGCGCCGGCAAATCGACGCTGGTGGCGCTCTTGCAGCGCTTCTACGACGTCGACCGGGGCAGCATCGAGGTCGATGGCCAGGACATCTCGAAGGTAACCAAGCATTCGCTGCGGCAGTCGATCGCCTATGTGGCGCAGGCGCCCTATCTGTTCGAGGGCACGATCCGCGACAACATCCGCTACGGCCGTCTGTCGGCCACGGACGCAGAGATCGAGCAGGCGGCGAAACAGGCGGCAGCCGACGAGTTCATCCGCCAGCAGCCGCAAGGTTACGACACGCCGGTCGGCGAAGGCGGCTCGACCCTTTCCGGCGGCCAGCGCCAGCGCGTCTCGATCGCCCGCGCCATCGTGCGCCAGGCACCGATCCTGCTGCTCGACGAGGCGACATCGGCGCTCGACAACGAGGCGGAGGCGCGCGTCCAAGAAGCGCTGACCCAAGTCATGCAAGGCCGCACCACCATCGTCATAGCGCATCGGCTGTCGACGGTGGTCAATGCCGACCACATCATCGTGCTGGAAGAGGGACGGTTGGTCGAGGAAGGCACCCATGCGACGCTGATGGCCGACCCGGACAGCATCTATTCCCGCTTCCACCGCATACAGGGCAAGAAGGGACTGGGGCTTGTCGAGGACCGCGAGCCGATCCAAACTCCGGTCCGGGCCACGCGTGCGAAGAAGACTGCTGTGAGGAGCACATGAGCGAAGCAGGCGATATGGGCCTGGTGGTGGTGGGCGCTGCCGGCCGCATGGGCCAGACGCTGATCCGCGCCATCCACACCATCCCCGGCGCGCGGGTCATCGGCGCGGTCGAGCGGGCGGGTTCGCCCTATCTGAGCAAGGACGCAGGCGAACTGGCGGGCATCGGTATCATCAACGTGCCGATCGGCGACGATCCGCTGCCGGTCTTCGCCAAGGCAGACGGCGTGCTCGACTTCACCACGCCTGCTTCGACGGTCGAATTCGCGGGCTATGCGGCGCAGGCGCGCATCGTTCACGTCGTCGGCACGACCGGGTGCACGGCCGACGACAATGCGAAGATCGCGGCGGCGGCGCGCCATGCGACCATCGTCAAGTCGGGCAATATGAGCCTCGGCGTCAATCTTCTGGCGGTGCTGGTCGAACAGGCGGCGCGCGCGCTCGATGCCGACGATTTCGACATCGAGATCCTCGAAATGCACCACAAGCACAAGGTCGACGCGCCGTCGGGCACAGCACTTCTGCTCGGCGAAGCTGCCGCCGCCGGGCGCGGTATCCCCCTTTCCGGCAACGACGTGCGGGTCCGCGACGGCCACACCGGCGTGCGCAAGACCGGCTCGATCGGCTTTGCCACGCTGCGCGGCGGCTCGGTGGTCGGTGACCACAGCGTGCTGCTGGCTGGCACCGGCGAGCGCATCACCCTGTCGCACCATGCCGAGGACCGCGCCATCTTCGCCCGTGGCGCCGTCAAGGCGGCGCTTTGGGCTCGTGGCAAGAAGCCGGGACTGTATTCGATGCGGGACGTGCTCGGCCTCAGCTGAGCGGCCAATCTGCCAACCTGAAGGGAGCAAACATGTCGAGAACCCTCGTGCTCGTGCGTCACGGCCAGAGCGAATGGAACCTGAAGAACCTGTTCACCGGCTGGCGCGACGTCGACCTGACCGAGCAGGGTCACGCCGAGGCCAAGGCCGCCGGCCAGAAACTCAAGGCGCGCGGCCTGAAATTCGACATCGCCTTCACCTCGGCGCTGATCCGGGCGCAAAAAACCTGCCAGCACATTCTCGACGCGGTCGGCCAGAGCGACCTGAAGACCATCCGCGACCAGGCACTCAACGAGCGCGACTATGGCGACCTTTCCGGCCTCAACAAGGACGACGCCCGCAAGAAATGGGGCGAGGAGCAGGTGCATGTCTGGCGCCGCTCCTACGACGTGCCGCCGCCCGCCGGCGAAAGCCTGAAGGACACCGGCGCCCGCGTCTGGCCCTATTACCTGCACGATCTGCAGCCGCATGTGCTGCGCGGCGGCACCGTGCTGGTCGCCGCCCACGGCAACTCCCTGCGCGCGCTGATCATGGCGCTCGACGGCAAGTCGGGCGAGGAGATCGTCAAGCTGGAACTCGGCACCGGCGTGCCGATCATCTACCAGCTCAACGCCGATTCCACCGTCGCTTCGAAGGAAGTGCTGGACGACTGAGCCGGCGAACGGAGCACCTGCGAAAAAAGCGCGTTGACAGCAATCGCTTGCCCGCTTACATGAGCCCGCACCAGCCCAGATGGCGGAATTGGTAGACGCGCACGGTTCAGGTCCGTGTTCCGCAAGGAGTGGAGGTTCGAGTCCTCTTCTGGGCACCAAATTCCCGTTTCGAACCATTCGCCGGTTCAGAAACTTAGAGAAAAAGCCCGGCTCGTCCGGGCTTTTTCTTTGCCGCCAACCTCCCCTTCCGGCCAGTCTCCTCACAAACCGCTTCAAACTCCGCGCCCGCTTCGCTACGCTCAAAACCATGGCTCAATCCACCACCCAGATATTCGGTGCCCGCCGCGACCAGGCGTTCCCCACGCTGGCCGAGGTGGATATCGACCGCATGCGCCGGTTCGGCGAGGCCAGCGCCTATGCCGCCGGCGAGCACATCATCGAAGCAGGCGATGTGGCGCCCGGTCTGATCGTCGTGCTGTCGGGCAGCGTGGACATCACCCAGGACGGCGGGCTCGGCCGGCGCGAGACGATCGTCACGCATGGCCCAGGCAGCTTTGTCGGCGAGCTGGCGCAGCTTTCGGCCCGGCCCTCGCTGGTCAATGCGCAGGCCGCCGAACCGGTGGAGGCATTCGTCATCGCCTCGCAGCGACTGCGCGACCTGATGGTGCAGGAGGCCAATCTCGGCGAGCGCATCATGCGGGCGCTGATCCTGCGCCGCGTCGGGCTTTTGGAGAGCGCCACCAGCGGGCCGATCATCATCGGACCCCAGGACAATGCCGACGTGTTGCGGCTGCAGGGTTTCCTCGCCCGCAGCGGCCAGCCGCATCGCGTGCTCGATTCCGGCAGCGATCCCTGCGCCAAAACCCTGGTAGAACGCTTCGAGGTCGATCCGCACCACCTGCCGATCGTGCTCTGTCCAAACGGCAGGCTGCTGATGAACCCCGGCGAAAAGGACCTCGCCCGCTGCATCGGCCTGCTGCGGCCGATCGATGCCGAGACGGTGTATGACGTGGCCATCGTCGGCGCCGGCCCGGCGGGGCTGGCGGCGGCGGTCTATGCGGCCTCCGAAGGCCTATCGACGATCGTGCTCGACTGCCGTGCCTTCGGCGGTCAGGCCGGCGCCTCCTCGCGCATCGAGAACTATCTTGGTTTCCCCACAGGCATTACCGGCATGGCGCTGATGGCGCGCGCCTACAACCAGGCGCAGAAATTCGGCGTCGAAATGGTCATCCCGGACGAGGCGAAGCTTTTGAGCGCCGCCTCCGACGCGTCAGGCGCCCGCTATCTGCTCGATGTCGGCGATGGCGAGACCGTGCGCACGCGCAGCGTGGTGATCGCCAGCGGCGCGCGCTATCGCCGCCTCGACATCGCCAATCTGGCGCGGTTCGAGGGAACGTGCGTGCACTATTGGGCGTCGCCCATCGAAGGCCGGCTTTGCGCGGACCAGGAAGTGGCGCTGGTCGGCGCCGGCAATTCGGCCGGGCAGGCGGCTGTCTACTTGGCCAGTCATGCGCGCAAAGTGGCGCTGCTGGCGCGCGGCGGCAGCCTCGATGCCAGCATGTCGCGCTACCTGGTCGAACGCATCAAGGCGCAGCCTAACATCGAGGTGTTGACCGGGACCGAAATCGAGGCGCTGGACGGCGAAGAGGGCAATCTTGGCACGGTGCGATGGCGCAACCGCGCCAGCGGCGCGGAAACGACGCGCCCGATCCGCCATCTCTTTCTCTTCATCGGCGCCGACCCGAACACCGATTGGCTGGCGAATTGCGGTGTGGCGCTGGACGCCAGGGGGTTCGTGCGCACCGGATCGGAGCTGGGATCGGCGCAGATGGAGACCAGCCGCAGCGGCGTGTTCGCCATCGGCGACGTCCGCGCCGGTTCGGTCAAACGCGTCGCGGCGGCTGTCGGCGAAGGCGCCCAGGTGGTCGCGGCATTGCATGCATATCTCGCGCGCGCGGACGCACCTCAAACAGCAGGGAGACCATGATGGATGAATGCAGGCATACGCGCGACATCAGGAAGGTGACGCCGAGCGCGCTCGGCTGCGAGGAGTGCCTGAAGAGCGGGTCGCAATGGGTGCATTTGCGGCTCTGCCGCACCTGCGGCCATGTCGGCTGCTGCGACGACTCGCCCAACCGCCACGCCACCAGGCATTTTCACGCCACCAAGCATCCGATCATCGAGGGCTACGATCCGCCGGAAGGCTGGGCATGGTGCTATGTCGACGAGGTGTTTGTCGACCTCGGCGACGACGTGACCCCGCAGAACGGCCCGATCCCGCGCTTTGTTTGAGCGGCGCCGCATGGCGACGGAATCCTGGGAAAAGCGCGGTCCCTCCGGGCTTTCTTGGCGGCGGCCTCCCTGCTGAACGGCTTGGCAGTCAGTCGGCGAAATACAGATATCCCAGCCATCCGGCCAGCACGACCGAGGCAGTCCAGATACAAACAATGATCACCGCCGCGTAGCGGCTCACCGGCCTGTCGGCGGCCAGCGCGGCGGTCTTTCTGTGTTCCGCCATCACCTCGGGCGGTATCATCCTGACCACGGCAAGGACGCCCAAAGGGACAAGGATGACGTCGTCGAGATAGCCGATCACCGGAATGAAATCGGGGATCAGGTCGATTGGCGACAAGGCATAGCTTGCAACACACACGGCAAGCGCCTTGGCGTACCAGGGCGTTCGGGGATCGCGAGCGGCGAGGTAGAGCGCATGCACATCGCGCTTGATCGTTCGGGCCCACTCATTCAGTGCCATCGGATGATTTTAGCGCCAAATGAAAACCGCCGATAGCGCACGCCAGGCGCCCGCCTCCGACAGCATCTCGAAGAGCCGATGACCGCCGGTCTACCGCACGGAGCCGGTGACGGTCGGGTCGATCATGCTGGGAACGGATTTGCGTTCGTTGCCGGCAAGCGCCGCTATGATCAGCAGGCTGGCAACCACCGGGACAAACAGGATGGCAACGCGAGCTTGCACGTAAAAGATGGCACGCCATTCATTGCGCTTGTCGGGGCTGTTGCTCATCATACTCACTTTGTCGGTCCCCCACGCGGTGACATAGCTGCAAACGGTTAAACAACTCCTTCCGACTTCGTTAACCCAGCGGAATTGAGGCGAAATTCCCAAGCGATCCCAGAGATGGCGAGCCAGCTTCAGTTCAGCCCGATAAGCCTGGCGCCCTGCCGGAACAGCGCCACGGCGTCCGGCTCGAAGCGGAAGGTGCCGATGAAATCGTCGGCGCAATAGTCCGGCCTTGTCTTGCGAATGGCGGCGGCGAAGCCGCGCGCTTCGTCGAGCCGTCCGGCCAGCGCCAGGCAGTGCGCGGCGATCGCCAGTATGATGGCGTGGGCGTTGGGCCGCGCCGCCGCCTTCAGCGCCCATTCGGCCGCTTCCGCGAACTGGCCGAGCCGGACATGCGCCATGGCGCGTGCGCCCAGCATGCCGAACAGCAGCGGGTCGAACGGGCTGAGATGGCGCGAATGATCCGAAGAGCCTATCGCCGCTCGCGGGTCGCCCGACTGCGAATGCACGAAGGACAGCGCGTAGTGGCCAAGCGCGAAGTTGGGGCTGAGATCGACAGCCCGCTCGAGTTCGAGCAGCGAGCCGTCCTGCTCGCCGCGCAGCCACAGCGCCCGGCCCATCGCCCAATGCGCGGCCGGATTGTGGTCGTCGACCAGCAGGCTGTGTCCGGCGCTCTCGAAGGCCAGCGCGCTTTCGCGGTCGCGGTCGCCCCAGCGCTGGAAGGCGTTCTGCCAGTGGGTGAAGGACAGGCCGGCATAGGCGCGGGCAAAGGTCGGGTCGAGATGCAAGGCCTGGGCAAAGAAATGCCGCGCCTGTTCGTTTTCCGCCTGGGTGAAGCGGTACATGTGCCAGAGGCCGCGATGGTAGGCCTCCCAAGCGTTGAGCGAGCTGGGCGCCTTCAGCATGGCGCGGTTGCGCTCGACGGTTTCGATCTCGGCCGAGATCGAGGAGACGATGCTGTTGCCGATGTCGTCGAGCACGGAAAAGATGTCATCGGGCCTGCGCTCGAAGGTCTCGGCCCAGACGATCCTGGCGCTGCGCACCTCGATCAGTTCGACGCCGACGATGAGGCGGCCGGACGGGCTGCGCACCGTGCCGGTGGCGACATAGTCGACATTCAGCCGGCGGCCGGCATCCTCGGGCGCGATGTTCTGCTCTGCCAGCGCAAACACCGATCCGCGCGCGATGACGAAGAAATCCCTGAGCTTGGCCAGGCGGGTGATGATGTCGTGGGTGAAACCGTCGGCCAATCCGCCGCGCGTGCCGCCGCTCTCCTCGACAAACGGCATCACCGCCAGCGACGCGTGGCTGGGCTCGACCGGGCCGGGTACGGTGGTGGCCACCAGTGGCGATAGCGTGGACAGGCAGGCCGCCTGTGTCCGTGGCGAGGACCCGGGCCGTTGTTCACGGATCGCCCGCCAAGCCGCGCGAAGCGGTGCGAAATCGAGCTCCTCCGACCGAAACAATCGCTCCGCCGAAGCCAGGTGCTGCTCTGCCGCGCCGGCCTCGCCGCGCCCGGCCAGATTGGACAGCAGCGCCAGATGTCCGCGCGTGTCGAACGGCGCCAGTTCCACCCATGTGTCGAGATGGGCGATCGCCTCGTCACTATGCGCCGGCAGGCTTGCGACAAGCCGTCCCAGAACGGCGGCATGGCAAGCGCTGAAGCGGCGGCGCTGCGCGATCAGCCAGCTGTTGAAATGCGGGCTGCGCTCGAGCTCCAGCCCGTCGAGAAAATCGCCGGCAAACAGTTTGGCCAGCGCCCGCAAGCGGTCGACATCAAGGCTGCCCAGCCCTTGCGAGGCGGCCTTGCTCACCTCCAGCGCATCGACCAGACAATCGCTCAGATCGAGTGCTACCGTGTCGCCCTGTGTCACGACCCGGTGTCGGCCCGGCGCGTCGAGTGCGCCGCGCAGCTTGCTCAGGCACCAGCGCAGCTCGCCCCTTGGATCGTTCGGCACGTCCCACAGCAGCTCGCACAGACGGCTGCGGCTGACAGGATGCGGCGCCAGCGCCAGATAGGCCAACAGAGCGCGCAGTTTGCGCGACGACGGCAACGTAACCGGCACATCATTGCGGGAGATCGCCAGCGGTCCGAGCAGGCGCACGGAAAGGACCGGCATGTCGCCGTCCGGCCTCGATCGGCTGGATTCCACGTGCGTTTCCACGCCTGCTCCCACGCTGGCCTGTCGGCCTCTCCTGTATCACCAAACACGACACGGCGCATCCGGCAGCGGATTTCAGCGCCGGATGCCAGCCATTGCCGCTGTGCGGCATGTCAGTCCTAGCGCGGCAAGGTCACCAAACCTCGCCGCCCGACCCGCCGGTTTGTAACCGGCCCGTGAAGACAAAACGCGATGACAATCAAGGAGACCAAGATGTTGCAGCAGCAGAAGATCAGAACCACGGCCGGGCGCGGCCGCTTGTTCGACAGCATTCTCGATACCGTCGGCGACACGCCGGTGGTGCGCATCAACAATCTCGGACCGGCCCACGCGACGATCTACGTCAAGGCCGAGTACTTCAATCCCGGTGCTTCGGTGAAGGACCGGCTGGCGCTCAACATCATCGAGGAGGGCGAGCGCAGCGGTGCGCTGAAGCCGGGCCAGACAGTTGTCGAGGCGACCAGCGGCAACACCGGCATTGGCCTCGCCATGGTCTGCGCGCAGAAGGGCTATCCGCTGGTCGTCACCATGGCCGACAGTTTTTCGGTCGAGCGCCGCAAGCTGATGCGCATGCTGGGCGCCAAGGTGGTGCTGACGCCGCGCGCCGAAAAAGGTTTCGGCATGTACAAGAAGGCGGTGGAACTGGCCGAGGCCAATGGCTGGTTCCTCGCCCGCCAGTTCGAGACGGCCGCCAATGCCGCCATCCACGAGGCGACGACGGCGCGCGAGATCGTCAATGATTTCGCCGGCTCGCGGCTAGATTGCTTCGTCACCGGCTATGGCACCGGCGGCACGGTGGTAGGCGTGGCGCGCGTGCTGCGCCGCGAGCGCCCGGAAACCCGCATCGTGCTCTCCGAGCCGGCCAACGCGCAGCTCATCGGCAGCGGCAAGGTCCAGCAGCGCGGCGCCGATGGTGCGCCCGCCGCCAGCCATCCGGCCTTCGAGCCGCACCCGATCCAGGGCTGGACGCCGGACTTCATCCCCAACGTGCTGCAGGAGGCGATCGACACTAGCCTCTATGACGAGGTGATGCCGATCGCCGGGCCCGAGGGCATCAAATGGGCCAGGGAACTGGCGCGGAAAGAGGGCATCTTCACCGGCATTTCCGGCGGCGCCACCTTCGCCGTGGCACGGCAGGTCGCGGAGAAGGCGCCGGCCGGGGCGGTGATCCTGTGCATGCTGCCCGACACCGGCGAGCGCTACATGTCGACGCCGCTGTTCGATGGCATCGAGGCCGAGATGGATGCCGAGGAGGCCGCCCTGTCGCGCTCGACGCCCGGCTGCCAGTTCCCGGCGACTTGACGGGAGATCTGGTATGGACGCCATGCAAGAAAACCTCGGCCTGGTGGCCGAGGAAACGCTCGATCCCCCGGACTGGGCCGATGTACAGGCCCTGTCGCACCGCGTCATCGACGATGCGGTCGATTATCTCCGCGATGTGCGCGACCGCCCGGTCTGGCGGGAGATGCCGGCCGATGTGAGAGAGGCCTTCGCGGCACCGCTGCCGCGTTCGCCGGCACCGCTTGCCGCCGTCTATGGCGAGGTCTCGCGCACGGTGATGTCCTATCCGATGGGCAACACCCATCCGCGCTTCTGGTCCTGGTACATGGGGTCGAGCAACTTCACCGGCGCGCTCGGCGATTTCCTGGCGGCCATCCAGGGCTCCAACCTCGGCGGCGGCAACCACGCGGCCGGGCTGATGGACAGCCAGGTGGTGAACTGGTGCAAGCAGATGCTGGGCTTTCCGGCTTCTGCCGGCGGCACGCTGGTCAGCGGCGGCTCGATGGCCAACATCATAGGGCTGACCGTGGCGCGCAACGTCAAGGCCGGCATCGACGTGCGCGAGCATGGCGTTGCTGCCATCGAGAAGCCGCTGCGCTTCTACGGCTCGGAGCAGATACACTCGTGCCACCGCAAGGCGATGGAGGCACTCGGCCTCGGCAACCGGGCACTGCGCCGCATCCCGACCGATAGCGGGCTGCGCATCGATATCGCTGCCTTGCGTGCGGCGATCACTGAGGACCGCGCAGCAGGGTTCAAGCCGGCCTGCGTCATCGGTACGGCCGGCACCGTCAACACCGGGGCGATCGACGATTTGCAGGCGCTTGCGAAGCTGGCACATGAGGAAGGCCTCTGGTTCCATGTCGACGGCTGCATCGGCGCGCTGATCGCCATTGCGCCTGAAAACGCGCATCGCGTCGCCGGCATCGAACGGGCGGATTCGGTCGCGCTCGATCCGCACAAATGGCTGCACGCCCCATTTGAGGTCGGCTGCGCCCTGGTCAGGGATGCCGCCGCGCATCGCGGGACCTTCGCTGTGACGCCGGAATATCTGGAATCGACGCCGCGCGGCCTCGCTTCCGGCGAATGGCTGCACGACTACGGCCTGCAGACGTCGCGCGGTTTCCGCGCGCTGAAGGTGTGGATGGCGCTGAAGGAGCACGGCGTCGAGAAATTCGGCCGCCTGATCGACCAGAACATTGCCCAGGCTGTCTATCTTGCCGGCTTGATCGAGGCCGCGCCACAATTGCAGCTGGCGGCATCGCCGACCGTCAACATCGTCTGCTTCCGCTATCAGCCCGGTCTGACAGGCGAGGCTCTGAAGACGCTCAACACGGAGGTCATGCTGCGGCTGCAGGAACAGGGCATTGCGGCCCTTTCGGACACCACGGTGCATGGCGAGCACTGGTTGCGCGTGGCGATCACCAATCATCGCACACGGCGCGAAGATCTCGACCTTCTGGTGCATGAAACGGTGCGGCTGGGGCATGACATCGCAACGCAGGGTTCCGCGCCTTCCTAGTTACGGGCAGGCATGCGATTCTGCCGCGATGATTCGGGAGATCCAGGCCGTGACGCTGTTTCGTATGGTTGCACTTACGGCGCTGGTCTTCACCGCCTCGGCGCAGGCCGCCGACATGGCTTTCTTCGTGAAGAACCTGCGCAAGGAATCTGTCGCGGTCGAGCTGTTCAGCCGCGACCGTGAGACGGTCTGGCCGGGCAATGACAAGGTGTTCCTGATCGAACCCGAGTCGCAGAAATCCGTGCCGCTGTCCTGCAATCAGGGCGAACAAATCTGCTATGGCGCCTGGGCCGACGGCAACGACAGCCTCTCGGCCGGCGTCGGGCCGGACAATGACCAGCCCTGCGACACCTGCTGCTTCATCTGCGTGGAACACTCGACCGAGACGATCGATCTGGTGCCGTAGAGCGCGGAAGTGTCGTTGGACCCAAATTAAGTCAGGGATCGCTTCGTCCGGTCCACTTCCGCGATTCAGCGCTGCATGCAATGGTTGCCCCGCGGCCGGGTGGGCCGCTTATTCGGGGGGTTATCATGTTTCATGCCTATGCGCGCCGCATGCTGGCCGCGCTGTCCTTCGTCATGCTGGTTGCGTCGGCGGCGCAAGCCGACGATGTCACCTTCGCCATCAAGAACAGCCACCCGAACGCCATGCGCGTCGAGCTCTACAGCCAGGATCGCGACTATGTCTGGCCCGGCGAGGACAAGGACTATTTCCTCGACGACGGCGAGACCAAGCAGCTGCCGATATCCTGCAACGCGGGCGAATCGATCTGCTACGGCGCCTGGGTCGATGGCGACGAGGGCACCTATTGGGGCGTCGGTCCCGGCAACACGGAAAAATGCGAGGATTGCTGCTACACCTGTAGCGGCGGCGAGACCGAGGAGATCGAGCTGGTCCCCTGACCGGTTTGCCAGCTTGACGGTCTTCGGGCCGGAGCCATAGCCTGTGCAAATACCCAGCGCGCGCCGCCTCGAACTGTTCAGACGCGACGTGCTTCAGGCAAAAGGAGCCCAGCTATGGCCGGCATGGTCGAAAGCGACAAGATCGACGTCGGGTTTTCCGGCAAGCGCTGCATCCATTCGCGCAACTGCGTGCTCGGCGATCCGCATGTCTTCGTGCCCAACGCGCCGGGCCAATGGATCCATCCCGAGGCGGCCAGCGTCGAGAAGATCGTCGCCATCGCCGAGAGCTGCCCGTCGGGCGCCATCACCTATGTCAGGAAGGATGGCGGGCCGCAGGAGCAATCACCGGTGGTCAACACGGTGCGGCTGCGGGAAAACGGCCCGCTGGCGGTACACGCCGAGATCGTGCTCGACGGCGAGACTTCTTATCGTGCCACGCTCTGCCGCTGCGGCGCTTCGGAGAACAAGCCGTTCTGCGACGGCAGCCACAACAAATCCGGTTTTGCCGCCACTGGCGAGCCGCCGCTGAAGGACACGCTGGCGCTCGAAGCGAGGAATGGTCCGCTGAAAGTGACGCCGACCACCAATGGCCCGCTCAAGCTTGAGGGCAATCTCGAGATCGTCACCGGAACCGGCCATACGGTCGACCGTACGCAACGCGCCTTCCTCTGCCGCTGCGGCCATTCCGCCAACAAACCGTTCTGCGATGGGACGCACAAGAAGGTGGGGTTTGTGGGGTAGCTGCGATCTCCCTCCTTGAGGGGATGGCCGGCAGGCCAGAGGGGGTCATCTCGCGTAGAGCGCTGGCTTCCTCTTTCGCCTCGTATGAAGTCGCATCCAGTCGTGCCGACCCCCTCTGTCGCCTTTGGCGACATCTCCCCCTCGAGGGGGGAGATTACCCGTGGCCCAGCGCTCGCGGCTTTATCGCCCGCTCCGTATCGGCTAAGGGCAGGGACAAATAAATTGCCACCCGGACCGCCGCCAAAAATGACCGCCAAGACCAAGCCAAAGCCGCTGTTCCTCGGGATCGACACCGGCGGCACCTATACCGATGCCGTGTTGTGGTCTGAAACGGAAGGCCCGCAAGAAGGGCCGAACAAGGGCAAGGTGCTGGCCAAGGCCAAGGCGCTGACCACAAGGCATGATCTTGCCGTGGGCATTTCCGGTGCCGTCGATGCGGTGCTGCAGAAAGCCGGAACCGATCCGGCTCATATCAAGCTGGTCTCGATGTCGACGACGCTTGCCACCAACGCGCTGGTCGAGGGCCAGGGCGGCCGTGTCGCGCTGGTGATGATCGGCTTTTCCGAGGGCGACCTCGCTCGCGACGGGCTGAAGGCCGCGCTCGGCACCGATCCGGTGGTTTTTTGTCCGGGCGGCCACGACGTGCATGGCAATGCCGCCAAGCTCGATTTGTCCGGACTGGAAGCGGCGTTGCCGGAACTCGGCGCCTCGGTGTCCGGCTTTGCCGTCTGCGCCTATTTTGCCACCCGCAATCCGGCGCACGAGATCGCCGCCCGCGAGCTGATCCGCGAGAAGACAGGCCTGCCGGTCACATCGAGCCACGAGTTGTCGGCCAAGCTCGGCGGCCCGCGCCGGGCGTTGACCACTTTGCTCAACGCCAGGCTGATCTCGATGATCGACCGGCTGGTGGCGGCAACCGAAGGTTTTCTTGGAGAACGCAACATTGCAGCACCCCTCATGGTCGTGCGCGGCGATGGCGCGCTGGTTTCGGCGGCGTTTGCCCGCCAGCGGCCGATCGAGACCATCCTGTCCGGCCCGGCCGCCAGCCTCGTCGGGGCCCGCCACATGACCGGGCTCGACAACGCCATGGTGTCCGACATCGGCGGCACCACAACCGACGTCGCCGTGCTCGACGGCGGCCGTCCCAGGCTCGATCCGGAAGGCGCCACCGTCGGCGGCTTCCGGACCATGGTCGAGGCCGTCGCCATGCGCACCTTCGGCCTCGGCGGCGATTCCGAAGTGGCGCTGGAAGATGGCGCGCTCAACCCGAAGATCCTGCTCGGGCCGCGCCGCCTGGTGCCGCTGGCGCTGGCCGGCATGGCGCATGGCAGCGCCGTCACATCGGAACTCGAGCGCCAGTTGCGGGCGCCCAATCCCGGCCGCATGGACGGCCGCTTCGCGGTGCGCACCGGCGTGCCGGATCGGCTCGCCGCCGGCCTGACCGGCGCCGAAGCCAAGCTCTACGAGCTGATTGGTGCCGTGCCGCTCGCCGTCGACAGGCTTTTGACCTCGAACGCGCAGAACGCGACGCTGAACCGGCTGGTGTCGCGCGGGCTGGTGCATGTCGCCGGCTTCACCCCGTCGGATGCCGCCCACGTGCTGGGCAAGCAGGCGAACTGGGATCCCGTTGCCGCGCGCCTCGGCGCCGAATTGTTCGCCCGCAAGCGTGACGGCCGTGGCCAGTACATCGCCGCCTCGCCGGAAGCGATCTCGGAGCGGGTGCTGGTGACGCTGACCCGCTGGTCGGCCGAATACATCCTCGAGACCGCCTTTGCCGAGGATGGGCTCGATGGGGCGTCGACGGTGGCGCACGCCCTGGTGCAGCGCGCGGTCGACGCGCATCCCGGCATCGCCCGCCTGAGCGTTGCGCTCGACCGCCCGGTCATCGGCCTCGGCGCCTCGGCGCCGCTGCATTATGCCGGGCTGCCGCCGCTGATCGGCAATGACTGCGTGGTGCCCAGGGATACCGATGTCGCCAACGCGCTCGGCGCCGTCGTCGGCCAGGTCAGGGTTTCGGCCGAGGCGCGGGTCAGCCAGCCCATAGAAGGGCTGTTTCGTCTTGCCTCGGGTGAAACCGTGCGCGATTTCCTCGACGAGGCGGCGGCGATCGCGGCGGCCGAGGCCGATGTCCGCGCCATCGTCGCGGAGCGCGCCAGGGATGCCGGCACCGACAGCGCCGAGATCGACGTCGCCACCGAATTCCGGATCTCGACCGTCGAAGCCCAGCGCATGTTCATCGAGGCGCATGTCGTGGCCGTGGCCTCGGGACGGCCGCGCATTGCGGTGTGATGCAGCCTTTGTGAAAACCTGTCGGCGCATTTGAACACATGCGCATGGCAGCCGTCAGATGGAAGATTTGGGCACAGTAAGTCGCTCGAATACTGCGTGTACCCGTATTCGACTGCCGTTCGGGTCGATGATTTGCATGACCAAAAGCAGCCGATTTTGATGAATCTTGAACGCTGCCGACAAGGCTCTGGCCTTAGCCCCCGCTGATGCCGAACCCGGCCAATTGCCGTTTCCGATCAAGGCCTGTTCCCCATTGATCGTTTTCTCCTTTAGATCGGCGGTCCACCCATTGCTCGCATCGACCTGCAGGCCGGGATCGCTGCGGATAACGACTCTGCAATCGCACATTGGCCGCCGGTTGAGTAAACCTGCTGCCATGTGCCAGTGAACTCGATATCGGCAGCGGCGGCAGGAGCAACGCCAGCGAATGCAAGAGCGAGTGAAACAAAAGTAAGCCAGGCAAATCTCAACATCGGCATACTCCAAAGCTGCCTGCTTTATTTGACAGGCAATGTATAAAGCCGGGTTTACTGGAATGAGAAAATTGACGCGATATGCGATTGGACATGGCAAGTTGTGCCCTGCGATGGCGCTCCTCTCTGGAGGACGAAGCGATGCAAATACGCCACCTTCACCCTAAGCTGAATTGACCCGGCAAACCTGACATGCCAAAGGCCCGCAAAGCCTTTCATCTGGAGTAGCCTGATGACCGACCGCATCGAGATCGCCGGATTGCGGATTGCCCGCGAGCTGCATGAGTTCGTGGCCAGGGAAGCGCTGCCGGGCACGGGGATCGAAGCGGACGCCTTCTGGAACGGTTTTTCGGCCATCGTCCATGATTTGGCGCCGAAGAACCGGGCGCTGCTGGCAAAGCGTGACGCCATCCAGGAACAGATAGACGGCTGGTATCGCGAGCATGGCGCACCGGTCGACATGGAGGCCTACAAGGGCTTCCTGAAAGAGATTGGCTATCTCGTTTCGGAAGGCGCGGCCTTCAGTGTCTCGACCGACAATGTCGACCCGGAAATCGCTGATGTTGCCGGACCGCAGCTGGTCGTGCCGGTGATGAATGCGCGCTATGCGCTCAACGCCGCCAATGCGCGCTGGGGTTCGCTCTACGACGCGCTCTACGGCACCGATGCCATCCCCGAAACGGATGGCGCCGAAAAGGGCAAGGGCTTCAATCCGGCGCGTGGCGCCAAGGTCGTTGCCTGGACGAAGACCTTTCTCGACGAGGCTGCCCCGCTCACCCTAGGCAAATGGGCCGGCGTCAATGGTCTGTCGCTGGCGCAAGGTGCCTTGCGGCTGAGCGCCGGCGCCGGCTCGACGACGCTGGCCGACCCCAGGCAATTCGTCGGCTATCGCGGCGATGCCGCCAATCCCGATGCGGTGCTGCTGGTGCGCAACGGCCTGCACATCGAGATCGTCATCGACCGCAACAACCAGATCGGCCGCACCGATCCGGCGGGGATCGCCGATGTCATCCTGGAATCGGCGCTGACCACCATCCAGGACTGCGAGGATTCGGTCGCCGCGGTGGATGCGCCAGACAAGGTCGTCGTCTACCGCAACTGGCTCGGCCTGATGAAGGGCGATTTGGCGGAAGAGATCACCAAGGGCGGCAAGAGCTTTGTCCGCAAGCTCAATCCTGACCGCTCCTACACGACGCCCGCCGGCGGCACGCTGACCGTGCCCGGCCGCTCGCTGATGCTGGTCAGGAATGTCGGCCACCTGATGACCAACCCGGCGATCCTTGACCGCGACGGCAACGAGATTCCGGAAGGCATCTTGGATGCGGCGATGACGGCGCTGATCGCGCTGCACGATGTAGGGCCAAACGGCCGCCGCGCCAATTCCCGCGCGGGCTCGATGTATGTCGTGAAACCCAAGATGCATGGGCCCGACGAAGTCGCTTTCGCCGTCGAGATATTCGACCGCGTCGAAGCACTGCTCGGCATGGCCAGAAGTACCATCAAGATGGGCATCATGGACGAGGAGCGGCGCACCACCGTCAACCTCAAGGAGGCGATCCGCGCCGCAAAAGAGCGCGTCGTGTTCATCAACACCGGCTTCCTCGACCGCACCGGCGACGAGATCCACACCTCGATGGAAGCCGGCCCGATGATCCGCAAGGGCGACATGAAGCAGGCCGCCTGGATTTCCGCCTACGAGGCGTGGAATGTCGACATCGGGCTGGAATGCGGCTTGGCCGGCCACGCCCAGATCGGCAAGGGCATGTGGGCGATGCCCGATCTGATGGCGGCGATGCTGGAACAGAAGATCGCCCACCCCAAGGCCGGCGCCAACACCGCCTGGGTGCCGTCGCCGACGGCGGCGACGCTGCATGCCACGCACTATCACAAGGTCGATGTCCACGCCGTGCAGGCGGCGCTGAAGAACCGGCCCAAGGCGAATCTCGACGACATCCTGTCGGTGCCCGTCGCCGTGCGGCCGAACTGGTCGCCCGAAGACGTCCAGAAGGAACTCGACAACAACGCGCAGGGCATTCTTGGCTATGTCGTCCGCTGGATCGACCAGGGCGTCGGCTGCTCGAAAGTGCCTGACATCAACGATGTCGGCCTCATGGAAGACCGCGCCACGCTGCGTATTTCCTCACAGCACATCGCCAACTGGCTACACCACAGCGTGTGCAGCGAGGACCAGGTGATGGCGACGATGAAGCGCATGGCTGACATCGTCGACCGCCAGAACGCGGGCGACCCGCTTTACCAGCCGATGGCGGCTGACTTTGACAAGTCGATAGCCTTCCTCGCCGCCTGCGACCTGGTCTTCAAGGGCCGCGTCCAGCCCAACGGTTACACCGAGCCGGTGCTGCACGCGCGGCGGCTGGAACTGAAGGCGCAGCAGAGCTGAATAGGCCAGTGTCGTGTATGGGCGGCGGGTTTTCGGCCTGCTTTCTCCGGGGTGAGGCGTCAGGGAGCTGTATGGTCCAGGAGCCGGATGGTGGGATCGCGACGGTGTTCGGAGTTGACCCGATCGACGCCTTCCACCGTAATCGCAATCGTCCCGTTTTCCACTCTTGCTATCCAGCCCTTCGCTTTCAGATACCAGAGATGAAACTCGAGATGCTCTCGCGGACAGTCTGACAGACGTTCGAGCTCCACATCTCCGATCCCGGGATTGCCGACGTCGTGCCGGCGCTTCGCGTAAAGCAGCGACAGCAGCCTGGCCTGGATCACGACGTCACGCTCGATGCCTTTGGTGTTGCTAGCTTCCTCGGTCAATTCACGGCGAAGGCCGGCATGGTCCCTGTACGCGATGTCGTATTGTGCGCGTTTGACCGGATCCTTGAGCGTATTGTGGGCTTCCACGATTTCACTGAAACGGGCTTCATCGCCGGTTTCGCGATTGTCTGGATGATAGCGCATCGCAAAATAGCGAAATATGCGCTCCAGCGTTTCCGAATTGGCGTTCGGGCTGACTTCCAAAACTTCGTAATAATCAATGAACATAGCTCGCTCCCCGACCACACCATATTCGCATTGTCTAAATAAGGAATGTCAATGCGGGGGCCAGGACCTTGGTCCGACGCCGATGACATCCACGCTTTCTGGAAGAGGAAGAAAATGGCCGGCGTCCGGTCGGTGGGGGCCGTTGGGTGGTAAGGACGCCGGCCAAGCGGACAATCAGGTCCGCCGCATCGTGGAGATGATCGATTCGCGGAGGCCGGGTTATGGCGTGATCGCGGAATGCAATGTGGCGAGGCCGGCTTGTCGGCGGACCTACGCCGCCTGCGCCATCCGCTCCGAGCTCATGCGGTAGGAGATCGCTTCGGCCAGATGGATTCGGCCGACGGTTTCGCTTGCGTCGAGATCAGCGAGCGTTCGCGCCACCTTCAGCACGCGATGATAGGCCCGCGCCGAAAAGGCGAGCTTTTCGCTGGCGTCCTTGAGCAGCGACAGGCCGGCGGCGTCCGGCATGGCGATCTCTTC
Source organism: Mesorhizobium sp. WSM4809 (assembly GCF_055811655.1). NCBI lineage: Bacteria > Pseudomonadati > Pseudomonadota > Alphaproteobacteria > Hyphomicrobiales > Phyllobacteriaceae > Mesorhizobium > Mesorhizobium sp. WSM4809. The sequence continues at coordinate 88,053 of NZ_JBVVQW010000005.1, forward strand.
GATGACCGAGGGCGCGCAATGCGCGTTGGTGGTGGCGCGGGTGGCGCCGAGCCGCTCGAAGCGCTCGCGCTGGATGGTGCGTGCGCGTGCCACGCGCAGCGCCACATCGGCGCTTTTCTCCGCCCGGTCGGGCCGGATCAGGTCGCTGGCCGAGACCGCCGGCACTTCGATCCTGAGATCGATGCGGTCGAGCAGCGGACCCGAAATGCGCGCCTGATAGTCGGTACGGCAACGCTCGCCGCGCAGGCAGCGATAGCCCGGCTCGCCGGCCATGCCGCAGCGGCACGGGTTCATCGCCGCCACCAGCTGGATGCGCGCCGGATAGGTGACGCGATGGTTGGCCCGCGCGATCATGCAGTCGCCGGTCTCCAACGGCTGGCGCAACGCATCAAGCGTCTGCGGCGTGAACTCGGGAAACTCGTCGAGGAACAGCACGCCGTGATGGGCCAGCGACACCTCGCCCGGCCGCGCGCGGATACCGCCGCCGACCATCGCCGCCATCGAGGCCGAGTGGTGCGGCGCGCGGAACGGCCGCCGGTCGGTCAGCTTACCTTCGCCGAGCTCTCCCGCCACCGAGGCGATCATCGAGACTTCCAGAAGCTCCTTCGGCGCCAGCGGCGGCAGGATCGACGGCAGCCGCTGCGCCAGCATCGATTTGCCGGATCCCGGGGGTCCGATCATGAGCAGATTATGCCCACCGGCGGCGGCCACTTCCAGCGCCCGCTTGGCGGTCTCCTGGCCCTTGATGTCGGCGAGGTCAGGCAAATCCAGAGCGGCGGCATGGATGCCGGCTTCCGGCCGCGACAGCACCTGCGTGCCGCGGAAATGGTTGGCGATGGCGATCAGGCTGCGCGGCGCCAGAATGTCGAATTCCTTGCCCGCCCAGGCCGCTTCCGGCCCGCACGCGAACGGGCAGATCAGGCCCTTGCCCTCGGCATTGGCGGCGATCGCCGCCGGCAAGGCGCCGGCGACCGCGGCAATCGTGCCGTCGAGCGACAATTCTCCAAGCACGACATAGCCGGCCAGCATGTCGCCCGGAATGGCGCCAAGGGCAGCCATCAGGCCAAGCGCGATCGGCAGGTCGTAATGACTGCCTTCCTTCGGCAGGTCGGCCGGTGCCAGATTGACCGTGACTTTCTTCGACGGCATCGACAGGCCGGAAGCATGCAGCGCGGCCTGCACCCGCTCGCGACTTTCGGCCACCGCCTTGTCGCCCAGGCCGACGATGTGCATGTTGACCTTGCCGGGCGCGATCATCACCTGCACGTCGACCGGCACGGCCTCGATGCCCTGGAAAGCGACCGTGCGAACCCGCGCCACCATCGTGCAACCCCAATTCAGGCTGGCCCCAGCCCCTGCGATCAGGCCAGGAATGGCCCGCCGGGAAGACAATCACACTTCCCCGGTCAAATCAAGAACATTACGGGAACGCATGACCGCTCGGGTTGCAGCGGAATTGAGCGCGGTTGCAAAAACGGAACATGGTTAAGACAAAATGAAAACGGCTTACCCGCGCTTTCCCTCAACCGCGTCCCAGAACAGGCTGGCGATGTCGGCGCCGCCGAAGCGTTTGACCTCGCGCACGCCGGTCGGCGAGGTCACGTTGATCTCGGTCATGTAGTCGCCGATCACGTCGATGCCGACCAGGATGAAGCCGCGCTCCTTCAGCGATGGGCCGATGCGGGCGCAGATCTCGCGTTCGCGCTCCGTCAGTTCGGTCTTTTCGGCGCGGCCGCCGACATGCATGTTGGAGCGGGAATCATGCTCGGCCGGCACCCGGTTGATGGCGCCGACCGGCTCGCCGTCGATCAGGATGATGCGCTTGTCGCCCTTGCGCACGTCCTTGAGATAGCGCTGCACGATGTAGGGTTCGCGGAACATCTGGCCGAACATTTCCAGCAGCGAGGCAAGGTTGCGGTCGCCCTCGAGCAGATGGAAGATGCCGGCGCCGCCATTGCCGTAGAGCGGCTTGACGATGATGTCGCCGAACTCCTTGCGGAAGGCGGCGACCTCCAGCGGATCCTTGGTGATCAGCGTGTCCGGCATCAGGTCGGCAAATTCGGTGACGAAGATCTTTTCCGGGCTGTTGCGCACCCAGGCCGGGTCGTTGACCACGAGCGTTTTCGGATGGATGCGCTCCAGGATGTGCGTGGTGGTGATGTAGTTCATGTCGAAGGGCGGATCCTGGCGCAGCAGGACCACATCCATCTCCGACAGGTCGGTGCGCACCTTCTCGCCCAGCGAATAGTGGCTGCCCTTCTCGTCGCGCACCTGCATTTCCTCGATGCGGGCAAACACCTTGCCGTCGCGCAACGACAGCCGATCCGGCGTGTAGTGGAACAGCTCATGGCCGCGCCGCTGCGCTTCCAGCGACAGCGCGAACGAGGTGTCGCCGGCGATCGACACTGTGGAGATGTGGTCCATCTGGACGGCGATTTTCAGCTTCATGGCGGGTCTCCGGCGGCTCGGATGGACGACTGTCTTGCCTGTACAGGCTCACTGCCCGTCTGCCAATCGCGACATTCCTAGGATTGGCATCCGACACCCGAATGCGCTGCTTTCATCGATCCTTCGAAACAGTCGCGGTTGCCCGTGGAAAATCGATTTCGCGATACGTTTCCTAAAGGGTTTGCTGCCAGTCTGAAAATAAATTCCGACGTCACAAAACAGGGACACCGATGCAAACTTCGTTTGGCACCGGTCAGGCAAACAGGGAGAGCACGGATCTGGCATTCACCGATCCGTTGACCGGGCTTGGCAACCATCGCCGCTTCTTCGACAAGGTCGATCGCCTGATCGCCGACCGTGCCGACGATCCCGCGCCCTTTACCGTCGGCATTCTCGACCTCGACGGCTTCAAGCCGATCAACGATCTGTTCGGCCACAAGGCCGGCGACGATATCCTGATCCAGGTGGCGATGCGGCTGCGCGCCTCGATGGACGGCCATTCCACGGTCTGCCGCATCGGTGCCGACGAATTCGCCTTTCTCTATCCCCTGGTGTTCAGCGAGGAGGCGGCGGCCGAAAAGTCGCGCATGCTGATCGAGATCCTGTCGGCGCCCTATGATGTCGGCGAACGCACCGCCAGGCTTTCGGCCTCGGTCGGCTGCTCGCTGTTCTATTCGGGCGACGAGACCACGGAAATCCTCATCAACAAGGCCGAGACGGCGCTCTACCACGCCAAGCGTTCCGGCCGTGGCCGCGTCGTCGTCTACACCCGTGAGATGGAAGAGGCGGCCAAGCGCGTCACCCGCATCGAACAGGCGCTGCGCCGGGCTGTCTCGGCCGGCGAGGTGGAGCCGCATTTCCAGCCCATCGTCGATCTCGCCACGCGCCGCACCATCGGCTTCGAGACGCTGGCGCGCTGGACCGATCGCGACCTCGGCTCGGTGCCGCCGACCGTCTTCATTCCCATCGCCGAGGAGCGCGGCATCATCGGCCCGTTGTCGCAGTTGGTGCTGCGCAAGGCGACCGAAGCGGCCAGAAGCTGGCCGAAGGACCTGTTCCTGTCCTTCAACCTGTCGCCATCGCAGCTCGTCGACCAGAACACCGGCCTGCACATACTGGCGATCCTCGATCGCACCGGGTTCGATCCGCGGCGGCTGGAGATCGAGATCACCGAGACCGGCCTGATGAACGACCCGGCCTCTGCCGCGCAGATCGTCGAGGATCTGCGCCGCGTCGGCATCCGCGTCTCGCTCGACGATTTCGGCACCGGCCAGTCCTCGCTCGGCCGTCTGCGCGAATTCCATTTCGACAAGCTCAAGATCGATCGCGCCTTCGTCTCCTCCATTCTCGACGACCGTCCCTCGGAACACATCATCCGCGCCATTCTCGCAATGTGCGAGGGGCTCGGCATGGACGTCGTCGCCGAAGGCATCGAGCAGGAAGCGCAGGCCGATCGCCTGGTCCAGTTCGGCTGTGCCGGCGGGCAAGGCTATCTGTTCGGCAAGCCGGTCGATGCCGACGCCACGCTCGGCTATCTCCGCGATTCCTTCCGCGGCGCCCTGCGCGCCAAGGCGATCTGACCGGCGATCCCCGTGATCCGCAATCCTGGTGCTGCCGCTGTGCGCATCCGGTGCGGCGCATTGTCGTTTTGTCTGACATAAGCCCAGAAATCCGGCGGTTCGCCCTTGCCCGCGCGCCTTGCGTGGCTAGGATGCGCGCCGATCACGCTACAGCGCCGCGCGTCCTTTTGGACGCGCAAAGGACGCTGTAGCAATTTACATTTTGCGCATGATCCCTTTCCGAAATTCGATCCGATTTTCGGGGTCATGCGCTGGGAGACAAGAACGATGATGCCATCGGCGCATTTTGCCGACCTCGAAGGAGCCTCGGTGCTGATCACCGGCGGCGGCTCCGGAATTGGCGCTGCCCTGACCGAGGGATTTGTGCGCCAGGGTGCCAATGTCGCCTTTATCGACATCGCCGACGGCCCAAGCACGGCTCTTGCCGACCGCATTGAGAAAGAATTCGGCCGCCGGCCTCTCTATCTCAAGACCGATTTGCGCGACGTCGAGGCCCTGCGGGCGTCCGCCGCGAAGGCCGCCGAGGCGCATGGCGATGTCACCGTGCTGGTCAACAATGCGGCCTGGGATGAACGCCACGCCGTCGAGGACGTGACGGTCGAGTTCTGGGACAACAACCAGGCCATTAATCTCAGGCCGCATTTCTTCACCGCGCAAGCGGTGGCGCCGGGCATGAAGCGGGCGGGCGGCGGCTCGATCATCAACTTCACCTCGACATCCTATCTGATCAACCACCCTGACATGCCGTCCTACACGGCCGCCAAGGCCGGTATCCTCGGCCTGACCAAGGGGCTGGCCGGCAAGCTCGGTGTCGACGGCATCCGCGTCAACGCCATTGCGCCCGGCTGGGTGATCACCGAGCGGCAGAAGGAGCTCTGGGTGACCGAACAGGGGCTTGCCGCCCATGTCGCCAAGCAATGCATCAAGCAGGTGATGCAGCCCGACGACATCGTCGGCACCGTGCTGTTCCTGGCCTCGGACGCCTCGCGCATGCTGACAGCGCAGATGCTGGTCGTCGATGGAGGTTTCCTGTGAACCCAGCCGGCAACGCACCGGCGGTCGCCGCCGTCGACTGGGGCACGACCCGCATGCGGGTCTGGCTGATAGACGGGCAAGGCAAGGTGCTTGCCGAACGCCGTGGCGACGATGGCCTGATCACGGCGCAGCAGAAGGGCTTTTCGACCATCCTCGAAGGGCATCTGGCGGCGATGGGAGCACCAGCGGCGCTGCCCGTCATCATCTGCGGCATGGCCGGATCCCGCCAGGGCTGGCTGGAAGCACCCTATGTCACCGTGCCGGCGCCGCTTAGCGCCATCCTTGCGGGTGCCGCCAGCGTGCCCGGCCAGAGCCACGACATCCGCATCGTTCCGGGCCTTGCTCAGCGACTGACTGACGCGCCCGACGTCATGCGCGGCGAGGAAACCCAGCTTGCCGGCGCTGGCTTGCCGGCCAAGGGACGCCAGCTGGTCTGTATGCCCGGCACCCATTCGAAATGGGTGCTGGTCGAGGACGGTACTGTCACCGGCTTCGGCACCTGGCCGACCGGCGAGCTGTTTTCCGTGCTTGCCGCGCATTCGATCCTGCGCCATTCGCTCGGCGAGCAACCCAAGCCGGTCACATCGGACAATCCGTTCTTCCGTCGCTGGTGCGAAACCGCATTGGCTGATGGTGGCGATGTCACCTCGCGGCTGTTTTCCATCCGCGCCGCCGGCCTGCTGCAGGATTTGAAAGCCGACGATGCCGCAGCCTGCCTGTCCGGCCTTCTGATCGGCGGCGAGATCGCCTCCGCCAGCCGTCGGCACGGCGCCGGTGCGGAACCCGTGGTGCTGGTCGCCTCCGGTGCGCTGGGAACGCTGTACAGCGAGGCACTCGGCCTTGCCGGCCTCGAGGTTCGGGCCGTCGACGCTGACGAGGCGGTGCGTGCAGGTCTCGTCGAGGCGGCGCGTGAGAACGACATGATCGCCAGAATTGGAGCAGCTCGATGAGCCAGACCGCACCGTTTCCAAAACTCAAGCGCGGCCTGGTTGCCATCCTTCGCGGGCTCAAGCCCACCGAAGCGATGGCCATGGGCCAGGCACTGTTCGACACCGGCATCGAGGCGATCGAAGTGCCGCTGAACTCACCGCAACCGTTCTCGTCGATCGCCCGCATCGTCCAAGTGCTGCCGAAAACGGCGCTGGTCGGTGCCGGCACGGTGCTGACGCCGGCCGATGTCGATGGCTTGCACCAGGCCGGAGGGCGGCTGCTGGTCAGTCCCAACATCGATGCCGAGGTGATGGCGCGCGCCATGCACTACGGCATGGTGACGATGCCCGGCGTGTTCACGCCGACCGAAGCTTTCCTGGCGATCAAGCTCGGCGCCTCGGCGCTGAAATTCTTCCCGGCGAGCGTGCTGGGTGCCGGCGGCATTTCCGCGATGCGCGCCGTGTTGCCGGCGCAGACATTGGTCGGCGCCGTCGGCGGCGTCTCCGAAAAAGATTTTGCCGGCTACAAGGCTGCCGGCGTGACCGCCTTTGGTCTGGGCTCCAGCCTGTTCAAACCTGGCATGAGCGTCGACGAGGTGGCCGCGCGTGCGCAAGCTGCCGTCGCGGCCTGGGATGCGGTGTTCGGAGAAGCAGGATGAGCGAAGCCATTGTTTCGGTTTTTTCCGATCACGTCTGCCAGCTCGGCGAGGGGCCGAGCTACGATCCCGCCACCGATACGCTCTACTGGTTCGACATCGTCAACAGCCAGCTTCTGGAAAAGCGGCTGTCAGGCGGCGCGACTACCGTCCATGAGCTTGGTCAAATGGCGAGCGCCATCGCCGTCGTCGACGACAAGCGCCAGCTGGTCGCCGCCGAGACCGGCCTTTATGTCCGCGATGTCGCGACCGGCAAACTGACGCTGCACACGCCCGTCGAGGCCGACAATCCGGTCACGCGCTCCAACGATTCCCGGGTCCATCCCTGCGGCGCCTTGTGGATGGGCACCATGGGCAAGGGTGAGGAAAAAGGCGCGGGTTCTATCTACTGGTTTTTCAAGGGCGAACTGCGCCGCCTGTTTTCGGACATCACCGTCTCCAATTCGATCTGTTTTACCGAGGATGGCGCGATCGCCTACTACACCGACACCTCGACCGGGCTGCTGATGCGCGTCGCCTGCGACCCGGCGACCGGTCTGCCTGCAGGTGAGCCAAAGCTGTTCGTCGATCACCGCTCGGCCAAGGGCTATATCGACGGGTCCGTACTCGACCGCGACGGCATCCTGTGGAACGCCGTCTGGGGGGGCAGCGTCATCGAAGCCTATGGACCCGACGGCAAGCTCGTCCGCACGGTCGCCATGCCGGTGACGCAGCCATCCTGCCCGGCCTTTGTCGGCGCCAAGGCCGATCGGCTGGCGGTCACCTCCGCGTGGTCGGGCAAGGATGAGAAGCAGCGTCTGCTGGATCTGCAGGGCGGCATGACCTTTCTGCTCGATATTCCCGTCAACGGCCGCTTCGAGCCGCGCGTGCTGATCGCCTGAACGAGGCCGGCCTTCCCGGTTCCACGCCGGTGCTGTCACGCAGGCGCCCGCGCCATGTCGGTTTCGCGAGAGCCGATAGTATCGGCCGTGCGATGGTAGGTGGCCCCGCCGCCGGAAACCGTCGAAGCCATGACGAGCACAAAACGAAGACTGATCCTCGTCCATGAGCCGGAGAAGGCTTGTTTCGACCGTCTGGTCGCCGACGGTCATGCACCGCAGCGTGCCGCCGAAATCGCGTCCTATCTGGCGCAGTCGACCGATCTCGCTCCTGAATTCGAGGCGCTTGGCCGCGCCTGCCAGGCACGCGGCCTGTCGTTCACGCCGGTGGCGCTGGACGATGCCGCAAGCGTCTTGGCCGGTGAGCATCCCAGCACAACGCTGGTCTGGACGCTGACCGACGGCATTGCCTATTTTCGCGGCGGCGCGGCGCCCGCTCTGGCGCGACTGGGCGGTTTCAAGACAATCGGCGCAGATGATGCGCTGTTCGCGCTCTGCCAGGACAAGTTCCGGTCCGGCGCCGTGCTCGGCGCACTCGGCCTGCCGGTGCCGCAGGCTGGGCTTGCGCGCGACGGCCAATGGCTGGTCGAGCCGCCGGCCTCGCCCGCCGGCTGGTTCGTCAAGCCCAACCGGCTCGGCGCCAAGATCGGTATCTGGCCGGACTCGCGTGTGGCCGACCTCGACCATGCGCTGGAGCTCAGCAGGCGCGTCTTTTCGGCCTATCGCGACGATGTCGTCGTCCAGCCCTATGTCGCCGGCCGCAACGTGCGCGCCAGTTTCCTCGGCCTTGTGTCAGGCGCCGGGGTCGAAGCGCTTGGCGTGGCCTTTGTCGATTCAGGCGCCGATTTCCAGACCATGGCCGACAGCCTGGCGCTCTACGGCGACACTGGCGAGGCAGCGAAAGCGGCGGGACACTACGCCGAACCGGAACTCGTCGCGGTTGCCGACAGCCAGCCGGCCGCCGACGCCACGATACGTGCGATCGCCGGGCGGCTGATGAGCGGGCTCGGCCTGCGCGACGTGTTTTCCGTCGATCTCAGGGTCGAGGCCGACGATACCGTTCACCTCATCGAGTTCGAGGTCTGCCCCGGCTTGCCCTGCTTCGATTTTCGCGCCTATTGCCGCCAGCAATGGGGCCTCGAGCTGGCCGACGCCATGGCCGAGACAGCGGCGAGCCGGCTGATCGGCCCGCGCCGCAGCAACTAGCGCTCGTCGTGCCTTTGCCTGGCAGCGTTGCAGGCGCAGGCGCGTGCCTTGACGCTTCTCCCGCAGCTTCTAGCGCTTTGGTGGGCCCCTACAGAGATACCATAGCGGCCACGCGACAAGGACGAGCAGGATTATGATCAGTGCAGACCAATAAAGGAACGGGTCTTGGGCCCGATCTACGAGAAAGATCCCCCGGCCATGCTGCAGTGAAATGGCTTTCCCCGTCCAAGGCCGGCTGCCACGCCGGTACCGCCAACAAGCATCTGTGCGATGAAAAGGCCCTTGCCGATCGGTGAATATCGATTACTTCCGGCCATGTAGGCGCCCCCTCTGTAAGCGCCTACAGCGTACCTCTGGAGGTCCAATACTTCCAGCGAGTTTAGCCCCAGGGCATTCGCTCGACCGCCTGCAAGGACGGATCCATCTTGTCCCAGGCATGGCCGTGGCTCGTGTAGGTCACCATCTGCGGGCTGAACTGTTCCGGATCGTCGAGGCTGGCCGCATGGACCACTATCAGCTCGGGCATGGCGACGGGTATCAGAAAGACCGGCGTTCCGCAGGTTGGACAGAAGGTGTGGATTTTTTCGTTGCCGCTGGCGCCCGCCACGCGCCAGGTGCTCACCTCCCCGGTGATGGCCATATCGGCACGTTGGCCGAAGGTCAGGTAGGATCCGTGGCCGGTGCCTGAGCGCTTCTGGCAATCGCTGCACTGGCAGTGGTTCTGGAAGATCGGCTCGTCATTGGTTTCGTAACGGATCGCGCCGCATGCGCAGCCGCCGGTATAGCGCTTGGTCATTGTCATTCTCCACGGGCCTGATTCTGCTTGAGGTCGCAACATCAAGCCAATTTCGGCTTGGCGAAAATGTCGATGCCGCTGCCGGTTTCGAGGAAGGATTTCAGGCTCGACAGCACCGCCGGCCAGCCCTGGCTGACGCCCTTCGCCATGCCGCTGCCGGCTTCGAGCTCGTCATGGCTGACGGTCAGCCGCACCATGGTGTCGTATTCCTCGATGGCGAACGTCACCCGGCTGGCTTTCGACGGATCGTCGGCCTGCGAAGCGTTCGCCCAGGTGATGACGAGGCGGGTCGGCGGCGAAATCTCGACGACATTGCCGACGAGTTCGACGGTCCGTTCGTCATTGGCGCGGATATGCTCCCATTTCGAGCCCGGCATCCATTCCGAGACGTTCTCGTGGCCCCAGTAGCGCTTTGCGACATCGGGCTTGATTATGGCCTCGAACACCTTCTGCGGCGTCGAGCGGATATAGGTCACGTAGACAAAGCTGGTCGTTTCCCTGGTCATTGGTCTTCTCCTTCGAGTTCTTGCTTCAGGTCGTGCAGCAGGCTGAGCCGCTGCCGTTCGAATTTCCGTACCCAGCGCTCGTAGACTTCGTGCAGCGGCACGGGATTGATGAAATGCAGCTTTTCGCGGCCGCGCTTGACCGTGCTCACCAGATTGGCCGCCTCCAGCAGGTCGAGGTGCTGGGTGGCGGATTGCCTGGCCATGTCCAGATGGTCGCAAAGCTGACCGAGCGTCTGCCCGTTCTGCTCGCACAGAAGGTCAAGCAGCCTTCTGCGTGTCGGGTCGCCCAGCGCTTTGAAAACCTTGTCGGCGTCCATCTGCCTCACTCTGTTGTAAGTCACAATATGCAGGTAAATACCTGCATGTCAACCGGCAATCCGACCCGCGTTGAATGACCGCTCGTCGGCACGGCTCCGCACCCGGCAACTGCGCCAGGCAGATCACCGTGAAATCGCGGAGCAAAGATATGTAAATGAGCCTGCGGGGCTTCAAACGCCGCCAGGCTTTATCCGATTTTGAGCAATGATCTCCGGCGAAAACCGGAATGACTTCTTCGGAACTATGCTTGCAAGGACCTCAGGCGCCCTCGACCAGGACGATCTCGCCGTCGGCGACCTTCTGGCGGATGGCGACGGCGCGCTGGTATTCCGGCGAGTGGTAGCAATCATGCGCCGCAGCGAGCGATTCGAACTCGATGATGACATTGCGTGCGCGGCCGGGTCCTTCGGCCTTTTCATGCTCACCGCCGCGCGCCAGGAATTTCGCACCGAAGCGCTCAAAGGCAGGCTTGGCGGCGGCGACATAGTCCTTGTAGCCTTCCGCGTCGCGCACATCGACACGGGCGATCCAGTATCCCTTGGGCATCTTCTTGGTCTCCGAACTTGTTCTTGGAAATCTCAGGCCGAGCGCATCTCGTCGAGGATGGCTTCGGCCGCTTCCCGTTTGTTGGCCGCCGCCACGATCGGACGGCCGACGACGAGGTGGCTGGCGCCGTTGCGGATCGCTTGGCCCGGCGTCACCACGCGCTTCTGGTCGCCATGATCGCTGCCCGCCGGCCGGATGCCGGGCGTCACCACCGCCATGTCGGGTCCGACGATGCGGCGCACCGCCTCGGCCTCCGCGGCCGAGCAGACGATGCCGCCCATGCCGGCATGCAGCGCCTGTTCCGAGCGCCTGAGCACCAGCGTATGCGGGTCGTACTCGTAACCGACATCGATCATGTCCTGCTCGTCCATCGAGGTCAGCACGCTGACGGCAAGCAGGCAAAGGTCGCTGCCTCTGGCCGCCTCTACGGCGGCCTGCATAGCCTTCGGGTAGGCGTGGATGGTCAGCATGGTCATACCCATCTTGACGATGTTCTCGACGCCCTTGGCCACCGTGTGGTCGATGTCGAGCAGCTTCATGTCGAGGAAGACCTTGGTGCCGCCGCTGGCCAGTTCCCTGGCGAAATCGAGCCCGCCGGCGAAGGCAAGCTGGTAGCCGATCTTGTAGAAGGAGACGACGCCGTCGAGTTCGCGCACCGCCTGCTCGGCTTCTCTCACTGTCGGCACGTCGAGGCCGACGATCAGCCTTTCCTGCATGGATTGGGCCTGCAAGGTGCTGGCAATCATGTCTCTATCCGGGTGGACAGCATGCGCGAGGTTTCGATCAGCGTGCGGCATAGATGCTCCATCGATGTGTACAGTCTTTCGTCACGGAAATTGCCGTCCTCGTCGAAGGCGCTGCCACCCTCGGGCACCGAGCATTCCGGCGTCACCACCTCCATCCGGCAACGTACCAACACGGCGCGCAGATGGTTGATGCAGCGGATGCCGGCAAAGTGCCCGCTGGAGGACGAACAGAGGCCAACGACCTTGCCGGCAAGTGGCCTCACCGGCCGCCCGCCATCCCTGCGCACCCGGCTCACCCAGTCGATCGTGTTCTTGAGCAGCGGCGGAATGGAGCCGTTATATTCGGGCGTGGCGATCAGCAGCCCGTCATGGGCGATCACCAGACGGCCGAGTTTCTGGGCGTTTTCGGGAACACCCTTTTCCTTTTCCAGATCCTCGTCCAGGATCGGCAAGGGATAGTCGGCGAGCGAGATGCGGGTCACCTCGGCGCCTTGCATGGCAAGTTCCTTCTGCGCCACGTCGGCCGTCCTGCCGCTATAGGCGCCGCTGCGCACCGAGCCGGCGAAGACGAGGATTTTCGGGATCACTGCCATTGGCCACCCTTGTTCCCGGACAGGTACAGCCAAGGACCGAGCAAATCAACGCCAACTTCGTCATCCCTGGGCGAAGCAGGAGCGAAGCTCCGTCGTGGAGACCCTGGAATCCATTCCGTGACAGCTATCCAGGAGTGCAGCGGAACAGAATTCTGCGCCGTAGCGGCGCTCGGAAGTCGCGGCATGGATCCTCGGGTCTGCGCTGCGTCGCTACGCTCCTTGCTCCGCCCGTGGATGACGAAGCGAGGGACGTTCCCGCCATTGCCAAGGTATGCGGTGAGCACTGGCGATCCGCGAACAACCCCGCGCCGACAAATTAATGCGCTTCGCGGCGGTAGATCCACAGCTGGGTCGGCGGGATGTTGCGAAGGATGAAATCGAAATGCTTGACCGTATAATTGCCACGGCCGGCCGGAATCGGCGACATCGGGCCGTAGGTCAGCTGCACGATCGGCCGTCCGGCCGGGATGCGGTCGAGCAGGCTCTCGATATAGGCAATGCGCTGGGCGACTGGGAAGTTGAGCAGCGGCACGCCGGAAACGACGGAATCGAAGATCATCCCGCTCTTGTCGCCAAGCGTGGCGTTGAGATTGAAGGCATCGCCCTCGATGACGTTGACGCCGGGATAGAGCCGCCGCAGATGACGGACGAAATCCGCGGAATACTCGACCGCGTAGAGGTTTTCGGGCCGCACGCCCTGAGCGAGGATGGCGCGGGTGATGACGCCGGTACCGGGGCCGACCTCAAGCACCGGCAGGCCGGATTTAGGATTGACGATCGAGGCCATTTTGCGCGCGGTGACCGAACTGGTGGGCACGATCGAACCAACCGCCTTCGGCTTGTCGATCCAGCCCTTGAAGAATTTGAGTTCGTCGTCGAACTTTTCGACAAGCGCCTTCCGCAGTCCAGGGCCACGTGTCATGCAAGCTCTCCTCAGCGCTCCCCGCAAAGTTACTTAGCACCTGAGCGGTGCTAGGCAAGGCGCGGCCGGACGCATGTCGTGGATAAGATAATTTTCGTCGCGTCTCAAGGGGTGACGCGATTCAAGGATTTACGCGTTGCAAATCGGCTTAGGCTGGCCAAAGTGCATCAACGTTCGCCGAAGGACTCGAAAAAATCCTTCATGCGGGCAAAAAAGCCGCTCGATTGGGGCGAATTGTCCTGCGAGGAGAGCTGTTCGAACTCCTCCAGCAGCTCACGCTGGCGGCGGGTCAGGTTCTGCGGCGTCTCGACCGCGGTCTGGATGTAGAGGTCGCCGACATTGGGCTGACGCAGCACAGGCATGCCCTTGCCCTTGAGACGGAACTGGCGCCCGTTCTGCGTGCCCTCGGTCACCTTGACCTTTGTCTGCGTGCCGTCCAGCGTCGTCACCTCGAAGGAGCCGCCAAGGGCTGCCGTCGTCATCGAGATCGGCACCTTGCAATACAGGTCGGCGCCGTCGCGTTGGAAGAACTCGTGCGGTTTGACCGCCAGGAAAATATAGAGGTCGCCCGATGGCCCGCCGCGCAGGCCGGCTTCGCCCTCATTGGCAAGGCGGATGCGGGTGCCGTCCTCGATGCCGGCCGGGATGTTGACCGACAGCGAACGCTCCTCGGTGACGCGGCCCTGGCCGGCGCATTTCGGGCACGGATCCTTGATCGTCTGGCCGCGGCCCTGGCATTGCGGGCAGGTCCGTTCGATCGAGAAGAAACCTTGCGTGGCGCGCACCTTACCGTGGCCGTTGCACATCGAGCAGGTGACGGGCTGGGTGCCGGGCTTGGCGCCGCTGCCCGAACATTCAGAGCAGGAGATCGACGCCGGCACCCGGATCTGCGCGGTCTTGCCGGCAAAAGCCTCTTCCAGGGTGATTTCCATGTTGTAGCGCAGGTCGGCGCCGCGTTCGCGGCCGCCCGACGAACGGCGCTGGCGCCCGCCCATCATGTCGCCGAAAATGTCCTCGAAGATATCGGCGAAACCGCCGGCGCCAAAACCTTGCGCGCCGCCATTCATGCCGCCCTGTTCGAAGGCGGCGTGGCCAAAGCGGTCGTAGGCCGCGCGCTTCTGCGGGTCTTTCAGCGTCTCGTAGGCTTCGTTGATTTCCTTGAACTTGTGCTCGCAGGAATGATCGCCGGGGTTGCGATCGGGATGGAACTGCATGGCAAGCTTGCGGAAAGCGCTCTTGAGCTCCTTCTCGTCGGCGCCTTTTTGGACGCCCAGCGTCTCGTAGAAATCAGCTTTCATTTTTTCCCGCTGTCCGGATGCTCAACGTCTTGAAGCATTGTTGCGTCTCTTGCCGGCACTGACGTTTCGATTTAGGTGCGATGGAAGGGGGATGCCAGTGTCGACGCGGCTTTGCCTGCATTTTTTCAGCAAGGCCCGCTGTTTTTCTGCAAGGGGTTGCAAAAAAGCCCGGCCTTCGCCGGGCTTTTCGCTTTATCTTGCCGTCAAACGGTTCAGGCCGACTTCTTCTTGTCGTCGTCCTCGTCGATTTCCTCGAAATCGGCGTCGACAACGTCACTGTCCTTGGCGGCGTCCGCCTTGGCGTCGGCTTCCGCCGCTTCCTTCTGCGAAGCCTCGTACATGGCCTGGCCAAGCTTCATCGAAGCCTCGGCAAGCGCCTGGCTCTTGGCTTCGATGTCGGCCGGGTCGTCGCCTTCGGTCGCGGTCTTAAGCGCCGCGATCGCGTCGGAGATCGCCGTGCGCTCGCCTTCCGAAACCTTGTCGCCATATTCCTTCAGTGACTTCTCCGAGGAATGCAGCAGCGCTTCGGCCTGGTTGCGGGCCTCGACCAGCGCCCGCCGCTTCTTGTCGGTCTCGGCATTGGCCTCGGCGTCCTTGACCATCTTCTCGATGTCGGCGTCCGAAAGACCGCCCGATGCCTGGATGCGGATCTGGTGCTCCTTGCCGGTGCCCTTGTCCTTGGCCGAAACGTTGACGATGCCGTTGGCGTCGATGTCGAAGGTGACCTCGATCTGCGGCACGCCGCGCGGCGCCGGCGGAATGCCGACCAGGTCGAACTGGCCAAGCGCCTTGTTGTCGGCGGCCATTTCGCGCTCACCCTGGAAGACCCGGATGGTCACGGCCGACTGTGAGTCCTCGGCCGTCGAGAACACCTGGCTCTTCTTGGTCGGGATCGTCGTGTTGCGCTCGATCAGGCGGGTGAACACGCCACCCAGCGTCTCGATGCCGAGCGACAGCGGCGTCACGTCGAGCAACAGCACGTCCTTGACGTCGCCCTGCAGCACGCCGGCCTGGATGGCGGCGCCGAGAGCAACGACTTCATCCGGATTGACGCCCTTGTGCGGCTCCTTGCCGAAGAACTGCTTCACGATCTCCTGGATCTTGGGCATGCGGGTCATGCCGCCGACCAGGACGACTTCGTCGATCTCGCCGGCCTTCAGGCCGGCATCCTTCAATGCAGCCTTGCAAGGGGCAATCGTGCGCTGGACCAGGTCGTCGACCAGCTGCTCGAACTTGGCGCGCGTCAGCTTCAGCGTCAGGTGCTTCGGCCCGGTCGCGTCGGCGGTGATGAAGGGCAGGTTGATTTCGGTCTGGGTGGTCGACGACAGCTCGATCTTGGCCTTTTCAGCCGCCTCCTTGAGGCGCTGCAGGGCAAGCTTGTCGTTCTTCAGGTCGATGCCCTGTTCCTTCTTGAACTCGGCCGCCAGGTATTCGACCAGGCGCATGTCGAAATCCTCGCCGCCGAGGAAAGTGTCGCCATTGGTCGACTTGACCTCGAACACGCCGTCGCCGATTTCGAGCACCGAAATGTCGAACGTGCCGCCGCCAAGGTCATAGACGGCAATGGTCTTGCCTTCCTTCTTGTCGAGGCCATAGGCAAGCGCTGCCGCGGTCGGCTCGTTGATGATGCGCAGCACTTCAAGGCCGGCGATCTTGCCGGCGTCCTTGGTCGCCTGGCGCTGGGCGTCGTTGAAATAGGCTGGAACGGTGATGACCGCCTTCTCGACCTTCTCGCCGAGATAGGCTTCCGCCGTCTCCTTCATCTTCTGCAGGATCATGGCCGAGATCTGCGAGGGCGACTGCTTCCTGCCGCCGGCTTCGACCCAGGCATCGCCATTGTCGCCCTTGACGATCTTGTAGGGGACAAGCTTCTTGTCCTTCTCCGTCACCGGATCGTCATAGCGGCGGCCGATCAGGCGCTTGACCGCGAAGATGGTGTTTTCAGGATTGGTGACCGCCTGGCGCTTGGCCGGCTGGCCGACCAGACGTTCGTCGTCGCCCGAAATGGCGACGATGGAAGGCGTCGTGCGCGCGCCTTCCGCATTCTCGATCACCTTGGGCTCCTTGCCATCCATGATGGCGATACACGAGTTGGTGGTGCCGAGATCGATACCGATTACTTTTGCCATTTTTCTAGTCTCTCCGCTAAGCAGGCTATCAGGACCCGTACAGGCGTTCCGACGAAAGCCCCTGTTCACAAGAAATCCCGTTCCGGCAACCGGCATTCCGGCGCCGAACGGCTTGGCGCGTATATAAGAACAGGCGGCATCGCGCGCAAGCATTCTGCGCAAGGCTTCCATGAACCTTTCCACCTCGGCCTGCGACTGATCTCCAGGTGCCGCATGGTGCGGCCCGGTAAGGAAGCCCCCATGACCAATAACCCAGAGACTCCCAGGTCTCCGGGAACAACAGGAGCTCGGCGCGACCACCGCCTTCGGGACGAGGTCGATGCGCTGGGCTTTCCGTTGATTCCGTTGACCCTGCGTAAGAGCAGGCGTATCGTCATCTTGAGGAAAGCAGACAATTCGATCAGGGAAGAACGAGCCGGACCGCCGCGCCTTGCCCTGATTTGCGCGGCCAGACCCGACGTTCTCCCGTCGACTACGGGGGGTAGTGTCATGTCTCGCATCCGCGGCTCGTTCGTGTCGTCTCTTGCTGGCGGCTTGCGCCGCGCTGTGCATCCAGGCGGGTTGCTGGCACTCGGTCTGTGGCTGGGCGCCGCGCAGGCGCAGGAAACCCGGATCATTTATCCCGGTTCGATGGCGGTGACCGGATTTTCCGGCACCATCATTCCCAATTTCGACCCCCCTGATTCCGAAAAAGAGGGACTGCCGCCCGGCGTCGATCCGGTCGACGAAACCTTCATCGACACCACGCGCGCCACCTTGCGCGTCTTCGACGTCTCGCAACTGGGCGGACCAGCCACCGGCCAGCTCGTCAACACGCCACCGCCCTTCGAGGTGACGGCGGAGCAGGTCGGCCAGGTGTTCGGCGTCACCTACGATGACGGCGTGCGCGACGGCGTTCCGACGGGCATTCCCAATCTCTATGCCGGCGCCACCTCGCTGCACGGCATCCGTATCGTCACCCCGGACGCCGACGATGACGGCCGCCCCGAGCGGCAGCGCCGCGGCGCTGCCGGCGCCATCTTAATGGATGGCCAGTTCGGCACCGAAAACGGCGGCGGGCCGGGCACCGTCTGGAAGATCGACGGCATCACCGGCCAGGTCTCCAAATTCGCCGACATCGACACCAACAGCGGTCCCGGCATCGGCAATCTCACTTTCGACGCCACTCACCGCGAGTTCTTCGCGTCCGATCTCGATACCGGCCTGATCCATCGCATCGATGCCGAAGGCAGGCTGATCGACAGCTTCGATCACGGCGTTGCCGGCCGTCCCGCGCATGGGCTTGCTCCAGTCGCCGACGACGGTTCGGTGATGGACATAAAGGGAGCGACCTTCGACAGCGAAGACCCCGACAGCTGGGGCTACACGCAGGACGAGCGCCGCGTCTGGGGCGTCTCCTACCATGGCGGCCGGCTCTACTACTCGGTCGGCGAAAAGTCGGAAATCTGGTCGGTGGGCATCGCCCGCGACGGCAGTTTTGTCGGCGACCCGCGCTGGGAACTGACGGTCAAGGCCGACAAGGACTACGCCGTCACCGACATCGGCTTCGACAATAGCGGCTTCATGTACCTGGCCCAGCGCGGCCCAGTCGAGAACCGCTACGATTACAGCCAATTCGCCGATTCCGGCAAAGGCGAGGTCATCCGCTACTTCCGAGAGAACCCGGACGATCCGGAGACGGAATCGGTCTGGGTCGAAGTGCCGCAGGAATATGCGGTCGGTTTCCCGCAGGGCAACCGGCAGGCCGCCGGCGGTCTCGACCTGCAATATGGTTATGATTCCGACGGCAATCTCGACACGTCGGTCTGCACGCAGACGCTGGTCAACACTGGCGACAAGCTGCGCGACAATCCTTCACTCGCCGAACGGCTCGCCGCCGGCGGGCCGCTGGCCGTGCATGGCGTCCAGATCACGCCGAAAGAGCTGGTCAAGCCGGCCAACGTGCCGCCCTTCGGCTCCTGGTTCGTCGACTTCGACGGTTATTTTGAAGATCCGGAGGTCGAGGGCCATGTCGGTGACGTTGCCGTCTGGCATCCTTGCGAGGGCCGCGCCGGCTATTACGAGGAAATCCCGGGCGGCTACCTGCCCCCCTTCTACCCGCCGGATTTCCCGCCACCCGGCAACCTGCCTCCGTGCATCGATGTCGAGGATATCAGGTATTACTGTACGCCTCGCGGCCTCCAGGCCGATCTCTATCTCCATGACCACGCCGGCTTCGGCGGCGATTCGATCAAGGCCCAACCTTCGAATGAGACAAAGTCCAGGACGCCAGGCGTCGGGGTGACATCATCCCAGTCGCATGCGCCCGGCAAGCCTTACACGGTCGACATCACCGGCCACTATCCGGGCGACAGAGTGGATGTTGGACTTTGCTTCTACAGGAAGTCCGACAAGGACAAGGGTGGCTACTACCCTTGCTGCAAGATGATCTTGCCGCTCCGAACCCCAGCCGTCAGCTGCGAACGTTGAGGAGGGGAAGATGAAAAATCTCGCACTCTCCCCGCTCACGACGAGCTCGCAATCCACAGTCATGGAGACGATCATGAAACCCCTGTCATACGCCAGGCGCGGCGCGCGCTGGCTGATGGCGGCCGGTATCGCGGTCGCCATGTTCACCCCTGTGGCAAGCCACGCGGAAGACGCCGCCCCGATCACCCCGGAACTGAGGCTCGATCTCGACAATTCGAAGATCGTCAATCCGAGGCCGGAGCGGGCGGTGCCCTTCTTCACCAAGAAAGGCACCCAGCGGAGCTGCGACTATGTCGTCTACTCCCTGAGCTTTGGCCTGCGCGGCGATGCGCAAGCCTTCGCCGACCTGACAGCCTTGCTGAAAACGCTCAAGATCGAGTTCAAGGACCAGCTTCCACACGGCCTTTCGATCGTCAGCGCGAATGTGTCGGGCGACGGCACGGACGCTTCGGGCGGACCATTGCCCGGCGTTTCGATCAGCACCTCGGCCGGTCCGAACGACACGGCAACGGTGTCCAATTTCCGGCTCTCCGCCGTCGATCTCGACGGCGCCGGTGCCGCCAATGAACGCGTCATCAACTTCCAGATCACGGCCAAGATCGACCATGCGGCGTTTCCTTCGCCGACCGTGATCGACAACCAGGGTGTGATCAAGGTCAGCAACGGAGCCGGCCCCGGGACCATTATCCCGTCGCAGGATCCGGGCAAGCCCGACGATGGCGACTACAAGACCGGGGCCAAGACCTCGATCAAGATCGACCTCACCAACTGTGATAAGCGGCCACCGCCTCCCGACCGGGAATGCTTCAAGGTGGAACGCGGCACGGTGGACTGCGTGCCCGGCGGCGGCGCCTTCATCTACCACATGCCGGTCGGCCCGGAGATGGGCGGCAAGTGGGTGCAGGTGTCGACGACCACATCAGGCGTCACCATCATCCCCGACACCCAGTTGGTGCCGGCGGGCGGCGGTGTGCTCAACTGGAAGATCGTCGGCGCATCGCCCGGCGACGTCATCCACCTCATCGTCACCGGCATCGAAACCTATGCCGGTCCGAAGGAAGGCTGGGGCCTTTGCTGCACGCAGACGATCGACATCGTCATCCCGCGTGACCAGAGGTGCCCGCCCAAGGACAAGGAGCCGGACCTCAAGGTCGAGAAACGCGCCGACGTGACGCGTTGCACGATGGGTGGCGGCTGCGACTTCACCATCAGGGTCACCAATGTCGGCACCGGTGCCTACCACGGCAAGATCGTGCTCGACGAGGTGACGCTGCCGGCCGGATCGACGCTCGATTCAGGACCCAATCCGCCCTGGGTCTGCGTACCCGGCGCCACCCCGATGATTTGCACCTACCCAGTAACCACGCTCAATCCGGGGGCCTCCGTCAACCTCAAGCTCGGCTTCAAGCCGGCCGGAGGCTGGCAAGGCAGCGTCTTGCGTAACTGCGCCACCTATAATTACGGCGCCAGCGGCAAGCCGCTGTTCGGCAGCCAGTCGAACGATCGCGGCTGCGCCTCGATCCCGATCTGCCGGCGTGGCGATCGTGACCGCGACTGCCGGCCGCCGGTCGAGAAGAAGGTCGACCTGATCCTGAAGAAGCGTGCCCGCGTCCCGGTCTGCACGGCCGACGGCATCTGCCACTTCGTGATCGACATCATCAACAACGGCACATCGACTTATAACGGGCCGCTGACGGTGATCGACAGCTACCCGGCCGGCGCGCCGGCCTCCTCGACCTTCGGCCCAAGCCCGCCATGGACCTGCGTACCGACAGGTCCCGGCCTGTTCCGCTGCGACCATGCGGGGATCTCGCTGCCTCCGGGCGGCTCGACGCCGATCGTCGTCAAGGCGGTCATGCCGGCCGGCTATCAGTCGGACATTGTCGAGAATTGCGCGACGGTGAAGCCCATCCCCGGCGAAAACGACCTCACCAACAACAAGGCCTGCGCCAAGGAACGCTTCCGCCATCCCAATGGCGGCAAGCCGACCCTGCGCATCACCAAGGTCTGCAACGGCTCGCTCGCCGGTGCCGCGCTGATCTCTTGCCGCATAACCGTCATCAGCCTTGGCACCGCTGCCCCCACCGGTCCGGTGCGGGTCAACGATGCCGCCACGCTGGTGGCCGGCGGCGCGCCTGTCCAGATCCAGACCGTCACCCCTGACGGCGCGGAATGGGCGTGCGGACCGGTTCCGGCCAACGCGCTGTCGTGCCAGATTCCCGGTGCCGTCATGACACCTGGAACCAGCCGCCACTTCGACGTGACGGTTTCGGCCAATGGCGCGTTCGAAAACTGCGCGCGCGGCTCCTATGGGCCGGCACCGGGCGACGACGTCGTCTATCCCTTTGGCCAGGCCTGCGCCAAGGGCGGCGGCGCCTCGACCATCCGTGTCGAAAAGACCGGCGACCGCGAATGCAGGCTCGGCCAACCCTGCTCGTTCGAGATCACCGTCACCAATGACGGAGCGACCGCCTTCTCCGGGCCGGTCCGCATTGGCGATGCGATCGGCGTGGAGGGTCTCGGCAGGCTGGAAGGCGTTGAGATCACGTCGATCGATCCGCCCTTCGGCTGCTCGCCGGAACCGGCAACCTTGCCTGCGTCCTGCATTGCCAATTTGTCGCTCCGCGCCGGCGAAAGCCGGGTGCATCATGTCACCGTGGTCATTCCCGACGACGGTCGTCTGGCCAATCTGCAGGGCAATGTCAGCGGCCAGAACTGCGTCGGCGTGCTCTCTCCCGACACACGGGTGCAAGGCGGTGGCGACGTGCTTGGCGGCGATCAGGCCAATGTGCAGGGCGATCGCGGCAAGGCCTATGCCTGCCATCCCTTCACCATCAGCCAGGAGACGAAGAAGGAATGCTCGCAAGGCTTCGTCATGAACGATGCCGGCCGCTGCGTCTGCCCGGAAGGCACCACCTACCGCAACGGCCAGTGCTCGCCGGGCGGCGGTATCGTGCCGAAGCCGGAACAGCCGAAGCGCTGTGTGCTGCTCGAAGGCCAGATCCGCACCGAGGACGGACGTTGCGTCTGCCCACGCGGAACCGGGCTTGAGAACGGCAGATGTGTCAGGACCGACAAGCCCGAGCAGTGCACCATCCGTGGCCAGGTCCACAATGCGGATGGCGATTGTGTCTGCCCGAGAGGGACCGAGGTGCGCAATGGCGCCTGCCGTCCGATGCGGCCAAAGCCCGAGCAGTGCACGATCCGTGGTCAGGTTCACGACGCCGACGGCGATTGTGTCTGCCCAAGGGGTACCGAGGTCAGAAACGGAGCCTGCCGCCCGATTCGGCCGAAGCCTGAGCAATGCACGATCCGTGGCCAGGTCCATGACGCAAAGGGCAATTGTGTCTGCCCGAGGGGTACCGAGGTGCGGGGCAATGCCTGCCGACGCAAGCAGCCGACGCAGGAGCAATGCGACATACGCGGCCAGGTCCACAACAAGCGTGGCGAGTGTGTCTGTCCGCGTGGGACGCAGGTGATCAACGGCGCATGCCGCAAGCCCAGGCAGGAGGTGGAATGCGCACCGGGCTCGCAGATGATCAACGGCCAGTGTCAGCCGATCATCAGGCGGCGCTGCCCGGAAGGCACGATCGGACGCTATCCGAACTGCCGGCCGGTCCGCGGACAACCGTCGCTGGAGCTCAACCCCGGCCTGCTGCTGCAGCAGGTACTGCCACGGCGCAGGCCGCAGGTCGAACAGCAGCAGGATCCGGTTCCAGACAGAATCCTGAAACTCCAGCAGCAATAACGATCTGCTCGACGCCAGACCAGAAACCCGCCGGAGCAATCCGGCGGGTTTTCTTATGGCTCCGAGGCAAGCGGAAATTGGCTGCAACAGGATCGCGGACGCTGCAACGCCACCTCCGCCCGTGCAGCCGCCGCGCCCGTGCCCTCGACAAGTCGGCTGGAGCGCATTAGGCAGTCGATAGAGTGGCCGAACGAGAAGGGCACTCGGAAAGGCCGCATCCATGAGCAGAAAGACCCTGATTGCACCGTCGGTGCTGGCGTCGGATTTTTCCAAACTCGGCGATGAGGTCGAAGCGGTGGCGGCGGCCGGCGCCGACTGGATCCATCTCGATGTGATGGACGGGCATTTCGTGCCCAACATCACCTTTGGCCCGCCGGTGATCAAGGCGATCCGCAACCGCACCGAGGCCTTCTTCGACTGCCATCTGATGATTGCCCCGGCCGACCCCTATCTGGCCGCTTTCGCCGAGGCCGGCTGCGACGGTTTGACCGTCCATGCCGAAGCCGGCCCGCATCTTGACCGCTCGCTGCAGACCATCAGGAACCTCGGCAAGAAGGCCGGTGTGTCGCTCAATCCGGCGACGCCGGAAAGCGTGGTTGAATATGTGCTCGACCGGCTCGACCTGATCCTGATCATGACCGTCAATCCGGGCTTCGGCGGCCAGGCCTTCATCCCGGCCATCGTCGACAAGGTGAAGCGGGTCAAGGCCCTGATCGGCGGCCGGCCGATCCGCATCGAGATCGACGGCGGTGTTTCGGCCGAAACCGCGCCGCTGGTCACCGCTGCCGGCGCCGACGTGCTGGTGGCGGGCGCCGCCATCTTCAAAGGCGGCAGCGTCGAGGCTTACCGTCAGAACATCCAGGCGATCAGGACGGCAGCCGACCGCGCAGCCGGCTAACCAGCGCTGTTCCCGCGTTCTGCCCGGCATGCCGGCTAAGGTTCTGGTACTGGCCGAGGCTTGTGATGGTCTGATGCGCAACGGTATCGGATCTGGAGCAGCTGCCTGATTCGGCCTCAAGGGTCCTCACAGCAGACAGTTGATCCCGCGCGAATACAAAAGAACAGAAAGAACAGATTCTCCTGCGTGCATACAAAACATGTTAAGTTTCCGCAGGTTGTGAAAATGCGCGGAATTACAGCATTGAGCTCTAGATGCCGCATATTCCTTCGTGCTAAAGTACAATAACGCGATCTTCTGCTTGAGCAGGCGAATGCTCGCACTGTATGGTACAAGTACGAGAAGGCGAATGCTTTCGGACTCGAATCGCCCAGGACAAGTCTTGGGGACAAGGAGTCGCTATGACATACGGAGCTGCCAATCTGAACGATGACGCTGCGGGACCGAAGAGTACGCTTGCCAGTACGGTCTATCAGCAATTGCGGGACGATCTTCTCGGGGGTGTTCTTGAGGCTGAGAGCAAGCTGCGGGTCGAATGGGTGGTCTCCAAATATGGAGCCGGCGCCTCGCCTGTCCGCGAAGCTCTCAATCGCCTCGCCTCGGAAGGACTTCTCGGCCGGCACGATCAGCGAGGCTTCTTCATCATGCCGGTCAGTGCGTCGGAGCTCGATGAGCTGACGCGCACCCGCTGCTGGCTCGAGGAGCGGGCGCTTCGCGAATCCATCGCCCACCGCACCGCCGAATGGGAAGAACAGCTCGTGCTGGCGCTGCATCGCCTGGGACGCGCGTCACGTCTGTCTCCGCAGGATCTCTTTTCGCTCAATCCCGACTGGGAGAGGCTGCATCGCATCTTCCACAGGGTGCTGATTTCGGCCTGCCGGTCGCAATGGCTGGTGGGGTTTTGCGACCAGCTCTCCGATCACGCGTATCGCTACCGGCAAATGGCCATTGATGGCGAAGGCGTCCAGCGCGACGATTTCGGCGAGCATCGCCTGATCGCCGAATGTGCCCTGGACGGCAATGCCGACGGTGCCGTCGAGGCACTGCTCAATCACTACCAGTTGACTGCCGCCATGTGCATGAAGCGCTTCGAGCAGGACGACGAAACGAAGGAACTCGCCCGCAAACGCGCTCGGCGATAACAGCCGATTCCCGGCGGGCTCTTGCGCTCGTTTCTTGCTCGCAATCCGCGTCGAGCGCGGCTGGCGTGAACCGCTGTCAGCAGGCTTGACGGCGCGGCCAAGAACCGCGAACTCTCGCCGCCGAGGCATGCCGCGACAGGCGCATGCTCAGCGCCGCCGCACCCAGGGAAGTGTTCATGAGCAATCATCTGTTCGATGCGTTCCGGTCCCGGATGCCGGCGCCAGCGCGCTTGCTGATGGAAACCGATGATGGCCGCTCGCTCACCTATGGCGATATGCTGGCCCGCTCGGCGCAGCTTGCGCATGCGCTCCTGCAACTCGATGTCGAACCCGGTGACCGCGTTGCCGTGCAGGTCGAGAAGAGCCCGGAAGCGGTCATGCTCTATCTCGCCTGCCTGCGAGCCGGCGCCGTCTTCCTGCCGCTCAACACCGCCTACACATTGGCCGAGCTGGAGTATTTCTTCGGCGACGCAGAACCACGCCTGGTCGTCTGCGATCCGGCAAGAGCGGCCGACATCGGCGCGCTGGCAGAAAAGACAGGCGCCGTCACCGTCACGCTCGGTCGGGACGGCCGGGGATCGCTGACCGACCAGGCCTCGCGGCTGCCGACGGATTTTCATGACGTGGCGCGTGGGCCGGATGACCTCGCGGCGATCCTCTACACGTCGGGAACCACCGGCCGTTCGAAAGGCGCCATGCTCAGCCACGAGAATCTTGCTTCGAACGCGCGCGTGCTGGTCGAGCACTGGCGTTTCACTGGAGACGACGTGCTGATCCACGCATTGCCGATCTTCCACACGCACGGCCTGTTCGTCGCCACCAATGTCGTCCTGATGGCCGGCGCCTCGATGCTGTTCGAGCAGAAGTTCGATCCGGCCCGCATCGTCTCGCTGCTGCCGCGTGCCACGGCCCTGATGGGCGTGCCGACCTTCTACGTGCGCCTGCTGCAGCAGGATGGGCTGGACCATGAGGCGGCAAAAAACATCCGTGTGTTCATTTCCGGGTCGGCGCCGCTGCTGGCCGAGACGCACAACTCCTGGCGCGAGCGCACCGGCCACGCGATCCTCGAACGCTACGGCATGACCGAGACCAACATGAACACCTCGAACCCCTATGAGGGCGAGCGGCGCGCCGGTACCGTCGGTTTCCCTTTGCCCGGCGTCACGCTTCGCATCGCCGATCCAGACAGCGGCGCAGCGCTTGCGCAGGGCGAGGTCGGCATGATCGAGGTGAAGGGCCCAAACGTCTTCGGCGGCTATTGGCGCATGCCGGAGAAGACCAAGGCGGAATTCCGAGCCGACGGTTTTTTCATCACCGGCGATCTCGGTATGATCGACGCCGACGGCTACGTCCACATTGTCGGCCGCGGCAAGGACCTGATCATATCGGGTGGCTACAACATCTATCCGAAGGAACTCGAAAGCGAGATCGACGCGCTCGACGGGGTTAGCGAAAGCGCCGTCATCGGCGTTGTCCATCCGGATTTCGGCGAAGGTGTCACCGCTGTCGTCGTGCGTACGCCGTCATCGCGGATCACCGGTGCCGAAATTCTCGGCGCCATCGCCGGGCGGGTGGCGAAATACAAGCACCCGAAGCGGGTGATCTTCGTCGATGAACTGCCGCGAAACACCATGGGCAAAGTACAGAAAAACGTGCTGCGCGATACCTACAAGGACATATACGCACCATAGTTGCGCGGTGCCTGGGGCAGGGGCGCCTTACTCCTTGCGCGGCCTTTCGGCCCGGCTGCCGGAACCCCACAAGGCACGCTTCAGCAGGTTGCGCTTGCGTGGGGCGAGGTTGATGTCGCTGACAAGCTTGGCGCCGCCCTCGCGCCGTTCCAGGGTGATCTTGCGGCTGTGGAAGGCTTCCAGCTCGGCCCGGTGCGCCACGCTGATGATGGTGACATCAGGCAATTCGCGGATCACCGTCGCCATCATGGTGTCCTGGCTCTTCTCGTCGAGCGCCGAGGTTGCTTCATCCAGCACGACGATATCGGGGCGGTGCAGCAGCAGGCGCGCGAAGGCGAGACGCTGCTTTTCGCCGCCCGACAGCGTCTGGTCCCATGGCGCTTCTTCCTTGATCCTTTCGGCAAGGTAGGCGAGGCCGACCTTGTCGAGGGCGGCCTTGATCTGTTTGATCGTCCACTTGTCCGCCGCCGCGGGATAGGCGACCGCGCGGCGAAGCGTGCCCGAAGGGATGTAGGGGCGTTGCGGCAGCATGAACAGTCGCCTGTCGGCGTGGAAATTGACGCTGCCGCCGCCCCACGGCCACAGGCCCGCGACGGCCCGCACCAGCGTCGACTTGCCCGAGCCGGATTCGCCGGCCACCAGCACCCGCTCACCGGGTTCGATCGCAACCTCGGTCTCCTTGACCACGGCGGTGCCGTCGTCGAGCGTCACGGAGAGATCGTCGAGGCTGAGCATGGCACCGTCGTCGGTTTCGCCGTGCTGGATGCGTCCAAGCGCATCGCTCTGCTCCGCACGCTCGAGCCCGTCGAGCGACATCATCAGCGAAGCTACGCGCCGCGCGGAGGCGTTCCAGTCGGCAAGACGCGGGTAGTTGTCGACCAGCCACCCGAACGCGCCTTGCACGATGCCAAAGGCGGACGCTGCCTGCATCACCTCGCCAAGCGTCATTGAGCCTTCGAGGAATTTTGGCGCGCACAGCAGGATCGGCACGACCGGCGCAAACAGGCTCGATCCCTGCGACACCGCCGCCGTGCGCATGTGCTGGCCCGTCAGCAGCGCCCATTGCCTCAGCACATGGCCGAAATTCCTGTCGATGCCGCTGCGCTCCTCTTCCTCGCCGCCCAGCAAGGCGATGCTCTCGCCGTTTTCGCGCACGCGCGTCAGCGTGTAGCGCAGTTCGGCCTCCGCCTGGTTCTTCCGCTCGGAGAGCTGGACGAAATTGCGGCCGATGACCACCATCGCGGTCGAGGTGATGGCGGCATAGACCATCGCGGTGATGACCAGGAAGCCGGGGATGGTGATGCTCTCGCCGCCGATCGGCAAAGTGAGCGCGCCGCCGATGGTCCACAGCACGACGATGAAGGTCGAGGCAGACAGGAACGCGTTGAGGACGCCGGCGATGAAATCGACCGGCGACTCGGTGGCGATGCGCAGATCCTCGGTCATGCGGGCCTCGGGGTTCTGGTGGTCGCCGCCGACGAGATTCAGTTGGTAGTAGCGGCCGCCTGCCAGCCAGCGCGCGATGACCGCGGTGGTCAGCCAGGAACGCCAGCGGCGCTGGATCGTCATGCGCAGGTAGACCTGCGCGACGACAAGGCTGCCGCTGCAGATTACCAGCGGCACGAAGACGGCGCTGAGGAAATAGACGCTGCGGGCGTTGCGCTGCTCGAGGGCATCGAACATCGAACGGTTCCAGACATTGATGCCATACTGGAAGCCGATATTGATGCAGATCAGCAGCAGCACCCCGATCGTCAATGGCCAGGCAAGCCGGTCGCCGCGCCGGCTCCAGTAACCGCGCGCGCTGATCCAGAAACGCCGCAGCAGATATTTCTTGCGCTCCTGCTCGGCCCCTTCGGGCGTCAGTTGCGGATCGGGCTCGACAGCATCCGGTGGTGGCCCCGGCTGGCCGTCGACCTCCGGGGCAGCTTCGGCACTCGACAGCTTTTTTTCGCGCAGCTCCTCGTGGCGTGGCCTTTGGTCACGCGGCGCTTTCTGTGGCGGCTTCAAGGCACCGCGCGGTTTGATGCCGTCGGCCTGTTTCAATTTGGGTTTCGCCTCGGACATACGCTCCGACAACGACCTCAAAATCAAAAGGTTTCATGACGTCAGCCGACTTGACCTGATATCAACGCACAGTGTCGGAGCCGGCCGCAAAAACCTTTTCGCCGCCGATCCAGACGCCCTTCGTGTCGAGATCGTCCGACAGAGCGACAATATCCGCAGCCGTGCCGTTGGCGAATCGGCCAAGCCGGTGCGACTGACCGATTGCTTGCGCCGGATAGAGTGAGGCCATGCGCAAAGCTTCGGAAAGCTCGACCCCGACGACGCGGTGGATGAAACGAACGGCCGAGATCATGTCGAGATCGGCGCCCGCCAGCGTTCCGTCGGCGAGCCTCAGGCTGCCGTCCCTTCGATAGATGGTGCGGCCGTTGAGCGTGAACGACGTCATCTCGGTGCCGATTGTCGCCATGGCGTCGGTGACCAGCACGATCCTGGCCGGCCCCTGCTTGGCGCGCAGCGCGATCTTGATGGTGGCCGGGTCGACATGGATGCCGTCGGCGATGAGACCGGCCGACAAGGTGCCGATGTCGATGGCCGCGCCCGCCAGGCCAGGCTCTCGGTTGCCGATCTGGCTCATCGCGTTGAACAGATGGGTGATCATCGAGGCGCCGGCCTCGGCAAAGGCGCTGGCGGCGGCATAGCCGGTATCGGAGTGGCCAAGGCTGACGATGATGCCCGCTTTGGCGAGCACCGCGACGCGCGCCGGCTCGACGGATTCAGGGGCAATGGTGGTGAGCAGCACCGGTAGTTTTTGCCGCGCGGCGATCAGCATCGCCTGATCGGCATCCGTCATCGGCCGGATCAGCACCGGATCATGCGCGCCCTTGCGGGCGACCGACAGATGCGGGCCTTCGAGATGCAGTCCGAGAAACCCAGGCACCTTCTGGCGCGCCGCTGCCTCGCCGGCGGCGACAGCGGCGGCCGTGATTGCAGGCGTGTCGGTGATCAGCGTCGGCAGCAGCGCCGTCGTGCCGAAGGGCGCGTGGGCGCGGCAGATGGTCTCGATTGAAGCGACATCGGGGTGGTCGTTGAGCATGACGCCGCCGCCGCCGTTGACCTGCAGGTCGACGAACCCCGGCGCCAGAAGGCCGCCACCGGTGTCGACGACGCGGATATCCGAGGGGATGGCACCAGTGGGCAGAATGGCCTCGACGAGACCGTCGCGCACGACAAGTGCGTGGCCTTCATGCCAGTCGTCGCCGTCGAAAATCCGGGCGCCAGTCAGGGCAAAGCGATCGCTCATACTGTCTCCGTCACCTTGCGAAGATTGCGCGGCGTGTCCGGATCGAGACCGCGATGGCGGGCAAAGGCCTCGACGAACATGTAGAAGGAGACGATCAGCGTCAGCGGATCGGTCAGCGGATGGCCGGTGGCAACATGCGGCAGGCGCACGGCGCGTTTGGCAAGCGCGGAGGTGACGAACACCGGCGCGCCCTTGGCCGCCAGGCTGTCGGCGGCCTCGGCAATGGACGGTTCGGAGGCGTCGCGCGCAGCCAGCGCCAGCACCGGAAAATCGGGGCCGATCAGCGCCAGCGGGCCGTGCATGACTTCGGCCGCGCTATAGGCTTCCGCATGCATGCCGCAGGTCTCCTTGAATTTCAGCGCCGCTTCATTGGCCATCGCTGCCGACGGTCCGCGGCCGAGGATGAACAGCGACTTCTGCTTCTCGATCGTCTCAGAGAGCACGCTCATCCAGTCGCAGGCGATCGCCTTGCTGAAATGTTCCGGCAGGCGGGCAAGTGCGGCCAACAGCGCATCGTCGCCGGTGGCGTGCGCCATCAGAGCGAGGCCGGCGACCGCCGAATTGATGAAGGTCTTGGTGGCCGCCACGCTGCGCTCGGGGCCGGCCAGGATATCGATCGCATAGTCCGAAGCACGCGCCAGCGGCGAATCAGCGGTGTTGGTGATGGCGACGGTCAGCGCGCCCCCCGCCCGCGCGGTTTCGGCCATGGCGACGATATCGGGGCTCTTGCCCGACTGCGAGATCGCCAGGCAGGCCGAGCCGGCGAGCCTGAGCTTGCGGCCATAAATCGAGGCGATCGACGGTCCGACAGACGCCACGGCCAGGCCCGCGGTCAGCTCGACGGCGTATTTCATGAAGGTGGCGGCATGGTCGGACGAGCCGCGCGCCACGGTGACGACGAACTGCGGGTCGCGTTCCCTGATGCCGCGCCCGGCCTCGGTCAGCACCGCGCCGGAGCCGTCGAGCAGGCGGGCGACCGCTTGCGGGACCTCCTCGATCTCTCGCCGCATATGGGTCATTTCTGCCGACATGGTCGGCTCTGTCGTGCTCATGGTCGGCCCTCTTCGCTCGGCCCGGTCAG
Source organism: Mesorhizobium sp. WSM4809 (assembly GCF_055811655.1). NCBI lineage: Bacteria > Pseudomonadati > Pseudomonadota > Alphaproteobacteria > Hyphomicrobiales > Phyllobacteriaceae > Mesorhizobium > Mesorhizobium sp. WSM4809. Next base: position 118,975 of record NZ_JBVVQW010000005.1, read on the forward strand.
CCGCAGTTCGGCGACGAAATCATAGGCGTCGCCCCGGTAGATGGAGCGGGTGAATTCGATCACCTTGCCGCTCGCCAGATAGGAGATGCGTTCGATGTGCAGGCCTGCAATGCCTGGCGGCACTTCGAGCAGGCGCGCGTCGCTGTCGCCGAGATTGGCGGCGGAAATGCGCTGCACGGCGCGCACCGGCCGGTTGCCAGTCAATTCCAGCGCCGCATAGAGCGAGGAGCCTATATCGGCCGGGTCGGGCAACACGCTGGCCGACAGCGAGGCGCGCTCGATCGCCAGCGGCGTGTCGTTGGCGATGCGCAGGCGCGCCACGCGCGCCACCAGTTCGCTCGAGGACAGGCCGAGCACCATCATCTCGTCGGGCGAAGGTGCGTAAAGGCCGCGGTCGAGCCATGCCGAACGCACAGCCATGCCGCGCCGCGCCATGTCTTCGGTGAACGAGGTCAGCCGCGACAGCGACTGTTCGACACGCTCCATACGCGGCGCCACGAAAGTGCCGGAGCCGTGGCGCTGCACCAGGATGCCGCCCTTGACCAGATCCTGCACCGCCTTGCGCACGGTGACCCGCGAAATATCGGCCTTGGTGGCGATGTCGCGCTCGGAAGGCAGCGCGTCGCCCGGCCCGATCAGGCCGCGATTGACCGCGTCCTCGATGCTCTTGCGAAGCTGCAGATAAAGCGGCGCGCCGCTTTGCGCCTGATGTTTTAGCGTGGCGAAGATCTGGTCGGCGGCCTCGCTCATCGAGTTGCCTCCGCGTGTCCGGCGAAAAGGCGGACCGCCATCTGCACCGCGCCGCCCAGCGCGTCGTCGAGCGGCGGCTTCAGCAGTGCCTGGTAGCGGGCAGACAGGCGCGGCGCGTAGAGCGGCGCCAGCCCGCCGAGCAGGCACAGCGGCGCGTCGTCAGCAAGGTCGAGCGCGCCGAGCGAGGCTTCGACATCGGCGACCACCCTGTCGAGGATCCAGTTGGCGACGCTGTCGCCCTTCTCGGCATGCTCGAACACCTTGGGTGCGAAGCCGCCGAAATCGCCCGGCTTGGCATTGGTGGTGAATTCGACGACGTCTTCCGGGTTGTTGCGGAAGACGGCCAGCATGCTGTGCGTCAGCGGCGAACCGGCGCGAACGCCGTCATAGGCAAGCAGTGTCTGTTCGAGCAGGTCGCGGCCGATACGGGCGCCGCTGCCCTGGTCGCCGACCTGGAAACCCCAGCCGCCGATGGCCCGCGATTTGCCTTGTCTGCGCGCCATATAGGCGGTGCCGGTGCCGAGGATCGCCATGGCGCCGTCACCCGAGCCGACAGCGCCCTCCAGCGCGATCTCGGCGTCGGTCTCGACGCGGCTGATGCTGAACGGCAGGATCGCTTCGAGCTGCTGCCGGTAGGTGCCGACATTGGCGCCGGCCAGCCCGAGAATGGCCGGCGTCCGCGGGATCAGTTCCGGATTCTGCCCGGCGGCGAGAAACGCCTGCCGCGCGGCCTCGACGATGTTCGAGCGGGCGCCGGTCAGGTCGGTGCGGATGTTGGCGGCGCCGCTTTTGGCGCGGCCGATCACCGTGCCGTCCGCCGTTGCCAGGGCGGCCCTGCAGCTGGTGCCGCCGCCATCGATTCCGAGCACGAAATTCACGTGATTTCTCCTCCGGGCGGATAATACCAATAAAATACCAATAGCCAAGGGTTAATTTCCGTTTCAAAAAGATTAAGCCGTATTTTATTGAAAAATCTACATATTTCGTCGACTCGACGCCTTCCTACCAGCGAATTCGTTAATGCGTGTGGACAAGTGGTATTTTTTTGGTATTGTTGTGGTATTGGAGGAACCGGGATGGCCGAAACGCGCACCGAAGCGCTTCACAAAAATGCCGAGGGGCTGGACATCCAGGCCCCGGACACCGTCCTTTCCTATCTGGCCGATGCGCAGATCGAAGCCGCCAAGGTCGTGCGCCACGCCATCCCATCCATCGCCAGGGCCGCCGAGATCATTGCCGTCAGGCTGAAGAGCGGCGGCAAGCTCGCCTACGCCGCTGCCGGCAGCTCAGGCCTGATGGCGCTGGCCGATGCGCTGGAGCTGCCGGGCACCTTCGGCATTCACCGCGACCGCATCGCTATCCTGATCGCCGGCGGCGACGACGCTTTCCGCACACTCGCCGGCGGGCCGGAGGACGATACCGAGGAGGCTGCGGCAGCGGTCGCCGGGGCCGGCCTCGGCAAGGGCGACTGCCTGATCGCCATTTCCGCCAGCGGCACGACGCCCTATGCCGTCAAGGCCGTCGAGGAGGCTGCTCGCCGCGGCGCTGCCACCATCGGCATCGCCAACAACAGGGACTCTGCGCTGCTGCGCCAGGCACAAACCGCCATCCTGCTCGAAACGCCGCCGGAACTGATCGCCGGCTCCACGCGCATGGGCGCCGGCACCGCCCAGAAGATCGCGCTCAACATGCTGTCGACGCTGACCGCCATCCATCTCGGCCATGTGCATGACGGCTACATGGTCAATCTCATGGCCGACAACATCAAGCTGCGCGACCGCGCGGCGCGCATCGTCGCCGCCGTCAGCGGGCGCGGCACGGACGAAGCGGCCCGCCTGCTCGAGAAGAGCGGCGGCGCGGTCAAGACCGCCATTCTGCTCGCCGCCGGCGCCGACAGCACTGACGCGGCGCAGAAGATACTGGAAGAGGCCGGCCAGAAGCTGCGGCCGGCCCTTTCCGCGCTGGGGCATGATCCCGAAAAGTGGAAGCCGCTTTTCGGAAAAGATCATGCTCGAACAGAGAAATAGAGCCTGGTTCATCCCGATTTTCATCGGGGTGAAACAGGCTTGCGAGGGGAGCAAAGGGCGCGCTGCCTCCGTTCTCATCAAAACCGAACCTGAAAAAGGTCAACAGGGAGACTGAGCATGACAACGAAACTACTGACGGCACTGCTTTTGGGCACCAGCATTCTCGGCTCGGCCGGGGTTGCCTATGCCGAAGACGTAACGCTCAACATCGAAAGCTGGCGCGGCGACGACCTTGCCATCTGGAAGGACAAGCTGATCCCGGCTTTCGAAGCCAAGAACCCAGGCATCAAGGTGGTGTTCGCGCCGTCGGCCCCGACCGAATATGATGCAGCGCTCGGCGCCAAGCTCGCCGCCGGCTCGGCGGGCGACCTGATCACCTGCCGCCCGTTCGACAAGTCGCTCGAACTGTTCAAGAAGGGCAACCTCGCCGACCTCTCGGCGCTGCCCGGCATGGAGAACTTCTCACCGGTGGCCAAGTCCGCCTGGCAGACCGACGACGGCAAGGCGAGCTTCTGCGTGCCGATGGCCTCGGTCATCCACGGCTTCATCTACAACAAGGACGCCTTCGACAAGCTCGGCATCAAGGTGCCGGAGACCCGCGACGAGTTCTTCGCCGCGCTCGACAAGATCAAGGCCGACGGCACCTACATCCCGATGGCGATGGGGACCAAGGATCTCTGGGAAGCCGCGACCATGGGCTACCAGAACATCGGCCCGAACTACTGGAAGGGCGAGGACGGCCGCGCAGCACTGATCAAGGGCGAGCAGAAGCTCACCGACAAGGACTGGGTCGCGCCGTATGAGGAACTGGCCAAGTGGAAGCCTTACCTCGGCGATGGCTTCGAGGCGCAGACCTATCCGGACAGCCAGAACCTGTTCACGCTCGGCCGCGCCGCCATCTACCCGGCCGGCTCGTGGGAAATCGGCCTGTTCAACACCCAGGCGCAGTTCAAGATGGGCGCCTTCCCGCCGCCGGTCGAGAAGGCCGGCGACACCTGCTACATATCAGACCATACCGATATCGGCATGGGCCTGAATGCGGCTTCGAAGAACGCCGATGCGGCCAAGACCTTCCTGTCCTGGGTCGCCTCGCCTGATTTCGCCACCATCTACGCCAACGCGCTGCCGGGCTTCTTCAGCCTGAACTCCGCGCCGGTGAAGATGGAAGACCCGCTGGCGCAGGAATTCGTCTCCTGGCGCGGCAAGTGCAAGTCGACCATCCGCTCGACCTACCAGATCCTGTCGCGCGGCACGCCGAACCTCGAGAACGAGACCTGGGTTGAATCGGCCAACGTCATCAACGGCACCGATACGCCGGAAGCCGCGGCCAAGAAGCTGCAGACCGGTCTCGACAGCTGGTACAAGCCGGCGAAGTAAGAGCTCAGGCAACGGAACCGGCCGGGCGCAGGCCTGGCCGGTTCCGGACTACCTCGTTCAGAGTGCGCTTATTCAGATAGCGATTGTCGGCACCGCCTCCCGGCCTTACCCTCTCATCGGGGAAGGCTAGCTGATCAGTCGCAGGCCTTTGTTCTTGCCGCATCGGGCAGGAATGTTCGGGCCGTGCATCGAGGCATCATCTAGATCGATACCCTTTGGAACCGAGAGACGGCGGGGACCGAACTCATGGCCGCAGATATCAGACCGAAAAGACCGTTCCGCTGGCACATCGGCATCTTCCTGGCGCCGGCCGTGCTCGTCTACACGGCGATCATGATCCTGCCGCTCGCCGGCACGCTGCAGCTGTCGCTGTTCCGCAACATCGAGCAGCACCAGGTCTTCGTCGGGCTGGAAAACTTCCGCACCCTGTTCGGCGACCCCAACTGGTCGGTGGGTTTCTGGAACGCGCTGAGAAACAATGTCTGGTTCTTCATCATCCACATGATTGTGCAGAACCCGATCGGCGTCATGCTGGCGGCGCTGCTGTCCAGCCCGAAACTGAGATTCGCGGCTTTCTACCGCACGGCGATCTTCGTGCCGACCATCCTGTCCTTCGTTATCGTCGGTTTCGCCTGGAAGCTGATCCTGTCGCCGTTGTGGGGCGTGGCGCCGCATCTGATGGATATTGTCGGCCTGAAAAGCCTGTTCACGCCGTGGCTCGGCAAGGAGCAATATGCACTGACCGCACTCAGCCTGATCTCGGTGTGGCAGTTCGTCGGCATCCCGATGATGCTGATCTATGCCGCCCTGCTGTCGATCCCCGAAGAGGTGATCGAGGCCGCCGAATGCGACGGGATTACCGGCCTTTCACAGTTCTGGAAGATCAAGCTGCCGCTGATCCTGCCGTCGATCGGCATCATCTCGATCCTCACCTTCGTCGGCAATTTTAACGCTTTCGACCTGATCTACACCGCGCAAGGCGCGCTCGCCGGGCCAAACTATTCGACCGACATTCTCGGCACCTTCCTCTACCGCGCCTTCTTCGGCTTCCAGCTGCAGACCGGCGACCCCAATATGGGCGCGGCGATCGCCACGATGATGTTCCTGATCATCCTCGGCGGCGTCTGCGTCTACCTCTTCCTCGTCCAGACGCGCCTGCGTCGCTACCAGTTCTGAGGGGCCGAGAGATGAGCACCGCCACCCGTTCCGTGCCCCGCACCATCGGCGCCCACGCGATCCTTTTGACCTACACGGTGATCGCGCTGTTTCCGGTGATCCTCGTCATCATGAACTCGTTCAAGTCCCGCGCCGGCATCTTCGGCGCGCCTTTGACGCCGCCGACGCCAAAGACCTTCGACTTGATCGGCTACACGACCGTCATCGGCCAGGGCGACTTCATCCACTATTTCCAGAACAGCCTCGTCGTCACCGTCGCCTCGCTGTTCTTCGTGCTTTTGTTCGGCGCCATGGCCGCGTTCGCACTGTCGGAATACCGCTTCCGCGGCAATTCGCTGATGGGGCTCTATCTGGCGCTCGGCATCATGATCCCGATCCGGCTGGGCACCGTCGCCATCCTGCAATTGATGGTGGCGAGCGGGCTGGTCAACACGCTGACGGCGCTGATCCTGGTCTACACCGCGCAGGGCCTGCCGCTTGCCGTGTTCATCCTGTCGGAATTCATGAAGCAGGTGTCCGACGATCTGAAGAATGCCGGCCGCATCGACGGCCTGTCCGAATACACCATCTTCTTCCGCCTGGTGCTGCCGCTGGTCAGGCCCTCGATGGCGACCGTCGCCGTCTTCACCATGATCCCGATCTGGAACGATCTGTGGTTCCCGCTGATCCTGGCGCCGTCGGAAGAAACCAAGACGGTGACGCTCGGCGCCCAGCTGTTCCTCGGCCAGTTCGTCACCAACTGGAACGCCATCCTGGCAGCCCTGTCGCTGGCGATCATGCCGGTGCTGATCCTCTACGTCATCTTCTCGCGGCAGCTGATCCGCGGCATCACGTCCGGAGCCATCAAGTGAACTCTGAAACACCCCTCCGCGTCGTCATTGCCGGCCTCGGCAATATGGGTCGCAGCCATGCGCTGGCCTACCATACCAATCCAGGTTTCCAGATCGCGGCGCTGATCAATCGCTCCGACGTGCCGCTGCCGGACGGGCTGTCGGGTTACGGCATCAGGCGCTCCTTCGATGAGGCATTGCGCGAGGAAAAGCCCGATGTCGCCTGCATCGCCACCTATTCCGACAGCCATGCCGACTATGCGGTGAGGGCGTTCGAGGCCGGTTGCCACGTCTTCGTCGAGAAGCCGCTGGCAACGACGGTGGCCGACGCCAGGCGCGTCGTCGCGGCGGCCAAGGCCAACGGCAGGAAGCTGGTGATCGGCTACATCCTGCGCCATCACCCGTCCTGGATCAGGCTGATCGCCGAAGCCCGCAAGCTAGGCGGCCCCTACGTCTTTCGCATGAACCTCAACCAGCAATCCTCAGGCCACACCTGGGAGACGCACAAGCAGTTGATGCAGACGACGTCGCCGATCGTCGACTGCGGCGTGCACTATCTCGACGTCATGCTGCAGATCACCGATGCGAAGCCGATCGAGGTGCGTGGCATGGGCGTGCGGCTGTCCGACGAGGTGGCGCAGTCGATGTACAATTACGGCCATTTGCAGGTGCTGTTCGACGACGGCTCGGTCGGCTGGTACGAAGCCGGCTGGGGTCCGATGATTTCGGAAACGGCGTTCTTCGTGAAGGACGTCATCTCGCCCAATGGCTGCGTGTCGATCGTCATGAAGGAAGATGTGAAGTCCGATGACATCGACACCCACACCAAGACCTCGACCATCCGCCTGCACAGTGCGGCGACCGGCGCGGACGGCAAGTTTCTCAAGGCCGACGAGATGCTGTCGATGGAGGGCGAACCCGGCCATCAGGATCTCTGCGACCTCGAACAGGCCTTCGTGCTGAAGGCGATCCGCGAGGATCTCGATCTCACCAAACATATGGACGACGCGGTCAAATCGCTCGCCGTCTGCCTTGCAGCCGACGAGAGCGTGCGCAGTGGCACCGCCGTCAAACTCTAGAACAGGGACGAAGCCGTGGGCTCGCTGAACATCGAGAACGTGAAGAAGGCCTTTGGGCCGGTCGAGGTGCTGAAGGGCATCAACCTCGAAGTGAACGACGGCGAGTTCGTTGTCTTCGTCGGGCCGTCCGGCTGCGGCAAGTCGACCTTGCTCAGGGTCATTGCCGGGCTGGAGGACTCGACCTCGGGCCGCGTCGTCATCGATGGCGCGGACGTCTCGGCCACGCCGCCGGCCAAGCGCGGCATCGCCATGGTGTTCCAGACCTATGCGCTCTATCCGCATCTGACGGTGAAGAACAATATGGGCCTCGGCCTCAAGCAGGCCGGCACGCCCGCCCCGGAGATCGACCGCCGCATCGGCATCGCCTCGTCGATGCTGTCGCTGGAGCCCTATCTCGAAAGGCGGCCGGCCGAACTCTCCGGCGGCCAGCGCCAGCGTGTCGCCATCGGCCGCGCCGTGGTGCGCGAACCCAAGCTCTTTCTCTTCGACGAGCCGCTTTCGAACCTCGATGCAGCACTGCGCGTCAACACGCGGCTGGAGATCGCGCAGCTGCATCGCCGGCTGAAGGCAACGATGATCTACGTCACCCACGACCAGGTCGAGGCGATGACGCTGGCCGACAAGATCGTGGTGCTCAACGCAGGGAAAATCGAGCAGATCGGTGGCCCGATGGAGCTCTACAATTCGCCGGCAAATGAGTTCGTCGCCGGCTTCATCGGCTCACCAAAGATGAATTTCGTCGACGGCGCCAGGCTCGGCGAAACCGCCAAGACCATCGGCGTGCGGCCGGAACATTTGACCGTCGATCCGAAATCCGGCGCCTGGAAGGGAACGGTGGTGCATGCCGAGCACCTCGGCGCCGACACCAATCTGTATCTCGATTGCGAGAAGGCCGGGCTGATTACGGTCAGGATTTTTGGGGTGTACGATGCAGAACCGGGAGCCACGCTCTATGCGACGCCGGATCCGGCGAAGACGTACAGATTTGGGGCGGATGGCAAGGTGCTGAAGTAGACACACCGGCGCTCCTTTCCTCTCCCTCCGCAGGGGGGAGAGGTGGCGCCGCGAAGCGGCGACGGAGTGGGGGAAGCCGCTTCCCCCGAGCACAGTCGCCGAAAATTAGGCACGACCCAGTGAGCGCCTAGTCTCTCGCCGAGCAGTGGCGCCCCCCCCCCCCCCGCGGGGGGCGGGCCCCCCCCCCCCCCCCCCCCGCGCGGGGGGGGGGGGGCGCGGCGCGGGGGCGGGGCGGGGCGGCCGCCCCGCCCCCGGTCCCCCCCGCCCACCGCCCCCAAAAATCCGCCCCCCCCCCGCCCCCGCCGCGCCCCGCCCCGCCCCCCCCCCCCCCCCCCCCGCGCCCCCCCCCCCACACCTCTCCCCCGATCGACGGGGTAGAGGAAGGGCGCCAAGCCGTCTTCGCTCCTTCAGGAGCCCACAAGAGCAGAAGGTAAGAGCTCCTGCCTAAACGTCCGCCTTGAACGTCTGCTTCTGCTGGCCCAGGCCCTCGATGCCCAGCTCCACCACATCGCCGGCCTTCAAGAACACCGGCGGCTTCATGCCGAGACCGACGCCGGGCGGCGTGCCGGTGGAGATGATGTCGCCGGGGTGCAGCGACATGAACTGGCTGAGATAGGAAACCAGATACTTGACGCCATAGACCATGGTCTTGGTCGAGCCGTTCTGCATCGTCTTGCCGTTTACCGTCAGCCACATTTTGAGGTTCTGCGGATCGGCCACTTCGTCCTTGGTTACCAGCCATGGGCCGGTCGGGCCGAACGTGTCGCAGGACTTGCCTTTGGTCCACTGGCCTTGCCGCTCGGCCTGGAAGGCGCGTTCGGAGACGTCGTGGGCAACGCTGTAGCCGGCGACATAGTCGAGCGCATCGGCCTCGCTGACATACTTGGCGGTTTTGCCGATGATTACGGCCAGTTCGACTTCCCAGTCGGTCTTCTCCGAGCCGCGGGGGATCAGCACGTCGTCATCCGGCCCGACAATGGCCGAGCTTGCCTTCATGAAAATGATCGGCTCCGGCGGCACGGTGGCGCCGGTTTCGGCGGCATGGTCGGAATAGTTGAGGCCGATGCAGATGAACTTGCCGGTGCCGGCAACGCAGGCGCCGAGGCGCGGGCTGCCGGAAACGGCTGGCAGCGACTTCGGATCGAGCTTGGCGAGTGCCGCCAGCGATGCCGGGTCGAGCGTCTTGCCGCCGATATCGGTGACGTGAGCGGAGAGATCACGGATCGTTCCATCCGCATCGAGCAGGCCGGGACGTTCGCTTCCCACCTCGCCATAGCGCAGCAGTTTCATCTAAATCCTTCTCCTGATTGCGGCCTCGTGGCCTTTTGCAAACTTTCCGCCAAGGCGATTGCGCCTTCAAGGAACCGGCGGACCGTACCCATCGACCTGACTACGGACAAGCGCGATCGCCATACAAGATAGCCGGCGCGCGGGATTTTCAGACTCTTCGATCCCCTGTCAAACGCCGGGAAAGGGCCAGATCGTCCGGCTCGGCAAGATTTCCGCAGTCAGATCGACCAGCCGCCATCGATATTGTAGGCCTGCCCTGACGTATAGGTGGCGCCGGCCAGATAGACGGCGAGATCCGCGATCTCCTCCGGCGTGCCGAGCCGGCCCATCGGCTGGCGGGCGATGAAGGCTGCGCGGGCGGCATCGTAGTCGCCTTGCGCGTGCATCCGGTCCTGCAGCGACGGGCTCTCGACCGTGCCGGGGCAGATGGCGTTGCAGCGTATACCCTTGCCGACATAGTCGGCGGCGATCGCCTTGGTCAGGCCGATGACGGCGGCCTTGGTCAGGCCATAGACGAAGCGGCTGGGCACGCCCTTGGTGGAACTGGCCAGCGAGGCCATGTTGATGATAGATCCGTCGCCGCGTTCCAGCATGCCGGGCAGCACGGCCCGGCTGGTGCGGATCATGGCGCGAACATTGAGATTTAGCGCGAAATCGAGATCGGCTTCCTTCATCTCGAGGATCGAGCCGGAATGGACGAAACCGGCGCAATTGAACAGCACGTCCACGACGCCGATCTCGGCAAAGGCGGCGTTGACGGCTTCGTCGTTGAGCACGTCCAGCTTGCGGGTCTTGATTCCCGGCGTCCTGGCGAGTTCCGCCAGCAGTGTCTCGTTGATGTCGGTGGCGTGGACGATGGCGCCAGCTTTTGCGAACGCCAATGCGCTCGCCTTTCCGATGCCTTGCGCCGCTGCCGTGACGACAACGACCTTGCCTGCCAGATTCGCCATGCTGTTCTCCTCGTCCGCTGGGATAGTCCGGGTCTACCTGCGGCTGGCCAAGGCGTCATGTGCCAGTCACGCGCGATCGTGCAGCCTGCGCCGTTGACCGTTCACTGATAAAGATGTTTTTTCTCGTTAAAGAACATCTGTCCGTGCGTCAACCCCGAACACGGTCTCACAGCACCGGCGGGACATCAATCGCCGTAAGGCACCCAGACATTCTTGACCTCGACGGCGCGGCGCAGGAAGGCGTCGCCGGCGGCTTCGTCGGACGCCCAGTCGAGGCTGCGGCCATTGCCGCTCCAGACGCGCTTGAGGTTGCCGATGGACTCGGCCTCCGCCTTGGCGCAGGTCTCGGCATCGGCGAATACCCAGAGCCCGTCGACATCGTCATGCTTGGCCAGCACGCCGGCGAGTTCGGCGCTGCGGCCGGTGACGATGTTGATGGCGCCTGAGGGAATGTCGGAATATTCGATGACCTGGTAGAGATCGGTGGCCAGCAGCGGGTAGCGCTCCGACGGCACCGCAACCACGGTGTTGCCCATGGCCAGCGCCGGTGCGACCAGCGAAATCAGACCGAGCAGCGGCGAGCTATCGGGGGCGACGATGCCGACGACGCCGACCGGTTCATGAAGCGCCAGCGTCACGGCACGCGCCGGCGGCTGGTGCACGCGGCCCTCGAACTTGTCGGCCAGACCGGCATAGAGGAACAGCCGTTCGATGGATTGTTCCACCTCTTCCCGCGCGGCCTTGGGCGTAGCGCCGGTCAATTCGGTGAGACGGGCGGCGAACTCGCCGGCACGGCCGGAAAGGTTCTCGGCCAGATAATACAGCACCTGGGACCTGTTATAGGCGGTCGCCTCCGGCCAGGCCTTGGCACCGCGGGCGGCAGAGACGGCATCGCGGATATCCTTGCGGCTGCCGAGCCCAACTTCGCCGGCAAGCTTGCCCTTGGCGGTGGCGATGGCGAGCGAATAATTGCCGTCCGGCCGAACCTGCTTGCCGCCGATGAACAGCTTTGCCGTGCGATCGATCGTGTCGCCGTCCGGCTGCTCGACTGGCTGTGCGGAGGTCGTCGCCGGCTTGATGACCGGGCCGAGCGGCAGCTTTGCCGTGAGATATTCGAACATGCCCTCGCGCCCGCCCTCGCGGCCAAAACCGCTCTCGCGGTAGCCGCCGAAGCCACAGGCGGCGTCGAACATGTTGGTGCCGTTGACCCAGACCACGCCGGCCTTCAATTGCGGCGCGACGTGCAAAGCAAGGTTGACGTTCTCGCTCCACACCGAGGCGGCGAGGCCATAGCGCGTGTTGTTGGCAAGCTCGATCGCTTCCTCGGTGTTGCGGAAGGTCATGGTCGCCAGAACAGGGCCGAATACCTCTTCTTGCGCCAATATGTTAGCCGGCGAAACACCTGTAGCGAGCGTCGGCAGATGGTAGTAGCCGGAAGACGGCAGCGCCGCATCCGGCTGCCAGCAGACGGCGCCCTGCCTGGCACCTTCGGCAACCAGGCCCTTGACGCGGTCAAGCTGGGTCAAGTCGACCAGCGGGCCGATATCGGTGTTCTTGTCGAGCGGGCTGCCGACGCGTAGCCGGCGCATACGCGTCTTGACCTTGGCGATCAGGGCGTCGGCGATGCCTTCCTGCACCAGCAGCCGCGAGCCGGCGCAGCAGACCTGGCCCTGGTTGAACCAGATACCATCGACCAGGCCTTCGACGGCGCTGTCGAGATCGGCGTCTTCGAAGACGATGAAGGCCGATTTGCCGCCGAGCTCCAGCGACAGTTTTTTCCCTGACCCGGCGGTAGCCTTGCGGATGATCTTGCCGACCTCGGAAGAGCCGGTGAAGGCGATCTTCTGGATGCCGGGATGGTTGACGATTGCCGCGCCCGCTTCCGGCCCACCCTGGACGATGTTGACGACGCCTTTCGGCACGCCGGCGCGTTCGCAAATCTCGGCAAACAGGATAGCGGTCAGCGGCGTGAACTCGGCCGGCTTCAGCACCACGGTGCAGCCGGCGGCGAGCGCCGGCGCGATCTTCCAGGCCAGCATCAGCAGCGGAAAGTTCCACGGGATGATCTGGCCGACCACGCCGACACCCCTGTGGCCGGGGAAATCCTTGTCCAGCGCCTGCGCCCAACCGGCATGGTGGATGAAATGGCGGATCGCCAGCGGCACGTCGATGTCGCGGCTTTCACGGATCGGCTTGCCATTGTCGATTGTCTCAAGCACCGCGAACAGGCGCTGGTGGCGCTGCATGGCGCGGCCGATGGCATAGAGCACCTTGGCCCTGACATAGCCTGAGGCTGCCGACCACTTCGGCAGCGCCTTGGCGGCGGCCGCAACCGCCGCGTCGATATCGGCGGCATTGGCGTCCGAGACGTTGGCCAGCAGCTTGCCGGAAGACGGCTCGCTGGTCTTAAAGGTCTTGCCGCCGGACGCGGCTTTCCAGTCGCCGCCGATGAACAGCGCCTTGCCGAAATCGCGCGCGGCAAGCCAGGCGTCGGCCTCGTTGCGGGCTTCCGGCGCCGGGCCGTATTCCATGGCGTGGTAGCGGTCGAGAATGTTCATTGGGCGCCTCCTTCACCCCTCCCACTTGTGGGAGGGTCGATCGGCTTGCCGATCGGGGTGGGGGTAAATCTCTCAAGCCATCGCGTGGCGATGATTGGCCGAATAGTGTCCCGTCAGATGGTGCTCGAGCTGGCGCTCGATGTCGGTCAAGAGGCTCGACGCGCCGAAGCGGAACAGGTCTGGCTCCAGCCATGGCCGGCCGAGCTCTTCCTTCATCAGCACCAGCCAGTCGAGCGAGGCCTTGGCGGTGGAAATGCCGCCGGCCGGCTTGAAGCCGATGAGATAGCCGGTTTCCTCGAAATAGGCCCTGATGGCGCGCACCATGGCGAGGCCGACGGGCAGCGTCGCATTGACGCTTTCCTTGCCGGTCGAGGTCTTGATGAAGTCGGCGCCTGCCATCATCGCCACCATCGAGGCCAGCATGACATTGCGCAGCGTGGCGAGGTCGCCGGTGCCGAGGATGACCTTCAGGTGCGCGTCACCGCAAGCGGCGCGCATCGAGACGATCTCGTTGTAAAGCTCCCGCCACTTGGCCCCGAACACCAGGCCGCGCGGGATGACGACGTCGATCTCGTCGGCGCCGTCGCGGACCGAGGCCTCGATCTCCTGCAGGCGGGTCGACAGCGGCGTAAGGCCATGCGGGAAGGCGGTGGAAACGGCGGCGACATGGATGCCGGTGCCGCGCACCGCATCGACGGCGGTGGCAACGAAGGGATGGTAGACGCAGACGGCGGCCGGGCGGATGGTTTCACCCGATATGCCGAGGCCCTCGACGATGTCGCGGCGGAACGGATTGATCGCCTTGGCGCAGAGCCGGCGCACGCGCTCCTCGGTATCGTTGGAATTCAGCGTCGTCAAATCCATGCAGGCGACGGCGCGCAGCAGCCAGGCCGCCTGGTTGTCGGCCTTTATAGAGCGCCGCTTGGTCAAGCTGGCGACGCGCCGTTCCAGCGCCGAGCGGTTGACGCTGCGCACCGATTCCATGAAGCCGAGATCGAGCTTCATGCCGGGATTGCGCGCAATGCGATGGTCCGGTGGAACGGCTGTGTTGGCGGCGGCACGCGCCGGCAGCGGCGTCACCTTGGACGAGCCAACATCGGCTTCGCGGATTGTGCTGCTCATCTCCTGCCCTTTCATTCAGCGACGTGTGCCGAAGATAGCCCGTGAAGTCGTACTTCACGAGTCCTGCAGACGGTGATATCCGAAAAAGGCGGCGAAAGCAGCAGTTTTTGACCGTGTGGTCAAAAACGCAGACTTCGAGATGTCAGGTGCGGCTCAGCCGACGAAAGCGCGCTCGACCACGAAAGTCGCCGGGTGGCTCAGCGAACCTTCCTCGAAGCCGAGGCTTTCGGCCAGTTCCTTGACGTCCTTCAGCATATGCATCGAGCCGCAGATCATGATGCGGTCGGTTTCCGGGCTGAGCTTGTCGATGCCGAGATCGCTGTAGAACTTGCCGGAGCCGATCAGCGCGGTGATGCGGCCCATGCGCGCTGAGTCCTCGCGGGTCGTCGAATTGTAGAGCTTGACGCGTCCAGTGGTCAGTTCGCCGATCAGCGGGTCGCTTTCCAACGCCGCGACCAGCTCCTGGCCGTAGGTGAGTTCCGCATTGTCGCGGCAGGTATGGGTCAGGATCAGCTGATCGAACTTGTCGTAGGTGTCGGGGTCGCGCAGCAGGCTGGCGAAAGGCGCGATGCCGGTGCCGGTCGAGATCATGAACAGCCGCTTGGCCGGCGTCAGCGCGTCGACCACCAGCGTGCCGGTCGACTTCTGGCGCATGATAACCGTATCGCCGACCTGGATCTTCTGCAGTTCGGAGGTCAGCGGACCGTCCGGCACCTTGATCGAGAAGAATTCCAGCTCCTCGTCCCAGGCCGGGCTCGCCACCGAATAGGCGCGGTACACCGGCTTCTCGGCATTGGGCAGGCCGATCATGACGAACTCGCCGGAGCGGAAGCGCAGCGACTGCGGACGGGTGATGCGGAACGAGAACAGCCGATCGGTATAGTGCTTCACCGAGACGACGGTTTCGGCATAGACGTTGGCCGGAATCGGGAACTGCAGCGGTCGGGCGCCGACGGTGTTGAGAGCGGATGTGGTGTTCATCAAATCCAACCTTCTGGCCCAACCGTGGACGCGGGCGCCTAACTTTCACCTGCACGCCCGGACCATTCAGATCCCGGCGGGCTGTTCGCACACTGCAAAGCGGCAAGCTCTTGTGTCCGGAATTTATTAGTATACAAACGATATTTGCGTCAAGATGCTCCCTTAAAACAGCTTTCCAAACTGGCGCATATCCGTAGTCCGCGCATTTCGGGTTTCGACGATGGAAGAGAATATTTCGGCGCAAGCGCGCAATTCCCGGGGAAATGTCGTCGCCGGTATCGATGTCGGCGGCACCTTCACCGACCTGCTCCTGATCGACGGAAGCGACGGCGGCCGGGTGTATCTGGCCAAGACGCCGACCACGGTGGACAACCAGGCTTTCGGTGTGGTTTCGGCACTCGGCGCCACCGGATTTCCGATCGGCGGCATCGACCTCATCGTGCATGGCACGACCACCACCACCAATGCGGTGCTAGAACGCCGGCTGGCGAAAACCGGCATGATCACCACGCGCGGTTTTCGCGACGTGATCGAACTGGGCCGGCGCACGCGGCCGCAGGCCTATGGCATGACCGGCAGCTTCGTACCGATCATTCCGCGCAATCTCAGGCTCGAAGTCTCGGAGCGCGTCGAAGCGTCGGGCGCGGTGCGCACGCCGCTCGACGAGACCGAGATGCGCGACGCCGTGCAGACGCTGATCGCGGCCGGTTGCGAATCCCTGGTCATCCATTTCCTGCATTCCTACGCCAACCCGGCACATGAGCGGCGCGCCGTCGAAATCGCCACCGAACTCTGGCCGAACGGCTACATCACGGCAGGCCATGCGCTGCTGTCGGAAGCGCGCGAATTCGAACGCGGCGTGACCGCTTCGGTCAACGCCTCCGTGCAGCCGATCCTCGAGCGCTACGTCGAGCGGCTGCGCAAGGAATTGGGCGCCAAAGGCTATGCCCGCGACTTCCTGATCATGAACGGCAATGGCGGCATGATCTCGGCCCGCTTCGTCACACGTGAATCGGCCAAGACGGTCATGTCCGGCCCGGCCTCCGGCGTCATCGCCGCCGCTTATACCGGAAAACGCGCCGGCTTCGAAAACCTCGTCACCTATGACATGGGCGGCACCTCGACCGACGTGGCGCTGATCCGCAATGCCGAGCCGGCAGTGTCGAACGAGATCGAGATCGAATATGCGATGCCGATCCATGTTCCGATGGTGGCGGTGCACACGGTCGGCGCCGGCGGCGGCTCGATCGCCCGCGTCGATGCGGCTGGCCTTATCCAGATCGGCCCGGAAAGTGCCGGCGCCAATCCCGGCCCGATCTGCTACGGACGCGGCGGCCTCGAGCCGACCATTACCGACGCCAATCTGGTGCTCGGCCGGCTGGCGCCGAAGAAGCTGCTGGCGGTCGAAAATCCCGTCACATCAGAGCGCGTCACCGGCATTTTCGAAGACAAGATAGGCAAGGCGACCGGCCTGTCCGGCGTCGAGGCGGCGGGCGCGGTGCTGCGGCTCGGCAACATGAAGATGGCGGGCGCCATCCGCATGGTCTCGGTATCGCGCGGCCATGACCCTCGTGATTTCGCGCTGTTCGCCTTTGGCGGCGCCGGCCCGCTGCACGCAACGGCCCTGGCGCGCGAACTCGGCCTGCCCCGGGTGCTGGTACCGGCGCGTCCGGGCATCACCAACGCACTCGGCTGCGTCGTCGCTGACCTGCGCCATGATTTCGTCAACACCGTCAACCAGCCGGTGGCGGTGCTCGACGAAACACAGCTTTATACTGTATTGGAACGGCACCGGAACGAAGGCGAAGAGCTGATCGGCAAGGAAGCGGTGAAGCCGGAGACGATCCGCGTCACGCACTCCGCCGACATGCAGTTCGTCGGCCAGACCCACATCATCAACGTGCCGCTGCCGTCTTCCTCGGTGACGCGGGTAACGCTGCAGCAGCTTTTCGAAAAGGCCTATTTTGCCCGCTTCAAGGTCGAACTGCCGGAAATCCGCGCCAACCTTGTCAATCTCAACACCTCGGTGACGGGCGTCCGCCCGTCGATAGACCTGTCGCGCCTGATCGACCCGGCTGGGCGCGCAACAACGCTCGACGAGGCGCGGCGCGAGATCCGGCCGGTCTGGTACGCCGGCCAATGGCACGACACGCCGGTATACGCGCGTGAAAAGCTGCCGCTTGACGCTGAAATCGAAGGGCCGGCGATCCTCGAACAGATGGATGCCACCACCGTGCTCGAGCCCGGCGACCGCGCACGCAGCGACGCTGACGGCAACATCATCATCGACATTGGCGAGGCCTGAGATGCCAAATCTTGATAGGGCAAAGCTCGACGCCATCACCCTTTCGGTCCTGCAGGCGGCACTGCAGCAGGTCTGCGACGAGATGGACCTGACCTTCTCGCGCGCCGCCTTCTCGCCTGTCATCGCCGAGGCCAATGACCGCTCCGACGGCATCTATTCGGCCGTCGATGGTTCGCTGATCGCGCAAGGCAGCCAGGGCCTGCCGGTGTTCGTCGGCGTCATGCAATATTCGACCAGGACGGTGATCGAGATGATCGCCGATGGCCGGTGCTTGGCCCCGGAGCCGGGCGACATCTACATCGTCAACGACCCCTATCTCGGCGGCACCCATCTGATGGATGTGCGCTTCGCCATGCCGGTCTACCGGGACGGCAAGATTTTCTGCTGGCTGTCCAACACCGGCCATTGGCCCGACATTGGCGGTTCGGTGCCGGGCGGTTTTTCGGCCTCGGCGACCGCAGTCGAGCAGGAAGGCCTGCGACTGCCGCCGGTCAAACTGTTCAAGAAGGGCGTGCTCGATCCGGAAATCTACGCCATCATCTGCTCCAACATCCGCGTTGCCGACCAGCGCATCGGCGACATCCGCGCCCAGGCTGCGGCACTGCTGATCGGCCAGGACCGGCTCAATGGGATCCTGGATCGTTACGGTGATGAAACGGTTGTCGAGGCGATCGCCGAACTGCGCCGCCGCGCGGCCGAGCAGATGCGCGCCAACATCTCAGCCATTCCCGACGGCATCTACCATTCCAAGGCGTTTGTCGATTCCGACGGGGTGGTCAACGAGCCGCTGACCATCGCGCTCGCCGTCGAGAAAAAAGGCAATACGCTGACCTTCGATTTCACCGGCTCGTCAAAGCCCTGCGCCGGGCCGATGAACAGTGTGCTGGCGACGACCTTGTCCTCGGTCTATCTCGCCATGCGCCACATTTTCCCTGATGTGCCGATCAGCGCCGGTGCCTTCGAACCGCTTGAAGTCAAGCGGCCGGAAGGCACGTTCCTCGATGCCAGATATCCGCGCCCCGTATCGGGCTGCGCGGCCGAAGTGTCGCAGCGCATCGCGGAAGCGGTGTTCGCGGCGATGGTGCAGGCGTTGCCGGACAAGGTGACGGCGGCGCCCGCCGGCTCCAGCGGCAATTTCGCGCTCGGCGGCAACGATCCGGCGCGCGGCCGCGACTACGTCATGTACCAGATCTCCGGCGGCGGCTATGGCGGCAATTCAGGCCATGACGGGCTGACCAATGGCTGCTCGACCATCGGCATTTCCAAATCGCCGCCGGTCGAGATCATGGAGCAGGCCTTTCCTGTGCTCTACCGCCATTATGCCCTGCGCGAAGGTTCGGGTGGCGCCGGCAAGCATCGCGGCGGATTCGGGCTCGCCTATGAGGTCGAAATCCTGCGCGGTGACGCCCGTGCTTCTTTCGTCATGGATCACGGCCGTTTCGGCCCCCAAGGCGCACTCGGCGGCAGGGATGGCGCGGTCAACATGGTGACCGTCTTCCGCAACGGCGAGGAACATGTACCACCGCATTTGTCCAAGGAGCAGGACATCGCGCTCAAGGCCGGCGACCGCGTGCGTGTCGGCACGCCGGGCGGTGGCGGCTACGGCGATCCGCTGCAGCGCGATCCGGATCTGGTGCTGCGCGACGTGGCGTTGGGTTACTATACGGTCGAGGAAGCCAACGAAAAATTTGGCGTTGTCCTCTCGGCAGGCGAACTCGGCATCGACCGGACAGCGACGAACAAGCAGCGCGCCGGCTAACGCACGACCAATCGTGAGGGCTTGGTCCGCTCGCCGCGCCGCGATCGCCGCAGCGCATGTCGTTTCCGTCTCCGCCGGGATCATGAAAGCCCGTAGACTTCCCGCTTTCAACGGGGAACTCGAACATGCGTCTTTTCGGTCGTTTCGTGCTTGCCGCTTCCGTCGCTCTCACCCTTGCCACGGGCGCCGCCTCCGCCCAGGACAAAAAACTCAGGATCGGCACCGAGGGCGCCTATCCGCCCTTCAATTACGCCAGTGCCGACGGCACGCTGGGCGGCTTCGACATCGACTTGGGGAAGGCGCTATGCGCCGAGATGAAGGCCGAATGCGAGTTCAGCGTGCAGGATTTCGATGGTTCCATACCGGCGCTGCAGGCCGGCAAGTTCGACGCCATCATCAACATCACCATCACGCCCGAGCGGGCCGAGAAGGTCGAGTTCACCCACAAATACTACCAGACGCCGCCGGCCATCGCCGTACCGAAGGATTCGACCATATCAGGCACCTCGCCGGACGATCTGAAAGGCAAGGCGCTCGGCGTGCAGACCGCGACCATCCACCAGAAATTCGCCGACCAGAAATATGCAGGCTCGACGGTCAAGGCCTATCCGACGGGCGACGATGCCCGCACCGACATGGCCAATGGCCGCCTCGACGCGATGATGGACGGCTCGATCATCCTGACCGAGTGGTTGAAGAAGCCAGACGGCGCCTGCTGCAAGCTGCTCGGCACGCTGACGGCCGATCCGGCCATACACGGCCCCGGCGTCGGCATCGCCCTGCAGAAGGGCAACAAGGAGTTGGCCGACAAGCTCAATGCGGCCATCGACGCGCTGCGCGCCAATGGCAAGTACAAGGAAATCAACGACAAATACTTTTCCTTCGACGTCTACGGCAGCTGAGAACGACAACAGATGCCTTCCGGCAGCGCTGCCTGGCGCTGCCGTTTTTCTTGAACGATGGAGACTTCCTTGGCTGAGCGGCGTTCCCCTTTCTACAGCAGCATCGTCGGGCTGGGCGCGACCATGGGTCGTGTCGGGGGCGATTTCATCTCGGCCAAAACTTATTCCGGCATTGCCGACGAGCACCTGAACACCCGCAGGAATGTCGGCGTGCAGGATCTCAGCACGATGGGCAAGATGGATATCAAGGGGCCGGAGGCCGAGGCGCTGGTCAACCATGTCATCGTCAATAATGCCGCTGCCATGAAACCGGGCCAGGTCCGCTATTCCACGGTCTGCCGCGAGGATGGCGGCATCATGGACGACCTCACCGTGTTTCGGTTGGGCCCGGAGCACTTCATGCTGGTGACCGGCTCGGTCAACCGCCTGAAGATGCTGCCCTGGCTGCAGCATCACGCTCAGGGCCGCAAGGCCTATGTCACCGACATCACCGCCGCCATCGCCTTCCCCACCATCCAGGGTCCGCGCTCGCGCGAACTGCTGAAAGCGTTGATCGCGGATGCCGATCTGGACGGGCTGAAGCGCTGGTCGTTCACATCAGGACATGTTGGCGAGACGAGAGTACTGATCTCGCGCACCGGCGTCACCGGCGAACTCGGCTTCGAACTGTTCGTGCCCGCCGACGAGGCGGCCTCTCTCTGGGATGCGCTGATGCGGACCGGCCGTGACTTTGGCCTGAAACCCTATGGCGTGCTGGCGATGTTCACGCTGGGCCTGGAAAAGGCCTACCCGGCGCACGGCATCGACATGGACGAGAGCCGCACCCCGTTCCATGTCGGCCTCGACCGCTGGATCAAGTTCGACAAGGGCGATTTCGTCGGCCGCGAAGCTTTGCTCAAGGTTCGCGACAAGGGCCTCGACGAGCAATGGGTCGGACTGATCCTCGACGGCGACAAGCCGGCCGCGACCGATGCCAAGGTTCTGGCCGATGGCGAGGACGCCGGCATCGTCACCTACAGCGACCACGGCTATTCCCTCGGCAAGGTGCTGGCCACCGCGCATCTGCGGCTGCCGTTCACGGCTGTCGGCACCGAATTGAGCATTGATATCGGTGGTAAGCCGACGCGTGCGGTGGCGGCGCCGATACCCTTCTTCGATCCGGAAGGGGCGAGGTTGCGAGGTTAGCTGACCCCCATCGGGTGTTTCGGCCATTCCCAAGGTATGCGGGCCGTCAACCCAAGCGACCGTCGAAACTTCCGCGGTAGCCGGAACGATCAGCTCTCGCCGTCGATCAGCGTCTCCAGCAGATCGAGCAACTGCTCGAGCTTTTCGTGGCCGAAGCGCTGTTCGATGTCGTCATAAATGACGCGACGCTCCGGCGACAGGGCGTCGATCAGGGCGGAACCGGCGGGCGCAATGGTTAGAACGACGCGTCGGCCGTCGCCTTCGGCCTTGTTGCGGGTGATGAATTTGCGGCCCTCGAGCGCCTTGATGATGCGCGTCAGGCTGGGCGGCAAAACCGAGGCGCGGTCGGCGAGTTCCGTCGCCTCGACCGGGCCGGCTTCGCTCAGCACGCGCAGCACGCGCCATTGCTGTTCGGTCACGTCATGCGCCGCAAGCATCGGCCGAAACCGCGCCATCACCGCTTCGCGGGCATGAAGCAGCGCCATCGGCAGGGAACGACGGGTGTTTTCAGGCAGCAAGAAAAGAGCCTCCCACGCTTGCGATCGAAAACAGGCCTTCCCTCAGCCGAATCCGCCTGCCAGGGCCCGTTGCTGCCATCCCGTATCGTTGCGCCAAGGCCGATGCAAGACTTGACTTCGTCGGCGCTGCATGTAATTAACGCGTTAACTACAACAAAAGCAATAGACCAGGGAAACGCCGTGCCACACTTTTCCATCGAGTATTCAGCCAATCTCGATGCCAGGGTCGACATGGGCGAATTGTGCGCGCTGGTGTTGCGCACCGTGCTGGACACCGGGCTGTTCGAGACCGGCGCCGTGCGAGTGCGGGCCTTTCGCGCCGAGGCTTACGCGATGGCCGACAGTCTGCCGGAAAACGCCTTTCTCGACATGTCGTTCCGCATCGGCACCGGCCGCAGCCCTGATGAGAAGAAGCGGACCGGCGAGGCCGTCTTCGCGGCGGTGAGGGAATACCTTGCCACCCTGTTCGAGACCCCGCATTTCGCCCTGTCGCTCGAAATCCGGGAAATCGACCCGGAGCTGAGTTGGAAGAGAAACGCAATCCACCCGCGCCTGCGCGGCAAGTGACGGAACCCGATATGTCCGACCTGCAAGGCAATCTGAACAAGGCCGAGGCCTATCTGGCCCGCTTCAAGCGCGACGGCGTGTTGAACCAGATCGGCGGCGAGGCGGTACCGGCGCTCGACGGCGCGACGTTCGAAACGCTGTCGCCGGTCGACCTGAAGCCGCTGGCAAGCGTCGCGCGCGGCGGAGCCGCCGACATCGACCGCGCCGCCAGGGCAGCCAAGGCTGCGTTTCCGGCCTGGGCCGCCATGCCGGGCGAAGCGCGCAAGAAGCTGCTGCACAGAATCGCCGACGCGATCGAGGCGCGTGCCGAGGAGATAGCCTTCGTCGAATGCATGGATACCGGCCAGGCGCTAAAGTTCATGGCCAAGGCGGCGTTGCGGGGTGCCGAGAATTTCCGCTTCTTCGCCGACCGTGCGCCCGAAGCGCGCGACGGCGAGACGCTGCGGACCGCGGGCCAGGTCAACCTCACCACACGGGTGCCGATCGGCCCGGTCGGCATCATCACGCCGTGGAACACGCCGTTCATGCTGTCGACCTGGAAGATCGCACCGGCGCTGGCGGCCGGCTGCACCGTGGTTCATAAGCCGGCTGAATTCTCGCCGCTGACCGCCCGCCTGCTGGTCGAGATCGCCGAGGAGGCCGGCCTGCCGAAGGGTGTCTGGAACCTGGTCAACGGCCTGGGTGAAGATGCCGGCAAGGCGTTGACCGAGCATCCCGACATCAAGGCGATCGGCTTTGTCGGCGAGAGCCGCACCGGCTCGATGATCATGAAACAAGGCGCCGACACGCTGAAGCGCGTGCATTTCGAGCTTGGCGGCAAGAACCCGGTGATCGTCTTTGCCGACGCTGATCTCGAGCGCGCCGCCGACGCCGCCGTATTCATGATCTATTCGCTGAATGGCGAACGCTGCACCTCGTCGTCGCGGCTGCTGGTCGAAGCCTCGATATATGAAAGCTTCACCGCCAAAGTCGCGGAGAGGGCGAAGCGCATCGTCGTCGGCCACCCGCTCGATCCGAAAACGGTGGTCGGGCCGCTCATCCATCCGGTGCATGAAAAGAAGGTGCTGTCCTATATCGAGATCGGCAGGTCGGAGGGGGCCACGCTCGCCGTCGGCGGCGGCAAGGTCGATGGGCCGGGCGGCGGCTGTTATGTCGGCCCGACACTGTTCACCAACGTCACCAACGGCATGCGCATTGCGCAGGAGGAGATTTTCGGGCCGGTGCTGAGCGCCATTCCCTTCAACGACGAGGCCGAGGCGCTTGCGCTGGCCAACGACACGCAATACGGCCTGACCGGCTATCTCTGGACCTCGGACGTCACCCGCGCCTTCCGCTTCACCGATGCGCTGGACGCCGGCATGATCTGGGTCAACTCGGAGAATGTGCGCCATTTGCCGACACCGTTCGGCGGCGTCAAGAATTCCGGCATCGGCCGCGACGGCGGGGACCATTCCTTCGACTTCTACATGGAGACGAAGAACGTAGCCTTTGCGACGACGGCGCACGCGATCCAGAAACTCGGCGGCTGACCGGAGGAAATCAGATGCCCTTGCCCAAGCCCAATCTCTACCCCGCCTTCAACATCGTGCGCCTCAGCCATGTCGAGCTGGCCGTCACCGACCTCGCCAAATCCCGCGCCTTCTATGTCGATACGCTCGGCCTGCAGGTCACCGACGAGACATCGGACACCATCTATCTCAGGGCGCTGGAGGAGCGTGGGCACCATTGCATCGTGCTGAAGAAGGCGGCCACGGCAGAAGCGCGCGACCTTGGCTTCAAGGTCTTCTCGGATGAAGACCTCGACAAGGCAGTGCATTTCTTCAAGGACAAGGGCCTGCCGGTGGAATGGGTCGAGCGGCCTTACCAGTCGCGCACCTTCCGCACCCGCGATCCGCACGGCATTCCGCTTGAATTCTACGCGGAGATGGAGCGGCTGCCGCCGATCCACCAGAAGTATGCGCTCTACAAGGGCGTCAAGCCGCTGCGCATCGACCACTTCAACTGCTTCTCGCCCAATGTCGACGAGTCCGTCGCCTTCTACAACGAGCTCGGCTTCCGGGTGACCGAGTATACCGAGGACGCCAGCAGCGGAAAGCTGTGGGCGGCGTGGACGCACCGCAAGGGCGGCGTGCACGACATCGCCTTCACCAACGGCATCGGGCCGCGCCTGCACCATGTCGCCTTCTGGGTGCCGACGCCGCTCAACATCATCGACCTGCTCGATATGATGGCAACGACGGGCTATCTGCCGAACATCGAACGCGGCCCCGGCCGGCACGGCATTTCCAACGCATTCTTCCTCTATGTCAGAGACCCGGACAATCACCGCATCGAGATCTACTGTTCGGATTACCAGACGGTCGATCCGGACCTCGAGCCGATCAAATGGGACCTCAAGGACCCGCAGCGCCAGACGCTGTGGGGCGCGCCGGCGCCGAAAAGCTGGTTCGAGGAGGGCAGTGCGTTTGCCGGAGCGAAGGCACGCCAGCCGGATTTGACGGCGTCGCCGATCATAGCGCCGTAGTGGGATTCTAATCAATGTCAGCGTTCCGTCACGCCCCCTCGCCCACCACCATCGCCGGAGCCGCAGCATGAACCCCGCACGGCTCACCACCTTCACCGTCGGCGGCAAGGCGCGCTATGGCGCGATCACGAGCAAGGGCGTTATCGACCTGTCGGCTCGTTACGGCCAGTGGCCGACGCTGCGTGAAGTGATCGAGGCCGGCGCCTTGCGGCGGCTGGCGGAAGCGGCCGAGGCCTTCGCCCCAGATTTCCCGCTCGACGCCATCGCCTATGAAATCCCGATCCCGTCACCGGAAAAGATCATCTGCGTCGGCGTCAACTATCCGGACCGCAACGAGGAGTACAAGGACGGCCAGGCAGCGCCCTCCAACCCGTCACTGTTCATCCGCTTCCCCCGATCTTTCGTCGGCCATGGCGCGCCGCTGGTGCGGCCGCCGGAATCACCGCAGCTCGACTATGAGGGCGAGATCGTCATCGTCATCGGCAAGGCCGGCCGGCGCATTGCCGAGGCCGACGCGCTCGGCCATATCGCGGCGCTGTCGCTGTGCAATGAAGGCACCATCCGCGACTGGGTGCGGCATGCCAAGTTCAACGTCACGCAAGGCAAGAATTTCGACCGCAGCGGCTCGATCGGCCCATGGCTGGTGCCGTTCAGCGAAGAGGCGCAGATCGCCGATATCGCGCTGACCACCCGCGTCAATGGCGAGTTGCGCCAGCAGGACCGCACCAGCCGGATGATTTTTTCCTTCCGCAAGATCATCAACTACATCTCGACCTTCACCACGCTGGTGCCGGGCGATATCATCGTCACCGGCACGCCGGCCGGCGCCGGCGCCCGCTTCGAGCCGCCGATCTGGCTGAAGCCCGGCGACGTGATCGAGGTGGAGGCCGAAGGCATCGGCGTGCTCAGAAACGGTGTCGTCGACGAGGCAGCGCAATGACCCCGGAACAGGTGGAGGACGCCGCGGCACGGCTGTTCGAGGCCGAGCGGTCGCGCCGCCAGATCCGTCTGCTCAGCCTCGATTTTCCCGATGCGACGATGGAAGACGCCTATCGCGTGCAAGCGGCGCTGGTGGCGCGCAAGATCGATGCCGGGCTGAAGCCGAAGGGCTGGAAGATCGGGCTGACATCGAAGGCAATGCAGTACGCGCTTGCCATCGACACGCCGGATTCGGGCGTGCTGTTCGACGACATGTTCTTCAATGACGGCGCGACGGTGCCGGCCGGCCGCTTCATCCAGCCTCGCGTCGAGGCCGAGATCGCCTTCGTCATGAAGGCGTCGCTGAAAGGCCCCGGCGTGACCATCTCCGACGTGCTTAACGCCACCGACTACATCACGCCGGCGCTGGAAATCCTCGATACGCGCATCGAGCGCGTCAATGCCGAGACGAAGAAGGTGCGCACCTTCTTCGATACGATTTCCGACAATGCCGCCAATGCCGGCATCGTCATCGGCGGCCGGCCGCAGCGGCCTGAGGAAGCCGACATGCGCTGGATCGGCGCCATCGTCTCGCGCAACGCCGAGGTAGAGGAAACCGGGCTTGGCGCCGGCGTGCTCAACCACCCGGCCATGGGCATCGCCTGGCTGGCGGACAGGCTCGCCCGCTACGGCATGTCGATCGCGGCTGGCGAGGTGGTGCTCTCGGGATCCTTCGTGCGGCCGATCGAGGCGCGGCCCGGCGACACGATCGTCGCCGATTTCGGCAGTTCGGGCACGGTCAGCATCCATTTCGCGAAGGGCTGATGACCCGCCAGTTCTTATTGATCGGCCCTATTCGCCACGCAGATAGGCAATCACCACATCGGCTGCGATGGCCGACATACGCTGGCCGACATCCCTGGTGATGTCGCCTTCGACGCGGCTCTGCACCCAACCGAGGAAAGCAAAGGCACGCAACGCCGAAAACAGCGGCAGCGCGGCGATGTCGCGCGCGGTCAGTGCCCGCTCCTGCCGATAGCCCTCGAGCAAAGCGGCCTCGATCAGCGGATAGATCGCCTCATCGCGGTTCTGGTAGAGCGCGACGGCAAGGTCGTACATGTGCCAGCCATGGCCGCAATCGTCGAAGTCGATGATGCGGATCGCGCCGTCATGGACGAGCACGTTCTCGCGCACCAGATCGGCGTGGATGATGCCGAAATTGCGGGCGCTGCGTTCATGCTCCGACAGCGCCTTCACGGCCTTTTCCCGCGCCTGGAAAACCAGCTCGCGATGAGGGCCGTCGAGGAAGGGCGAGGTCTCGAAGCGGCCCCAATTCGGGTTCGCGCCGAAGAAGCCATCGAAATCCCAGGCATGGCGGGCAAAGCCGGACGGAGGCGCCCAGGCAGACGTGACATTGTGCATGTGGGCGATGGTTCGGCCCATCGCGGTAAAGACCCGTCTTGCCTGCTCGGGCGTAAAATCCAGCGGCACGCCTCGCGCACCGACGGCGCGGCCTTCCAGCCAGCTCAGGCAATCGACTTGCCGGGGTTGCATTGAGGCGTTCGCGCTGACAAGCACGAACAGATCGCCGGCCGGCGTGGCGACCGCAGATGGCGTGGCGATGCCGGCCGATTGCAGAAAACCCATCCATTGCAGTTCCGAGCGCAAGGCGGCGTCCGTGTGATAGCCAAGCCGGTGAATGCGCATGGCGGCCGGCTGGCCATCGGGCAAGCGGATCCGGAAAACCGCGTTCTCGCGGAATTTCAGCAGCTCCGGCTCACCCTCACGAATGCCCCAATGTTCGAGCGCGCGCTTGGCAAGCTCGGTGACATCGGCTGCCGTCTCGGGCTCGGATTGCGTGGAAACAGCGTTCACGCCTTCACTCCGCCGACTTCACCCAGCACCTCGTCGAGGACGCCGATCAGGACGTCGGCATTGTCGCGCGAGAACGGCATGGGCGGGCGGATCTTCAGCACATTGCCGTGGATGCCGGTCTTGCCCATGAGCACACCGCAGTGGCGCATGCGGTTGGCGACCTGCTCGGCAATGTCGGGCGCCGGCTCGCGCGTCTCGCGGTCGTGAACCAATTCGGCGCCGAGGAACAGGCCGGCGCCCCTGACCTCGCCGATGCATTCATGCCGATCCGCCAGCGGGCGCAGCAGCCCAAGCGCATAGGCGCTGACATCGCGTGCGTTGGCGACGAGATCTTCCTGCTCGATGACGTCGAGAACGGCATTCGCCACCGCGCAGGAAACCGGGTTGCCGCCGAAGGTGTTGAAGTAGCGGAAAGCGTTGCGGAAGGTCGCCAGGATCTCCCTCGAGGTGACCACGGCGGCGACCGGATGGCCGTTGCCCATCGGCTTGCCCATGGTGAGGATGTCGGGAACGAAGCCAGCGCGCTGGTGGCCCCAGAAATGACTGCCGGTGCGGCCGAAACCGGGCTGCACCTCATCGGCGATGACCAGTCCGCCGGCGTCACGCACCGCGCGCATCGCGTCGTCGAAAAATCCGGATGGGAGCGTCGGAAAGCCTTCATTGGCGAGCAGCGGACACAGGATGATGCCGGACAGGCCGATGCCATCCTGCTCCAGCGAGGCGATGGCTTCGCGCACCGCGTCGCCAAAGGCTTTGCCGTTGGCCATCGCATCCTGATGGCGATAGCTGTCAGGCGCCGGCACCAGCCTGACATTGCGGGCGCGGCCACCGACCGGCGGCATGCGGGTGCTGAGCTGCGAAACCGCCGTGGTGTTGCCATGGTAGGTGGCGTCGGTGGCGATGACGCCCATGCGGCCGGTGGCGGCCTGCGCCATGCGCAGCGCGATGTCGTTGGCCTCACTGCCGGTGCAGGTCAGGATGGCGGACGACAGGCTGGCATCGAAGGTCGCGGTCAGCCGCTCGACATAATCAAGGATGGCGGTGTGCAGATAGCGCGTGTGGGTGTTGAGCAGGCTGGCCTGCCGGCACAGGGCTTCGACCACATGCGGGTGGCAGTGGCCGACATGTGCGACATTGTTGTAGGCGTCGAGATATTTCCGACCATCGGCATCGTAGAGCCAGACGCCTTCGCCGCGCACCAGATGCACGGGCTCGTCGTAGAACAATTGCGATTTCGCGCCGAGCAGGCGGGAACGCCGGCTAACCAGTGCTTCTTGCGATTGGCTCATTGCGTCTTGAAACTCCGTTGTGTCCAGCTAACCCGTCAGGCCTTCGACAGGCCCGCATCCAATGCTTCGCCGATCTTCGTCACATCGGCAGCGCTGATGATGAGCGGCGGCGACAGGATGATGGCGTTGCCCGACACGCGCAGCATGACGCCGGCCTCATAGGCGGCCTCCGAAACCACGGCCATGGTCTTCTTGTCGGCAGGCTTTTTCGTCGTGCGGTCCGAGACCAGCTCCAGCGCCGCCATCAGGCCCTTGTACCTGACATCGCCGACGATCGCATGCCTGGCCTTCAGCCCCTCCAGGGTGGCCGCGAGTTCGACGCCCCGTGCCGCCGCGTTCTCGTTCAGGCGAAGCCGTTTGGTCTCTGCAAGCGCCGCCAGACCCGCCGCGCAGCCGACCGGGTGGCCGGAATAGGTATAGCCGTGGCCGATCGCACCAAAACTGGTCTTGTCGGCCTCGAAGACATCGGCGACTTTTCCGCCGATCAAGGTCGCGCCGAGCGGGAAATAGCCTGACGTGATCGCCTTGGCGATGGTCATGAAGTCCGGCTTCACGCCGGACAGACGCGAGCCCGACCATGCGCCGGTGCGGCCGAAGCCCGTCACTACCTCGTCGGCGATCAGCAGGATTTCATGGCGGTCGCAGATCTCACGCACCAGTGGCATGAAGCTCTCATGCGGAACGATGACGCCGCCGGCGCCGAGAACCGGCTCCAGGATGAAAGCGGCGATGGTGTCGCCGCCCTGGAAGGCGATTTCGTCATCCAGCGCCTTGGCGCACAGTTTCGCCAGCCGCGCTGGGTCGGTCTCATCGAACGGGTTGCGGAAGGTCCAAGGGGCGGGAATGTGGAAGACGCCGGGCAGCAGCGGCTCGTAGTTGCGGCGGAAATTGGCATTGCCGTTGACCGACGCGCCGCCGAAATGCGTGCCGTGATAGCCCTTCTTCAAGGCGAGGAATTTTGTCCGGTCGGCCTGGCCGCGGATCTTCCAGTATTGCCGCGCCAGCCGAAGTGCCGTTTCGACCGAATCCGAGCCGCCCGAGGTGAAGAAGGTCCGCACCATGCCTTCCGGCTCGAACCATTCGCAGAGTTCGTAGGCGAGTTCGATCGACGGTCCTGTCGAAGTGCCGCGAAAACCGGAATAATAGGGCAGCGCCGAAAGCTGGTCGGCGATCGCCTGCTTGATCGGGTCGCAGCTGTAGCCGAGATTGACGTTCCACAGACCGCCGACGGCGTCGAGCACAGTGTTGCCGGCTATGTCGGTGACCATCACACCCTCGCCTTTCATGATCACCTTCGGCGGGTTGGCCCGCATCTCGGCCGGATGCGCCATCGGGTGCCAGATCGGCTTGGCGTTGGTTTCGGTGAGAAAATTGATGTCGCGCATGGAGGACTCCGCAAAAAAATCTCAGGCAACTGGGACGAGGCCGAAATGACCGAGGGCTTCGGCATAGGAATGAGCCGGGCGAGCGACGTCGAAATGGACCGTGCGCATGCCGGCAGCACAGCCGCCATCGACATTGCGCCGCTGGTCGTCGACGAAGACGCAAGCGCCAGCCGGCAGGCCGAGCGCCTCGGTGACGAAGGCATAGGCGCGTGGATCGGGCTTGAGGATGCCGGTGTAAGTGGCGTCGATGATCACATCGAACAGGCCGAGCAAAGGCAACCGCCGGCGGAAATCGGCGCCGTAGAACAGGTCGAGTTCGTTGGACAGGATCGCCAGCCGAAAACCCGCCGCATGCACCGTGCGAATGGCGCTGTCGGCCTCGGGCCGCACCACCTTTTCCGGCTCGGCGCCGCGCGCTCGTTGGACGAAGGTCTCCATCGCCTGCCAGTCCTCGCCGATGAGCTGACCGACCTCACTGGTGCGGGAGCGCCAGTAGTCGCGCTCGCTGATCTCGTCGGCCTGCATGGCGCGCCACAGCGGATCGCTGCCCGGATCGAACGGCCCGCGCCATTGCAGCGTCCCCGGCGCGAGGCCGAGCGCCTGTTCGGTCAAGGCATGCGTCTCGAACAGCGTCCGGGTGACGACGCCGCCGAAATCGAGGACCAGTGCCTGGGCCGGAACAGCGCTCACGCTGCCACTCCCTCGGCCGGCTTGCCGCGCGGGATGATGCCTTCCTCGACCCAGCGGTCGAAGATCTCGAGCGCCTTGTCGACGAAGTCGTCGCTGTTGATATGGGCGTCGATCTCGTGGAACTCGACCCCGGCGGG
Source organism: Mesorhizobium sp. WSM4809 (assembly GCF_055811655.1). NCBI lineage: Bacteria > Pseudomonadati > Pseudomonadota > Alphaproteobacteria > Hyphomicrobiales > Phyllobacteriaceae > Mesorhizobium > Mesorhizobium sp. WSM4809. Next base: position 150,183 of record NZ_JBVVQW010000005.1, read on the forward strand.
AATAGCCCTGCGCATTTCATCGGCGAAGGCAGCCAGGGCTTCGGGGTCATAAAGCGGCTCACCCTGCGTATCCCATTCCTGGATGCCGCCGGTAGGCAGGATGAAGGCGGAGCGGCCTTTCGCGGCACCCAGTTTGGCGGCGATGGTCCTGGCGACCTGGCGGCGATCGTCGGCATCGACGGTGATCGACGCGATCAGCCTGTTGTGGGCATGAAACGGCCGCGTCGAGAATTTAGCCGGCAAATCCTGCCAGGTCGGCAGATCGACCATGTCGACCGCCCCGGGTGCGGCGATCTGCGGAATGCCGCGAGCGCCAGCATTCTCCAACCGGTCGGTGCCGGAACTGACGACAGAGCCCGCAAGATGATTGGTGATTTCCTGCAGGCTGAAGTCGAACACCGCGCAAAAGTGGTCCTGACCGGCAATCGATTCGAAGGCGCGGCCGCCCATTCCGGTGGTGTGGAAGACGGCAACGTCATAGCCGCGCCGTTCCAGCGCCGGCTTCAGCGTCTTCATGTAGCGCAGGCAGCTGCTGCCGAGCGAGGTCATGCCGATGGTCGGCCCGATGGCCGGTGCCGAGGCGCGGTCCTCAAGCACGATCCTGGCCGCGCCGACGACCGCGCCGCAGGCCTGCGACAGGACCAGCCTGCAGATCGAGTTGAGGCCGTACAGTCCGCCGGCCCAGAGGATCATCATCAGGTCGGGCGCGACGCGCTCGGGCGGGATGAGGTGCGAATAGGCGATGGTCGAGACGACGAATTTCGGCACGCCGAGCGGCAGGCAAAGCGCCACGTCGAGCGCCAGATCGGTTCCCATCGAGCCGCCGATGGCGATGAAGGCGTCGATCTCGCCGTTTTGATAGAGCTTGCGAACCAGTTGGACGGCGCCGCCGGCCATCAGCGTCATGGCGGTGTTCTCATCACCGCTCGAAACGATCTCGGCGATCGTCACATCCACCGCCCGCGCCACGGCGTGCTTGTCGTGGTCCGGGCTGTAGGGCGGGTCGCCGAGCACGCTGACATCCATCATCACGGCGCGGCCGCCCGATGCCTCGATGCATTGTTTCATGAACAACAGCTCTTCGGCCTTTGTGTCGCCCGTGCCGATGACCAGGATGCGGGCCGCAGTCTCCGAGGGCATCAGGCCTGCCTCCTCAAGATTTGCAGGTTTTCGCCGTTGAGGCGCATGGAAATCTCCCGTGCCGCCTCCCTCACGGCAAGTCCCCGCTCCGTGATCGCGGCTGCCGTCGTTCTGGCCTTTGGCGCCGCCACCGCGATGGTGCCGAGCGCAAAGCCATCCGCCGCGCGGATTGCCGCCGCGACGCTGATCACGCCTTCCTCATAGCCCTGGTCGCAGATCGAATAGCCGCGCTCGCGCGCCTCGCCCATGGATCTTGAGATGGCCGCTGCCTCGATCAGCGTATGGGCCGTGAAGGCGTCGAGCGAACCCGTCAGGCACGCCTTGACGGTCTCGTCGCGGGCGAAGGCCAGATAGGCGATACCCGACGCGGTCGAATGCAGGGGCAGCAATTGACCGATGTCGATGTTGACCCGGTTCGCCCATGCCGGATGCTCGACATGGACGGTGACCAGCTTGTCGACGCCGAATTCCGACAAATGCACGGTCTCGGCCGTCGATGCCGCAAGCTCCCGCACCAGCGGAACAGCTGTCTGCAGGAAGGGAAAGCGCGCCTCGCGGAGGCGCGCCAGCCGCGACAGGCCGGCGCCGAGGCGATAGTGCCGCGTGCCGATATCCTGCTCGACAAAACCATGGCCGGCCAGCGCAACCAGCAGCCGCCGTGTCGTCGCCTTGTCGAAGCCCGAGCGGCGCGCCAGATCGGACAGGCCGAGCTCGGGCTCGTCGACGCTGAACAGCTCCAGAAGCGAGATCGCTTTTCCGACCGTACTCAAATTTGCCTCCCGGTTCGGGACAATCATTTAACGTGTGAATTAACTTGACAGGCATCGGCATTGTTTGCAAGTCTATATTCAAAATAACGGTTCAAATAACGAACCAACCGCCAGAGTGCATGGGACAGGCCATTCGGCCGGCGAGCCTGAGGGTTTGCAAACAGGAGGGATCGATGACAGCAGTTGCAGAACAGGCGCCGGCCAACAGGCTGCGCAAGAACAGTCTTGGCGTCGGCGCCATCACCTTCATGGTGATTTCGGCGGCCGCCCCGCTCACGGCCGTCGCCGGCGGCACGCCGCTCGGCATGCTGATGGGCAATGGCGCCGGCTTTGCCGGCACCTATCTGATCGTCACCATCCTGCTGCTTTTGTTCGCGGTCGGCTATGTCGCCATGTCACGCCATGTCGGCAATGCCGGCGCCTTCTATGCCTATGCCGCGCGCGGCCTCGGCAGCATGGCCGGCGGCGCCACGGCGCTGATCGCCATCCTGTCCTACAATGCCATGCAGATCGGGGTCATGGGCCTGCTCGGCTCCGCGACGTCAGGCCTGTTCGCCGGCTGGGGCATCAACCTGCCCTGGTGGGTGTGGAGTTTCATCGCCATCGCGCTGGTCGCCGTGCTCGGCTATCGGCAGGTCGACCTCTCCGCCAAGATCCTGACGGTGCTGGTGCTGTGCGAATATCTTGTGGTGCTGGTCCTCGACATCGCCATCCTCAAGACCGGCGGCGATAGCGGCCTGTCGGCGGCGCCGTTCAGCTGGAGCCAGATCACATCGGGCTCGCCGGCCATCGCCATTCTGTTCTGCTTTGCCGCCTTCATCGGTTTCGAGGCGACGACGATCTATGCCGAGGAAGCTCGCGATCCAAAGATCACCATTCCGCGCGCCACCTATTTTTCGGTCGTGCTGATCGGCGTCTTCTACATGCTCACGGCATGGCTGATGGCGGTCGGCGCCGGTATCGACAAGCTGCTGCCGACGCTGCAAGGCCTGCAGGATCCGACGACCTTCCTGTTCGGCCTGTCGGATCGTTACGCCGGCACGATGCTGTCGCAGGCGATGAGCATCCTGTTCGTGTCGAGCCTGTTTGCCGGCGTGCTGGCGTTCCACAATGCGGTTGCGCGCTATATCTATGTCTCGGGCCGCGAAAAACTGTTGCCGCAGACGATCGGCGTGACGCATGCGGTGCACCAGAGCCCGCATGTCGCTTCCGTCATCCAGAGCGTGCTCGCCGCGGTCGTCGTCGGCCTGTTCGCCGTGCTCGGCCTCGATCCGGTGCTGGCGCTGTTTTCGTGGCTGACCAATGTCGCGACGCTCGGCGTCATCGTGATGATGGCGGTGGCATCGCTTGCCGTGGTGATGTTCTTCCGCGCCAACCCGGCAGCCCAGGAGAACGCGCTGAAGACCACCATCCTGCCCGGGCTGACCTTCATCGCTTTCGTCATCATCATCTACCTGATCGTCATCAATTTCGGCAGCCTGTCCGGGGCCGGCGGCTTTCTTGGCGTGTTCCTGCCGGGGCTGGTGCTGATCGCCGCGATCGTCGGCCTGCTGCTGGCCAGCGCGCTGAAGAGCCGCGATCCCATAGCCTTCGAAAACCTCGGCCAGCCGCTGAAAGATTGAGAAAAGCAAAGGGGCGGCGTGCCACGCCGCCCTTACACCACAAGGGGAGTGGCGGATTTGAGCTTTGCCGAAAATATAACCGTCGAGGCATTGGAAGCCGATCCCTACCCGATCTATGCAGAGCTCAGGCGCAGTGCGCCTGTCGCTTTCGTGCCGGCGGTCAACCTGTGGTTCGTCACCCGCTGGAAGGATGTCGAGAGCGTCGCCAAGTCGCCCGACATCTTCTCCGCCGTCGTCGGCTCATCGCCGGTCGAGCGCTCCTTCGGCAAGCCGACCATCCTGACCACCGATGGCGAAACGCATAAACAGCTGCGACAAGGCGTCGATCCGAAATACCGGCCGCGCACCGTCGCCGCCTATGCCGGCGACCTCGTGCGGTCGATTGCCGAACCTTTTCTCGGCCGGATCGCCAACCAGGGCTCCGCCGAGCTGATGGCCGATTATTTCGAACCGGTGTCGACGCTCAGCCTGGCGCGCTCGCTCGGCCTTGCCGACATCGACATGCCGACGCTGCGCCGCTGGTTCTATGGCCTTGCCCGGGGCGCCATCAATTTCGAGAACGACCCGAAGCGGCAGGAGATCGCCGACGCGATCAGTGCCGAGGTCGGCGACGCCATCCTGCCGACGCTGGAAAGACTTGCGCGCCAGCCAGATGACTCGGCGCTGTCGCACATGCTGCATGACGGCATGCCGGAGGGCACGACGCGGCCGATCGATTTTTTGATGCCGAGCATCAAGGTCATCCTGCTCGGCGGCATGCAGGAACCCGGACATGGCGCCGGCTCGATCCTCGCCGGTCTGCTGGGCCATCCCGAACAGATGCGGCAGGTGCTCGCCGATCCCGAGACCTTCGTGCCGAAGGCGGTCGACGAGGGCCTGCGCTGGGTGGCGCCGATCGGCACGCAGACGCGGCAGACGACGCAGGCGGTGGAGCTTGGCGGCGTGACGATCCCGGCCGGCGCCGCGGTCGCCGCACTCGTCTCCTCGGCAAGCCGCGACGAGAGCCGCTTTGCCGATCCCGACCGCTTCGACATCAACCGCGACGAAGGCAATCATGCCGCCTTCGGCTTCGGCCATCATTTCTGTTCGGGCCGGTTTTTCGCACGCGAGCAGATGTGCCTTGCGGTGAGGCTGTTGCTTCTGCGCTTCCCCCATCTCAGCCTTGTGCCTGGCAAGGAGCCGGTGTTTCGCGGCTGGGAATTCCGCGCGCCAACCACATTGCATGTTTCCCTGGGAGTCCGTCACCCATGATCAGTCAGAATGCCATCGACACGCTGCGCAGGACGGAGATCGGCGCACGGGGCCTGTTCATCGATGGCGTGCAGATCGAGGCAACAAGCGGCGCAAGCCTGCCGGTGACGTCGCCGATCGACGGCCGACCTTTCGCCAGCATCGCCGACGGCAACGCCGCCGATATCGACCGCGCCGTGAAGTCGGCGCGCAAGGCGTTCGAGAAGGGCTCGTGGTCGCGATCAGCGCCGGCCTTTCGCAAGAAGGTGCTGACGAAATTCGCCGAGCTGGTCGAAAAGCATGCCGACGAGCTCGCCGTGCTCGGCGTGCGCGACAATGGCACCGAGATCGGCATGGCCTACAAGGCCGAACCGCTCTCGGCGGCAGGCACCATCCGCTACTATGCCGAGGCGATCGACAAGGTCTACGGCGAGATCGCGCCAACGGCCGACAATGTGCTCGGACTAATCCACAAGGAGCCGCTCGGCGTCGTCGGCGTCATCGTGCCGTGGAACTTTCCGCTGATGATCGGCGCCTGGAAGATCGCGCCCGCACTTGCCGCCGGCAATTGCGTGGTGGTCAAGCCGCCGGAGATCGCTTCGCTGACGCTGCTGCGGCTGGCCGAATTGGCAAGCGAGGCCGGACTTCCCGCCGGTGTGCTCAATGTCGTCACCGGCCGTGGCACGGTCACCGGCGAAGCGCTCGGCCTGCATATGGATGTCGACGCCATCGCCTTCACCGGCTCGGGGCCGGTCGGTCGACGGCTGCTCGAATATTCCGCTCGCTCCAATCTGAAGCGCGTCTTCCTCGAACTCGGCGGCAAGTCGCCCAACATCGTCTTTGCCGATGCTCCCGACCTGAAACAGGCGGCCGTCCTCTCGGCCAACGGCATTTTTCGCAATTCCGGCCAGGTCTGCGTCGCCGGCTCGCGGCTTCTGGTCCAGTCAGCGGTCTATGATCGGTTCATGGACGAACTTGTCGCGGCAACCACGCGGCTCAAAGTCGGCGATCCGCTCGATCTCACCAGCGATGTCGGCGCCGTGTCGAGCGCCGAACAGCTGGACAAGAATCTCGGTTTCGTCGCCAGGGCCACCGAAGAAGGCGCCCAGCTGGTCACCGGTGGCGAGCGGATTCTGACCGAGACCGGCGGCAGCTACATGGCGCCGACGATCTTCGAGAATGTCACGCAAGACATGCAGCTTGCGCGCGAGGAGGTGTTCGGGCCAGTGCTCGGCGTCATGCGCTTCGAGACCGAGGAGGAGGCGGTGCGGCTTGCCAATTCGACCGTCTACGGGCTCGCCTCGGCGGTGTGGACCGCCAACCTCTCCACAGCACACCGCATGGTGCGCGCCATCAATGCCGGCGTCGTCCACGTCAACACCTATGGCGGCGCCGACATCACCGTGCCGCTCGGCGGCGTCAAACAGTCCGGTTTCGGCCGCGACAAGTCGCTTCACGCGCTGGAGAAATATTTGGAACTGAAGACGGCGTGGATCGCGCTTTGAGCCTGGCGTCAGCGCCGGTTTTTCCGAGAGTCCGATCTTACTTCCGAAGCGCAGCGGATCGCATCGTAGCCCGCGGCGATCGATTCAATGGCGTCTCGTTCTCACTCACCTGAAAATTTTGAGAGAATATTCCCGGCTTTGGCGAGAACGGCGAAAGGCGTTCTTTGATAAACTTGATAGAATTTCTGAGGATGTGACCAAGGCTAGGCAATCCGCCTCGCTGCCATGACTTCACAACCACAGAGATCAATCATGTCCGACTTCAAGAACACTTTGCCATCTTCCCCGGGGTCAACCGTCAACCGGCGCAGTGGCCTTGCTCTGCTGTTCGCCTCGGCCGTGGCGATCGGCAGCCTGATGGCGCCCGGCGCATCGTTCGCCGAGGACAAGAAGGCGATCAAGGTGGGTATCATCAGCGGTGAGGACGAGGATGTCTGGCGAGTCGTCGTCGCCCAGGCCGCCGAAAAGGGCCTCTCCATCGAAACCGTGGTGTTCAACGACTACACCCAGCCCAATGAGGCGCTGGAGCGCGGCGAAATCGACGCCAACGCCTTCCAGCACCAACCCTATCTCGACAACCAGATCAAGACTCAAGGGTATCATATCGTGCGCGTCGGCTATACCGGCGTGTGGCCGATCGGCCTCTACTCGAAGAAGTACAAAGCAGTCGCCGACCTGCCTGAGGGCGCGGTCGTCGGCGTGCCGAACGATCCATCCAATGAAGGCCGGGCGCTGCGCGTGCTGCAGAACGAGGGCGTGATCAAATTGAAGGACGGCACCGGTATTCTGGCCACCACCGTCGACATCGCCGAGAACGCGAAGAAGGTGGTGATCAAGGAACTGGACGCCGGCATTGTCGGCCGCTCGGTCGAGGATCTCGACGCGGCCGTGGTCAACACCGACTGGGCGCTGAAAAGCGGCCTGACGCCGGAAAACCGCATCGCGCAGGAGCCGATCGCCGACAATCCCTACCGCAACTTCATCGCGGTGAAGGCCGGTAACGAGAACGAGGCCTGGGTGAAGACGCTGGTCGCCTCCTATCAGAACGAGGCGGTGAAGGCCGAGTTCGACAAGGTCTACAAGGGCACCGGCCTCAGCGCCTATTGATCCGATCGTCGACCGGAAGCCCGGTTCGAGAGCAACAGCGGTCCGCGCTCATGCGCGGGCCGCGATTGCGTTTTCGGGAACAGGAACAATCATGAACCAGCATATCACGGCATCCGGAGAAACCGCCGATCCGACCCATGGCCGGCCCGACGCGTCTCAGGACGTCGTGCGCCTCGTCGAGCTGAAGCGCCGCTTCGGTGTGACAGCGGCGCTCGACGGCATCTCGCTGACCGTGCGCAAGGGCGAGATCCTCGGTATCATCGGCCGCAGCGGCGCCGGCAAGTCGACGCTGATCCGCTGCCTGAACGGGCTGGAACGGCCTGACTCCGGCGAGGTGTTCATCGAAGGCCGAGAGATCAGCCGGCTTGGCGAGCGCGAGCTGCAGCCGCTGCGGCGGCGCATCGGCATGATCTTCCAGCATTTCAACCTGCTGTCGGCCAAGACCGTCGAAGACAATGTGGCGCTGCCGCTGAAGATCGAGGGCCGCTCGAAGGCCGAGCGACTGAAGCGCGCCGCCGAACTGCTCGACCTCGTCGGCCTGTCCGAGAAGGCAAAAGCCTATCCGGCGTCACTGTCGGGCGGCCAGAAGCAGCGTGTCGGCATCGCCCGGGCGCTGGCAGCACGCCCGGCGCTGCTCTTGTCGGACGAAGCCACCTCGGCGCTCGATCCGGAAACAACGCGCTCCATCCTCGCCCTTCTCAAGGACATCAACCGGCAGCTTGGGCTGACCATCCTTCTGATCACCCATGAGATGGAGGTGGTCCGCTCGATCGCCGACCGCGTTGCGGTGATCGACGCCGGGCGCATCGTCGAGCAAGGGCCGGTCTGGTCGGTGTTTGCCGACCCACAATCAGACATCACCAAAAGCCTGCTCGGCGCCATCCGGCCGCAGCTGCCAGCCGAACTGGCGGCCCGGCTGCTGCCGGCGGCCGGCGCGGAGACGATCCTGCGCGTCGACGTGGCCGGCGATGCGGCACGCGGCCCGTTGCTGTCCGACCTTGCCACGGCTGTTCCAGGCGCCTTCCGCCTCATCCATGGCGGCATCGACCATATCCAGCAGCAGCCCGTCGGCACGCTGTTCCTGTCGCTTCCCGGCAGCGATGCAAATCATCTCGCTGACATCATCACATTCCTGAAGACCCGCCAGGCGCGGGTGGAGGTGCTTGGCCATGTCGCCGATCCTGTTTGAACTTCTGCTGCGTTCGATCTGGGAAACCGTCCTGATGACAGCCGCCTCCGGCCTCATCTCGCTGGTCTTCGGCCTGCCGCTCGGCCTGGCACTGATCGCCACCGAACGCGGCGGGATTGCCGAAAGCCTGTGGGTGAACCGGGCGCTCGGCGCCGTCATCAACGGCTTCCGTTCGGTGCCCTTCATCATCCTTCTGGTGGCACTGATCCCGGTGACGCGGCTGATCGTCGGCACCTCGATCGGCACATGGGCAGCCATCGTGCCGCTGTCGATCGCCGCCACACCCTATTACGCGCGCATTGCCGAAGTGTCGTTGCGTGAGGTCGACCGTGGCTTGATCGAGGCGGCGCGCGCCATGGGCGGCAACCGCTGGACGATCATCCGCGAGGTGCTGGTGCCGGAAGCCCTGCCCGGCATCGTCGCCGGCTTCACGGTGACGCTGGTGACGCTGATCGGTGGCGCGGGCCAGGCCGGCGGCCGCGGCGCCCGCGGGCGCCGCGGCCGCCCCCGGCCCGGCGGCGTGGTCCCGGGTGGGACGGG
>NZ_JBVVQW010000005.1:159295-408533 GCF_055811655.1 Mesorhizobium sp. WSM4809
CTCCCCCCCCCCCGCCCCCGCCCCCCCGCCGCCCCCCGCCCCGCCTCTTCCGCGGCGGCCGCGGCCCCGCCGCCCCCCCCCCCCCCCCCCCCCCCCCCGCCCCCCCCCCCCCGCGGGGGGGGGGGGGGCCGCCCCCCCCCCCCGGCGTGGGCCGGGGCCTCCCGGGGCCGGGGGGGGCGGCGGTGGGGGCCCGCGCCCGGGGCGGGCCCCCGGGGCGCGGGCGGCCTCGGCGACCTCGCCATCCGCTACGGCTATCAACGATTTGAGACGTCCGTCATGATCGCGGTGGTCATCGTGCTGATCATCCTGGTCTGCGGCATCCAGTGGGCGGGGGACCGGCTGGTGGCGAGGCTGGATCGGCGGGGGGTGAAAGACTGGCTGATGGCACGGCCGCGTACGGGATAGGCGGAGGCCTTCCCGCCACCAAACCGTCTGACGCCCGGCTTCACCCGCCAAAGCTGCCCAGCCGCGTCGGCTGCGTATAGCTGCGGTCGACATAGAGCAGGGCCGAGCCGCCGCTGCCGTGCCGGACGTCGATGACGCGGCCGATCATGACATTGTGCGTGCCGACGACATGCACAGTCTCGATCTCGCAATCGAAATTGACGATCGCATCCGAGAGTGCCGGCGTGCCGGAGGTCAGCGTCTGCCAGCGCGCCGAGGCATAGCGTGCCTCCATGTCCCTGGCCGCGCCAGCGAATTTTCCCGCCAGATGCATGTGGTCATGCGTCAGCACGTTGACGCAGAAGCGCTGGTTGGACAGGAACATGGCGGCCTGCGTCGAGCGCCCGTTCATGCACACCAGCAGCGTCGGCGGCTCGTCGGAGACGCTGCACATGGCGGTGGCGGTGAAGCCGCCGCGCCCTGCCGGGCCATCGGTGGTGACGATGTTGACCGGCGCACAGACCCTCGCCATGGCGTCGCGGAAATCGGCTTTCGAAATCTGCGTGGCCATCTGGTTTCACTCGGCCGTTGAGACAAGCGGATTGAACCAGGTATCGCCCGTCCAGCCATTCTCGTCATAGTCGGCCATGCAGGTGTCGACGAGCTCTTCCATCGCCTTCAGCCGCCCGCCGCGTTCAGCTCCTTTCAGCACCTGCAGCCGCACCTCTTCCGGCGCGCCGGCATAGTTGAGCTCGTAGAGCGCGTGGCGGCCGCCGAACTCGGTGCCGGTCGCGTCCCACAAAAGCTTCATGATCTTGATGCGCTCGATGTGGCCCATGTCGTTGGAGCCGCGCACATATTGCGCCAGATACTTGTCGATCTCGGGGTTGTTGAAGTCGCGCACCGACGACGGCAGGTAGATCAGCCCGGACGCGATCACCCGGCGCACGGTGTCGATGACGCGCGGATAGGCTTCCGACATGAAGGTGCGGTAGGCGAGCGCGGCTTCCAGATTGGGCAGCACCGCGCCATTCGCCCACGGGATCGGGTTGTAGGCCATGGCGTTGGAAAAGCTCCAGAACATGTGCCTGAGCGCGATGACCTCGCCCAGTGCCGCCTGGTTGCCGCGGAAAGCATCGCCGCCCGTGGCGCGCAGCGCCTTGGCCAGCAGGCCGGCGAGGAAGTCGAGCTTGACGGCGAAACGCGTGCAGCCCTGGAAGCAGTAGCCATGCATGAAGCCGGATGCCGGATGGAAGGACAGGATTTTCTGCGCATCGCGCAGCACCAGCACGTCCTCCCAGGGGATGAAGACATTGTCGAGCACCAGGATCGCATCGTTCTCGTCGAAGCGCGACGACAGCGGATAGTCGAAGGGCGCCGCCACCGTGTTGGCCGTCTGCTCGTAGGAGACGCGGCAGAACATCTTTATCCCCGGCGCATTCATCGGCACGATGAACATCACCGACAGCGACGGATCCTCAGTGATCGTCGCCGAGCCCTGCGCCAGGAAATTGTAGTGGGTCAGCGCCGAGGACGTCGCCACCACCTTTGCGCCGGAGACATAGATGCCGGCATCCGTCTCCTTGGTGATGTGGACGAAGACGTCCTTCACTTGTTCGGCCGGCTTGTGGCGGTCGATCGGCGGATTGACGATGGCATGGTTCATGAACAGTGCGGCTTCCTGGGCACGCCTGTGCCAGGACAGCGCATTGTCCCTGAACGGCCCGTACCAGTCGGCATTGGCGCCGAGCGTGTTCATCAGCGCCGCCTTGTAGTCGGGCGTGCGCCCCATCCAGCCATAGGACATGCGCGACCACTCGGCGATCGCCGTCTGCTGGGCGGCGAGTTCGCCAGAGGATTTGGCAACGCGGAAATATTTGTGGGTGTAGCCGCCCGAGCCGGTGTCGGTCGGCGAGGTCAGCGTGTCCCGTCGCAGGGGATCATGCAGCGCATCGTAGAGGCGCGCCAGCGACCGCGCCGAATTGCGCATCGACGGGTGCGTGGTGACATCGGCAATGCGTTCGCCATTGATATAGACCTCGCGGCCGTCGCGCAGGCTCTCCAGATACTCGGCCCCGGTGAACGGCCGTGCCTTATCAGTGCGGAAGTCTTCTGATCGCATGATGGTCCTCCTCTTGAGTCGCAACACTAGCGCCTTGGGCATGCATCTGTTATGGACGGAACGGCAAAACCGATTGGACTTTTTCGGGCGCCATGAGCCAGAATTCCATCCCCGACTTCTTCGTCTATGGCGAGCCGGTGAGGCCGCTCGATGTCGGTTTCCTGCATGTCGAGACGGTGCTTGCGCGCAGCAATATCCATCTTGGTCAGGTTGCGGCGCACAAACATCCGCAGATGGGCCAGATCACCTACTGGACCAGCGGCTCCGGCACCTACCGTATCGAAGACCGATCCTGGGACTTTTCGGCGCCTGCCGTCAGCTTCGTGCCGAGCGCTGTCGTGCATGGCTTCTCGATCGGACCCGGCACCGACGCCATCGTCGTCTCGGTCGCCGACGGCGCGCTCGCGGCCATCGCCGCTCACAGCCTGCTGCCGCTGGACAGGCCGGTCTTTGCCGACGGTCTGCCACGACACGCAGCGTGGGCGAGACTGGCGGCGGTGCTGGAGATGATCGCCGCCGAATATGCCGAGGCGCAAGCCGGCAATGACAGGGTCCTGCCGGCGCTGATCGCAGTCGCACTCTCCCACATTGCGCGCCTGAGCCCCGGCGTGACCGCCTCCGCCGCCTCTTCCGATGCTTCGCTGGCGCGGGGCCTGCGTCGGCTCGCCGACACGCATTTCCGCGACAACTGGCCGGTCGATCGCTACGTCGAGGCGCTGGCCACCACGCCGCATCTTCTCGACAAGGCTGCCCATGCGGTGCTGGGCGTCGGCGTCAAGCGGGTCGTCAGCGAAAGGCGGCTGCTGGAGGCCAAGCGCCTGCTGCTGTTCACCGTACGCACGGTGGAGGACATCGCTTACGAGATCGGCTTCGACGACCCGGCGTATTTTTCACGGTTCTTTCGCGCGCGGGTCGGCGAAGCGCCCGCCGCGTGGCGCCGGAGGCACTTGCAGGGCCATTGATCCTGCGCGAAATGCAGACCCCGTGACGCGCAAATCCTCGATGTTGCAGCCACAGCCACTTTTTCGTGAAGCCGAACGGGTTGATCCCTTCGCCTGTCTGCCTAGGTAGAAAGGAGCGGCGGGCGCCACGCAAATCTGACATCGGACCAATCTGACGGTCGGCATGATATTTTCCTGCATTCAAAAGCTTGCCCTACCTGTTCTCTTCGTTGGCATCCAGTCTTCCTGCGTCGTTCCCGACGATGCGTCGCGTATCGCCAAGGTTGATCCAACGGCGGCGGCCGCCCGCAAGGAGATGGTCGGCCTCAGCGAAGCCGATGTTCGAATGTGCGCCGGGTTTCCGACCGCCACCGCCGACGCCGGCCGATCGGGCCAGATCTGGACCTACAAGCGCATCGTCCAGCGCGGCAATCTCAGCATTGTGGTTCCGACTCTAGCGGTAGGCGCGATCCCGGCGGTCGGCGGCTCCGTCAATGTTGCTCCCGGCGGTTATTGCGACACGCAAATTCGCATGGTCGACGGCCGCGTCGCCGAAGTTGCCTATGCCGGCGACAACAATTTGCCGAACAGGCGCGACGCGCTTTGTGTCAGCACGGTGGACGCCTGCGTGACCTATGCGCGTCAACACGGTCAGAGGCCGGCGGCCAGATCGGCCAGATAGCCGGCGGCAGCGAAACGGCGATGACGGTCACGCAAATACCGTTGAGGGCTTGACTGACCCGCCGGACAGAATACGCTAGCGCAAAATACCGGCTCTGATCGCCGGGCGGCAAGAATGCCTCGTATGCCTCGCCCTTCCGGCGCTGGCTGCGAGGCATTGTCATTTTGGGGATCTGTTTGAAACGGCGTATCGAGATCGGCATCCTGTATTCCCGCTCGGGGAGCTATCAGCTCGTCTCCGATGCGTGCCGCATCGGCGCCATGCGCGCCATCGCCGACATCAACGCCGATCGCAGCTCAGGCATCGAACTGGTGCCGGTCGAGCGCGATCCGCAAAGCAATGCGGACCGCTACGCGACGCTGTGCGAGGATATTTTCAGGACCAGCAGCGCGCGCCATGTCGTCGGCTGCGTCACCTCGTGGAGCCGCAAGGAAGCCATTCCGGTGCTCGAGAAGGCGGGCGGCATGCTCTGGTACGCCTGCCCCTATGAGGGCTTCGAGGCCAACGAGCACGTCGTCTACATGCACGCTTGCCCAAACCAGCATCTGGTGCCGCTGATGGCGCATGTCGTGCCGCGTTTCGGCGCCAATGGCTTCCTGCTCGGCTCGAACTACATCTGGGGCTGGGAGATGAACCGCGTCGCCCGCGACCTGATCGCCGATGCCGGCGGCAAGGTGCTGGGCGAACGCTATCTGCGCATCGGCGAGACCGACGTGTCGCGGCTGATCGCGGAGATCCGTGCCACACGGCCGAACTTCATCCTCAACAACCTGATCGGCACCTCTTCCTACGCCTTCCTGGCGGCCTATTGCGATCTCGGGAATGAGGATCCTGCCTTCCGCCCGGAAACCTGTCCCGTCATCTCCTGCAACCTCACCGAAGGAGAGTTGCCGGCGATCGGCGAATCCGGGAAAGGGCACCTGTCGGTCGGGCCGTACTTCGCGCCGCGGCCGGCCGCCTTCGCCTCGTCTTTCGAGGCCTCCGCCTATGCCTCCGTGCAGGTGATGGCCGACGTGCTCTCCAGCAATTCCGAAGCCGGTCCGGCGGAATTTTCCAGAGCCTTCGCAGAACGCCGCTTCTCCACCCGGCTCGGGCCGATAGCCATCGACGCCCATTCCCAGCACGCGACGCTGCCGGTGATCATCGGGCGCATCGCGGATGGCTTCTTCGAGGTCGTCAGCCGCGAGGACGAAGTCGCGCCAGACCCGTATCTGTCGCGCTACGACCCGGCAAAAACATTCGGCCGCCCGCGCCTGAGGGTGGTGTCGTGACGAGAACCCCACGCATCCCCAATCTCGGCGGCGCCAGGGCCTTCATCCTGCACCGTCCGCACCCGACGGTGCAGGCGATCACCAGGCAATTGTCGGCCATCGGCCTGATCACGCTGGACTGCTGGCCGGAACTGCCGCCCGAGGCGCTGGCGGCCGATTTCGTCTTCTTCGACGCCGATCTCGGCTTCGACGAGCAATTCCCGTGGAAGCCGGGCGAAGCGCCGATGCCGCTGGTGGCGCTGATCGGCTCCGAGGCGCCCGGCCGCATCGAATGGGCATTGTCGCACAAGGCCGACGCCCAACTCTTGAAGCCGGTCGGCAATGCCGGCGTCTACAGCGCACTGCTGATCGCAAGGCAAAGTTTCGAGGCGCGAAAACACCTGGCCAGCGAAATCGCCTCGCTTCGCCAGCGCGTCGCCGAGCGCCAGACCATCGTGCGCGCGGTGACGGCACTGGCGAAAGGCGCCGATGACGGCCGCGCCTATGCGCAGCTTCGCTCGCTGGCGATGAGCTGGCAGATCAGCGTCGAGGATGCCGCGCGGCGGATCGTGGCCATGACAAGTGAAGAGGCAACGGGGGAAGAAGGCGGCGATGACCAGTCCCATCGCGCCTGATCTCACCGCGCCAGGGCGCATGCCGGTCAAGCCGCGCGCCGGCGTCTGGCGCCGGCTGGTCAGGCGCCGTCTGGCACTGCTTGGGCTGGTGATCGTCGCCATTGTCGTTGCCGGCGCCGTGCTGGCGCCATGGCTGACAGGCTACGATCCCAACGAGCAGATGTTCGACGGCCTGACCATCGAGGGCTCGCCCTTGCCGCCGGATGCAAAATTCTGGCTGGGCACCGACCTGCTCGGCCGCGACCTGTTGACCCGCATCCTCTACGGAGCCCGCACCTCGCTGATCATCGGCATCGTCGCCAATGGCGTGGCGCTGTTCATCGGCACGCTGGTCGGCGTTGTCGCCGGCTATTTCCGTGGCTGGATCGGCAGTGCGCTGATGCGTTTCACCGATTTGATGATGGCGTTTCCGGCACTGCTGCTCGCCATTTGCCTGGCCGCGGTGTTCGAGCCGAGCCTGTGGATCGTCGCCATGGTCATCGCCCTGGTCAACTGGGTGCAGACCGCCCGCGTCATCTACACCGAGACCTCTTCGCTCGCCGAACGCGAGTTCATCGACGCCGAGCGCACCATCGGGGCGAGCGCACCGCGCATCCTGTTTCGCCACATCCTGCCGCATCTCCTGCCGACCATCATCGTCTGGGGCACGCTCGGCATTTCGACCACGGTGCTGTTGGAGGCGACGCTCTCCTTCCTCGGCATCGGCGTGCAGCCGCCGACCGCGTCCTGGGGCAACATCATCTTCGAGAACCAGACCTACTTCCAGGCAGCACCCTGGCTGGTGTTCTTTCCCGGCGCGGCGATCCTGGCGCTGGCGCTGGCCTTCAACCTGATCGGCGACGCGCTGCGCGACATCCTCGATCCGACGCAAAGGGGCCGGGCATGATCGCCTATCTCGGCCGCCGCCTGATCCAGTCGCTGCTGATCCTGCTCGGCGTCTCGCTGATCACCTTCGCGCTGCTCTATCTCCTGCCGGCCGACCCGGTGCGCCAGATCGCCGGCCGCAGCGCCACGCCGCAGACGGTTGAGAACATCCGCCAGCAGCTCGGCCTCGACCAGCCCTTCATCGTCCAGTACTGGCGCTATCTCACGAAGCTCGTCAGTGGCGATCTCGGCCGCTCCTACATCCAGCGCTCCGAAGTCACCGAGCTGATCGTCTCACGGCTGCCGGCCAGCTTGTTGCTGATGGTCGGCGCCATCCTGTGCGAGCTGCTGCTCGGCCTGAGCATGGGCCTGATCGCCGCCGTCAAGCGCGGCACCGGCACCGACCAGACGCTGATGGTCGCCTCCTTTGTCGGCGTCTCGGCGCCGCAATTCGTCGTCGGCCTGCTGCTGCTCTACGTCTTTGCCGTGCGGCTCAGCTGGTTCCCGATCGGCGGCTATGGCACCTGGCGTCATCTCGTGCTGCCGTCGCTGACCATGGGCATACTCGGCGCCGGCTGGTACGCCCGCATGATGCGCTCGTCGATGATCGATGTTCTGCGTCAGGATTATGTCCGCACCGCCCGCGCCAAGGGCCTGGCGCGGCGAGCCATCCTGTTCCGACATGCACTGCCCAACGCCATCCTGCCGGTCATCGCCATGATCGGCATCGACATCGGCATCTTCATGGGTGGCATCGTCGTCGTCGAAAGCGTGTTCGGCTGGCCTGGCATTGGCCAGCTGGCGTGGCAGGCCATCCAGCGCGTGGACATCCCGATCATCATGGGCGTCACCCTGGTCTCGGCCTTCGCCATCGTGCTCGGCAATCTGCTGGCCGACGTCATCGCGCCCTTCATCGACCCCCGCATCAAGCTCAGATGAAAATGAAAACCAGACAGAGAAAGGGAACATAAAAATGAAAAAGTTTCTCGCATCCACGGTAGCGGCATCGGCGCTGGCGCTGATGCTCGGCATGACAAGTGTTCGCGCCGAGGACACCGTCGATCCGAACGCCAAGCAGGGCGGCGCCATCACCATCACCTACAAGGACGATGTCGCCACGCTCGATCCGGCGATCGGGTATGACTGGCAGAACTGGTCGATGATCAAGAGCCTGTTCGACGGGCTGATGGATTACGAACCTGGCACCACCAATTTGAAGCCCGATCTTGCCGAGAGCTACGAGATCTCGCCCGACGGCAAGACCTTCACCTTCAAGCTGCGCCATGGCGTGAAATTCCACAATGGCCGCGAGATGACCGCCGACGACGTGAAATATTCGCTCGACCGCGTCACCAATCCCAAGACCCAGAGCCCCGGCGCCGGCTTTTTCGGCTCGATCAAGGGCTATGACGATGTCGCCGCCGGCAAGGCCGAGAGCCTCTCCGGCGTCACCGTCGTCGATCCCTACACGGTCAAGTTCGAGCTGACCCGGCCCGACGCCACTTTCCTGCATGTCATGGCCATCAACTTCTCGCATGTCGTGCCGAAGGAAGAGGTCGAGAAATACGGCGCCGATTTCGGCAAGCATCCGGTCGGCACCGGCGCCTTCAAGCTCGCCGAGTGGACACTCGGCCAGCGCATCGTCTTCGAGCGCAATGCGGAGTATTGGCACAAGGGCCTGCCGCATCTGGACAAGATCACCTTCGAGATCGGCCAGGAGCCGATCGTTGCGCTGCTGCGCCTGCAGAAGGGCGAGATCGACGTGCCCGGCGACGGCATTCCGCCGGCAAAATTCCAGGAGGTGATGGCCGATCCGGAGCAGAAGGCGCGCGTCGTCGAAGGTGGCCAGCTGCACACCGGCTATGTCACCATGAACACCACCATGGCCCCGTTCGACAATGTGAAGGTGCGCCAGGCGGTCAACATGGCGATCAACAAGGCGCGCATCATCCAGATCATCAACGGCCGCGCCGTGCCGGCCAACCAGCCGCTGCCGCCGTCGATGCCCGGCTACGACAAGGAGTACAAGGGCTATCCCTATGATGTCGCCAAGGCCAAGGCGCTGCTTGCCGAGGCCGGCCATCCCGATGGTTTCGACACGCAATTGTTCGCCATGAACACCGACCCCAACCCGCGCATCGCCCAGGCGATCCAGCAGGACCTGGCGGCGATCGGCATCAAGGCCAGCATCCAATCGCTGGCTCAGGCAAACGTCATTGCCGCCGGCGGCGACAAGGCCGGCGCACCGATGATGTGGTCCGGCGGCATGGCCTGGATCGCCGACTTCCCGGATCCGTCGAACTTCTACGGCCCGATCCTCGGCTGCGCCGGCGCGGTGCCGGGCGGCTGGAACTGGTCGTGGTACTGCAACAAGGATCTCGACGCCAAGGCGGCCGAGGCCGACTCGGTGGTCGACCCGGCCAAGGCCGGCGAGCGCGACAAGATGTGGAGCGCCATCTACGACAAGGTGATGGAAGACGCGCCCTGGGCGCCGGTCTTCAACGAGCAGCGCTTCACCATGAAATCGGCGCGCATGGGCGGCGCCGACAACCTCTATGTCGACCCGGTCCATATCCCGATCAACTACGACAATGTGTACGTAAAAGATGTGCAATAACTGCGACTACACCATCCACGGGCGCCAACATCATTTCGGCTGGGACAATTCGTTTGCCCCGGCCGAGCGGGTGGCGCCCGGCTCGACCATCGAGTTCCAGTGCCTGGATTCCTCCGGCGGCCAGTTGCAGGCCGACAGCACGGTCGCCGACGTCGCCAGGCTCGACTTCGCCACCGTCAATCCGGTGACTGGGCCGATCTTCGTCGAGGGCGCCGAGCCGGGTGACGCGCTGAAGGTGACGATCGAGATGTTCAAACCGTCCGGCTTCGGCTGGACGGCCAACATTCCCGGTTTCGGGCTGCTCGCCGACGACTTCAAGGAGCCGGCGCTGAACATCTGGAAATACGACGCTGCCTCGCTCGAGCCGGCGCTGTTCGGCAAAAATGCGCGGGTGCCGTTGAAACCCTTCGCCGGCACCATCGGCAACGCGCTGGCGGAAAAGGGCCACCATTCGGTGGTGCCGCCAAGGCGCGTCGGCGGCAATCTCGACATCCGCGATCTCGCCGCCGGCACCACGCTGTACCTGCCGGTGGAAGTGGCGGGCGCACTGTTTTCGGTCGGCGATACCCATGCCGCGCAAGGCGACGGCGAGGTTTGCGGCACGGCGATCGAAAGCCCGATGGACGTCGTGCTCAAGCTCGATCTGGTCAAGGATGCCAGGCTGAAGACGCCGCGCTTCACCACGCCAGGCCCGGTGACGCGCCATCTCGACGCCAAGGGTTATGAGGTGACGACCGGCATCGGCCCGGACCTGATGGCGGGCGCCAGGGAAGCGGTCGCGCAGATGGTCGACCTGCTCGCCGGGAGGTACAAGATCGACCCGGTCGAAGCCTATATGCTGGCCTCTGTGTGCGGCGATCTCAGGATCAGCGAGATCGTCGACATGCCGAACTGGGTGGTGTCGTTCTATTTTCCGCGCTGCGTGTTTGAATGATGTCAAGTCGGCGCTGCACCCCCCTCTGTCCTGCCGGACATCTCCCCCTCAAGGGGGGAGATCAGATGTCACTTCGGCTTTCGCCAATCTCTAATGTTGCAAGGGGGAGCGCCGGCCCACGTGACGGCCAATCTCCCCCCTTGAGGGGGAGATGTCCGGCAGGACAGAGGGGGGCGTGCCGGAATAAACCTCTCAGAACTTTGCCTTTGCAATGACCTCAACCCCCGAACCCATCCTCGACATCGCCAACCTCTGCGTCAGCGTGCGCGGCGAGGACGGCGAGCGCGAGGTCGTCTCCGACCTGTCGCTGACGCTGGCGCGTGGCGAGACGCTCTGCATTGCCGGTGAATCCGGCTCCGGCAAATCGATGACCGCACTGGCCATCATGCAATTGCTGCCGCAGCCGGCGGCGCGCATATCGTCTGGGAAAATCCATCTGGGCGATACAGATCTGACGACTCTCGACGAGCGCCGGATGCGGCGCATTCGCGGCGACCGCATCGCCATGATCTTCCAGGAGCCGATGACCTCGCTCAACCCGGTGCTGTCGATCGGCCGGCAGCTCACCGAATCCATCGAGGCACACACCAGCCTGTCGCAGGGCGAAGCTCGTCAGCGCGCCATCGAGGCGTTGAAGGCGGTGCGCATTTCGGAAGCCGAAAGCCGGCTGAAGCAGTTTCCGCACGAGCTCTCCGGCGGCATGCGCCAGAGGGTGATGATCGCCATGGCACTGGCGCTCGAGCCGGACGTGCTGATCGCCGACGAGCCGACGACGGCCCTCGACGTCACCGTGCAAGGCGAGGTGCTGGAGCTGCTGCGCGACCTGCAGCGCCAGCACGGCACCAGCGTCATCCTGATCACCCACGACATGGGCGTCGTCGCCGAAATGGCCGACCGCGTCATCATCATGCGGCATGGCCGCATGGTCGAAGAGGGAAGAACCGCTGACATTTTTGCCAGGCCGCAAGCCGACTACACGCGCGAGCTGCTGGCCGCAGTGCCGCGCATCGGCAGCGGCGTCGGCCGCCAAAAATCCAGGGATGTCGAGACGGCGCTGCCGGCCAATGTCGCCGAAGTCACCGACCTGCATGTCCGCTTCGACCTGCATGGCGGCTTCTTCGGCCGGGTCACCCGTCGCGTCCACGCCGTCGAAGGCGTCAGCTTCTCGATCGCGCCCAACGAGACGCTGGCGCTGGTCGGCGAATCCGGCTGTGGCAAGTCGACCACCGCCAAGGCGCTGGCCGGACTGGTGCCCTACAGCGGCGATATCGCGGTTGGCGGGCGCAATCTGTCCGGCCTTGGTCGCGACGAGCGTAAGGCGGTGCGCCGCGACGTGCAGATGATTTTTCAGGATCCCTACGCCTCGCTCGACCCGCGCATGCGCGTCGGCGAACTCGTCGCCGAGCCGCTGCTGATCCATGGCATCGCCTCGAAGCAAGAGCGCAGTGACCGTGTCGCGGCGCTGTTCGAGCGCGTCGGCCTGTCGGCCGATCAGATGGAGCTCTATCCGCATGAATTCTCCGGCGGCCAGCGCCAGCGCGTCTGTATTGCACGCGCTCTTGCGCTGCGGCCGAAGCTGATCATCGCCGACGAAAGCGTCTCGGCGCTCGACGTTTCGGTGCAGGCGCGCGTGCTCGATCTGTTGAAGGAATTACAGCGCGAATTCGGCGTCGCCTATCTCTTCATCTCGCACGACATGGCTGTGGTCGAGAACATCTCCGACCGCGTCGCCGTCATGTATCTCGGCCAGATCGTCGAGATGGGCACGCGCGACCAGGTCTTTTCCAACCCGCGCCACCCCTACACCAGACGCCTCATCGAAGCCGTGCCGGTGCCCGATCCAGCCAAGCGAAGAAGCCGCTTCGCCCGCCTCGACCAGGAGATCCCGAGCGCCACCCGCAGGATCGGCGAGGCGCCGTTGAAACTGGCGCTGAGGGATGTCGGCAACGGCCACCTCGTCGCCGCCGAGGGCTGAGCCGGCACTGCCGCCGGCGGTTCACGTGTTTGTGTCTCTATCTCGCGCTCAAGGCTCGCGTTCCGCCGCCAAACCGTATCGCTTCGAGCACGAAATCCCTAACGGCCTCTTGCCCTCTGTCCCTATCTTCCTCATGTTCAATACCATTGCGATGATCGATCGTAGGAGGGTCGGTCGGATTCATCGCTATGGGAGGAAGTCAACCATGAAGGTAAGCCTTTTCGTTTCCGCGGCACTTCTCGCCGCATCCGCGATCCCTGCCTCGGCCGCTGAAATTTCCGACGGCAAGGTCAAAATCGGCATTCTCAACGACCAATCGGGCGTCTACGCCGATTTCGGCGGCAAGTGGTCGGTCGAGGCGGCCAAGATGGCGGTCGAGGATTTCGGCGGCAAGGTGCAGGGAGCGCCGATAGAAATCATCAGCGCCGATCACCAGAATAAGCCCGATATCGCCTCCAACATCGCGCGGCAGTGGTACGACACCGAACAGGTCGATGCCATCATGGAACTGACCACCTCTTCGGTGGCGCTCGCCGTCCAGGGGATCTCCAAGGAAAAGAAGAAGATCGACATCGTCACCGGCGCGGCAACCACGGAGCTGACCGGCAAACAATGTTCGCCCTATGGCTTCCACTGGGCCTATGACACTCATTCGCAAGCGGTTGGGACAGGCGGCTCTCTCGTGCAGCAGGGCGGCGACAGCTGGTTCTTCGTCACCGTCGACTATGCATTCGGCTATTCGCTGAAGGATCAGACCACCAAGTTCGTCGAGAGCCATGGCGGCAAGGTGCTGGGCGAGGTGCGTTATCCCCTGGGATCGACCGATTATTCGTCCTTCCTGCTGCAGGCGCAATCGTCGGGCGCCAAGGTCATCGGCCTGGCCAATGCCGGCCTCGATACCTCCAACTCGATCAAGCAGGCGGCCGAATTCGGCATCGTGCAGGGCGGTCAGCGTCTTGCCGCACTCCTGTTCACGCTGGCCGAGGTGCATGGGCTTGGCCTTCAAGCGGCGCAGGGCGTTGTGCTGACCGAAGGCTATTATTGGGATCGCGACGACAAGAGCCGCGAATTCGGGCAGCGCTTTTTCAAGCGCACCAACCGCATGCCGAACATGATCCAGGCCTCGACCTATTCGGCGGTGACGCAGTACCTGAAAGCGATCGACAAGGCCGGCACGGACGAGACCGAAGCCGTCGCCAAGCAACTGCATTCGATGCCTGTGGACGACGCCGCGATAACCAACGGCAAAGTGCAGGCGGACGGCAACATGGTCCACGACATGTACCTCTATCAGGTCAAGTCGCCAGCCGAGAGCACCAAGGAGTGGGACTACTACAAATATCTCGCCACCATTCCTGGCAACGAGGCCTTCCTGAGCGAAAAGGAAAGCGGCTGTCCGACGGCCGGCCAGTGATCGGCGCGGCCGATGGCGCCGACTGACCTGAGCGCGAACGAGCCGCCTGTGGTGCTTTCCGCCCGCGGGTTGCGGCGTGACTTTGCCGGCTTCATCGCCGTGAAAAACGTCGATCTGGATGTTCGCCATGGCAACATCCATGCCCTGATCGGACCCAACGGCGCCGGCAAGACGACTGTCTTCAACCTGCTCACCAAGTTCCTGGCGCCGACCAGCGGCAGGATCGAGCTGCTTGGCCATGACATCACCCGCACGTCGCCGGCCAGGGTCGCGCGGATGGGCCTGGTGCGCTCGTTCCAGATATCGGCGATTTTTCCGCACCTCAGCGTGCTCGACAATGTCCGCGTCGCCCTGCAGCGGCCGGGCGGGCTCAGCGTTCAGTTCTGGCGCTCGCTGGCGGCGCTCGACCGGCTGACGCCGCGTGCCGAGGAATTGCTGCGCTCGGTCGGTCTCGACGACGCCAGGAACAGGCTCGCCGGCGACCTTTCCTATGGCAGGAAACGCGTGCTCGAGATCGCCACGACCCTGGCGCTCGATCCGAAAGTGCTGCTGCTGGACGAGCCGATGGCCGGCATGGGGCACGAGGACGTGGCCACGGTTTCCGACCTTATCCGTTCGGTGGCCAAGGATCGCGCCGTGCTGATGGTCGAGCACAATCTGACTGTCGTGGCCGACCTTTGCGACTGGATAACGGTCATGCAGCGCGGCGAGGTGCTGGCCGCCGGCGACTACGCCACGGTCAGCCGCGACGAGCGCGTCAAGATCGCCTATATGGGCACCGCCGATGACTAGTACCGCACCTCTGCTTGCCGTCAGCGGCCTCAACGCCTGGTATGGCGAGGGCCATGCGCTGCACGGCGTCGATCTGGAAGTGTATTCCGGCGAGACGGTCACACTGCTCGGCCGCAATGGCGTCGGCAAGACGACGACGCTGCGCGCCATCATTGGGCTGATCCGCAAGCGAACCGGCGGGATCGCCTTCGACGGCCAGGATCTGATGCGGCTGCCGCTGCACCGCACTGCGCATCAGGGCATCGGCTTCGTGCCGGAGGAGCGCGGTATTTTCGCCACGCTGACCGTCGACGAGAACCTGGTTCTGCCGCCGGTCGTGGCCGAGGGCGGCATGAGCGTCGAGGAGATATTCGATCTGTTCCCCAATCTGAAGGAGCGGCGCAACAGTCCCGGCACCAGGCTGTCGGGCGGCGAACAGCAGATGCTGGCGATCGCGCGCATGTTGAGAACGGGTGTGAAAATGCTGCTTCTCGACGAGCCGACGGAGGGGCTCGCTCCCGTCATCGTGCAGCGCATCGGCGCGTTGCTGGCGACGTTGAAAAAGCGCGGCATGACGATCCTGCTGGTCGAGCAGAACTTCCGCTTCGCCAGCCGTGTCGCCGATCGTTTCTATCTGATGGAGCACGGCAAGGTGGTGGCGGGGTTCCCGGTCGGCGAGTTGCCGGACCGCATGACGCAGCTCCACGAAGTCCTGGGTGTATGATGGCGCCATGACGATGATCTTCGGAATCCCGGTTCAGGCCTTCCTCGGCCAGTTGCTGGTCGGCCTGATCAACGGCTCGTTCTACGCCATGCTGAGCCTGGGCCTGGCCGTCATATTCGGCCTGCTGCGGGTCATCAATTTCGCCCATGGCGCCCAATATATGCTCGGCGCCTTCGTCGGCTATCTGCTGCTCACCCATCTCGGCATCGGCTACTGGCCGGCGCTGATCCTTGCGCCGCTGATCGTCGGTGTCTTCGGCATCGTGGTCGAGCGCCTGGCGCTGTCGCGGCTGTACGATCTCGACCCGCTCTACGGGCTGCTCTTCACCTTCGGCCTCGCGCTCGTGCTCGAAGGCATCTTCCGCTACTATTACGGCGTCTCGGGAAACCCCTACGCCGTCCCGCCGCTGCTTTCGGGAGGCACCAATCTCGGCTTCATGTTCCTGCCCAATTATCGCGGCTGGGTCGTCGTCGCCTCGCTGATCGTCTGCTTCGGAACCTGGGTGCTGATCGAGAAGACCAGGCTCGGTTCCTACCTGCGCGCCGCGACGGAGAATCCCCGCCTCGTCCAGGCTTTCGGCGTCAACGTGCCGTTGCTGCTGACCCTGACCTACGGTCTGGGCTCCGCGCTGGCTGGGCTTGCCGGAATTCTGGCAGCGCCGATCTATCAGGTGAGCCCGCTTATGGGGTCGGATCTCATCATCGTCGTCTTCGCCGTCGTCGTGATCGGCGGCATGGGATCGATCCTTGGCGCCATCGTCACCGGCTACATGCTCGGCCTTGCCGAAGGCCTGACCAAGGTCTTCTATCCTGAGGCCTCCAACCTCGTGGTCTTCGTCATCATGGCCATCGTGCTTCTGGTCCGGCCGGCCGGCCTGTTCGGAAGGGACGCCTGACATGTCGGAAGGGACATCTGACATGTCGGAACTGACGCTTCGCGAGACATCGGCCAAAACCTCGGCGCGGCTTGAATGGACGCTGGTCGGGCTCGGCATCCTGGCGCTGCTGGTGGCGCCTTTCCTGGTCTATCCGATCTTCCTGATGAAGATGCTGTGCTTTGCGCTGTTTGCCTGTGCGTTCAATCTCCTGCTTGGCTACACCGGGCTGCTGTCGTTCGGCCACGCCACCTTTTTCGGCGGCGCCGCCTACTTCACGGCGCATGCCGTCAAGGTCTGGGGCTGGCCGCCGGAAGCCGGCATTCTGCTCGGCATGGCGGGTGCGGCCTTGCTCGGCCTTGTCATGGGCTTTTTCGCCATTCGCCGGCAAGGCATCTATTTCGCCATGATCACGCTGGCGCTGTCGCAGATGTTCTTCTTCTTCTGCGTGCAGGCGCCGTTCACGCAAGGCGAGGATGGCATCCAAGGTGTGCCGCGCGGCATGCTGCTGGGCGTCCTCGACCTGAACGTCTCGCTGAACATGTATTATTTCGTGCTGGCGGTGTTCCTCGTCGGCGTCTTCGCCATCTGGCGCATCGTCAATTCGCCGTTCGGCATGATCCTGCGCTCGATCCGCGAAAACGAGAATCGCGCCATTTCGCTGGGCTATTCCGTCGCCAACTACAAGCTCGGCGCTTTCGTCATGTCGGCGGCGCTGGCCGGGCTGGCCGGCTCGCTCAAGGCGATGGTTTTCCAGTTCGCCACGCTCACCGACGTCACCTGGCAGATGTCGGGCGAGGTGATCCTGATGACGCTTCTGGGCGGCATCGGCACCATGGTCGGGCCGATCATCGGCGCCAGCCTTGTCATCGGCCTGGAAAACACGCTTGCCACTTCCGGCTTTCCGGTGACCATCGCCACTGGCCTGATCTTCATGGTGTGCGTGCTCGTCTTCCGGCGCGGCATCGTCGGCGAATTTTACGCGCGGATTTTCAAGCGGGCGGGAAAGGACTGATCAGCTGCAGGTTGATGGGACGCGGCTTGCGCGTGATGACGCATGCGTCTCCCCAATGAGCACCTGTCCGGATACTTCAGAAAGCTATAGACCTCGATCAAATCGATGCGACTGCTTGCGACCTGGGGCAATTGCGACTCCATCGGAACGGGTGAGCACTGCTTTGGGCAAATCGTGATGCGCGCATTCTTTCGATTGCTTGTCGTTGTAATCGTGGCGTCCGGCGTGACCGGTTGCACCAGTATTTCCTACTACGCGCAATCCGTGCAGGGCCATGTGCGGATCATGACGGCGCGCCAGGATGTCGGAAAACTGATCGAGGATCCGTCGACGCCGAAGGCATTGCGCGCGCGAATGGCATCGGCGAGCGCTATACGACAGTTCGCAACGGATGAACTGGCGCTGCCTGACAACAACAGCTACCGCAGCTATGTCGACATTGGTCGGGACTCGGTGACATGGGCCGTCTTCGCCGCGCCGGCATTTTCGCTGACGCCGCGAACATGGTGTTTCCCTGTTTTCGGCTGTGTTCCCTACCGGGGGTATTTCTCCAGGAAGTCCGCGACTGAAACCGCTGTCGAACTTCAAGGACAGGGCATGGACGTCTATGTGACGGGCATCACGGCATATTCCACGCTTGGCTGGTCGAGCGACCCGCTGCTCAGCACGATGTTCGGCCAGGATGAAACCAATCTCGCAGCGCTGGTGTTCCATGAACTGGCCCACCAGCGCGTCTACGTGCACGACGATTCCGCATTCAACGAGGCGTTCGCTGTCGCCGTCGAAACAACCGGCGTGAAAAAATGGCTGCGCGCGACTGGCGATGCCGCCGCGTTGCGCCGTTACGAAGCCGCCCGGAAGCGAAAAGCTGAATTTCTTGCGCTGGTGTCGCGGACCCGGGACGAGTTGGCGCAAGTCTATTCCAACGCCGGCACCTCGGAGCAAAAACTGGCCGCGAAGACGGCCGCGATTGAACGGCTGCGGATGCGCTACCGACACATGCGCGACAGGCGCTGGGGCCGATACCGGGGATACGACGCCTGGTTCGCTTCCCCGATCAACAACGCAAAGCTCGCCGCGACGTCCGTTTATAGCGATCGGGTGACCGCGTTTCTGCGCCTGTTCGACTTGTGTTCGGGCGACTATGTCAGGTTCTATGCGTCAGTCCGACGGATTGGCGCACTGGACCAAGCTCACCGCGTCGATGCACTTGCGGCGGCAGATCGCTGTTATTGAGCCGGTCAAAAGGGATGGCCCGAAGCGTCGGGGAACTTGCGTCCGAAACCAACCAAATCGCGCGATTGAGATCGCCCGCGCGGTTCTACTGGTCCGAGAACTTCACGCTCACGCCGCGCTGCCGAAAATAAGCCTGCATCAACTTGCGGCCCGAGCGGTTGTTCTGCGCCAGCTTGGCCGGATCGAACACCGCCTGTTTGATCCCCTCTCGCGTCAGCGCCGCCTTAAGCGCCGCGATATGTGTGTCGATGTCGGCATTGTCCGCCCGGAGCGAGGCATAGATGCTCTCGGTCGCCTCGGCCACGGTCAGTTCGCTCATTGGTGTCGTCCTTTGGTTGGTTGGGCGGCGCTTAGCACAGATTCGCGGTCCGCCGATACCGAGACCGTCAGTACACAGCGCCCGTCGTGAAAGCGAACCGTTCCTTATGGTGCTTCGTAGAGTTCCAGCGGCAATCCATCCGGGTCCCTGAAAAAGGTAAACCGTTGGTCTGTGTATGGGTCGATCCGGATTGGCTCGACGGCAACGCCTGCGGCTTCCAGGCGGATAATTACGGGCTCAAGATTAGCCACGGCGAATGCCAGATGTCTCAGGCCTGTAGCCTCTGGGTGGGATGGCCGCATCGCTGGTGCAGGGAAGGAGAACAATTCCAGTTGGGCCGACCCGATCCGCAGATCCGCCTTCCATGATTGCCGCTCCTCCCGATAAACCTCCCGGATCAGATCGAGGCCGAGGAGTTCGACGTAGAACCGTCGCGACTGGTCGTAGTCGGTGCAGATGAGCGCGACGTGGTGAATGGCGTTCAGCATGCTGCTAACCTTGGTCAAGCCGGGATATGAGGCCAAGACGCTTCAAGGCCTGGATCGTCGCGCGCCACGGCTCTGATTTGCCCTGTCCTTCCATCTCACCCATAACACCCGCGTTCCACCGCCAGCCGCCGCACCAGCGCCAGCACGGCATCGATGGTCGGGGTCGGCTTGTCCGTGAGCCGGCCAAGTTCCTGCACCGCGCTCACCAGCGCGTCGATCTCCATCGGCCTGCCGCGCTCCAGGTCCTGCAGCATCGAGGTCTTGTGTTCGCCGACATCGCCGGCGCCCTTGATGCGCCGGTCGACCGCTATGGGAAAACGCACGCCGAGGCTTTCGCCGATCGCCTGCGCCTCCAGCATCATGGTGCGGGCCAGCGTGCGGGTGCCATCGTCGGCAACGATCGCGGCCAGCGTGCTGCCGGTCAGCGCCGAGATCGGGTTGAAGGAGAGGTTGCCCCACAGTTTTACCCAGATTTCGCTACGGATGTCCTCGCGCACCGGCGCTTGCAGGCCGGCCTTGACCATCTCCTCGGCCAGAAGCGTGACCCGTTCGCTGCGCTCGCCGGAGGGTTCGCCGAGCGAGAAACGTTTGCCCTCGACATGGCGGATGAGGCCCGGCGCATCGACCTCGACCGCGGGATAGACGACCGAGCCGATGACGCGGTCCGGTCCGATCCGCTGCCAGATCGCGCCGCCGGGGTCGACCGCGTTCAGCCTGGTGCCTTCGAGCGGCCCGCCGACGCCGTGGAAATACCACCAGGGCACGCCGTTCTGCATGGTGACGACTGATGTGTGGTCCCCAAGCAGCGGCGCGATCTGGTCAAGGGCTGGGGAGAGAGAATGGGCCTTCAGCGCCAGCACGACGTAATCCTGGGCGCCAAGCTCGTTGGCTTTGGCGGCGGCCCGGACGGGGACCGAAATCTCCTGGCCATCCTCGATCAGGCGCAGGCCGTCCGCCTTGATGGCTTCCAGATGGGCGCCGCGCGCGACGATCGAAAGATCGGTCCGCCCAGTGATGGCGAGCTTGGCCGCAAGATAGCCGCCAATCGCACCGGCGCCGAAGATGGTGATCTTCATCGTCAAAGCCCGAGTTTGGCAGCAAGGCCGATGCGCTGCAATTTGCCGGTCGCACCCTTGGGGATCTCGTCCAGGATCAGGATCTTGCGCGGCACCTTGAAATCGGCAAGCCGTGTCGCGGCATAGGTGCGGATGTCGCCCTCGGTGGCACTGATGCCTTCGCGCAGCACAACCGCCGCGGCCACCTCCTCGCCAAGCTTGTCATGCGGCATGGCGAAGGTGACGACCTGCGCCACCGCCGGATGGTCCATCAGCACGTCGTCGACCTCGAGCGGCGAGATCTTTTCGCCACCGCGGTTGATGATCTCCTTGAGCCGACCGGTGACCCTGAGATAGCCGTCTTCGTCGAGCACGCCCTGGTCGCCAGTGTGGAACCAGCCATGCGCGAAAGCCGTGGCATTGGCATCCGGGTTCTTTTCGTAGCCCGTCGTGACGTTGGGTCCGCGAATGACGATCTCGCCGGTCTCGCCGGCTGCGAGCAGCCGCCCGTCGGGCGCCATGACAGCCACGGCCGGACCGGCGGAGGCGCCGACGCTGCCGGGCTTGCGCTGGCCCGGCGGCAGCCGGTTCGATGCCATCTGGTGGGCGGCCTCGGTCATCCCGTAGGATTCGATCACCGGGCAGCCGAAGGTCGCCTCCAGCTCAGTCATCACCTGCGCCGGCAGCGACGCCGAGGATGAGCGGATGAAGCGCAGACGCGCCGCCGCCAGCGCCTCGGTGTTGCGTGCCGCGCGGGGCAGGATCGCCTGATGCATGGTCGGCACCGCCGTGTACCAGCTCGGCTGCGCCTCGCTCAGCCACTGGAAGAAGCGCAGCGCGTTGAAACCCGGCGTGCAGTAGATGCTGCCACCGGCAGCCAGCGACGACAGCACGGCCGCGATCAGGCCGTGGATGTGGAACAGCGGCATGATGTTGAGGCAACGGTCATCTGGCGTCAGGCCAAGCGTGCCGCCGATATGGGCAGCCGAGGCCGCGATGTTGGCATGGCTGAGCGGCACCAGTTTTGGACGCGATGTCGTTCCGGAGGTATGCAGCAGCAGCGCAATGTCGCTGTCTTGCGCCATGTCGGGCGCGGCCTGCGGTCCGATCGCTGCGCCCTCGATCGTGAAGCTGCCGGCGGGTGTGCCGGGCTGCACGATAAGCCGCAGCACGCCGATGCCGAGGCGTTCGGCCACCGTCACAGCCGGTCCGGTCTCGCCCTCCCCGACAAGGATCGCCTTGGCGCCGATGTCGGTCAGGTAGAAATCCAGCTCGTCGGCCCGGTAGGCGGGGTTGAGCGGAGCCGTCGAGGCGACGGCCGCCACGGCGACGAAGGCGGTGGCCATCTCGGGCCCGTTCGGCAGCACGATCGCCACCCTGTCGCCGCGGCCGATGCCGCGCGCATGCAGCTGTTTTGCCGTATCGGCGATCAGGCTGCGCAATTCGCCATGGCTAAGCGTCGCCCTGTCGGGTGCCAGGATGGCGGGCGCATCGTCGGCGCCGGCGGCGAGACGGCGGGAGAGATCTGCGTGGGTTTCGGTTTGGGTCATGATCACCGGCTGGATTTCGAACGACTATTGGCGGGAGCCCTTCTGACGGGCTTGCCTCGATACGGATACGCCATTGGACAACGGATCGCCTCAGTAGCCAAGCGCCAAACCATCCTTGCGCGGATCGGAAGCGCCGGTCAGCGTCCCCTTCTCCCAGTCGATCAGCACCACCTGCCCGCCGCCCAGCGGGTGATGCGGTTCGGCGATGCGGTGGCCGCGCCGGCGCAGGCCCTCGATCGCCTCGGTGGGAACGCCACGCTCGGCCTCCACGGTGTCGTCATTGTAAAACACCCTCGGCGCATCCAGCGCCTGCTGCGGGTCCATGCCGAAGTCGATCATGTTGGTCAGCAGATGGACATGGCCGAACGGCTGATAGCCGCCGCCCATGACCCCGAACGGCATCACCACGCGGCCGTTCTTCGTCGCCATGCCCGGCATGATCGTGTGCATCGGCCGCTTGCCCGGTGCGATCGCGTTCGGATGCGCCGGGTCGAGGCGGAAGCTCGAACCGCGGTTCTGCAGCACGACGCCGGTCTTCGGGCCGACGACGCCGCTGCCGAACGAATAATAGGTCGAGTTGATGAAGGAGACCGCGTTGCGGTCGCGGTCGACGATGGAGATGTAGACCGTATCGCTGCCGGGCAGCTCCACGCGCGGCAGATGCGTCATGGCGCGGCCGCGGTCGATCTCGGCGCGCAGCCGGTCGGCATAGGCGCCGGACAGGAGCTGCTTCACGGGCACTGGGACATGGTCCTGGTCGCCGACATAGCGGTCGCGGTCGCGATAGGCCAGGCGCCCGGCCTCGATCTCCAGATGCAGGCGCTCGGCGCCATTGGGGTCGAGCCCGCCAAGCTCGAAGCCCGACAATAAATTGAGCATCAAGAGCGCCGTCAGCCCCTGATTGTTTGGTGGCATCTGGTGGATCTCATGGCCGCCATAGGAGGTGCTGACCGGCGCCACATAGTCGCCTCGGGTCGCGGCGAAATCCTCGGCCGAATGAAGTCCGCCCAATGCGTTGAGCCGGCTCACCATATCGTCGGCGACAGCGCCTTCGTAGAAACCGGATCGGCCGTGTTTGGCGATGATGCGCAAGGTCGCCGCCAGTTCAGGCTGCCGGTGGACGTCACCCGCCTTCGGCGCCTTGCCGCCGGGCAGGAAGATGCGCGTGGCGTGCTCGTCGGCCGACAGGTCGGTTTCCGGTTCGGCCCAGTCGAAGGCGACGCGGTCGTGCACGACATAGCCGTTCTCGGCATAGTGGATGGCCGGCGCCAGCGCCTCGGCAAGGCCCTTGCGGCCATGGTCTTCGAGCAGACGGCTCCAGGCATCGACGGCACCCGGCACGGTGACCGCATGCGGCCCCTGCAACGGGATGCGGTCGAAGCCTTTTTCGCGGTACCAGTCGACTGTCGCCCTGGCAGGCGCGCGGCCGGACCCGTTGAAGGCCAGCACATTGCCTTGTCCCCCGGGAGAATAGAGCACGAAGCAGTCGCCGCCGATGCCTGTCGATTGCGGCTCGACCACGCCCTGCACGGCGGCGGCGCAGACCGCGGCATCCATGGCATTGCCGCCTGAGCGCAGCATGTCGATGGCCGCAAGGGTTGCAAGCGGATGCGAGGTCGCGGCAACCGCCTCGGTGGCACGAACCGGCGAGCGGCCGGGAAACTGGAAATCACGCATTCTGTCTGGATATCCCATGGGTCACTTCTGCGAATTCGTCTGGTGAATCAATGCCGCCGGCCGAAGATCTGCGCAACCGACAACAGCACGACCGAGAGCACGATCAGGCAGGTCGAGATGGCGGCGATCGTCGGGTCGATCTGATCGCGTAGCGCATTGAACATGCGGCGCGTCAATGTCGTGGTCTCGCCGCCCGATATGAACAGCGAAACCACCACCTCGTCGAAGGAGGTGATGAAGGCAAACAGCGCGCCCGAGACGATCGAGAAGCGGATCTGCGGCATCGTCACCTGCCAGAAGGCGGCGACACGGCCGGCGCCAAGGCTGCGCGCCACCCGCTCCTGGTTCATGTCGTAGGAGCGCAGCCCGGAAAGCACGGTCAGCACCACCAGCGGCAGCGCCTGCACTGTGTGCGCGATGACCAGGCCGGTCAGCGTGTTGTTGAGCCCGATGCGCGCATAGAGGAAGAAGGTGCCGATGCCGATCAGGATCACCGGGACGATCAGCGACGCCGTCAGCAGCGCATTGATGGTGCCGTTGAAGCGCAGCGTGCCCCGGTTGATGGCATAGGCTGCGGCAGTACCAAGCGGCGTCGCCACCAGCACCGTCATGATCGCGACCTTGACCGAGACGATCGTGGCGTCGCGCCATTCCAGCGACCCGAAATAGGTGTGGTACCAGCGCAGCGACCATTGCTGCGGCGGGAATTGCAGCAGCGTCGAGTCCGAAAACGACATGATGACGATGATGATCGACGGCGCGATCAGGAACAGAAGCACGAGGCCGCCGAGGCAATAGAGCCACAGCCGTTGCCGGTGCGAGATAGGCAGGCCAAAATCCTCGCTCATCGCGAACTCCACACACCTGTGGCGCGCGCGCCGAGCAGCCACTGGAACAGGCCGAGAAGCGCCAGCGTGACCACCAGCAGCACCACGCCGAGTGCTGCACCCGCGCCCCAGTTGGAATAGAGGCTGGTGGTCTGTTCCATGCGCATCGCCCACATGATGACCTTGCCGCCGCCCATCAGCGCAGGCGTGACGAAGAAGCCCAGGCAGAGCACGAAGACGATGACCACGCCCGAGGCGAGGCCGGGCAGCGACAGCGGAAAGAAGATCTGCCGGAAGGTGGCGGCCGGGCCGGCGCCGAGGTTCATGCCGGCGCGCAGGCAGTCGGTGTCGATTGTCTTCATCGAGGCGTAAAGCGGCAGCACCAGGAACGGCAGCAGGATATGCGTCATACCGATGACGACGCCCGAAAAATTGTTAGCGAGCGATAGCGGCTGGCTGATCACACCGAGGTCGATCAGCCAGCTGTTGATCAGGCCCTTGCGCTGCAGGATCACCAGCCAGGCATAGGTGCGCACCAGAACCGATGTCCAGAACGGCAGGATGACGAAGATCAGGCAGATCGACGCCGCGCGGCGCGGTAGTTGCGACAGCATGTAGGCCAGGGGATAGCCGAGCAGCACGCAGGCGCCGGTGACGATGAAGGCGACCTTGAAGGTGGTGACAAAGGTCTTGATGTAGGAGGCCTGCTCGAAGAATCGCGCATAATTGGCGGCGCTGAAGCCGCCCGCTTCGTCGAACAGCGACAGCCAGAACAGCCAGCCGATGGGCACGATGATGATGGCGAAGACCAGCAACAGGCTCGGCGACAGCAGCGCCAGCAGCCGCAACGACTCGCGCCGCGCGTCCGTGCGCAGCGCCTGCGTGTTCAAATCCGGGCCCGCGCGGCCGGCATTCTCCTGCATGACGGCGGTCTGCGCGCTCATCAGTCTGCCGCTACCAGGATTGTGTCCTGCGCATCGAGACCGAACGAGACTGGCTGGCCGGGCGCCGGCATTTTCGCCAGCACATCGCTGCGGCAATAGTCGCGCAAAGTCAGCTGCCGGCCGTCGCGCAGCACGGCATAGCAGACGAAGCTGTCGCCCTGATAGATGATGTCACTGAGCGTCGCGTTGAGCACGTTGACGCCGCTTGTCGGTTCGGCGGTTGCCAAGAGCCGCAGCTTTTCCGGCCGCACCACCATCAGGTACTGGCCTGCCGCCGGCGTCGCCGCCGCCGTATGGATTCTTCGGTCCTCGTACCAGACGGAGCCGTTGCGGCACTCGACCGGAATGAAATTCGATTCGCCGATGAAGCCTGCTACAAATTGCGTTTGCGGCCTGGCGTAGAGGCTTTCGGGCTTGTCGAGCTGTTCGATGCGTCCGCCGTTCATGACAGCAATGCGGTCCGACATGGTGATGGCTTCGCGCTGGTCGTGCGTGACATAGACGGTGGTCATGCCGAGCCGCCGATGCAGGGCGCGCAGCTCGATCTGCATGTGCTCGCGCAGGCCCTTGTCGAGCGCCGACAAGGGTTCGTCCATAAGCACGATGCGCGGCTCGAAGACGATGGCGCGCGCCAGCGCCACGCGTTGGCGTTGGCCGCCGGAGAGCTGGTCGACCCGGCGCTCGCCCAGTCCCTGCAATTTCACCAGATCGAGTGCCTTCTCGACACGCTCGGCCGTCTCGGCGGCGGCGACGCCGCGTTGCTTCAGCGGAAAGGCGATGTTGTGAAAGACGTTCATATGCGGAAACAGCGCGTAGTTCTGGAACACCATGCCGATGTTGCGCTTGTGCGGCGGCGTGGTGATGATCTCGTCGCCGCCGACCCTGATCGAGCCGGCATTGGCCCGCACGAAACCGGCCAGGATCATCAGCAGCGTCGTCTTGCCGGAACCGGAAGGCCCCAGCAGCGTCAGGAATTCACCAGCCTCGACATCGAGGTTGAGGTCGCGCAGCACAGGCACGCTGCCAAATCGTTTCTCGATCCCGCGCATGCCGATCGGCAACGCGGATGGCGCAATGGACAAGATTTTTCTCTCCCAGGGGCTGAGGCGGCGAAAGCAGGGCGAGGCGTCGCCCTGCCGTGGTTTGGATTGCGGCCGCAGCCTATTGCTGGATCAGATTGTTGAACTTTTCCGTCGCCTCGACCAGGTTGTCGCGCCAGAATTCTGCATCCTGCAACACCTGCTTCTTGACGTTTTCGGGCGCCGAATTGATGTCCTTGATCCTGTCCTGCGGGATCTTGCCAGTCTCGAAAGCCTTCTCGTTGACCGGGCCATTGTCGACATAGAGCGGCAGATTGACCTGCAATTGCGGGCTGACGAACATCGCCAGCGCCTTCATGGCCGCTTCCTTGTTCTTGGCGCCCTTGGGGATGACCATGCAGTCGGCGGTCAGCACGCCCTGGTCGAAGGAGAAGCTGATCGGCGCGCCTTCCTTTTTCAAGGTGCCGGCGCGGCCGTTCCAGATGCTCGCCATGTCGACTTCGCCGTCCTTAACCAGCTGCATGGCCTGGGCGCCGGAGGTCCACCAAGCGTCGACATTGCCGCGGATCTTGTCGACGGACTTCAACGCGCCGTCGATATCGACCGGATAGACCTTGTCGATCGGAATGCCCTCGGCCAGTGCGGCAACGCTCAGCGTTTCCGTCGCCTGGCTGCCGCTCAGCGCGCGCCGTCCCGGAAACTTTTCCACGTTCCAGAAATCGGCCCAGGTCTTCGGGCCTTTGTCGCCGAAGACGTCGGTCCGGTAGATCAGCACGACGGATGTGTAGGAAATGCCGACCCAGTCGTCGTGGACAAGCTTCGGGTTGATGCCGCTCTTGTCGATGATGCCGTAGTCGAGCTTCTCGAACAGCCCTTCCTTCGAGCCGCGCGCACATTCGTCGGCGCCAAGTTCGGTGATGTCCCACTTCACCGCATTGCCGGTCACCTGCAGCCGGACGTCGTCGAGGCCGTTGGTGGTGTCTTCCTTGATGGTGATGCCGAGCGCGTCGGCGGTCGGCTTGAAAAACGCCTTGGTCTGCGCCTCCTGGTAGGTGCCGCCCCATGAGGCGACGGTGATAGTGTCGCCCGCCATGGCGGGGGCTGCGAACGAAGCCATGAGGCCCGCCATCGCAACGATGCTAACGTTTCTGGTTCTGTTCATTTTTCGGCTCTCCAACCGGTGTTCCCATTGTTTTTGATTTGGCATGCTATTTTGTATACAATTTTGAGTGTAGCCTAGCGATCGATGTTGTCAACACCGCCGGCGCGCTCGAAATGTACGCTTCGTGCCGGACCAGGTTGGTGAGGGACGGCTTCGCCGGAGGCGTGGCAAATTGCGCCGACTGCGGCTACAGCTATGCGTGTTCCGGCTGAAAGGCCGGAGAAGTGGGAAGGGAAGCTTGGCCAAGGAAACCAAAAATACGCTGCGCGACTCGGTCTACTCCGCGCTGAAGGCGATGATCGTGACCGGCCAGATCCCGCCGGGCTCCCGCGTCACCGAAAACGACATCGCGGCGAAGCTGACGGTCAGCCGAACCCCGGTGCGCGAGGCTTTCAATCGCCTCGAGCGTGACGGGCTGGTCACCGGCCGGCCGCGCCAGGGCTATGTCGTCACCGAGTTCGACATCAACATGTTCCGCGAGGCCTTCGAGATCCGCGAACTGCTCGACGGCCATGCGACGGAACTTGCGGCAACGGCGGCGACGGAACAGGACAAGGCGCGGCTGCGCGCCATGCTGGCCGAATGCGAACGGCTGGCAGCCATTCCGGAACGCACGAACCGGGAAAAATTCCAGGAACTGGAAGTCGGCATCGACCTGCACCGCGTCATCGCCGAAATCAGCGGCAACGTCATGCTGCACAACATGCTGTGCGGCATTCTCGACAAGTGCCAGCACTACGTCTGGACCGAACTGTTGTGGCTGGACGAATGGAAGATCGCCCGCGACGAGCACGCCGAGATCGTCGATGCCATCTGCGCCGGCGACGCCGCCAGAGCCGGCACGCTGGCACGCGCCCATGTGCGCGGCTCGCGCGACAATGTGCTGCGCCTGCTGCAGGCCAAGTCGGATTATCGGAATTTTCTGGCGAAGGCGTCTTGATACAGGTGGCCTTCCTGGCATTCCGCATCGCTGCACAAGAGGGCAACAAATGGCGGTGTGATCGCCGGTTCTCACTTCACCTTTTGCCGAAACTTGGAATGGCAGCTTGAGCAATCCTGGAGGATAAGGTGCAGAAGATGCTCCGCCGGCAACCCGGCCGGATCCGCCTCCGTTGTCTTCAGCCGCTTGCCGAGCAGACTGCCCCCGTCCATTGACGTCATCGCGCCCATGCGCATGTCCGAGGTGATCCGGGCAGGCGCGGTTTCGGCCTTGGCTGCCAATGCATCGGCGAGTTCGCCAATGTGATTGGCGAGCGCCTCGAACTCCCGCCGCGCCTGATCGATTTCGGCTTTGGCGCCCGACGGCGCGCCCAGCGTGCCCGCCGGGAATTCAGCCATCAGGGCGGGTCCGGTACGGGCCCTGAGCGCCTCCGCCGCCGCCTTGAAGCTGGCGGCGTCGTAGGCGCGCTTGCCGCCGAACATCTCGGCGATGGTTTTCGCTGCCGCCGCCATAGCCTTCATCGAGGCCTGGCGTGCGGCCACGATCTCATCACTGGAGGCGACCGCCTGCGGCGAGGAGAGGCTCAGCGAACCGGCCAGCGCCAGCAACACCGCTCCGAACGCGATGCCGAACTTCATGCCATGACATCGAGCACGCCCATCATGCCGAGCTGCTCGTGCTCGAGGATGTGGCAGTGATACATGCGCTGCCCCGGCCTATCCTGGCGCAGCAGGAGCCGCACCGTCTCGCCGCGGGCGACGTTCACCGTGTCCTTCCATGCGAGATAGGGCGGCTTGGACACCGCGCCGTCGCGCTCATGCTCGACGACCTGGAATTGAGTACCGTGGACGTGAAAGGGATGGTCCATGTCGGCCTGGTTGACTATCTCCCAGAGCTCGATCTCGCCGGCCCTGGCGACGAAGTCGACGCGTCCCATATCGAAGGCCTTGCCGTTGATCAGGAAACCCATCTCCATGCCGGTGGGTTTCATCGCCATGGTCTCCGTTAAAACGAGCCGCCGGCTGAGGACAGGGTCGGCGAACGGTGCGATCGGCCGCAGCCGCGCCGGCAGCTGCGGCACCGCCTCGGCTTCGTTCTCCGAGACATCGACCGTCAGCAGCGTCAGCCCCGCATCGGCCGGGCGGCCGGGACCCATCCAGCCACGGTCGTAGCCGAGCGTATCGAGGGTGATGGGGCCGGGCCTGTCGAAGGATGCGACCAACTCGAGGCGTTCGCCCGGGCTGAGCAGGATCTCGTCCGCCGCCACCGGCGCCGCGAGCAGCCCGCCATCCGTCCCGATGACTGTTATCGTCGCGCCGTCGAAGGCAAGCTTCAGGAACCGTGCGTTGGTGGCGTTGTAGAGGCGCAGGCGTCGCTTGGCGCCCTTTGCCACCGAGAGCCTGGGATTCTTCTGGCCGTTGACCAGCACGTGGTCGCCAACGCGGCCGTTCATCAGATCGCTCATGCTGTTGCTCGGTATCGAGCCATCGGCGGCAAGTCTGAGGTCGGTGAACACCAGCACCGTGTCGCCATATTCGGCCGGGATGGGATCGGCCTTGGCCTTGACGACGAAGGCGCCGGCAAGACCCCGATAGACCTGCTCTGCCGTCTTGCCGTGCGGGTGCGGGTGGTACCAATAGGAGCCTGCGGAGCCTTCCGGCAGCTCGAAGGCATAAACGCGCTCGGTGCCCGCCGCAACCGGATCCATCGGACTGCCGTCCTGGTCGGGGGGCACCGGCATGCCGTGCCAGTGGATGGTGCTCACCTCGTTATCGATGCGGTTGGCAAATGTGATCTCGACGCGGTCGCCTTCGAAGGCCTCGATCAGCGGCCCCGGGCTGATGCCATTATAGGCGAGGATCGGTGTGTCTCGCCCCTCGGCGAACCTCGCAATGGCCGGTTCCGCCGTCAGCCTCGCCCTGAGCAGGCCCGGCCGGTCGGCTTCGTTGGCAAGCACCTGCAGGGCGCGCAACGCCTGGCCTTCGGGCAGGGTGACCGCGTCTTGCACCATCGCGGCCATGTCGTGCCCGGCATGGCCGCCCATGCCGGGCATCGACATATCGTCCATCTTCGTCTGCGCCAGCGCACGCGGGCTCGCCAGAACCGTCGCCAGGCTTGCCGTCAGAAATCCGCGTCGATGCATTTCTCCGCTCCTTGCTCTCGATGAAAGGCCCGCCGGAAGACCTCGCGTGACCCTAAGGGTTCCAGCAGCTGGAAGGTCAAGTGAGATCGAGCAGTCGACGGTGACGATAGAAGCTGCCTTGGCGCACGACGTAGTGAGAGCCCGGACCCGCTGTCCGATCATGAACACCGGTCGTTCCGGCGAAGCCGCAGAGTTCTCAGCCCTTGCGCTCCTGAAGGCTGTTGCCGCCGTCGACCACCAGCAGCGCGCCATTGACATAGCTGGCGCCTTCCGAGGCCAGGAATGCCACCGCGGCGGCCACTTCATCCGGCCGCCCGGCCCGCGCCGGCGGCGTATGCAGGGCGGCTTGCCGCTCCATTTCGCTCGACGAGCCCGTTTCGATCCAGCCGGGAGCGACGGCGTTGACCGTGATGCCGTTTTTCGCCACTTCGAGCGCCAGCGTGCGCGTCAGGCCGGCCATGCCGGCCTTGGCGGCCGAATAGGCTGCCGTGCCTTCGAAAGACACCAGCGGGCCGGTGACCGACGCCACATTGACGATGCGCCCGTAGCCCGCTTCGACCATCGCCGGCAGAAAGGCCTTCGTGACGAGGAATGCCGTCTTCAGGCTGACGTCGATCCCCTGGTCCCAGTCGGCCTCGGTCATGGCGAGAAACGCCTTGTCGACCGATGGCGATGCCAGCGAGCCCATGCCGGCATTGTTGACCAGGATATCGACCGCCCCGACATCGGCCCGCAGCCGCGCGACATCGGCAGCGATGGTGAGATCGGCGACCACGGCCTTGGCATCGATGCCTTCTGCACGGAGCCCAACGGCGCGATCGAGCACACGCGCACTGGCACCGGTGAGAAAAACGGCATGACCGGCATAGCCGAGCTGCCGGGCAATGGCAAAGCCGATGCCGTCGGCCGCGCCGGCCCCGGTGATCAAAGCGCGTTTGATGCGGGTATGGGGAATGGTCAAATCGGGCTCCGCTGGTTCCGCCTGTCGCGGTCTTACCACGCAGATTGGACGACGGCGCTTTGAAGATTTGCTCTGCAGCATTCTGCGCCGCTTAGCCGAGCTTCGTCCTGGTGACCTGCCTAGGCGCCGCCCGAATGCTTAGTCCATTGCGTGGCCGGTGTTGACCAGCCATCCTGCCACCGCCGTGCAGTCGCAGGCCGTCACTCGTTCCCGCCGTTCGGGTTGGAGCCCGCCATGACGCAAGTTGACACGCAATCGGACCTTATGCGCCCAATGTCATCCTCGATAGGTCACTTCCATGGCAGTCCTGCTGCGCTGAGGCGTGACCACAGGTTATTTCTAAACTCCGGACCGCGCGCTTGCTGCAATCGATCGACATACTCGCCGGTCAACCTGGGCGACTCGCGCGAGACGAACGACACGTCGTTCCGCGCAGACTCGAGATCGCCCATCCCCATGTATGATGCAGCCCGCAGGAGCCGTGCCCAGTGGTATTCAGGCAGGACCATCAGAAATCGATCAAACGAGGCAGTCGCGGCGTTATAGTTCCCGCCGGCGTATTCGGCATCGCCCCTGAACAGAAAGATCGGATGATAATTCGGACTGAGAAGGTCGGCCCGCGCGAAAGCTGCCTGTGCACCTTCGAGATCTCCGGCGTAAGTTAACCCAATTCCCAGCCAGGTACGACACTCTGCATCGT
Organism: Mesorhizobium sp. WSM4809; assembly: GCF_055811655.1. Taxonomy (NCBI): domain Bacteria; kingdom Pseudomonadati; phylum Pseudomonadota; class Alphaproteobacteria; order Hyphomicrobiales; family Phyllobacteriaceae; genus Mesorhizobium; species Mesorhizobium sp. WSM4809. Next base: position 191,540 of record NZ_JBVVQW010000005.1, read on the forward strand.
TCGGATTGAGTGCGATGGCCCGCCACAGGCAGCCAAGGCCCGTCTGCAAGTTTCCGAGATAAGTCTCGGCCAATCCGAGAGCACTGTGCAGAGATGCTTCCCGGTCGTGGCCACAAAGTCCGGCCCGAGCCTCATCACCAGCCCGGCGAAAGGCCTGGTCGGGTTCAGTGGACCATCCGTTGAAGCAGGAGTGGAAATCGACCCAGGCAAGAGTCTCCCTTATCAAGGCATGCTCTGGCTCGGCGGCGAGGAGCCTTTCACAGAGACGCCGCGCTACGACCATGCCTTTCGCCGTCGGCCGTTCGACGTGGTAAAACGCCTTCAGATAGAGCTTGTGGTGCTGAATTGCTTCCTCGAGGGCGGGCGGGCCTGCCGCGTGCTTCATCAACACCTGGAAGAGATTTCCGCTGATCACGCCTGTCAATTCGTCATGCGATGACGTCTGGGCGAGATCATATCTTGCGCTCCAGACCTCGACTTCCTCCTCGGCGTCCACGAGATGCGCGAAGGCGTGCATGGCTTTGTCTTGGCTATGGACCGCGACCTCCAGGACATAGTTGGCTCCTGTGGTCCTGCCGATTTCCTTGACAGTGAGATGCCGCTTCGCGAGCGCGAACATTGTGGCGGCTGCGACGATTCCGATCTGGGAGAAGCGTCCGAGCTCTGCGGTCAACGCGCGCGTCAATGCATCCGCATCGGTCCTTGTTTTGCCGAACTGACCCTTGACCGGCATCACCGCCAGCCGCGGTTTTTCGCTTTGATGGGGTGACAGCCCGCCTGGCCTGGCGCCGGAAGCGCCGGCAAAGTACGCCGCGAGCCCGATCTTGGTCCGCACCCCAAGTTTTCCGTAGATGGTCGCAAGGTGAGTGCGAACAGTGGCCGGAGCAATGAAAAGCGCCTTGCCGATCTCCCGATAGGTCAGGCCGGCGGCAAATTTTTCCGCGACCTCGCGCTCACGACCCGACAATGCGACAAGCGTTTGAGCTTTCGAAGCGCCGAGCACCATTGTGGACCCCCGTCCTTGGAAACCCCTCCGTAGCCGAAGAATGCTACAGAAGAATGCTACAAATGCACTAGGCCGAATACCGCATCTGCCCGATTCCGCCGCAGGCTCGCACGGCGCAAGCTTCCCAACGGCAACAAACAATCGGCTAAGGGGGGTTCCATGCGTCCTGTATCCATAGTGCTGGCATGCACGGCCTTGGGCTATTCCGCCCAACCGTCACCTTCTTTCGCAAGCGGGTGCCGACAGTTGCTGGAATCAAACGTGAAAATCGCCAGCATGCATGCCTATGCCAGCATCTTGGCCAATGCTGCCCGCAACGGCTGGAACTACACGCCTGAATCGATCGTCAGCGGCTCGAAGCGTCACTTCGAGGAGATGAGTCTCCAGTTGATCGCAGCCGGTTATGAGATTGTCCCGGCCAACGCTCACCCGCACTGCGCCAATCTGAACAGGGCGGGAGACGACGAGAGCACGATGACGACCGAGCCGAACACCGAAGCAAGCCCGATCGACCGCGGCCTGATCTAAGCTGGTCTCACCGCGCGCCACATAACACCAGCTTTTGTCGAAACACCGATATGTCGAAGGTGCAGGCCAACTGTCTGCTGCTCGGATCGAGATGATCCAGCACGTCTTCTGCGTGCGCTGCCTGATCGCGGGGTTCGTTATCAATGACCATGCATGACCTTCCTGATGCCGCCGGAGAGCCGGGCGACACTTCAGGCCTGTCGCGTTTCGCCGCGGCAATCCGTTCACGCATGGTAGGTCCCGGAGGATATTACAATCTCGGCAATGGGCTCGGGCTGGCGACGGGCGTCATGGTCCAGATCGTTGCCGTGCCGCCGGGTTCCGCCGTGAGTGGCTATGCCGCGCTCCTCGATTATTTCGTTGGCAGCATCGCTGCCCTGTCGCTCACCCTGGCCACGCTGGTCTTCTTCTGGAGCGGCGAGATCTACTGCCGCGCATGGGCCAGGAAGCCGTCCCCAGACGTGTCCCTAAACCGCCTTGGCGACATCACGTCGGGGGTCGGGGCGATCGGACTCGGCATCGCCCTGTTCCTGTTCGGCGAACCTGTGCTTGCGGCGACCTCGGGCTTGCTGCATGCGCTCGGCAAGTTCGGCAGCGCCTTCGAGGACGGCAAGCCGTTGCCCGGCTGGCCAGCCAACTGGCCCAATCCGTTCCGGAGTGCCGTTCTGGCCAGCCGTCTGCCGGCGCTGGTCTCGGCCGCGGTGGGAAGCGGCGGTGCCCTGCAACTGGTATGGTCGGGCGCTTCCTGGACGCTCGTCGCAGCGCCGCTGACATTGCTTGTCTGCTATCTGCTTTGGGCCAAGGCAGACCTGTTGCTGCTGCTCCAGGAGGTGCGAGCCGGGAGCGCGCCGGCATCGTCCGCCGGCAACCGAGATCGAACGTGACGGCCCATGTCGAAGACAGAGGCCCCTGCTTGCAGGCGCCTTTGGGGGTTTGGCAACGTCGCGCAGAAGACCGTGCTGGATCATCTGCAGCATCAGAAAACTCTTCCGGAGTTGAAGCGCACCAAATTCGAGGTGCGGGCGAGGGCCGGAGCGAGAGCGCGCCTCATCCCGCCGATCAGCATGTATGAGAACGCGAGGAATCGGCGGCAGTTGAAAACGGCCTTTTTTCGGACAGTCATTCCCTAGGTTTTGCGTTGGGAGCCGGCAACATCAACACCGGTGCCTGATGCGTGTACCCAGCGACCGCGATGACCGCCAGCCCGATCCGTGCGAATCTGATCGAATCGTCTGTTGACCAACAGGCGGGCCACCATTCGTCAGGAATTCATGCCGATGCGGTTGATTAGCGAGGCCTGAAAGGCAAGCAATTTCAGCTGGATGGAATGGCGCGCCCGAAGAGATTCGAACTCCTGACCCCCAGATTCGTAGTCTGGTGCTCTATCCAGCTGAGCTACGGGCGCGCAACAGGCCATGCTTTCCATGACCCCGCAATCCGATCGTAAACGACCGGTCGCGACGAGACGTGTTCCCTAGCGACTGAATTTCGGAAAAGCAAGCCGATCCGGCAAAAGTTTTGTCACAAGTGCCTTGGCCGGCGATGATGGCCCGGATTCCGGCGCTTGGAAACGGTCCGAAGCCGAGGCCGGTTCACTCCTCGGTAGGAAGAGGCATCTGCACAGAGGGCACGGGCATCGGGCAGACAGTGCTTAAAGGATCATGCCGGGCGGCGCAGGCCATTGCGCCTGGTCGAGCCGGACCGGCTGATCGGGAATGGTGACGGCGAATGTGGTGCGCCCGCCAATGCTCTCGACCAGTTCCACCGTGCCGCCATGCGCGCGGATCAGTTCGTGCGCGATCGCCAGGCCAAGGCCGGTGCCGCCGCTGCGCGCCGAGCCGCGAAAGGCCGCGAACAGGTTTTCCCGCGCTTTGGGCGGCAGGCCGGGTCCGGTGTCGCTGACGGCAATGCGGCTGACGCTGCCCAGACGCACGGCCGAAACCGCCAGGCGGCGCACCAGGGCGTTTTCGCTGTCGGCCGCCATCGCCTGCACGGAATTCCGGCACAGATTGGTGAGCACCCTGAACAGCTGGTCGGAATCGGCATCGACCTCGAAGGCCGGCTCGACCGAATTGACGAACTCGATGCCTTGCTCGATGTCGAGCAGGCCTTGCACGTCCTCGACCAGCTGCCGCAGCCGGAGCCGGCGGCGCGCGGGCGGCGGCTCCTGCGTGCGGCCGTAGTGAAGCACGCCTTCGGAATAGGACACGGCACGGTCGAGTGCGCGCAGCAGTTTCGGCGCGAAGGCCTGCACGGTCGGATCCTTGACCTGGCGCAGGCGGTCCGACATCAGCTGCGCCGAGGCCAGGATGTTGCGCATGTCATGGTTGATCTTGGAGACCGCGAGGCCGAGGTCGGCAAGATGCTTCTGCTCGGAGAGCATTTTTTGCAGCCGCTCCTGCATTTGCGACAGCTCGCGCTCGGCAACGCCGATCTCGTCGGCGCGGGCAGCCGGATGGATGATCCGTCCGGGATCGTCGGGGGCCTCGGAGAAGGACAGCATCGAGCGCGTCATCGTCCGGATCGGCCCGATCATGATCAGGTCGATGGCGGCGTAGACCAGCATGGCGGTGAACAGCGAGATCAGCAGCGAGACGAAGGCGACGTTGCGCGAATAGCGCAGCATCGCATTGCGCAGGCTGTTGTCGGGCATGATCAGCTCGAACTCCTTGTCCGAGTCACCAACCGGGCCGAAGACGCGCAGCATCCGGTCGCCGCCGAAAAACAGCGTGTCGAGCGCGCCGGTCATGCCCTTGATCATGCCGATCGAGGCGATATCGATGTGTTCGTCGACCTTCGGCGGCATTTCGGCCACCACCAGCAGCCGCGAGACGCCGCCGTCGCGCACCGCGATCGCCTTGGCGCCGATCGCCATCAGCACGTCGTTCTGGGCCGTGCGCGACAGCGAGGTGGATTCACCTTGCACCAGCACGATCGACACCGCCGCCGCCGTGCTCAGCCGCTCCTTCAGCCAGTTCAGCCGGTAGCTGGCGATCCAGGGCAGGAAGATCAGCACTTCGGCCAACAGCACGAAGACGATGGTCAGCAGCAGCAGCTTGGTCGACAGGCCGCGCGACAGCGGAACCGTGCGCACGGCGGCTGGCGCCTCGGTGGACGCCGCCGTGCCGATCCCTTCCTGTGCCTGTATGGTTTCGCTCATGCGGCTAATGTCTTCACGATCACTTGATCAACGCAGATTAGGCGATTACGGCTTTTTTGCCAATTTCATCCTTGGTCGCAAACATAAACCGGCCTGAACGGAGCCGGATTGCGCCCGACGACTCCGGATTGACTTCCAAAAGCCTTCTTTCTATAAGCCCGCACACGCTCGGGCCATTCGTCCCGGCGCGGTTTCGATCGCGCCAAAGCCGGCCCGGCAAAGCTCCTGTTACACAGTGACAGAATCAAGAAGGGCCGCACCCCGCGGTATTAAAACAAATGAAGCGTACCTACCAACCGTCTAAACTCGTCCGCAAACGTCGGCACGGCTTCCGTGCCCGCATGGCCACCAAGGGTGGTCGCGGCGTCGTCGCAGCTCGCCGCAACCGCGGCCGCAAGCGGCTCAGCGCCTGAACGGAAGACGAGATCGTTGCCCGCAACCGGCAAGCCAGTGGGACCAAATCCCAAGCGGCTTCTGAAGCGCGCGGAATTCCTGGCTGTCCGTCGTGGTGAAAAACGACGCGGGCGGCTTTTTCTCGTTGAAGTTCTCGACCGCGGCGACGGCCTGTCGCCGCGCGTCGGCTACACCGTCACCAAGAAGGTCGGCAATGCGGTTGTCCGCAACCGTGTCCGGCGGCGGCTGCGAGAAGCAGTCCGCACGCACGCGGCAAGTGACATGGCGCCTGGCAATGATTATGTCATCGTCGGGCGCGAAGACGTGCTTACCACTCCGTTCGGCCAGTTAAAGGCCGAACTCTCCCGCCGACTGCGCGGAACACGATAGGCCAAGGGCTTTCGATGGAAAACAACCGGAACTTCTTCATCACCATCGCGCTGTCGGTGCTGATCCTTGCGGTATGGCAATATTTTTACGTGTTGCCGCGCAGCGAAGCCCAGCGCGAGGCGGCCCGCGTCGAACAGCAGCGCATCGAGGAGCAGAAGAAGGCCGCCGGTACCGACACCGGAACGCCCGCCGCACCTGGCGCCATTCCGAATGCACCGGGTACCGACGCCGTGACGCCGGCCGGCCGCGAACAGGCGCTCGCCACGACGACCCGCGCGAAGATCGACACGCCGAGCCTCGAGGGTTCGATCAACCTGACCGGCGCCCGCCTCGACGACCTCAAGCTCAAGCACTACACCGAGACGGTCGACAAGAACTCGCCCGAGATCAGCCTGCTCAACCCGGCGGCACTGCCCAATGGCTATTATGCCGAGATCGGTTTCGTCGGCAACGACAAGACCGGCGCGGTGCCCGGTCCGGAGACTGTGTGGACCGTCGACGGCAATGCGACGCTGACGCCGACGACCCCGGTCACGCTGACCTATTCGAACGACAAGGGCTTGACCTTCAAGCGCACCTTCTCCGTCGACACCGATTACATGTTCACGGTGTCCGACACGGTGCAGAATGCGGGCACGGCCGCCGTCTCGCTGTCCAATTACGGCCGCGTCACCCGCTTCGACAAGCCGCTCGTTGCCAGCACCTATGTGCTGCATGAGGGCCTGATCGGCTTCACCGGCACCGAAGGCCTGCAGGAGCACAAATACGCGTCCATCGAATCGGACAAGCAGTTCACGCCGGGCAAGTCGACTGACGGCTGGTTGGGCATTACCGACAAATACTGGGCGGTGACGCTGGTGCCGACCGAAAAGCAGCCGTTCCAGCCGCGCTACGCCTTTTTCGAGGACGGCCGCCACCGCTATCAGTCCGACTTCCTGACCGACCCGATAACGGTTGCCGCGGGTCAATCGGCGACGGTGGAGAGCGAGATCTTCGCCGGCGCCAAGGAGGTCGGCAAGATCAACGCCTATGCAGAGGACCGTCAAATCAAGCGGTTCGATCTTTTGATCGACTGGGGCTGGTTCCACTTCATCACCAAGCCGATGTTCTGGCTGATCGACACGCTCTACAAATTCTTCGGCAATTTCGGTCTGGCCATCCTCGCCACCACCGTCATCGTCAAGGCCATCTTCTACCCGCTCGCCAACAAGTCCTACGCGTCGATGGCGAACATGAAGAAGGTGCAGCCGAAAATGCTCGAGATCCGCGAGAAATACGCGGACGACAAGATGAAGCAGCAGCAGGCGATGATGGAGCTCTACAAGACCGAGAAGATCAATCCGATCGCCGGCTGCTGGCCGGTGGCGCTGCAGATCCCGGTGTTCTTCGCGCTCTACAAGGTGCTCTACATCACCATCGAGATGCGTCATGCGCCGTTCTTCGGCTGGATCCAGGATCTGGCCGCGCCCGATCCGACATCGCTGTTCAACCTGTTCGGCCTCATTCCGATCACGCTGCCGCATATGCTGATGATCGGCGTATGGCCACTGATCATGGGCGTCACCATGTTCCTGCAGATGCGCATGAACCCGACGCCGCCGGACCCGACGCAGGCGGCGATCTTCACCTGGATGCCTGTCATCTTTACCTTCATGATGGCGGGTTTCCCGGCCGGCCTGGTCATCTACTGGGCCTGGAACAACACGCTGTCGATCCTGCAGCAAGGCATCATCATGAAGCGCCAGGGCGCCAAGATCGAGCTGTGGGACAATCTGGTCGCGCTGTTCCGAAAGAAACCATCACCGGCCGAATAGAAGGCGCAGCGCTTTCTCCAGCCTTCAAAGCCCCGCCTCGCGCGGGGCTTTTTCGTTCAAGCCGCTTTCGGCATCACGTTCCTGTGATCGGCGAAACTTGCGCCCCGCCGGCGGCGTGACTGCCTGTGCGTTTCCAAAGGCTATCAATTCCGATCAGCCCTCACCCGGAGGAAGACCATATGCGCTTGCCGTCATTCAGGACCATCGCCCTTTCCGCGTTCGTCGCCGGCGTGGCGATTGCCGCGCCCGCCTATGCCAAAAACCCGAATGTCGGCGGCGCGCCGATGTACACCACCAAGAACATCGTCGAGAACGCCGTCAATTCGAAGGACCACACGACGCTGGTCGCCGCGGTCAAGGCCGCCGGCCTGGTCGACACGCTGCAGGGCGCTGGCCCGTTCACAGTCTTCGCCCCGACTAACGCGGCGTTTGCGAAACTGCCCAAGGGCACCGTCGACACGCTGCTGAAGCCGGAGAACAAGGGCAAGCTCACCAAGGTGCTGACCGCGCATGTCGTGGCAGGCAAGATTTCGGGCGCCGAAATGATGAAGAAGGCCAAAGCGATGGGCGGCAAGTACGAGATGAAAACCGTCTCCGGTGACACGCTGACCGCTGAAGTCAAGAAGGGCAAGCTCTACATCATGGATGAGTCAGGCGGCGAGGCGCGAGTGACGATCGCCGACGTCAACCAGTCGAACGGCGTCATCCATGTCGTCAACAAGGTGCTGTTGCCGAAGTAACGGCTTTCGGCAAAAGGGATCAAGGCAGGTCCGTCGGGGCTTTCTCGGGCCTGCCATCCCCACCTCATGACGAGGTGCCATGTTTCTTGGGAAGTCGTATCGGCATCGGCCGGGGTCCTGTCCCTCACAGGACCCCGGTTTCTTTTGGTTCATGGACCGAAGACCGTAGAGAACAAATACCTGAACGGAGCGGGTAGCCGAGATGCCGGTTAGCCGGCAGGAAATCGTATCCGGCGATTGCCGTCCTCAATCAGCTGGATACTTGGGCAACCTAGCATCACGTGCAACGGGACAGCCGACGACGTCGCCATACGTTGTATTTCCATTTTGTCGACAGTGACGCATTCGAAACTTGCTTCAACAAAAGGCCCTCGACCAAAACATCACTCTATCACGGCGCTGTGGTCGATCTTCGCCGGAGTCGCCGGCTTGCGCAGCAACAGAACCAGCGGAATGGCGGCAAGCGACAGGATCATCATCAGCTTGAAGTCGTTCATATAACTGATGATTGTCGCCTGCAGCGTCACCACGCCGTCGAGCGCGGCGCGGCCCGCGGCGCTGTAGGGATCCATCGCCTGGAAGATGGCCGGATTGCTGAAAGCCTGGTTGTAAGGCGTCACATAGGTGGCGATGTTGGCGTGGTTGATCTGCACGTTCTCCGTCAACAGCGCGGTGACGACGGATATGCCGACGCTGGAGCCGATGTTCCGCGACAGATTGTAAAGGCCTGTGCCTTCCGCGCGCCGCTCCGGCGCCAGCGTGGCGAAGGTGATGGTGGTCAGCGGCACGAACAGGAAACCCAGGCCAGCGCCCTGGATGAAGCCGGTGCTGATGATCGTCCATTGCGACACATCAGGGGTCCAGCCGGTCATGTCGTACATCGCCCAGGCGGTGACCAGCAGGCCGGTCAACAGCAGCCAGCGCGTGTCCACCTTGCCGATCAGCCTGCCGACCAGGAACATGCAAGCCATGGTGCCGAGACCGCGCGGCCCCATGACGATGCCGGCCGTCACCACCGGATAGCCCATCAGCGTCTGCAGATACGGCGTCATCAGGGCCAGCGAGGCCAGATAGGTGATGCCGATGATGAAGATGAAGATCATGCCGACGGCGAAATTCCTGTCGAGGAACAGCCGCGGGTTCACGAAGGTGTTTTTGGCGGTGAAGGTGTGGACGAGGAAGATGTAGAAGGCCGACGCGCAGATCAGCGCCTCGACGATGATCTCGGACGACGAGAACCAGTTGAGCTGCTCGCCGCGATCGAGGAACATCTGCAGCGATGCGATGGTGACGCTGAGCATGCCGAAGCCCAGCCAGTCCAGCCTGGCCTTGAGGTCCGTCTTGGTTTCCTGGACGAACATCGAGACGCCGGCGAAAGCCAGGGCCCCGATCGGGACATTGATGTAGAACACCCAACGCCAGCTGACGTTTTCGGTGAGCCAGCCGCCGATGACCGGCCCGAGCACCGGCCCGACCATCACCGAAACGCCGAACAACGCCATCGCCGAGCCGCGCTCCTCGACGCTGTAGATGTCGAGCAGGATGCTCTGCGCCAGCGGCACCAGGGCCGCGCCGAACAGACCTTGCAGCAGGCGGAAGCCGACGATCTGCGGCAGCGACTGCGCGAAGCCGCACAGCACCGACGCGACGACGAAGCCGGTGATGGATATCAAAAGGATGCGCTTGCGGCCGAAACGATTGGCAAGATAGCCCGAAGGCGGAGTCATGACGGCCGCCGCGACGATATAGGACGTCAGCACCCAGTTTATCTGGTCGGCGCTCGCCGAAACGCTGCCCTGGATATAGGGCAGCGCCACATTGGCGATGGTCGTGTCCAGCGCCTGCATGATCACGGCCAGGATCACGCAGGCGGTGATGGCGCCGCGGTTGGCGACCACGCCACCTGTCGCGGACGCGCTGCTCATGACTTTTGTCCGAACCGGCCGAGGAGGTCCGTCACGAAGTCCGGCAAGCCGCGCGCATGACCGGTGTCGATGCCGACCACGACGCTCATCCCGCCACGCAACGGCGGCTTGCCCTGGAGATCGTCGACCGTCACGCGCATCGGAATGCGTTGCACGACCTTGACCCAGTTGCCGGTGGTGTTCTGCGCCGGAAGCAAGGAGAAGCTCGACGACGACGCCGGGCTGATCGAGGCGACCGTGCCGTGCCAGACGGTGCCGGGATAGCTGTCGACGCTGATCGTCGCCGTCTGTCCCGGCCGCACATAAGTCAGTTCGGTTTCCTTCGGCTCCGCCGCGATCCACAGATCGGTCGCCGAAATCAGGCTGAAGGCCGGCTGCGAAGCCGGCAGGTACTTGCCGACCTGAAGCGCGTCGACATTGGTGACTATGCCGTCGAACGGCGCCTTGACGATGGAATCGGCAAGATTGCGCTGGGCGTCGTCCACCGCCGACTGCGCCTGGAGGTAGAACGGATTCTTCTCCACCGGCTGGCTGGCGTCGCCGCCAAGCTGGGCAAGCGTCGCCTGTGCCTGCGCCTGGGCAACGGACACTTTCTGGCGGGCGGCGACGAGGTCGTGCTGGGCGCTGTCGAAGGTCGCCTTGGAGGAGGTGGAGGTCTTGAGCAGATCCTGCTGGCGCTGGAAAGCGGCCTCGTAATAGGGGATGTCGGCCTGCGCCTGCTCGATCAGCGCCTGCGACTGCTGGTAGCTCGCCTGCAAGGTCAGCACCTGGTTGCGCACAGTGCCGAGCTGCGCCTGGGCGGCGGCAAGAGCGGTTTCGAAAGAGGCCGGCCGCAGCCGGAAAAGCACCTGGTCCTTCTTCACCGCCTCGTTCTCGTGCACGTCGATCTCGGACACAGTGCCGGAGACATCGGTGGAAACGCCGAGCGACTGCGCCTGGATGTAGGCGTTGTCGGTCGTCATGACCTGGCCGCCGATGACGTAGTAATAGCCGCCGACGACCAGCGCGACCGGAAGCAGGGCAAACAGGATCGGCCGTGCCCGGCCGCGCTTGGGCTTGACCGGCGCCGGCGGCGCCACCGCAACCCCGGCCTGCCGTGGCTCCTTGGACGGCGCCTCGAGCGCGGCCGGCTCCAGGGCGACCGGTGCTTCGAGTTCGTCATTGCCGATGAGGGTGCCGGCTCGCCTTTGTTCGCGTTCGCTGTCCAGTCGGATGATCTGGTCGTGCGCCCGGCCGGCGGAGGATCCGTCTTCTTCGACAGGCTTCTTTGGTGAGGTTGATTCAGCCATGTGTTTTCTCCCGGTCGGCGGCAGGCTGGGTGCAAGCCGCGAGCAGATTGGATTTGATGAGGGATAGGGTTTGCAGCAGATGCAGCTGGGCATCCGCGGAAAGACCGACAAAGGCCTCGTCCCGCGTCTTCTGCCCATTGGTGCGCATGGCTTCAATGAGCGGATAAGCTTGCGGCTTCAGGTAGAGCAGCCATGCCCGGCGGTCAGCGGGATTGGGCCGGCGCTCGATGAAGCCGCGTGCCTCCATCTTATCGAGCAGCCGGGCGAGCGTGATCGGCGTGATCTCGATAAGATCGGCCAGTTTGTTCTGGTGGATGCCCTCATGCAGGCAGAGATAGGCGAGCACCTGCCACTGGGCGCGGGTCAGCCCCGATGCCCACGACCTCTGCTCGAACCGCTTTCGAAGCAGGCGCGCGACATCGTGCAGCACGAAGCTGATGTTGGGTGACGATGGCATGGAAGGTACTGAGGTTCTAAGGCGCAACTTTTAGTGAGCATGCTTATTATCATCATGCACATAATCCCGCTGGACGCGGTGCGCAAGACGGACTAAGCCCGCCTGGAAAAAATGACGCATGTGCTGCGACACCATAAAAAGGCTCAGGTAGCAGGCTGTTGCCGGGCAAGGATAGGACGATGAATTGGCTGAAGATCGTGACCGTGGCGGCCATCGCGGGATGGCCGGGCCTTGCGCTCGCAAAGGACGCCGTCAGCTGCGGCGGCGCCGCGATGCTGGGTGGCGCGCAATTGAACTGCAGCCACGTCGAACCCCAGGCGCCGCCTCAGTTTTGCACCTATAGCTGGGCTCTCCACATGCCGGCCGGAGACCAGAAAATCGTCGAAGGCAGCTTCATGCTGCCGCCCGGCGCGGCGAACGTCACCGTCTATCAGGGCAGCGGTTTCGACAGCGCAATGTCCGATCCGATCGTGATCTGTCGCGGCGGCAAATGAGCAAGGCCGTCAAGGAAAGCTCGCTCGTCGCCCGATTGGTGCTATAGGGCGGATCACGCTATTTTGAACGGGCGCATTCGAGTTTCGGATGTGCCTGGCTGCCATTTCTCTGACGGATTTCGACATGGACGGACCCAACCCAGACATCAAGCACCCGATCCCGATGCATACCCGCGTCGGCTTCCTCAAGGGGCTGGTGAATGCGCCGAACATCGAGATCGGCGACTTCACCTACTATGACGATCCGGACGGCCCCGACAAATTCGCCGAAAAATGCGTCCTGCACCACTATCCCTTCATCGGCGACAAGCTGATCATCGGTCGGTTCTGCGCCATCGCCGAGGGCGCGCGCTTCATGATGAACGGCGCCAACCATGCTATGTCCGGCTTTTCGACCTATCCGTTCAATATCTTTGGCCATGGCTGGGAAAAGGGTTTTGACCCGGCGACGTGGTCGAAGGAAGTGCGCGGCGACACCATTGTCGGCAGCGACGTCTGGATCGGCATGGAGGCGGTGATCTTGCCCGGGGTGGAAATCGGCCACGGCGCCATCATCGCCGCGAAATCGGTGGTGACGCACGACGTGCCGCCCTATGCGATCGTCGCCGGCAATGCGGCCAAGGTGGTGAAGATGCGTTTCGACGACCGGACAATCAGGCGGCTGCTGGCGGTGGCGTGGTGGGACTGGCCGGTGGACAAGGTCAGTCGCAACCTCGATGCTATCCGGGGCGCCGATATCTCTCTTCTGGAGGCAGCAGCTTGAACGCTCTGAACAGCAGCATAATCGGCACCGAACTGTTTACGCGAGGGTGGATCTTCATCCGCGGCGTGCCGGCCATGAAATTCCTGCCGCCTGAAGGGCCGCCGGAAATCGCCTTTGCCGGCCGCTCGAATGTCGGCAAGTCGTCGCTGATCAACGCGCTGGTCAACCAGAAGGGGCTGGCGCGCACCTCCAACACGCCGGGGCGCACGCAGGAGCTCAACTATTTCGTGCCGGACGGATTTTCGGGTGAGGGCGCCGACCTGCCGCCCTTGGCGCTGGTCGACATGCCCGGCTATGGCTATGCCACCGCGCCGAAGGAGAAGGTCGACGAGTGGACCAAGCTGGTCTTCGACTATCTCAAGGGCCGCGTCACGCTGAAGCGCGTCTATGTGCTGATCGACGCCCGCCACGGCATCAAGGCCAAGGACGACGAAGTGCTGTCGCTGCTCGACAAGGCGGCGGTGTCCTACCAGATCGTGCTGACCAAGACCGACAAGATCAAGACTGCCGGCGTGCCGAGGCTGATCGAGGAGACGCTGGCAAAGATCAAGAAGCGGCCGGCGGCGTTCCCGTTCGTTCTGGCGACGTCTTCGGAAAAAGCCGAGGGCCTCCAGGAATTGCAGGCGGCCATCGTGCTTGCCGCCAATGGCGGCTAAGCATCCACAGCTTAGAGCATGGCCTACGGCTTGGCCTCGATAGCAATCGTCTGGTGGCCTTCTTCCGCCACAAGCCTTTCGGTGCCGTATGCCTTGAGGAACATGCTGACGCCTGACCTGACGATGCGGTCGATCTCGTCCTGGCTCGGGGCTTTGGTGCGGTAGGCGAAGATGCACTGGCGGAACAGACCGGCCAGGCACAGTTCGGTGAACTGATAGGCGGCAAGATCGACATCGTCGATGCGCAGCAGGTCGCGCTCGATGGCGGCATTGAGAAAGGCCGCGACCTTGTCGTGGCCACGCTTGGGACCGCGCTCGTAAAACCGCGCGCCCATGTCGGGTATCCGGTCGGATGCACCGATCACCGTGCGCTGCGCCTGGATCACCTTGGCCGACGTGATCTTGAGGGCCAGCACCTTGCCGAACTTCACCAGCGTCTCGCGCAGGTTGTCGGCATTGTCCAGCACGTCATACATGTTCTTGAAGATGGTGCCGCGCTCTTCCTCGATCAGCGCTTCGAACAGCTCTTCCTTGTTGGCGAAATAGACGTAGATCGTACCCTTGGAGACACCGGCCTCGCGGGTGATGTCGTTCATCGAGGCGGCTTCGAAGCCCTTGTCGATGAAGACACGACGGGCGCCGTCGATGATCTGGCTGCGCTTGACCGGATCCTGCCCCGCGGCCGGGCGGCCACGACGCAAGCTTTCCAACAGGTCGTCGCACGACTCGTTTTCAACATTGGGCGGGGTCTCGGCCATGAAAGTCACACCTCGAAAATAATTCGAACCAAGCGGTTCGATTGCCCTTGATATGGTCCTCTTTACGCGCTATGTCAACGGCCGGATCGAACCGAACGGTTCAGTATTATATTATAACTTTAGAGAGATGTCATGTCCTCGAACGCGCCGACCACTGCCGAAGTCCGTCCCTTTCCCAACGCCAAGGTTGCGCCGGCGACGGAAGCCCCGGAAGTGCCTGTCCAGCCTGTCTCGTCGCCACCGGCAGAGGCTCCGGCCAAGAAGAAGCGTTCGGTGCGTTCCTTCCTGCTGCCGGTCATCGGCGCCGCTTTGCTGGGCGCCGGCGCCTGGTATGGTTACGACTACTGGACAACGGGCCGCTTCATGATCTCCACGGACGATGCCTATGTCCAGGCCGACATGGCGTTCATCTCGCCCAAGATTTCCGGCTATGTCGATCAGGTCAAGGTCAGCGAGAACCAGCAGGTCAAGGCCGGCGATCCGCTGCTCGTCGTCGATGACGGCGATTACAAGATTGCCGTCGCCCAGGCCGAGGCGCAGATCGCCACCTTGAGCAAGACGCTCGACCGTATCGACGCCCAGACTGAAGCAGCGCGCGCCTCGCTGCAGCAGGCGCAGGCGCAGAAGGTCGCCGATCAGGCCGCCGCCGACAATGCGGCCAAGGTCGCGGCGCGCGCCTCGCAACTGCTCAAGACCCATGTCGGCACGCAGGCGCAGCTGGACGACGCCCAGACGGCGGTCCAGCAGGCCGATGCCGCCCTTGTCGGCGCCGACGCGACGATCGCCGCCGCGCAGGCCAATATCGGCGTGCTGCAGGCGCAACGCGCGGAATCGGCGAGCACGCTGGCGTCCCTGCAGCTCAGCCATGACAAGGCGCTGCGCGATCTTTCCTTCACCGTGCTCAAGGCGCCTTATGACGGCATCGTCGGCAACCGCTCGGTCGAACAGGGCGACCTTGTCAGCCCCGGCCAGAAGCTCGCCGTCATCGTGCCGATGGACAAGCTCTACATCGTCGCCAACTTCAAGGAGACGCAGCTTGCCCGGCTGGTGCCCGGAGAGAAGGTGAAGATCTCGGTCGATGCGACCGACGGCCAGGACTTCGAGGGAACCGTCTCGTCGCTGGCGCCGGCTTCGGGTGCCGTGTTCTCGCTGCTGCCGCCCGAAAACGCCACCGGCAACTTCACCAAGGTCGTGCAGCGCGTTCCGGTCCGTATCGATGTGCCGGCAGATGTCCTGAAGAGCGGCAAACTGCGCGCCGGCCTGAGCGTCATCGTCGCCGTCGACAGCCGTACCGCCCCATCCGGGTCGGCATCAGCGGCAGCGTCGAACTGAGCGGCTGCCGGGGAGCAATGCCATGGCAACCGCAACCCTGACAGCAGGAGCACCGCCGGCGAGGCCGGCTGTGCCTGACACCATTTCGACGCGGCGCGTCATCGCTTTCCTGGCGATGGTGTTCGGCATGTTCATGGCCATCCTGGACATTCAGATCGTCTCCGCCTCGCTGTCGGAAATCCAGGCCGGCCTGAGCGCCAGCTCCGACGAAATCCCGTGGGTGCAGACCGCCTATCTGATCGCCGAAGTGGTGATGATCCCGCTGTCGGGCTTCCTCAGCCGGATGCTGTCGACGCGCGTGCTGTTCACGATCTCGGCGGCGGGCTTCACCGCGGCCAGTGCGCTGGCGGCGACTGCCACCAACATCGACCAGATGATTGTCTACCGCGCCGTCCAGGGCTTCATCGGCGGCGGCATGATACCGAGCGTCTTCGCCGCTGCCTTCACCATCTTCCCGCCCTCGCGCCGCGCCTTCGTCTCGCCGATGATCGGCCTGGTGGCGACGTTGGCGCCGACCATCGGCCCGACTGTCGGCGGCTATATCAGCCATGCCATGTCCTGGCACTGGCTGTTCCTGGTCAATGTCGTGCCCGGCATCCTGGTGACAGCGGCGGCCTGGACGCTGATCGACTTCGACAAGCCCAACCTCAAGCTGTTCAGCAAGTTCGACTGGTGGGGCCTCGCCGGCATGGCGGCTTTCCTGGGCTGCATGGAATATGTGCTCGAGGAAGGCCCCAACAATGACTGGCTGCAGGACCAGGGCGTCTTCATCTGCGCCATCGTCATGACCATCGGCGCGGTGCTGTTCTTCTGGCGGGTGTTCACCGCCGAGGAGCCGATCGTCGACCTGAAGGCCTTCACCAACATCAACTTCGCCTTCGGCTCGCTGTTCTCCTTCGTCATCGGCATCGGCCTTTACGGCCTGACCTATCTCTACCCGGTGTATCTCGGGCGCATCCGTGGCTACGATTCGATGATGATCGGCGAGGCGCTGTTCGTCAGCGGCCTGGCCATGTTCTTCACCGCGCCGATCTCGGGCATCCTGTCGAACAAGATGGACCCGCGGCTGATGATGATGATCGGCTTCTTCGGCTTCGCCACCGGCACCTGGTGGATGACGCATCTGACCGCCGACTGGGATTTCTACGAGTTGCTCATCCCGCAGATCCTGCGCGGCTGTTCGATGATGCTGTGCATGGTGCCGATCAACAACATCGCGCTCGGCACCTTGCCGCCCGAGCGGCTGAAGAATGCGTCCGGCCTGTTCAATCTCACCCGCAACCTTGGCGGTGCGGTTGGCCTCGCACTGATCAACACCGTGCTGATCGACCGCAATGCCTTCCACTACGCAAGGCTCTCCGAGCATGTGCAATGGGGCAGTGAAGCCGCGCAGACCAAGCTGCAGAACATGACGCTCAATTTCGAGCAAACCCCCGGCCTGGACGCGACAAGTGCCGCCATCTCCAAGCTGTCGGGCATGGTCCAGCAGCAGGCGGCGCTGCTGTCCTTCATGGATGTGTTCTTCATGCTGACGGTGCTGTTTGCGACGCTTGGCCTGTTCACCATGTTGATCCGCAAGCCGGCCGCGGCGGCGGGTGGAGGTGGTGGCGGCGGCCACTGATACCGGAGCAATTCCAGGAAAAGTGTAAGGCGGTTTTCCCGGGAAAAGCGCGCAGCGCTTTCCCTTAGGAATTGCGACAAGACAGAGATACGTGGGCAGCTGTTTCGGGAAGCTCCTCCAGTCCACGCCCGAAAAAGCTCTGACCGCGCAAAAAACTCCGGGCCGCAAGCCCGGAGTTTTTCATATCCAGTTGGAATTTGTCAGGCTGTGGTGGGCTCGAAGGTCAGCGCGACGCCGTTGATGCAGTGGCGCAGGCCGGTCGGCGCCGGACCGTCGTCGAAGACGTGGCCGAGATGGCCGCCGCAGCGGCGGCAATGCGCCTCGGTGCGCGTCATGCCGAGCGAGCGGTCCACGGTCGTGCCGATAGCCTTGGGGATCTCTTGCCAGAAGCTCGGCCACCCGGTGCCGGAATCGAATTTCGTCTCCGACGAATAGACCGGCAGGTCGCAGCCGGCACAGGCGAAGATGCCCTTACGGTGTTCGTTGAGCAGCGGGCTGGTGCCGGGATACTCCGTGCCTTCCTTGCGCAGCACGTCGAAGGCGGCCGGCGACAGGATGGCTTTCCACTCGGCGTCGGTCTTGGTGACTTCGAATTTTTCGGCGGCCTGTGCTGCCTGCGGATCGCCCATGCGCAGCATCGTTGCTGCGGCCCCGACGACGCCGATGGCGGCGGCACCGCTCAAAAGAAAGTCGCGACGGTTCATGACCGGTTCCTCCTGATGTCCTTTTGCCAAACTATACCGCCGCGCGGAAATCAAAAGCCGGTGACGGTAGCCCCCTCGAACGAACACTCCGCGCCCTCCCACATCCGAATATGGGCGGCGCGGAGTGCGCGGGTCAATTGCGGATCACGGGAGCGGGATCGTGCAATCGACGGAGGGCCCTTGCTGCCAGTTCGCCGGCAGCAATCCCCTTGTTACATCTTCGGCAAAAGAACCTTGTCGATGACGTGGATGACGCCATTGGACTGTTCGACATCGGCGATCGTCACATTGGCGACATTGCCGTTCTCGTCGGTGACGGTGACCTTGCCGCCGTCGGCCTTGAGCGACAGCTCGCAGCCGCCGACCGTCTTGACCTTGTGGGCGCCGCCGTCAGCCTTGGCCATCGCGGCGACATCCGCCCCCATCGCCTTGGCGCCGATGACATGGCAGGTCAGGATCTTGGTGAGCTTGTCCTTGTTTTCAGGCTTGAGCAGCGTCTCGACCGTCCCGGCCGGAAGAGCCGCGAAGGCTTCGTTGGTCGGAGCGAACACGGTGAACGGACCGGCGCCCTGCAGCGTTTCGACAAGGCCGGCGGCCTTCACGGCGGCGACCAGCGTGGTGTGGTCCTTCGAGTTCACGGCGTTCTCGACGATGTTTTTGTTAGCATACATCGCGGCGCCGCCAACCATCGGGTTTTCGGCATAGGCGGCGGTGGCAAGGGCCGAAACGGCGATCGTACCGGCGAGCAAAAGGGTGGCGTATCTGCGCATGATGTCAAACTCCTCGGGTTTTCTCTTCCCATTTTTGGGGACGCGAGGAGATACGGAACAGAAGTGCGGGAGTTTCAGAAATATTCTTATTTTTTATTTTGCCCGGGATGCCGAAGAGATTTTGCCACGCAACGGCTTGCCGGCTACCATGCTGTCTACGGACGTGGAAGGTGGGAGATACACTTCAGGTACTCTATTTTGAGTCTGGCGACGCCAAGAGCCGGTCAGATGCTCTTCAGGTCGCCGGCGGCGACCACCGGTCCGGTCGGCTGTCCGGTCGGCGAACCGCCTGACGGCTCGAGGCTGACGGCAAGCACCGCGCCCTGGGCAAGCTTCTGCTGGGCCGCCGGTGAGACGACGATATGTGCCGTAGCACCGGTCGGAATGACGCCCATCGAGACCGGCGGGTTCTTGCCCTCGATCATCCACAGCTCGAAGTCCTTGCCGGAAGCACGCTCACCGGAGACATGCGACAGGCCGACTTCGTGATGCGCGGCGTCGTAGACGGCAAGATATCTGACGTCGCTGCCTTCGGCGGCCAGCGAAGCGACGAGGCGCGCCTGCGGCTCCTCGACCGGCGGGTTGAGGACTGGCACGGCAATGTAAATCGCCAGTGCCGCAACCGCAGCCGCGGCAAGGCCGCGCCAGAAAGCGAGGCTGGACCACAGGCCGCCGCGCGATTCGGCGGGCGTGGTCACGGCGGCAGCGTTCGCGAACAGCCGGCGGTCGACCGCGGTCTTCACCGAAACCGGCGGCTCGATTTCCGGGTAGGCGGCGGCCAGCGGTGAGAGACGGACCTCCCATCCCTCGACAAGACGAGCAAAAACCGTATCCGCATCGATGCGGCGGGCGACGATCTGGCGTTCGTCGGCATCGAGCACGCCGAGAACGTATTCGGCGGCGAGCAGGTCGTCGCCTCCACGTTCCGGTCCGGTGTCTTCTGCCAGCGTCATCTTTCCAGACATTCTCTGAGTTTCAACAGGCTGCGGCGCAGCCATGTCCGCATCGTGTTCAGCGGCACGCCATGGCGCTCCGCCAGTTCGGCATAGCTCTCGCCCTTGAGATAGGCGCCCCGGACGGCGGCTGCCCGGTCCTTCTCCAACTCATCGAGACAATGGTGGATACGTTCGGATTCGTCGCCCGCCACCGCCATCGCTTCAGGCCCCGGCGCCGGATCGGCCACGTCGAGCGCGGCATCGATGTCGGCGGCAGGCCTGCGCCGCGCTCGTATGCGATCGATCGCATGATTGCGCGCAATTGCCACCAGCCAGGAGATCGGGCTTAGATCGGAGACGGCAAAACGATCCGCCTTCGTCCATATCTTGACGAAGACTTCCTGTAGCGCTTCTTCCGCATCTCCCCGGTCGTTCAATACACGAAGACAGACGCCAAAAAGTTTCGCGCTGGTCTGCCGGTAAAGCAGATCGAACGCGGCCCGATCCTTCATCGAAGTCCGGACGATCAGCTTGGTGATGTCCTGCGGCGTCATCTGCGGCAAGTTAGGCGATTGCAATGTATTTGCAACGGCGGAAATAACCTTGTGCACGCCTAGGCTTTTATGTGTCGCCAGCCCGGGTCCGTCGACCGATTGCCAATGGAATCGCCACTGGCTAGCTTGCCCTCAGTGATGGGGGGAGCGCGCATGTCGGTCGAACGGATCCTTTGGGAAGAAGATGCCGCGGGCCTCGCCGATCTGGTCCGCAAGGGCGAGGTTTCGGCCGTCGAGCTGACCGACGCCGCGATCGCCCGCGCCGAGGCCACCCGTCCCGACATCAATGCCACGGCCGAACCGCTCTACGATGCCGCCCGCGCCCGTGCGAAGACCGTCGACCGCTCGCTGCCGCTGGCCGGCGTTCCCTTCGCCATCAAGGATCTCGGCATCGCCATCAGGGGCGTGCCGACGCATGGCGGCAGCCGCATTCCGGCATGGCTGGCCGATGTCAATTCGGTGCTGACCGACCGCTATCTCGCCGCCGGGCTTATCCCGATCGTCACCTCGACATCGCCGGAGCACGGGCTTCGATTGATGACCGAATCCAGGGCCTTTGGCATCACCCGCAATCCGTGGAACACCGGCCATACCAGCGGCGGCTCTTCGGGCGGTTCGGCAGCCTTGGTCGCAGCTGGCGTCGTGCCGGTGGCGCATGCCTCCGATGGCGGCGGCTCGATCCGCGTGCCTGCCGCCTGCACCGGGCTTGTCGGCCTGAAGACGTCGCGCGGCCGCACCCCGCTGACGCCGCTGGTGAGCGAAAGCTGGTACGGCATGGTCGTCGACCATGCGCTCACCCGTTCGGTGCGTGATTGCGCGCTGCTGCTCGACCTCACCCATGGGTCCGATCCTCTGTCGCCCTATGCCGCGCCGCCGCCGAAGGGCACGTTCGCGGCCGCTGCCGCACGCGATCCCGGCAAGCTCAGCTTGGCCGTGTACCGCAAATCCCCGCTTGGCCTGCCGATCTCGGACGAGACGTTCAAGGCGCTCGACACGGCGATGGCGCTTGCCCGCGAGGGCGGCCACACGGTCAAGGAGATCGACCTACCCTTTATCGGCCGCGAGTTCTTCGCCGATTTCTGCAGGACGGTTGCCCCCGCAGTCGCCGGCACGATGCGGGCCGAAGCGCTGCGTGTCGGCCGTTCCGTTACCGGCGACATCGAGCGGGCGACGCGGGTGCTCGCCCGCTTCGGCGAAATGGTGTCGGCCGGCGAGACCTATGCCGACCTGCAGCGGCTGCATGCCGCCTCGCGGCAGCTGATTTCGGAGACCGTGCAGTACGACGCCGTGCTGATGCCGGTCATTGCCCACCCGCCGCTCGCCTGCGGCGCCATGGATCCGAAAGGCGCCGACGAGTTCATCGAAAACCTGCTCGACAAGCTTCACCTCACTCCCTTGCTGAAGCTGAAGCCGTTCTTCGGCCAGCTGATGGATAAGAGCCTCTGGTTCACCCATTGGCCGGCGATCCAGAATGTCAGCGGCCAGCCGTCGATCGCGCTGCCGGTCCATGTCACTGACGCCGGCCTGCCGCTCGGCGTCCAGGCGGCCGGCCGTCCGGGCGACGAGGAGACGCTTTTGTCGCTCGCCGCGCAGATGGAGAAGATCTCGGGTTGGCTGGACCGCAGGGCGCCGCTGATGGTGCCGACACGATGACGAGGTCGTGAAGCGCTTGAATATGGCAGCAAAGCCATTTGCGGGCGGCGCCAATTCCCGCTAAGACGCCGCCGTCCTTACCTGATGCATGTCGTCCAAAAGGGTCCAGGGGTTTTGGGACAACGACGTGCTTAAAATAAAAAGCCGGGAACCAAGCCGATGACGGAAATAACCGCCACCGCCGAAATGCAGGCAGCCCTGTTGTCGCGGGCGCTGCCCTACATGCAGCGCTACGAGCACAAGACGGTCGTGGTGAAATATGGCGGCCATGCCATGGGCGACATCGAGCTCGGCAAGGCCTTCGCGCGCGACATCGCGCTGCTCAAGCAGTCCGGCGTCAACCCGATCGTCGTCCATGGCGGTGGCCCGCAGATCGGCGCCATGCTGGCCAAGATGGGCATCGAATCCAAGTTCGAGGGCGGCCTGCGCGTCACCGACCAGAAGACGGTCGAGATCGTCGAAATGGTGCTGGCCGGTTCGATCAACAAGGAGATCGTCGCGCTGATCAACGCCGAGGGCGAATGGGCGATCGGCCTGTGCGGCAAGGACGGCAACATGGTGTTCGCCGAAAAGGCCCGCAAGACCATGATCGATCCGGACTCCAACATCGAGCGCGTGCTCGATCTCGGCTTCGTCGGCGAGCCGGTCGAGGTCGACCGCACCTTGCTCGATCTTCTGGCACGCTCCGAAATGATCCCGGTGCTGGCGCCGGTGGCGCCAGGCCGCGACGGCCACACCTACAACATCAATGCCGACACCTTCGCCGGCGCCATTGCCGGCGCCTGCCAGGCGACGCGCCTGCTGTTCCTCACCGACGTGCCTGGTGTGCTCGACAAGAACAAGAAGCTGATCGACGAACTGACCGTGGCCGAGGCCAAGGCGCTGATCAAGGACGGCACGGTCTCGGGCGGCATGATCCCCAAGGTCGAGACCTGCATCGAAGCGATCGAACGCGGTGTCGAAGGCGTCGTCATCCTCAACGGCAAGACGCCGCATGCGGTGCTGTTGGAACTGTTCACCGAGCACGGTGCCGGCACGCTGATCGTGCCTTGATGGGCATTGATATTCAGGTGATGCCGGCCTGCAAACGGCGACTTTCTCCGCTTCCGGTGCTCACGGACCCGAACGTCCGCTGCGCTCCGGTTCTCGAAAGCCACCGTTTTCGGCTCGGCCTGACCTGAATCTCAACACCCCTTAACCAGGGCACAGCAACAGTCAGGCACTCGGCAAAATCGTGACCTCGGGCGGTGCCAGCTTGCGTACCGGGCGTCGAACGGACATCGATTCCTCCTCGGCGTCCTGCGGCGCGCCCCAGAATTCGGCCAGCGTCGGGCCGTCTTTCACCCTGATGTCGCGGATCAGAAAGCCCCAGACCTCGCGGAACCACACGCGGCGGCCCATCTGCGTGTACCAGCGCATCGAATGGCGCTGCTCGGGATCCTTGTGGAACAGGATGCGGGCCAGCGCCTTCGGCCGCGACTGCACAGCCAGCTCGATCAGCTTGACACTGAAGAACAGCATCCAGGGTTTCAGCCGCGTCATCTGCAGCACCTGGTGCTTGTAGTCCCACAGGCGCGCATCCTGCTGGATCACCTTGCGATCCCGCGCGATGCGGAAGAACGGCGTCCAGCGATGCGGCGTCACATAGAGCGCCTGGATCTGGTCGGGGTCGTAGGCGATGAGCTGGCGAAAGCCGCGCCACAGATCGCGGAACCCTTCGTCCTCGAAGCCGGCCACCCAGGTCGCCATCGACAGGATGCCGTTGAGGCGCAGCAGCCTTATCGCCTCGCGGTCGGATGATGTGCTGCCGCCCTTGCGGATCAATTGAAGCGTCTGCTCGTCGGTGTTTTCCATGCCGAGCAGCCAGCGGATGACGCCGGCCTTGCGGTAGAGATGCAGGGTGTCGGCATCGCGCACGATGTCGTCGGCACGGGTCGAACCGACGATCAGCACCGGCACGTTCTCGGCGATAAGGGCGTCGAGGAAGGCACGCCAGGCCTTCTTCGAGACCGTCGGATTCTCGTCGGCGAGATTGATCAGCTCGACGCCGTGCTCGCGGTGCAGCCAGGCGATCTCCCTGGCGAATTTCACCGGGTCGCGATGCCGCCAGCGGGTCCAGAAGCCGCGCTGGCCGCAATAGTTGCACAGATGCGGACAGCCGCGCGAAAACTGCATGACCACGGCCCGCTTGCCGCCCCAGTAACTGTACCGCGAGTGCTCAATCAACTCCCAGCCGACGCGGTAGGCGTCGAGGTCGGCAATGGTCATGGCGGCCTGTGTGGCGACGGGACGGCCGAGATCGTCGCGACAGGCAATGCCGGCCACGCTCGCCGGCGGCTGGCGCATTTCCAGCGCCTCGACCAGCGCCACGACGGTCGCCTCGCCCTCGCCGCGCACGATGAAGTCGAAAGCATCGGTAGCGGCCAGGATGTCGCGCCAATGATAGGTCGGGAAAACGCCGCCATAGACGATGATGGTCGCCGGCTCCCGCTGCTTGATCTGCTCAGCGATCAGCAAGGCGGTCGGGTGCGCCGAGGTCGAGCCGGAATGGCCGATCAGGACGAAGTCGGGGTGGTCCTCCAGTGCGTTGCGTACGACGTCATCGAGCGGCATCGGCCCAAACTCGGCGTCGACGAGCCGCACCTGATGGCCGGCATCGATCAGCGGTCCGCCGATCGCCAGCAGACCGAGCGGCGGCAAATGATCGTCAGGCACGCGGCTGCCGATGGCGGTGTGCGGCGGATTGATCAGGACGATTTTCATGGCGGACCTCTTGGGCAGTTGGTCCGCGCAAGCTGGCCGGCGATGTGGACACGCGATTGGCCCGTTTCAGCAGTTTGCGTGCAGCTTTTCCCCAAGGAGTGCGAAGAGAGGCATTGTCATCGCCTGAGATGCCCGAGCGGCACATGGCCCGGCCCCTTGATGTTCTGCAGCACCAACTGCGTGTGGACGTCGCGCACGCCGTCGAGCCGCATCAGCCGGTGCATAACGAAGGCGTTGAGTTCGTCGACCGACGGCACCATGACATGCAGTAGAAAGTCATGGTCGCCAGTCATCGTCCAGCACGAGGACACCTCGTTCATGCGCTGCACGGCGGCGATGAAGCTTTCGGGCGAGCCGTCGCTGTGGCTGACCAGGCGCACCTGGATGAACACCTCGACCATCAGGCCGACCGCGCGGCGGCTGATCACCGCGGCAAATCCCTTGATGATGCCGGCCTCCTGCAGCGCCTCGAAGCGCCGCGCGCACGGCGTCGTCGACAGGCCGATCTCTTGCGCCAGTTCGGAAACCGGCTTGCGCCCGTCGCGCTGCAGGACATCGAGCATCTTGATCTCGAAATCGTCGAATTGAGGCATTTTCACTCCGATAGAGGGTTTTGTGAGTGGATGTTATCCCAAATATTCCGTTCGAGCCATCATCAAAACCGATTTGCCTCGGCAAATCCGGTTAGCCTTTCGGCACGTCAGCCATTCATGATTTGCGAGGAGGAAAACCATGACGACGATGAGCGTTGCCGAATATGCCCGCGACTGCGCGGCGCAAGGATTGCGCGGTGACTATTCGGTCTGCCGCGCCGATTTCACCGTGTCCCAGGGTTACGATTACAGCGAAGAAGAGCAGGCGGTGTGGCGCACGCTGTGCGACCGCCAGACCAAATTGACGCGCAGGCTCGCCCACCATTCCTATCTCGACGGCGTCAAAAAACTTGGCCTGCTCGACCGTATTCCCGATTTCGACGAGGTCAGCGCCAAGCTGCGCAAATTGACCGGCTGGGAGATCGTCGCGGTGCCCGGTCTCATTCCCGCGGCCCCGTTTTTCGATCATCTCGCCGATCGCCGCTTCCCGGTCACCAACTGGCTGCGGACTAGGCAGGAGCTCGACTACATTGTCGAGCCCGACATGTTCCATGATTTCTTCGGCCACGTGCCGGCGCTGTCGCAACCGGTGTTCGCCGACTTCATGCAGATGTATGGCGAGAAGGCCGGCGACATCATCGCGCTGGGCGGCGACGAGATGATTTCCAGGCTCTACTGGTACACGGCCGAATACGGCTTGATGCAGGAGGCCGGCCAGCCGCTAAAGGCCTTTGGCGCCGGCCTGATGTCGTCGTTTACCGAGCTGCAGTTCGCGGTCGAAGGCAAGGACGCCCACCACGTGCCCTTCGACCTGGAAACGGTGATGCGCACCGGCTACGAGATCGACAAGTTCCAGCGCGCCTATTTCGTGCTGCCGTCCTTCGACGCCTTGCGCGATGCCTTCCAGACCGCCGATTTCGCGGCGATCGTCGCCCGCCGCAAGGACCAGCCGGCCCTCGATCCGGCGACGTTATAGCGCAGAACCGTCAGGCGGTGACCACCTTGCTCAGATGGTCGCCCAGCCGGCAGGCCAGCGCGGTGATCGTCGTCGTCGGGTTGCATTGGCCCGACGTGCAGAACACCGAGGAGCCGCCGACATAGAGATTGTCCATGCCGTGCACCTTGCAGTTGGCGTCGACCACGCTCTTGCTGACGTCGGTGCCCATGCGCGTGCCGCCCATGTGATGATGGCCCGCCGTCTCGTCGTTGGTCGGATAATCCTGACCATTGCTGATCCAGTCGGCAATACGCACGCGGCCGAGATTCTTCTCGATCAGCGTCTTGCCGAACAGTCTGAGCCCTTCGAGCAGGGTGCGGCGCTCCATTTCCGATTTCTTCCAGTGCAATTCGATGCGTGGCACGCCGGCATGGTCGACATCGGTCTTCGACAACTCGATCTGGTTGGAGGCCAGCGGCGCCTGTTCCCAGGCGACGTAGAGCTGGGCGGCGCAGCGCAGTCTCTGACTGAGCTTGGAGGACATCCACTCGGCCATGTCGGGTGCCGTGCAGGCGAGGTCGGCGATAAGGCTCTTGACGCCGGGATACGGCGTCTCGATCAGCCGGACGCCGAAATTCATGATCTGCAGCCGCTCCATGGCGGCAAGGGTCGGCGAGAAGAAGGCCTCATTGACGGCGTCGACCTCGAACGCGTTGTAGTCGGCCAGGATCGCGTTGCCGCCCTCGAAGGTCGGATGCTCCATCCAGTAGCGGCCAAGCGCCGTCGCATTCGGCACGACGCCGCCGTTCGAACGCTGGTTCGACCACAGAAGCAGCCGCGAATTCTCCAGCCCGCCGGTGCAGACGATGAAATAGTCGGCACTGAAGGAGCCGGCATCCTGCCCGTTCGACCACAGTCTGGCGCCCGTCACACGTTTGCCGTCGCCGGAAAGTTCGGTGGCACAAGTGTTGAGCACCACCGCGATGTTCTTGGCCTTGTCGAGTTCATCGCCGAACTTCTCGGCGAAGCGCACGGCCGGGCTCTTGATCAGCTGCACCCAGCGAATGTCGTCCGAGATCGGCATATCGGGCCGGAGGGCCGGAAGGTCGAGAATGTCGCGCACTTCCGGCAGATAGGGTTCGATGTCGGTGCGGCGGATCGGCCAGCCCGTATCGGGTACCCAGGCCTTCGGCTCGAAATCCTGCTTGTCGAGCACGCGGCACCAGCCGGCCCAGTGGTTGGAACTGCCGCCCATCAACCGCAGCCGGGTTATGTCGAGATCGAAATAAAAATCCCCGACCGTGCTGCCACGGTAAAAGTCCTGCGACTCGTCGCTGAATTCGCGCGGACCGGCCTCCATCACCACCACCGGAATGCCGGCCGCACCAAGCTTGCGCGCAATGGTCATACCGGCCGGGCCGGAGCCGAGAATGCAGACTTTTGGAGTGAAGTTCGCGGCGCGATACGCCTCGTAGCTGTCGAAGATCATGCCAGGTCGCTCCGTTTGAGGATCCAGCCATTGACCTCGACGATCTCGTTCGGGTCGGGCTTTGGACCGGCGGCATCGGCATCAGGCAGCTTGCGGAACAAAGACAGGGCAGGCAATGCGATCAACGCCTGCACGAGCGCGCGGCGTGACATTCTCTTGATGATGAAACTCATGGCTGGTCTCTCGGCTGGGCTTCGGCACTGCATGGCGTTCCCAGAACGGCAATTCCCGGAACGACACATGCATCACCGTGGAAGCCAGTATCGTGCCAAGTCTGGCCGCAAAGCAGTGAAAACCCGGCTAAGCGGTACAACCGAGTGCAAACAGGGTTAGAATTTTCTTAACAGGCCGGTTGCGGCAGATCGGATCACGCCGCCTCGGAAATGCCGGTGTCGATGATCGTCAGGTTACGGCCCTGGTGCTTTGCCTGGTAGAGGCGCCGGTCGGCGGCGCGCATCAGCTCCGACACACTGGCTTCCTCGCCGCAGACAGTACCGCCGATGCTGACCGTGAGCGGAATGGTCCGCTCGTCGACGGGCCGGAAGCGGATCAGCTCCACTTCGCGGCGAATGCGCTCGGCGACGCGCTTGGCCTCCTGCTCGGTGGCGCCGGTCAGGAAGGCGCCGAACTCCTCGCCGCCGATGCGGCCGAGCACATCGCCGCTGCGCACGCCGCGCTGGATCGCGCTGGCGATCAAAAGCAGCGCGTCATCACCTGTCAGGTGGCCAAAATTGTCGTTGATGGTCTTGAAGTGGTCGGCATCGATGATCAGCAGCGCGCCGCGATCGGACTTGCGGCGCGAACCGTCGAGCGCGGCAAAGAAACTTTCCCGGTTGAGCATGCCGGTCATGTCGTCGCGGCTCGCCTTTTCCGCCAGGCGGCGATGCGCGGCGGCGAGCTGGGCATGGGCTCGGGCGAGATCGCGATGCGCGTTTTTCAGCCTGTCGCTTTGCCAGAAAGTGCTTGCGCTGGCAGCCCACGCCAGCACCAGCGGACAGAGGGTGGAGGTCAGCCAGATCGTGCGGTTGACCGGAAATCCCATGGCCGGAACGATGATCAGGGTCAGCAGGAGAGAGGCCGCGACTGAGGCGAAAGCAACGGCGGCGGATCTCAGAATTATGCTGTTCATCGCTTGCTCCCACAAGACTGCCTCTCTGCCAGCAAGCCCTAAAGGCCACCTTTCCCAGATGCCTAAAATTTGAATCGTGAGGCGATTTACGCAACCTCAACGAGCAGAAGTTGTGGATAAAGTCGCTTCCGGAATGCGCGTTTCATGCCATAAGGAGCCCATGACCACGCTCCCTGACCCCGCCCGCTTCGCCCATGTCACCGACTGGGTTTTCGATCTCGACAACACGCTCTATCCGCATCATTCGAATCTGTTCTCGCAGATCGACGTCAAGATGACCGCCTATGTCGGCGAGCTGCTGGCATTGCCGCGCGACGATGCGCGCAAGTTGCAGAAGGAACTCTACCGCGAATATGGCACGACGCTGAACGGCCTGATGACACGTCATGGCATCGACCCCGATGATTTCCTCGAGAAGGTCCACGACATCGACTATTCATGGCTGGTGCCAGACCCCGTTCTCGGCACCGCCATCCGCCAGCTTCCGGGCCGCAAGTTCATCTTCACCAATGGCGACCGCAGGCACGCCGAGCGCACCGCGCGCCAACTCGGCATCCTCGACCATTTCGACGACATCTTCGACATCGTCGCCGCCGGGCTCAATCCCAAGCCGGCGCGCCAGACCTACGAGAAGTTCGCCGAACTCCACGCCGTCACCGGCCACAATGCGGTGATGTTCGAAGACCTTGCCCGTAACCTGTCGGTGCCGAAGTCGCTCGGCATGACCACGGTGCTTATCGTGCCGCGCAATTTCGAGCCGACCTTTTCCGAGATCTGGGAGCGCGACCCGGCCAATGAGGATGATGTCGATTTCGTCACCGACGATCTGGCGGGGTTTCTGACGGCGATTGTGGAGGGGGAGGAAGAGGGGAATTGAAGAATTGAAGAATTGAAGAATGAAGGACGGTCTCTACGGATCAATTCCCCCAGTTCCCCAGTTCTTCAATTCCCCACTCCCCTACTCCCCTAACTTGTAGAACCGGCTGATGATCCCCCAGGCTTCGTCGGCGGTGTCGACGAAGTCGATGATGTCCTGATCGCCGGGGCTGATCGTGCCCTGCTCGGCGAGAAAATCGAGATTGATCGCCCGCTTCCAGAAGGATTTGCCGAACAGGATCACCGGCACGCGCTCCATGCGCCCTGTCTGGATCAGGGTCAGCGTCTCGAAGAATTCATCCATCGTGCCGAAGCCGCCCGGAAACACCGCGACCGCCTTGGCGCGCATGACGAAATGCATCTTGCGGATAGCAAAATAATGGAAGTTGAAGCAGAGCTCCGGCGTCACATAGATGTTCGGCGCCTGCTCGTGCGGCAGGACGATGTTGAGGCCGATCGACGGCGCGCCGACATCGTCGGCGCCGCGGTTTCCCGCTTCCATCACGCCGGGCCCGCCACCGGTCACCACGACATATTCGCGGTAATAGGAGGTAGCCGACTGCTGCGAGCAGAGGCGGGCGAATTTGCGCGCTTCCTCGTAGTATTTGCTGTTCTCCTCGAGGTTCTTCTTCTGCGTCTCGTTCTTGGCCGCCCAGGCCTCGCCGCCGGGTTCCGGCAGGCGCGCGCCGCCGAACAGGATCACCGTCGAACGGATGCCGCGTTCGGCCAGGATCATTTCCGGTTTCAGCAATTCAAGCTGCAGCCGGACCGCGCGCAACTCGCGCCGCGTCATGAAGTCGGGATCGTTCCAGGCGAGCCGGTAGGTTTCGGCACGCGTCTGCGGCGTATCCGGCACACTCTTCGACCGCTCCAGATCCTCGTCCGAATGCGGCAGTGGCGTCCAGCCCGCCTTTTCCATAGGTGTCATATGCTCTACCCGTCCAAATTCTTCACTTGCGCCGCCCCATGACGCAGCCGCGATTGACCCTCACCAAGGCTTCACATAAGCAGGTTCCGCAAAAGTGTCCCGCGGTTTTGTGACAAGAACCTGCTACATGCGAAGATCCAGGCAGGCAAAGCCTGCCAAGGGGTCCGCGCGACTTTCAAAACAGGTTAAGGCGTTGCCCCTTAACAGCTTGGTAATGGAGCGAATTCATGTCGAAGCCCGATCTGGCGAGCCTCGAAAAGACCATCGAGAAGGCCTTCGAGGAACGCGACGCGATTTCGACGGCAACGCGCGGCGAAACGCGCGACGCCATCCAGTCGGCGCTCGATCTGCTCGACCGCGGCGCCGTCCGCGTCGCCGAGCGGCAGGCCGACGGCAAGTGGCATGTCAACCAGTGGCTGAAGAAGGCCGTGCTGTTGTCGTTCCGGCTCAACCCGATGGAGATCATCAAGGGGGGACCCGGCGAGGCGGTGTGGTGGGACAAGGTGCCGTCGAAGTTCGACGGCTGGAGTGCCGTCGATTTCGAAAAGGCGGGCTTCCGAGCCGTGCCGTCGTCGGTCGTGCGCCGTTCGGCCTATGTCGCACCGGGCGCCGTGCTGATGCCGTCCTTCGTCAATGTCGGCGCGTATGTCGACAGCGGCACCATGGTCGACACCTGGGCCTCGGTCGGCTCCTGCGCCCAGATCGGTAAGAACGTGCATCTGTCCGGCGGCGTCGGCATCGGCGGCGTGCTGGAGCCGATGCAGGCCGGCCCGACCATCATCGAGGACAATTGTTTTATCGGCGCGCGTTCGGAGGTGGTCGAGGGCTGCATCGTGCGCGAAGGCTCGGTGCTCGGCATGGGCGTCTTCATCGGCCAGTCGACCAAGATCGTCGACCGCGCCACCGGCGAGATCTTCTATGGCGAAGTGCCGCCGAATTCCGTCGTCGTCGCCGGAACGATGCCGGGCAAGCCCTTTCCGAACGGCGAGCCGGGTCCCAACCTCTACTGCGCCGTCATCGTCAAGCGTGTCGACGCCAAGACCCGCTCCAAAACCTCGATCAACGAATTGCTGCGCGATTGATCTTTGCGCAAAGCGAGCGCACCTTCCGCCGGCGCGACAATCGGTCGCGCTGGTTCAAGATGGAGGGGTGACATGGACTGGAAGTATCTGCTCACAAGTTTTGATGGTCGCATCAACCGTGGCAAGTTCTGGGCCGCGATTGGCGTTTTCATCGTCATTGGTATCGTTGCCTTCATTCTCGATGCGATCCTCGGTACACGTCTCACCACCGCCAGTGGCGCCCAGATCGGCATCATCGGCATTCTCATCGCTCTGGCCTCGATCTATTTCGCGCTCGCAGTCTACGCCAAGCGCTGGCATGATCGCGGCAAGTCGGGCTGGTGGAGCCTGATCATGCTGGTGCCGCTCATCGGCCCGATCTGGTTTCTGGTGGAGTGCGGCATTCTCGAAGGCGCCAGAGGCGCCAATCAATATGGACCGGACCCGCTTGCCTGACAGATCAGATCTCACCTGGCTTTTCTTCAAAACCTCGGGCCGCGTCAGTCGCGCGGCCTATTTTCTTGGCGGGTTGCTCGTCGCCATCATCCAGGCCTTCCCGCTCTACCGCTTCACGCTGGTGCCGGAAGGTTCGGCCGAGAGCAACATGTGGTCGTTCATCTTCTTCGTCGCCTTCATCGCCTCGCTGTGGTCGAACATCGCGCTGGCGGTGAAGCGGCTGCACGATTTGGACAAGCCGGGCATTGCCGCGCTGATCCTGTTCGTGCCGGTGGTCTCGATCGTCGCCTTCCTTGTGTTGTGCCTGTTTCCAGGGCAGCCTGGACCCAACCGCTACGGCCGGCGCACCAACGAGCCGGAACAATCCTGAGGGCCGATCGGACATGCGCTACCGCACGCTTGATCCGAAACTGATCGTCGAAACCGCCGAGCGGCTGGAAGAGCGGATCGCCGACCGTTTCCCTGAAGCGGGATTGCGTGGCGTCGCCGCCGAACTGGTCTCGCTGTCGCGCGATCTGGCCAAGGCGGCCAAGGTGCTCGAAGCACCGATCTGGTGGCTGCGCGGGCTCATCGTCGCCGCCTTCGTCACGGGTGTGCTGGTGTTCCTGTTCGTCGGTACCATCTTGCCGATCGACCGCATTTCGGGAACCCACGATGCCCTGCAGTCGGTGCAAGGCATAGAGGCTTCGATCAACACCGTCATACTCGCAGTGTTGGGCTTGCTTGCTCTGATCCGCACCGAGGAGCGCATCAAGCGCAAAAGGGTGTTTCGCCAGCTGCACGGCCTGCGTTCGCTGATCCATGTCATCGACATGCACCAGCTGACCAAGGATCCGGCAGCCCTTTCGGCCGATTTCAAGCCGACGGCGCACTCGCCGGCCCGCATCACCAATGCCGCCGACCTGGCGCGTTACCTCGACTATTGCTCCGAAATGCTGTCGATCACGGGCAAGATCGCCGCATTGTTCGCACAGTCGGTCAATGACGACGTGGTCATCGACGGCGTCAACGACATCGAGAACCTGGCATCCAACCTGTCGCGGAAAATCTGGCAGAAGATCACGTTGATCGACGGCCGGCCGGTGCAACAACCTGCTCCGGCGCCAGGCCCGGCGAGCCAAGCCGCTCCGCTTCCGCCGCGCGCACCAAAGCGGTGACCCGCTGAACCGTCGGCACGGGCGTGCCGGCCTTCCCCGCCAGCTGCAAGATGGCGCCTTGCAGGTCGTCGATCTCTGTCGGCCGGCCGCGCTGAAGATCGTCCCACATCGACGAGCGCGCCTGCAGGTCGATCGCCAGCAAGCGCCGCGCCAGCAGCTTGAACAGCCAGTCCGGCAGCCTGAGCACCTTGGGCAGCAACGCCGGCGGCAGGCCGGCGATCCGCGCCGGCTCGATGCCGGACGCTCTCATCGCTCTCAGGGCCTCGTCGATCTGGCTGGCCAGGATCAGCCGCCAGCGCCGATCGGCCAGTTCGGTCGCCAGCGGCAGGCCGGAAAGCGCCACCAGCGCGTTGTTCAAATTCATCAGCAGCTTGCCCCACAGCACGGCTTTCATGTCGCCATGGGCTTCGACCGCAAACCCTTCGACGCCAAGCAGGCCGACCAGGCCGGCGTCGCCATCCTCGACCATTACCGTGCCGTCGCTGGCGCGGTGAACGCGCAGCGGCAGTTCGCCGTCCGGCGACTGCACCACATTGAACGGCACCATGCCGGCCAGCACCGTACGTCCGGCAAGTTCAGCGCGCAGCCTGTCGGCATTGTCGACGCCGTTCTGCAGGCTGATCACCACGGCGTCGGGCCGGGCATGGGCTTTGATAAGATCCGCCATATCCTGGGTGGCGCCGCTCTTGACCGTGACCAGGATCACGTCCGCCAGCGGCAAAGCGGCGGCCGGATCGACGGTGACGACAAGCGCCTCGGGCTTGATCGAGCGATCGCGGCCCTGGAGGTCGCTGACCCGCAATCCACCCTGCCGTAGCGCTGCCTCGATGCGCGGCCGAGCCAGCAGAATGACCTCTCGGTTGGCCAGCGCCAGGCAGCCGCCGGCATAGCAGCCGATGCTGCCGGCACCGGCAATGACGATCCGTTTGTCCTTGTCTGCCATCCTGTCGCCCGCGCCGGGTCGGAGCTATACGACATGAAAACCATAATATTGGCGGTATCGCCAGCCATGAGGCTGGCCCCTATGTCTGGCCGTGACAGGCCCTGCGCTTTCGACTATCGCTTTTGCCATGACGCTGCCGACCGATCCCGCCGAAAACCTCGCCGCCCTTATCCGTTGCGCTTCGGTGACGCCCGCTGAGGGCGGTGCGCTGACCGCGCTGGAGACGATGCTCAAACCGCTCGGCTTCCTGGTCGATCGGCCGGTGTTTTCCGAAGACGGCACGCCCGATATCGAAAACCTCTATGCAAGGCGCTCCGGCAATGGCCCGCATCTGATGTTCGCCGGACACACCGACGTGGTGCCTGTCGGCGACGAAGCCGCCTGGACGCATCCGCCTTTCGCCGCCGAGATCGCCAATGGCGAGATGTATGGCCGCGGCGCCGTCGACATGAAAGGCGGCATTGCCTGTTTCATCGCCGCCGTGGCACGCCATGTCGAGGCCAATGGCGGTCCGAAAGGGTCGGTTTCGCTGCTGATCACCGGCGACGAGGAAGGCCCGGCCATCAACGGCACGGTGAAGCTGCTCGAATGGGCGGCTTCGCGGGGCGAGAAATGGGATGCCTCTGTCGTCGGCGAGCCGACCAATCCGGACGCTCTCGGCGACATGATCAAGATCGGCCGCCGCGGCTCGATGTCCGGCGCGGTCACCGTCAATGGCCGCCAGGGCCATGTCGCCTATCCCCTGCTTGCCGACAATCCGGTGCGCGGGCTGATGAGCCTGGTCGACGCCTTGCTGCATCCGGTTTTCGACAAGGGGACCAGGGATTTCCAGCCGACCAATCTGGAGATCACCTCCATCGATGTCGGCAACCCTGCCACCAATGTCATTGCGGCCAAAGCGACCGCGACCTTCAACATCCGCTTCAACGACACCTGGACGGACGAGACCCTGCAGGCCGAGATCCACAACCGGCTCGACCAGGCGGCCAGGCGCAGGAAGTACCGGCAGGGCAAGAAGACGCCGGTCGACTACGAGCTCGTCTGGCGCGACCGGCCGAGCCATGTCTTCCTGACCCGCGACGACAGGCTTATCGAAACGCTGCGCGGCTCGATCAAGTCGGCGGTCGGCAAGGAGCCGACGCTGTCCACCTCCGGTGGAACGTCCGACGCGCGTTTCATCAAGGACTATTGTCCGGTGGTCGAGTTCGGGCTGGTCGGCAAGACAATGCATATGGTCGACGAGCGCGTCGCCATTGCCGATTTGGAAACGCTGACGCAAATCTACCAGCGCTTCATAGAAGACTGGTTCGGACAGGGCTGAACAGCATGCTTTCGGCGGACGAAACCCAAGCTTCGCTGACGGGCGCCTGGCGATTGATGCTCGGCAAGGCCGACGGCCTGCGCCTGCTCGACCTGTCGGCCGACGGCTTCTGGAATTCCTTCTTCGCCATTGTCGTTGCAGCACCGGCGCTGATCGTCGGCTGGGTCGGCATCGCCAACGAAATCGGCGATCCCGACGCCTTCGCGGGCCGCTTCAGCATGCTGGTCCGCCTGGCGACGGTCGACATCGGCTCCTGGGTGCTGCCGCTGGTTGCGCTCGCCCTGATCGCGCCGCGCGCCGGCATCGGCGGCCGCTTCGTCCACTACGTCGTCGCCAGCAACTGGGCTTCGGCCATCACCGCATGGCTGATGCTGCCCTCGGCGCTGATCCGGCTTTTCCTGTCGTCCGCA
Organism: Mesorhizobium sp. WSM4809; assembly: GCF_055811655.1. Lineage (NCBI taxonomy): Bacteria > Pseudomonadati > Pseudomonadota > Alphaproteobacteria > Hyphomicrobiales > Phyllobacteriaceae > Mesorhizobium > Mesorhizobium sp. WSM4809. The sequence continues at coordinate 227,545 of NZ_JBVVQW010000005.1, forward strand.
AGCCAGGCTGCGAGCCTTGTGTCGCTGTTCCTGTTTGCCCTGTCGATGGTGCTGATCTGGCGCATGACCAACGCCACGATCGGCAGGGACGCATCGGTCGGCACCGCCGTTTTCGTCGGCATGTTCATCGCCTCGCTGCTGGTGCTGTTCGGCCTGCAGGCGCTGCTCGGCATCACCGTGCCGGAGGATGTCGGAGTTCAGAGCCTGTCCGGGCTCGTCTCGACTGGATAATCGACACCGGTGAGAAACAGCCCGTCGGGCGGCGCCACCTGGCCACAGGCGGCGCGGTCGTGCGCCTCGAGCGCCGTTTTCAGGTCGGCCGCGGTCCAGCCGCCGTCGCCGACGCGCTTGAGCGAGCCGACCATCGAACGTACCTGATTGTGCAGGAATGAGCGCGCCGAAGCCCTGACCTCGATCATGTCGCCCTGTCGGCTCACATCGAGCCGTTCCAGCGTCCTGATCGGGCTGTTGGCCTGGCACTGGGTCGAGCGGAAGGTGGTGAAATCATGCCGTCCGAGCAGGACTTTCGCCGCTTCGTGCATGGCGCCGGCGTCGAGCCGCTTCGGCACCCACCATACCTTGCCCTTGTCGAGCGCGGCCGGGGCACGGCGGTTCAGGATGCGGTAGAGATAGTGGCGGCCGATGGCCGAGAAGCGGGCGTCGAAGCTGTCGGAGACGACTGTCGCTTTCAGGATGGCGATGCGCGCCCCGCCCGCCTGCAGATGGGCGTTGACGGCATCGCGCACCTTGTCGCCCGGCCACGCCTTGGCGAGGTCGGCATGCGCCACCTGCGCGGTCGCATGGACGCCGGCATCGGTGCGGCCGGCGGCGCGCAGCCGGATCGCTTCGCCGCAGAATTTTTCGATCGCCCGCTCGATCGCCTGTTGCACCGAAGGCTGATCCGCCTGGTGCTGCCAGCCGGCAAACAGACTGCCATCATATTCGATGTCGAGGCGAAAACGCGGCATGCCGGGCGGCTATACGCTCTCGCCTAGGCGGCGAGAGCGGTGAAGGCAGAGGCGTAGACTAGCCTGCCTGCTTCTGGTGCGTCACCCCAGGCCAGCGCCTGCAGCGCTTCGCCCTGGTACTCGCTCTCGAAGTTCTCGGCACGCGTGTGGCTATATCCGAAACGCCCGTAATAGATGGGGTCGCCGAGCACCACGGCCAGCGTTTCGCCGGCATCCCTGAGGCGGATATGCGCCTCGCGGATCAGCGCGCCGCCGATGCCGCTGCCATGGAACGAGGGCTCCACCGCCAGCGGTGCCAGCGCCACGGCCGCGAAAGTCTTGCCGCCATTCTGGACGAACAGCCGCGAAAACAGGATGTGACCGACCACCTGGCCGTCCTCTTCCGCCACCAGTTCGGCAACAGCGTCGCCGCCGGTCACCAGCGCGTCGACCAGACCGGCCTCCGCCTGCTGGCCGAAAGCGTGTTCCTCGACGAGGCGGATGGCCTCGCGATCCCGCGGCGTTGCCGCGCGTATCGACATCATGCTCATGAGAATTTCAGTCCTTTTTCGATCTTGGCCCCGCGCAGGAACTCCGACGCGGCAGCGGGCTTTCCGCCCGCGCGTTGAACTTCGACCAGCCTGATCGCGCCTGCCCCACAGGCGACCGTCAGCCGGTCATCGAGAATTCCTCCCGACTCGCCCAACTCTTCCCAAAGCGACAGGCCTTGCGACAGCGTCGAGCGAAGCAGTTTCAGCCGCTCCTGACGGCCGCCAATTCCTATCTCCGACCACGCGCCGGGAAAGGGCGACAGGCCGCGAATATGATTGTGGACCTCACTTGCTGAGCGAGTCCAGTCCACGCGAGTCTCGGATTTATCGATTTTCTTGGCGTAGGTCACCCCATCCACAGCTTGTGTGGTGAATGTCAGGGTATTCCTTTCCAGTCGCGCCAGCGCTTCCACCATCAAGGCAGCACCGACACTCATCAACCGATCATGCAGATCGCCGGCTGTCATATCGGGTTCGATGGCGCATTTTTCAACCAGCCCGACCGGGCCGGTGTCCAGCCCATCTTCCATGCGCATCACCATCATGCCGCTTTCCAGGTCGCCGGCCATGATGGCGCGCTGGATCGGCGCGGCACCGCGCCAGCGCGGCAGAAGCGACGCATGGCCGTTGATGCAGCCGAGCCGGGTCGCCTCGAGAACCGCCTTCGGCAGCAGCAAGCCATAGGCGACGACCACGGCGACATCGGCCTGCAAGGCACGGAAAGCGGCCTGCTCGGCCTCGCCCTTGAGCGAAACCGGCGCCCGGACTTCAATGCCCAGCCGCTCCGCCTCGCGCTGCACCGGCGATGGCGTCAACTCCAGCCCGCGCCGCCCTGCGGCGCGTGGCGGCTGGGTATAGACGGCCGATATCTCATGGCCAGCCTCGGCGATCGCGCGCAAAGTCGGCACCGAAAACTCCGGCGTGCCCATGAAGATGACGCGAAGGGGCATTTTTCTTCTGGTATCCTGTCTTCTTGCTCGCACCGTGTGCCGGCTCAGGCGTCCGCTTCAAACGGGTTTACGCGCTTCAGGTCAAGCTCGTCGAAGTCGCGAACGTTGCGCGTGGCAAGCGTCGCATCATGGGCGAGGCAGATCGCGGCAATCATGGCGTCGGAAAGACTGATCGGACGGCCAATTCTTTCCCGCGTCGCCCGCAGCTTGCCGGCAAGTCGGGGGATCGAACCGGAAAATTCCACGATACGGCCGGCGAACTGCTGCGAAATCAGCTGATCGAGCACGCGAATATAACGGTCTGATCCCGTCTTGTTCAAAAACCGTTCGGCCCCGAAAGACTGCTCCATGATGACTGGCCCACACATGTAGAGTGCGAGAAGATCCTGTTTGCGGAACCAGGCGGAGACATTCAAGTCGGGCGCCGGTTTGCTGGCTTCGGAAACAACATTGGTATCGAGGATGATCACTCGAAATCCTCAACTGGATGGCCGAAGTCGCGTTTTCCGTCCGCTTCGATTTGGTCCATTATCTCGGAAAATTCATCGCCTATTGCATTTTCAGCAGCGAACGCCGAACGAATGGCATCCCACGCGGAAAGTCCCGGCTCCGGTTTGGCTTCTTTCTCCGCGACCATGCCTTTACGCAAGAGATCGATCGCCTTGCCCGACAGACTTTGGCCGCCCTTGCGCGCCGCGTGTTCAATTTCGCGCTTCAAGGGTTCGGGAATATCTCTGATCAACATATCGCCCATGGATGCCTCCAAGATTTGATATCTCTGATATCACCCCCGGAGTCATTGATCAACAAGAGTTCCGCCCCTTCACCCAGCCACTCAAAACGGTCCATTAAGTCTACACCAACTGTTCAGGCGTATGCTTCGCGGATCTGTCCTGGGAGCTTCATATGCAGCGCGCTCAAAATCCCTTGGGGAAACGCAGGAAGCCAATAGCTGAACACAAATCGGTCGAAGAACGATACGAGAAAGGCGAATTGTCGAGGCGAAGAGAGAGCAATTTCGCCATTTATAACACCCTGCTAATGATGGTGTTAGCCGTGGTTGTCTCTCTGGTGCTGATCATCTCGCCAGAATCTCGCGCGCTTGCATTAGAGATCGGTGCAAAAGCGTTCGAGCTTGGCAGGGATTGGGTTTTGCGTGGCGTGCTCGAATGATCCCTATCCCGCCAGCTTGCCCGGCGCCTTGTCCCTGGCGAGCTTCTTGAATTTCTTCACAACCATGTCGCGCTTCAGCTTCGAGATGTGGTCAATAAACAGGACGCCATTGAGGTGGTCGATCTCATGCTGCAGGCAGGTCGCCATCAGGCCTTCGGCCTCCATCTCCTGCAATTTGCCGTCGCGGTCGAGATATTTGACCCGCACGGCGGCCGGGCGTTCGACCTCGGCGTAATAATCCGGGATCGACAGGCAGCCTTCCTCATAGACCGAGCGCGCGTCGGCGCTCTCCAGGATTTCCGGGTTGATGAAGACATGCGGCGCCGGCGTCTCGTCTTCCTTGGCCAGATCGATCACCAGTAAGCGCAGCGGTTCGCCGATCTGGATCGCCGCCAGCCCGATACCCGGCGCGTCATACATGGTCGCCAGCATGTCGTCGGCTAATCTGCGCAAAGGCGCGTCGACACGCTCCACGGGCTTGGAAACCTGGCGCAGGATGGGGTCGGGAAGGATGATGAGCGGCTTGATCGGCATGGCGTTCCACCTAAGACCTCCAGAGAAAAGCGTCAACCGGTAGGCTGGAGGCTCGTTCACGTTTTGATCTGTGCCGGCAGCGCGAATCGTTTATGCTGTCCACATGAATGATTTGAGCACCATCCTTTCCGAACCTGTCGCCCGGCTTGGCGCCACAACCGTCACGCTCGGCCATGCGCTGGCCTTCGGCGCTTTGCTGTTTCTGGCCCTGTTCGTGGCGCTGGTCATTGCGCTGTGGCGGTCGGCGAAGGCTCGCGCCGTCGCGGCTGCGGAAGCCGCCGATCATGCCCGCGATGCGGAAGTGCGGATGGCCGGCATTCTGCAAAGCCAGGCCGAAATGCAGGGTCGTATGGGCGCCATCGCCGAAGTGTTCGGCGCACGGCAGGCGGAGCTGACGCAATCGATCGGCCAGCGCCTCGACGCCATGACCGGCCGGCTCGGCCAGACCATGACCGAGCAGACCAAATCCACGCACGAGAGTCTGGCCAAATTGCAGGAGCGGCTGGCCATCATCGATGTCGCGCAGGGCAACATCCAGTCGCTCGCCGGCCAGGTGGTGCAGCTGCAGGCGATCCTCTCCAACAAGCAGACGCGCGGCGCCTTCGGCCAGTCGCGCATGGAGGCGATCGTCGCCGACGGCCTGCCGCACGGCGCCTATGAATTCCAGGCGACGCTGTCGAACGGCAGCCGTCCTGACTGCCTGGTGAAGATGCCGAACGGCGCACCGTCGCTGGCCATCGACGCCAAGTTTCCGCTCGAAGCCTGGAATGCCATCCGCGCCGCCGATGGCGCCGACCTGCAGAAGGCCGCCTCGCAGGCCTTCCGCCGCGACATCGAGATCCATGTCCGCGATATCTCGGAAAAATACCTGATCCAGGGCGAGACGCAGGACACCGCCTTCATGTTCGTGCCCTCGGAATCGGTGTTCGCCGAGATCCACGAGAATTTCGAGGCGATCATCCACAAGGCGCACCGTGCCCGCATCGTCATCGTCTCGCCGTCGCTGCTGATGCTGTCGATCCAGGTCATCCAGGCGATCCTCAAGGATGCCCGCATGCGCGAACAGGCGCACCTGATCCAGGGCGAGGTCATTCGGCTGATGGAGGATGTCGCGCGTGTCGATGAGCGGGTGCGCAAGCTGCAGGTCCATTTCGGCCAGTCGGCCAAGGACATCGACGACATCCTGGTTTCGACGTCGAAGGTCACCAAGCGCGGCCAGAAGATCGAAGCGCTGGAGTTCGGCGCACAGCCCGACGGCGATGCCGCCGCGGACGCAGCGTCACGGGCTCCCGCCGCGAAGGTCGATACTGGCGCGCGCGTTGCCGATTCGAAAACCGGGCAGCTCAGGCTGAGGGTCGTCGAAGGCGACGATTGAGGCGCGGTGCCGGACCGGCGCTATTGCTCCTCCAACGTGGTCATGCCCTGAAATTCAGGCAGCCAGTGCAGCGCCGAGCGGTGCCATTTCTGCTGTGTTGGAATCAAATCCTGGCGCTGCCGCGCGGTCCCCACGCGAATCCCATAGACCTTGGGGCCATCGCCGACAGACGTGGCGTAAAGATGCGAGCCGCAGTCAGCGCAAAAGGCCTGGGTGCGCTTGGCGCCGCTCGCCACGATCTTGATGTAGATTTTCGGCGTGCCCTTGGTGATGCGGTAGTTGCTTTCCGGCGCCGGAACCGTCAGGCGAAAAGCCGTGCCGGTCAGTTGCTGGCAATCCGTGCAGTGGCAGATCGTGGTCTTTTCCGGATCGACCTCGGCCTCGTAAGTGATGGCGCCACAATGACAGCCGCCGTCTATTCTCATCTTCGTTCCTCCAAAGTCCCTTCAATCTAGCGGGGCAAGGCCGTGAGGCAATGGCGCAGCGCTAGTCCAGAGCCGGATCGGATGCGGTCTCGATCAGCTTGCGCCGCTGCTCCCAGGTGCCTGTCGTCTGTGGCTTGACGAACAGCCGCGTGATCTCCGGCATTTCCTTCTTCAGCTGCGCCTCCAGGCGCTCGACGCAAGCTTCGATCTCGGGCGCAGTCAAATGGTCCTCGAACTCGATGCTCAAGCCGGCGACGATCTCTGTCGGCCCCATATGGACGGTCAGGACGCCGTTCGCCCGCTGCACCGCCGGATCCTGCTGGGCGATCGCCAGCACCTTCATCTGCACCTCGGGCGATGCCGGCTCGCCGATCAGCAGGCCCTTGCTTTCGCGGGCCAGGAAGATCGCCGTCGCGCCCAGGATCAGCCCAATGCCGATCGAGGCGGCGCCGTCGAGTTCCGGCATCTCCAGAACTTCCGCCGCCAGGATGCCGGCGAACGCGACGATCAGGCCGAGAAGTGCTGCACTGTCCTCGAACAGCACGGTGTAGACGCTCGGATCCTTGCTCGACTGCACCGCCCGCAGCCAGCCCTGCTTGCCCTTCTGCTGGCGGAACTCCTTCAGCGCCACCCACCACGAACTGCCTTCGAACAGGAAGGAAAGGCCGAGCACGACGTAGGTCACCTCGGCGTTGGCGACCGGCTCCGGCGCCATCATATGGATCACGCCTTCGTAGAACGACACGCCGGCGCCCAGCGCGAAGACGAGGAGCGCGACGATGAAGCTCCAGAAGTAGAGTTCGCGGCCATGACCGAGCGGATGCGTGCGATCGGCCGGGCGGGCGGCGCGGTGCATGCCGTAGAGCAGCAGGCCGCCATTGCCGGTATCGACCAGCGAATGCACGCCCTCCGACAGCATCGCCGAACTGCCGGTGAAGAGGGCGGCGGCGAACTTGGTCAGCGCGATGGCGAAATTGCCGGCGAGCGCCGCGTAGATCACCTTTTTTGAGCCGCCGTGCCCGGCCATGGCATTTGTTCCCATTCAAGGCGCAGTCTAGCGGCCAGGCCGCTAAAGCTCCACAGGCATCACACCGCGCGAATGTCGGGTCGTCCAAGCCAGCGGTCATGAGAGATCGGCCTATGGAAAACGGCGACTACTCGACGATCTCGCTGGTCCACACCTTGAAGCCGGCAAGCGTTCCCGGGCCGAATATATGGGTCAGCGGCACGTCGGCGGCGTCGCGGCCGGAGGCGATCAGGATGCGGCCGATGCGCGGTGCATTGTTGCGCGGGTCGAAGACATGCCAGCGGCCGCCGAGATAGACTTCCATCCAGGCGCAGAAATCCATGCTCGCCCATGGTTTCGGCATACCGATGTCGCTGATGTAGCCGGTGCAGTAGCGCGTTGGGATGTTGAGCGCCCGGCAGAAGGTGACGGCGAGATGCGCGTAGTCTCGGCACACGCCGCTCTGTTCACGATACGCTTCCGCGGCGGTGCGTGTCGGCCGAGCATTGCCGTAGTTGAAGACGATGTGGTTGTGGACGAAGTCGCAGACCGCCTGCACGCGCGGAATGCCCAGCGGCGTGTTGCCGAACAGCCGCCACGCTTCATCAGCCAGAAGGTCGCTTTCGCAAAAACGGCTGGGCAGCAGGAACAGCAGCGTGTCCGCCGGCAGGTCGCGAACCTCGTGCTGCCAGGCCATCAGATCGCCCATCTCGAACGTGCCGGGATCGCGGATCACCGCGTCGGTGCCGAAGGTGAAACGCCCGGGCGGCGCGACGAACCGGTTGCACCAATTGCCGAAACTGTCGCGATAGCTTTCGATCGGCACCGGCGGGTTGGAAATCAGGAAATCCGGCCGCTCGAGGTCGGAGGCACGCGAATAATGCACATTCAGCATCGCGATGAGCGGCGTTTCCTGCGGAAAGTCGAAGCTCATCTCGCAGCCGATGTGGATTCGCATTGTCGTCCTGACGGCCTGCCTGACGATCACCCGGCGAAGCTCGGGTCGATGCTGCAGTGCGAAAATGACCATCGCACGGACCGTCATGGTTTACGAGCAAATTAGAAACCGGTTGAAAGCGAGCCGGCGACGCCGGCAACGGTCGCTAACCCCTTGCGGTCGGGCGGTTCTCTTGTTTCACTTGGCGTCCCACATCAGGAGGAACGAATCATGGCTAAAGGTGCGATGAAGGCAGGCAAGGAAGCCCGCAAGCCGAAGAAGGACGCCAAGAAGCCCGCTCCGGCTCCCGCGCTGAAGGCGCCGCCGGTCAAGGCGATGAAGCTCAAGGACAAGTAGGTCCGGCGATCCACTTCGCAATAAGGGTTACGGCCGGCGACACTGTTGCCGGCCGCTGTTGATCGAGCGCTCGAAATTCCTATATTGGCATGGCGGGGACGACCTCGCGCTTCCCCAAAATCCGGACGGGACGACCCGCCATTGTTTGACTGATCGTCGGACGCCGAAATCACCTTCCGGTCCGATGCTCTGATGGAGCGTTGTCGATGTCGTGGATTCTTCTCTTTTTCGCCGGCCTATTCGAGATCGGCTGGGCAATCGGCCTCAAATACACAGATGGCTTCTCGAAGCTGGTGCCGACCGTGCTGACCGTTGCCTCGATGGTCGTCAGCCTCACTCTGCTCGGCCTGGCGCTGAAGGCGCTGCCCGTTGGCACCGCCTATGCGGTGTGGACCGGCATCGGCACCGTCGGTACGGCACTGCTCGGCATCTGGCTGCTCGGCGAACCAGCCACCGCGATCAGGCTGGCCTGCATCGCGCTCATCGTCTGCGGCATCATGGGGCTGAAGTTCGCCGCCTGACGGTCTTTTGGTTTGCGCATGTCGTCCTCTCAGAACCGGGACCAATATTTGGGCGACGGACTAACACCTTCAGGGCCGCTGTGAGGCGACCCTGATTGTCGAAGCTGGCTGCTTCGGTAATCCTGAGGCTAGCGGGCGGAGAAGCCCGGCGGCGTCCTGCCGGTGCGCTGCTTGCGTGCCGCATAACGCGCGTCACGCTTGGCCTTGCGTTCGGCTTCGTCGGCCAGAAAACGGGCGATGCGCTCGTTCTCTTCGGATTCCCGAATCTTGGCCTCAGCCTGTGCAGCTTCCTCGGCGGCGATACGTGCCGCTTCGGCTGCTGCCTCGCGCTCGGCCTTCTCGACCGCTTCGCGTGCCAGCTTCTCCTGCTTCAGCCGAGCCTTTTCAGCCTCGCGGATTTCGCGGGCCGCAAGGATCGCCTTGCGTTCAGCCTGCCGTGCCAGCACAGCAGGATCATCCGCCGCCGGCTTTGCCTTGAAGCGCTCGAGGAGCGCCTTCTTTGCCTCGTTTGCGGCATTGCGCCGCTCGAAAACGTCTTTTTCCCTGTAGATAGCCAAGTCCACTTCCCTGAAGTCAATTCGCGACGCTTACATACGCGCGAAAACCGAGAGTTCAAGCGCCAAAACGGCATGGCAGCCATGAAATTGTCGGCTGTTGCACTCGGGAGACGCCTTTGGAGCAATTTCAGGGAAAGTGTGAAACGGTTTTCCCGGGAAAAGCGCGCAGCGCTTTCCCTTGGGAATTGCGACGAAGAGATTGAACCGAAAACGACATGCACTGTTCACCGTCGCGCCTCTGGCGGCGAGGTTGGCGGATGGCTACGTCTAGCGGCAAATTCCAACACCAGGATGACATTAGATGGAACTCGGTCTCTACACCTTCGCCGACGTCAGCCCGCAGCCGGGCCCCGGCGCCATCGGCCCGCATGAGCGGCTGCGCAACCTGATCGAGGAGGTCGAGTTGGCCGATCAGGTCGGCCTCGACGTCTTCGGCCTCGGCGAGCATCACCGGCCCGACTATGCCGCCTCCGCACCGGTCGTGGCCCTGGCCGCGGCCGCCGAGCGCTCGAAGCGCATCAAGCTGACCAGTGCCGTCACCGTTCTGTCTTCCGATGACCCGGTGCGCGTTTTTCAGCAGTTCGCCACGCTCGACCTTCTGTCGGGCGGCCGCGCCGAGATCATGGCCGGGCGCGGCTCGTTCATCGAATCCTTCCCGCTGTTCGGTTACAACCTCGAGGACTATGACGAACTGTTCGCCGAAAAGCTCGATCTGCTGCTTGCCATCCGCGACAGCGTGAAGGTTACCTGGTCCGGCAATCTGCGCGCGCCGATCAACGATCGCGGCGTTTATCCCCGGCCCTTCCAGGACAGGCTACCGGTCTGGATCGCCATTGGCGGCACGCCGCAGTCTGCCGCCCGCGCGGGTGCGCTCGGCCTGCCGCTGGCGCTCGCCATCATCGGCGGCGAGCCGGCGCGCTTCGCGCCGCTGTTCGATCTCTATCGCGAAGCCGCCAAGCGCGCCGGCAGCGACCCGAGGGGCCTTGCCACCAGCATCAACGTGCACGGCTTCATCGCCGAGACGACCGAGCAGGCGGCCGACGATTTTTACGGCCCGCAGGCGGAGGTGATGAACCGCATCGGCCGCGAGCGCGGCTGGGGTCCGACGTCGCGGGCGCATTTCGACCAGTCGCGCGGCCCGAACGGCGCGTTGTTCGTCGGCGGTCCCGAGCAAGTGGCCGAGAAGATCGTCGCCCAGCACAAGGTCTTCGGCAATGACCGATTCCTGCTGCAAATGGCGATCGGCACCATGCCGCATGCCAAGATCATGAAGGCGATCGAACTCTACGGCACCAGGGTGGCGCCGATCGTGCGCAAGGAAACAGCCAGGGCTGCCACAGCCGTCACCGCGCCGGCAGCCTGACGGAAATGTCGGCTGCTGGCTGCTACCCTTGTGAAGGACCGGATTTTTCGCCCTCGTCGCCACGACATTCGGAAGAAAGCCAAATCTTTCTTCCAACGCCGTGAGTGCAGGCCTGGATGCTGCGGCGCCCTCTGATTTCCGGACCCGTGCAAACGGGCCTCATTCCGGAAGCCGGCTCATGGAACCTGCGCCCATAACTCTGCGTTCATGCAGGCAATAGCCGACCGCCGAGGGCGCCGGCTCGAGGGTGAGCATGAAAACCGAACCCGCTGCCTTGGGCCACGCCATCGCCGACGAATCGGATTCGCGCGTTGCGGCCCGCGCCGACACGCATCTGATGCGCTCGCTGCTCGTCGGCATTTTCCTGTTCATGGCCATCTATGCGCTCTACTTCGCTCGCGCTTTCTTCATGCCGGTCATTCTGGCTTTCCTGCTGGCGCTGACGCTGACGCCGATCGTTAGGCTCCTGCGCAGGCACGGCATCTCCGAAGTGATTTCGGCGACCCTTCTGGTGCTGTTGTCGATCTGCATCTTTGCCAGCGTAGGCTACCTCCTCAGCGGACCGATCATCGACCTCATCAACAACACCTCTTCGATAGGCCAGCAACTTGCCGAGCGGCTGGCGCAATTGCGCCGCCCGCTCGAGAAGATCATGCAGATTTCGCATCAGATCGAACAACTGACCCAGACGTCGCAGGAGCCGGGCATCCAGAGGGTGGCGATGGCGCAGTCCGGCATCCTGTCGGCGGCCGCCAGCAACATCCTGTCGGCCGGAACAGGCCTGACCATCATCTTCGTGATGTCGCTGTTCCTGCTCGCCTCCGGGACGATGTTCTATGAAAAGATCATCCAGTCCTTCGCCAGCCTCAGCGAAAAGAAACGGGCGCTGCGCGTCGTCTATGACGTCGAGCGCGAAATCTCGCACTATCTGCTCACCGTCACCATCATCAATGCCGGCCTTGGCACAGTCATCGCTCTCGGTCTGTGGGCGCTCGGCATGCCCAATCCGCTGGTCTGGGGAGCCGCCGCGGCGCTGCTCAACTTCTTGCCCTATGTCGGAGCGCTGATCACCATCGTGCTTGTCACGGTCATGGCGTTGATCAGCTTCGATACCATCTTCTACGCGCTTCTGGCGCCGGCCTTCGTGATCTTGTGCGACATCGTCGAAGGCCAGTTCGTGACGCCGATGGTGGTCGGCCGGCGCCTGGAGATCAACGCCGTGGCAATCTTGATCGCCATCGCCTTCTGGTCATGGCTGTGGGGCTTCGTTGGCGCCCTGATGGCGGTGCCGCTGCTGGTCGTCATCAAGGTATTCTGCGATCATTTCGACGGGCTCAGCCATGTCGGCAATTTTCTCGCCGCGCAGCACGCGGTTGTCGTCGAGGTGGACGACATCGCCGACCCCGAAGCTATCAAAGGCTGATCAATATTTTTGAATTTGCGGCGCCGCCGGATGCTTCCTACATGCGGTCCTGACACAGGATCCCATCCATGACCGCTCTTTCCGTTCTCGACCTGTCGCCGATCGTCGAAGGCAGCGATGCCTCGCAGTCGCTGGCCAACTCGCTCGATCTTGCCCGCCATGCCGAGCGCCTGGGCTACAAGCGTTTCTGGCTGGCAGAGCATCACAACATGCCGGGTATCGCCAGCGCTGCAACCGCCGTCGTCATTGCCCATGTCGCCGGCGGAACCAAGACCATTCGTGTCGGCGCCGGCGGCATCATGCTGCCCAACCATTCGCCGCTGGTGATTGCCGAGCAGTTCGGCACGCTGGCCGCCTTGCATCCGGGCCGCATCGATCTCGGCATCGGCCGGGCGCCCGGCACCGACATGGGCACCGCCCGTGCCTTGCGCCGCAATCTCGAGGCCGGGGTCGACAATTTCCCTCAGGATGTCGTCGAGCTGATGGGCTATTTCCAGCCGGCCGAGGAAGGCCAGCGAATTCGCGCCGTGCCCGGCGAAGGCCAGAACGTGCCGGTCTGGATCCTCGGCTCCAGCCTCTACGGCGCGCAGCTCGCCGCCATGCTCGGCCTGCCCTACGCCTTCGCTTCGCATTTCGCGCCGGCGGAGCTGGATCACGCGCTGGATGTCTACCGCTCGCGCTTCCAGCCGTCCGAGCAGCTCGACAAGCCGCATGTCATGCTTGGCCTCAATGTCTTCGCCGCGCCCACCGATGCGGAGGCCCGTTTGTTGTTCACCTCGCTGCAACAGGCTTTCGTCAATCTGCGCACCGGTCGGGCCGGCCGGCTGCCGCCGCCTGTCGAGAACTATGACCGCGATCTCGATCCGATGGCAAAGACAATGCTCGGCCAGGCGTTGTCCTGCGCCGTCGTCGGCTCCCCGGAAACGGTGCGGCAAGGCCTCGATGCCTTCGTGCGCCGCACCGGTGCCGACGAGCTGATGGTCACCGCGCAGATGTTTGATCATGCGGCGCGGGTGCGGTCGTTCGAGATCCTGGCCGACGCGCACAAATCCCTGTCGCAGGCGGCCTGACAGGCCCTGCTACGACTTACGCCGGGGGAAGGCTACGCGTTCACGCTCTGCGCAATCGCGCCGAGCGGACGGCATGAATTGCGGATCATCAGCCGGCCCTTGAGCAAAAGCTTGCGCGGCGGCGCGTCCCTGTTGCCGGCGAGACGATCGAGAAGCAGATTGGCCGCCTGTTCGCCGATCGCCTGCACGGGCTGGGCCACCGTGGTCAACTGCGGCTGGAACACGTCGGACCATGGAAAGTCGTCGAAGCAGGCGACCGAAATATCTTCCGGGCAGGACAGGCCGATGTCGCGGATCGCCTTCATGGTGCCGATCACCATCGGATTGTTCGCTGAGAAGATCGCGCTTGGACGATCATGCGAGGAAAGCATCTGCATGGTTTCGTTATAGCCGTCGATCTCGTGGAAATTGCCGAAGCGGATCAGCTCCTCGGCGATCGGCAGGCCGGCGGCGTGAAGCGCCTCGCGATATCCCGCCATGCGGTCATGCATCGGCGAGATGTCCGAGGTGCCGGTGATGTAACCGATGCGCCGGTGGCCGAGATTGATCAGATAGGTGATGGCGTCGAACACCGCGCGCTGGTTGTCCAGCACCACGGCATCGGTGTCGATGCCTTTGCAGATACGATCGAGCAGCACGACCGGCACGTTGGCGTCGTCGACGATCCGCTTGAGGATCGCGCCGTCGCCGACGCGCGCCACGATCAGCCCGTCGACCATGCGGTCGAGCAGCAGCCTGATCTGGTCGTCCTGGGTGTTCAAATCCTCGTCCGTGCAGCACAGCATGACGGCATAGCCGGCCCGGTCGAAGGCCTGCTGGATGACCGAGACGACATCGGTGAAGAACGGGTTGGTGATGTGCGGCACGGTCAGTCCGATGGTGCGGGTCGTGCCCATCTTCAGGCTGCGGGCGATCGCGTTGCGCTTGTAGCCGATATCGCGGATTGCCTGCTCGATGCGCTGGCTAAGCTCCGGGCTGACCGTCGCCGTGCCATTGATCAGCGCCGAAACGGTGGCGACAGAAACACGCGCCGCTTCAGCCACATGAAGCATGGTGGGCGCGGTGGATTTGCGGTGTCTTTTTTGCCCTGACGCTGTCATTTTCGAAACGTTTCGCCACCCTTGCTGGCCAATACGTACGGAATCCTGTCCTTTTTAGCAAGAATCGAATTGCACCAAACGTCCGGCACCTTATATCGGCTTGACATGATCGAAACGTTTAGATTAGCGTTTGCGGGAAGTTGACGACGACGGAAGGGAGGCCGCCATTGTCATGCAAGAGAGCAATTGCCTGTCCCCGGAGCACGGTGCGGCCGATCGGTCGCACATCGTTCTGAGTGCCGAGCGCATTTCCAAGAGCTTCGGCGGCATCGCCGCGCTTGTCGATGTCGGCCTTGAGCTGCGTCGCGGCGAGGTTCATGCCTTGATGGGCGAGAACGGCGCCGGCAAGTCGACGCTGATGAAAATCCTCTCCGGCGTCTATACCGGTTATGACGGCACGGTGAGCGTCGATGGCCGCCCCGTCAGCTTCGCCGGCGTGCGCGACGCCGAGGATGCCGGCATCGCCATCATTCATCAGGAACTCAACCTGGTGCCCGAGCTCAGCGTCGCCGACAACATCTTCCTCGGCCGCGAGAAGCTGATCGCCGGGCTGATCGTCGACCGCAAGGCGAGCAGCCGCGCGGCAGGTGCTTTGTTGCAGCGGCTCGGCATCGAACTCGATCCGCAAGCCCGCGTCGGCGCCCTGCGTGTCGGCGAGCAGCAACTGGTCGAGATCGCCAAGGCTCTGTCGATGTCGGCACGCATCCTGATCATGGACGAGCCGACCTCGGCGCTTTCGCCGGCCGAATGCCAGCGGCTGTTCCGCATCATCCGCCAGCTTGCCGACAGCGGCGTCGCCATCGTCTACATCTCGCACCGCATCGACGAGGTCATGCATCTGGCCGGCCGCGTCACCGTGTTTCGCGACGGCCGCCATGTGCTGACCGAGCCGATGGCCAGGCTCGACGAAGATACGATCATTTCGGCGATGGTCGGCCGCAACCTGCTCGCTTCCTCCGAGGAAGAGCGCAACACCAGCGGCATGACCGTGCTTTCGGTCGAAAACCTGTCGCTGTCGAAGCCCGATGCGCATGGTTGGCGCACGGTGATCGACGGCGTCGGCTTCGATCTTGCCGCCGGAGAAATCCTCGGCATTGGCGGGCTGCTGGGTTCGGGTCGCACCGAGATCCTGGAAGCGATCTTCGGCTCGAGCGATGGCCGCACCGGCGGCGAAATCCGTATCGACGGCCATCCCGTGGATATCCGCTCGCCCCGCGATGCAAGGCGGCTGGGCATTGCGCTGGTGACCGAGGACCGCAAGACGCAAGGCCTGCATCTTCAGGCTTCGATCGCGGACAATGTCGCGCTGCCGCTGGTCGGCTCGCTGGCCCGCTTCGGCATCCGTTCGCTGGCCGGCGAGCAGGGGCTGGCGCGGCAGGCGGTCAAGGCCCTCGGCATCCGCTGCCGGGACATCGACCAGCCCGCCGGGACGCTGTCGGGCGGCAACCAGCAGAAAGTTGTCATCGGCAAATGGCTGGCGACGAAGCCGAGGGTGCTGTTGCTCGACGAGCCGACGCGCGGCATCGATGTCGGCGCCAAACGCGAGATCTACGACCTGATCTTCAAGCTGGCGCGCGACGGCCTCGCCATCGCCGTCATCAGCTCCGAACTGCCGGAGCTGCTGCACCTCTCCGACCGCATCCTGGTGATGGCCGATGGCCGCCAGACAGGCATTCTTTCCCGCGACGCGGCCAGTGAGGAGGCCATCATGCGCCTCGCCGCCCCGCGCCGGACCATATCGAGACCAGCCGAATGACCGTTTTGAAACTCCTGTCCCGGACCAAGCTCTATTGGGGCCTGATCGCCATCTTCCTGATCGGTGTCCTGGGCTCGCCGATGAGCTCGAAGGGCAACAACATCTTCCTCTCCTACGGCAATCTGCTCGATGTGCTGCGCCAGGTGTCGACCACCGGCCTGATCGCCACTGGCATGACGGCTGTCATCATCACCGGCGGCATCGATCTCTCCGTCGGCTCGCTGATGGCCATCTGCTCGGTGGTCTGCGCCATGCTGCTGACGGTTCCAGGCGTGACGCCGGGCGTCGTGCTGGGCGTGCCAACCGTCGCCCTGGTGGCGCTTTGCCTCGGTTTCGTCGTCACCCGTTTCATTTTCCAGAACCTGGCAAAATCCCGTGCCGGCGCCGACCTCCTCCGTGAGATCAAGCTGGACGGGATTCGCGGCCTGGTCACGCCCGCCGTCGTCGGCGTGGTCCTGTGCTGCCTGTCGCTGTGGTTTCTGCTGCCGCAGATCGAGCCGAAATTCGGTGTGCTCGGCGTGCTGCTGGTGGCGCCGTGCGTTGGTTTGCTGTTCGGCGCGCTCAACGGCTTCATCATCGTTGCCGGGCGCCTGCAGCCCTTCATCGTCACCCTGGCGATGATGGTGACGGCGCTCGGCATCGCACGGCTGACCGCCGGCCAGAACAATGCGGTGCTGCCGGTCTATACCGGCTCCAACGCGACCGCCGATTTCGAGATACTGCGCTCGCTGGTGTTCGGCATCATCCCGATGCCGGGCCTGTTCTTCCTCGGCGCCATCCTGATCTATGGCGCGGTGCTGCGCTTCACGCCGTTCGGCCGTTACGTCTACGCCATCGGCGGCAACGAGGAGGCGGCGCGCCTCTCCGGCATCGCCGCCGGCCGCGTCAAGATCGCCACCTATGCTGTCTCCGGGCTGCTCGCCGGCATCGCCGCCGTGCTCTATGTCGCACAATACCGGCAAGGCAAGCCGGATGCCGGCGCCGGGCTGGAGCTCGACGCCATCGCCGCAGTCGTCATTGGTGGCACCAGCCTGATGGGCGGGCGCGGCAGCCTCACCGGCACGTTCTGCGGCGTGCTGATCTTCGGTCTGCTCTCCAACATCCTGCAGCTCCACAACATCAATTCGAACCTTCAGCTGGTGCTGAAGGGGATGATCATCATCGGCACTGTGCTTGTGCAGGAGCGCAATGCCGGTGATCTCCTGGCCTATCTGCGCCTGCCCGGCGGGCAATCGGCGCACAAGGAAACGGCCGCGGCAAAGCGGCCGTCGCAAGAGACACCGTCTCTCAATCTCGGAGGAAACAAAAAATGAAACGACGTGACATGCTGAAGCTTGCTGCCGTGACCGCGGCACTGCTGACCACCACCGCGCTTCTGACCACCGGCAATGCCTTCGCCCAGGACAAGAAGTGGAAGATCGGCTTCTCGCAGGTGACGACCATCGAGCCCTGGCGCGCGCAGTTCAACAAGGACATTCTGGCCGAAGCCGCCAAGCATCCCGAGGTCGAACTGATCATCACCGACGGCGAGGACAAGACCGAAAAGCAGGTCGCCGATGTCGAGAACCTGATCCGCCAGGAGGTCGATGCGCTATTGGTGTCACCGAAGGAATCGGCCGGCCTGACCGGCGTCGTGCAGCAGGCGATCGACGCCAAGATCCCGGTCTTCGTGCTCGACCGCAATGTCGACACCAAGGACTACACGCAGTTCGTCGGCGGGGACAACGCGCTGATCGGTCGCGCGGCCGGCGAATATGCCGTCGAACTGCTTGGCGGCAAGGGCAAGGCTGCAGGCAATGTCGTCGAGATCTGGGGCGGCATGGGCACCCAGCCGGCGCATGACCGCCATGACGGCTTCCACGAATTCACCGACAAGGAGCCGGGCATCAAATATCTGCTCGACCAGCAATCGGGCGACTGGAAGCAGGACCAGGCCTACAATCTGATGGCCAACGCGCTGAAGAGCAACGAGAAGATCGATCTCGTTTACGGCCACAACGACCCGATGGCCTATGGTGCCTATCTCGCCGCCAAGGATGTCGGCCGCGAAAAGGACATCAAGTTCATCGGCATTGACGGCCTGCCCAACGAAGGCGTGCAGATGGTCAACAAGGGCGAGCTGACGGCGACCTTCACCTATGTCACTCCCGGTGCCGAAGGCCTGCGCCAGGCGATCAAGTTCCTCAACGGCGAGAAGGTCGAAAAGACCATCACTCTGCCGACCGAGAAGATCACCAAGGAAAACGCCGCCCAGGTGCTGAAGGACAACGGCCTCTGAATGCTATTGCCGGAGAAGGTAGCTCCGGTGTTTAGAATTCGGCCATAGCTCTCCCGCTCTTTGGTGGGCTATGGCCGGAACCTCTTCACCCGTCGAACTCGATAACGGAAGCTTCATCACCTTGAATTAACCATCAACGTGAAGGAGAATCTTCCTATGGCTGAGACTTCGATCGAATGGACCGACGCGACGTGGAACCCGGTGGCCGGCTGCACGATCCTGACCGCCGGTTGTACGAACTGCTACGCGATGCGCATGGCGGCACGACTAGATGCCATGGGCATGAACAAGTACCAGGGCTTAACACGGAAGACGGGTGGCCGGGCGAAGTGGACCGGCAAAATCATCACCGATCCGAAATCGCTGTCGATCCCCGCAACTTGGTCAAAACCACGCCGCGTCTTCGTGAACTCGATGTCCGATCTCTTTCATGTCGATGTGCCAGCCGATTTCATTCGGCAGGTATGGGCTGTGATGGAAGAGACGCCACGGCATACTTATCAGATTCTAACGAAGCGCCCGGAAGTCATGGCCAAGGTTCTGACGCGTGGCGACTTTCCCGTTCTGCCGAATGTCTGGCTCGGGACCAGCGTTGAAGACCATCGAGTGCTGGGCAGACTCGATGACCTTCGCCGAGTGCCAGCAGCAATCCGGTTCGTTTCTCTAGAGCCGTTGATTGGATCTGTGGCCGGTGCCAATCTCACCGGTATTCAATGGGCAATCGTTGGCGGTGAAAGCGGGCCAGGGGCACGGGATATGAATCCTCACTGGGTCGACGAGATCGAAACGATGTGCCGACGCGCGGGCACGGCATTCTTCTTCAAGCAGTGGGGAGGCAATAATAAGAAAGCCGCCGGTCGTATGCTCAATGGTCGTATCTACGATGAGATGCCGTCAGCTACCGCCTAGAAAAGGTTGCCCTGTCTTTGGTTGTTGGCAGCGACCTTCCAAAACGCCAGAGCGAGTTCATGCTTGGCGGCTAGCAGAAGCCAATATAGCGGCTGGTTGCCGGGTCCGGTTACTAGCTTGGGTTCGGGGGAGGGCCATACGCCGAGTCGTCCAACAAGTTCCGACCAATAACGCAAAATTGCCTGGCGTGTTGCCTTGGCGTTTCCCGCTTTGATGGCGTCACGCCAGCCAGGAATGAAGGCATCGAACACCGTCGAGTCGCCCGACGAGTATTTGTCGAGGTTCCGCTGCAGGTCCATTTGGCTGACATGTACAAGCATGTCGACGTACCGAAGGTCTGACAGCGTCCTGATCATCTCGAAGTTGAGCGTCTCCAGGTTGTAAGGATCCAGGTATGCGAAATTCAAGCTATGAGGGTTCACAACGCCGACGACCGTCTTGATGGTGGCAACAGCATTACCCGTGAAAGCCACGACCGGAGCGTTCAGCGCTTGTAGCCGTTTCTTGCAAGCCTCAACCCGCCCGGGTTCGATATCTCCGATATATACCGCAGAGAATGCGTTCTGCTGTCCGCACTCTTCTTCCAGGCAGCAACCACACCGCCATCAATGAACTCATTGGTGCCGCGAATCCTGCATCTGCCCGGTCCACAGAACGGATCAATCAGAGTTGCTCCAGCCTTTCCGTGATCGAGCCATTTTGATCGGACGCCACGGCTGATGTCGACATAACGACATAGATACTCGTGCTTAGTTTTGGCCCAGGCGCCGACCTCCTCTACGGGCGATCCGTCGTCGCCTTGAACAAGCTGCCCCACAAACGCCCCCGTTTTGATCGATCCAATCATCTTTGGTGTCAATCGACAAGCAACGAGCTAACCGCATTCGCCTGAGGCGAACTCTTCTCCGACAGCTATATTACATAAGGCCTTGCTAGTCGGCCCATTCTCGCGGCAGCGCCGCTCTAAGCCAGCTTCACCAGCAGCTTCATGAAGGTGGCGATCTCCTTGGCGGAGAGCGGTGCCAGCGTCTCCTGGGTGATCTCGCGCGCCAGCGGGATCAGGCGCTCGATGGCATCACGGCCTGCCGCGGTCAGATTGACCAGCAGCCGTCTCTTGTCGACCTCGTGCCTGGAAAGCTCGACCAGGCCGCGCGCCTTCAGCCGGTCGATGACGCCCTTGACCGTCGCTGCATCCATCGCGATCAGCGTGCCGAGCTGGTTCTGCGAGGTCTCGCCGACGTCACGCAGCTTGGCCAACGCCGCGAACTGCGGCGGCGTCAGATCGCCGATATGCGCGGCAAAGATCGCCACATGGCGCTGATGCGCCTTGCGCAGGATGAAGCCGACCTGCTCCTGCAGGAGGTAATCCTGGTCGTCCGGCGCCTCGACCTCGACCAGCTTGAGCAGATTGTCCTCGCCGCTCACCGCAAGCCATCCCAGGCTTTGATGTCATCGGCCGCGAGACCACCCATGCGATCGTGGATGCGCGGGCCACAGGTCATGGCGAGGCAGAACAGGATCTCCTCGGGGCGCGGACCATCGCTGATGCCGACTTCCATGGCGTCGAAATGGCTGCGCACATAGGCGGCGTTGATGTGGCCGAGCGGTACATCGAGCTTTGAACCGAACGCGCCGACCTTCTTGGCCGACGGCACGATCGCCTTGGCGTCGCCGAGCCGTTCGCGCATGGCGTAGCCGCCGGGCACATGCCACAGCGCACCGTGCTCCAACTCGCCCGCCGTGCCGACAATGGCGCCCTTGCCGTAGCCGTCGATCTGCTTGACGTCGCCGCCGAGCGCCGCGATCAGCCGGTCGGCGAGCAACAGGCCGAGCGGCTTCAGATCGTCCATGGCGCTCTGCAAGTCTTCGACATAGCGCCCGGCGAACGGGTTTTTCACCAGGGCCATCGCGGCGGCGCGGCGGCGCGGCACCTGGGCCACCGGCCCGCCCTCGTGAAAAATCTCTTCGGTCAGCACCGCGATTTTGCGGATCGAAAACTCAGGCATGGGCAACTTCCTCCCTCGAACTTTTGTTGGGCGCGGCAAGCGCAACCGAGCCACTGATGCGGGCCTCACCGCCAAGAAACAGCGCCGATCCGGCAATCAGGCCGCGCCGGCGAAAATCTTCGGCGACGGCAAGGCCATTGTCCAGCGCCCGCGCCACTTCGCCAAGGGCAAGCGTGCCGACACCATGTGTCACCAGGCGCGCGCCGAGATCGCTGTCGGGCGACAATTCATGTGCGGGAATGCGCTTGATGGCGGGATTGCCGGGCAGGTCCACCGCGTTGGCAATGAGGGTCGCCGCCGCATCTGCCTCGGCGCCGGTCCGCGCGAGCACGGTGACGGCGTCGGCAATGCCAAGCGAGAAGGAGCGGCCGCGCCAGCCGCTGGTGGCAACGCCACGAACGCCATCTTCCGCGCGGATCGTGATCCGGTCCGCCATGCCGTTGCCGGTGCCGGCGACCGCCAATCCCATCGACTGTCCCCTGCCGATATGGATTGCGCAGTCGCCGCCATTGTTGACATAGGCGCGATCGAGCTTGCGGCCGGCAAGCAATGCGGCGAGCATTTCGTCGGCTACCGATCCCGCGACGGCGGCCATCGGTGTTATGAAGCATTCCGCCAGGGGCATGACGGCTGCTTCCATGCGGCGCGCCGTCGGGCCGGCGAAGGTGCGCGGCGCCAGGAAAAACGCCGGCAGTCGCAATTCGGGGAGCTCCTCGACCAGCTCCATCAGGATCGTCTGGAACCGCGCTATGGCCTGTTCATAGGCTTGGCGGCATTCATCCGTCGCACCAAAAACCTCGACGATCAGGTCGATCGGCCCGTGGTTGAGATGCAGCCGCTTGCCGTCCTGCAGCCAGTTGGCTTGCGGGCCTTGCATCACCCGGCCTCGTTCGAGCCGGCACGGCGCAGCTGCGCGAGTGGCGGCCATGGATTGGTGGCTTCGGCGCCTGTGCCGCGGCGCGGATTCAGGTACTCACCGCCTTTTGCGACAATATCCTCGACGCTGCGGATCTCGGCCTCGTACCCGCCAAGCCTGACATAGTCGTCGCGGCGCAGCGTGAATTCGATAGGCGCCACCAGCGCCGGCGTCGGCACATAGCCGAAGGCACCCTCAGGCACTCTGGTGACATCGACCATCAGCGTGATGCCGCCGCCTGGCCAGACATAGACCGGCGCGCCGCCGACCGTGACATAGGTGGTCAGGCCCTGAACCGAGCGGGTGAGATTGACCGGGTTTTCGGTGACGCCGGCCCGCAGCGAGCCGCCGGCGCCGCCGATGAACAGCACTGTGCACAAAGCCGGCTCGCAATTGTCCTCGATCAGCCCGACCGACTTCTGCAGCCGTTCGGGGAAAGGTTTTTGCACCGGTTTCAGCTCGTCGTCGAGTTCGTAATAGGCGAACTGTTCCCCGGTGGTCGACACCATCAGCAGCGACAGCCCCGGCCGCGCGCCTTTCTTGGCGTTCCATTCGCCGAGAATCGACAGCGGGTCTGAAATACTGGTGCCGCCCCAGCCAAGCCCGGGTTCGGAGACCTTGAAATAGCGGCCCGGCGTCGAACGGCGGCCGATTATTTTTATACCTGTATCCTGCCAGCCCAGCACCTTGCCGGCCTGGTGCTCGGAAACGACGCCGGTGATGTGGTCGTCGACCACCACCACCTCGTCGACAAGGCCGCGCCATTGCGTGGCGAACATGCCGATGGTGGCCGAGCCGCAGCCGACGCGCATTCGGTGTTCCTGCTTGCCGTCGATGACAGGTGCTTTGCCGGCTTCGACTATGATGGTGGCGCCGCCGTCGATGGCCAGTTCCACCGGCTTGCGGTTGCACAGATTGAGCAGCGCGTCACAGGTGGCGCGTCCCTCGGCCTTGGAGCCGCCGGTCAGATGGTGCACACCGCCCAGCGACAGCATCTGCGAGCCATACTCGCCCGTCGTGACATGGCCGATCGCTTCGCCGGCTGCGCGGACTATTGCCGTCTCGGGACCGAGGTGACGGTCGGTATCGATCTTCACCTTGACGCCGCAATAGGAGAAGATGCCCTCGGTGACGACGGTGACGAGATCGACGCCTTCGACCTCCTGGCTGACGATGAAAGGGGCCGGCTTGTAGTCGGGATAGGTGGTGCCGGCGCCTATTGCGGTGACGAAGCGGCGGCCGGTGTTGACCAGTTCGCCGTCCCAGGCCTCGCCCACGGCGACGAACGGCACGATCGCCGCGCCGGTCTCGGCCGCATGATCGAGGATGGTCAGCGGATCCATCCGCACGATCCTGCCGCCGACATTTCCGTAGCGGTCGCAGGCGCCGGTGCGCCCATCCGCGATATAGCACATCACCGGACAGGCATCGCAGCGGATCTTCTCCGCCACCAGCTTCTCGCCGGGATCATGGGTTTCGAAGCGCTCGGCAAGCTCGCTCATCGGCGTGCCTCCTTTTCGCGGATACCATCTTTCTCGCGGATGCCAGCGCGGATACGCGTCGGCGTCGCCGGAACTTTGGTGACCAGCACACCGGTGGCGTGGCGGATGGCGTTGAGGATCGCCGGCGCCGTCGGGATCAGCACGTGCTCGCCCAAACCCTTGGCGCCAAAGGGTCCTTCCGGATCCGGAACTTCTATCAGGATGGTCTCGATCGGTGGCACGTCGCCAATGGTCGGGATGAGATAATCGTGCAAATTCTCGGTGCGGCCGGGGATATACTCTTCCATCAGCGCCATGCCGATGCCTTGCGCAATGCCGCCTTCGATCTGGCCCTCGGCCAGCAGCGGGTTGATCGCCTTGCCGACATCATGCGCGGCGGTGATTTTCAGCAGCTTCACCGTGCCGAGCTTGAGGTCGACCTCCAATTCGGCGATCTGCGCGCCATAGCCGTAGACGGCGTAGGGTTTGCCCTGGCCCTTGGCGTCGAGGGGCAGCGTCGGCGGGTCGTAGGTCTCCTCGGCGCGAAAGACGAAGCCTTCGGCATCCACGTCCAATGTGGTGAGATCGATGCGGCGGGTGGCTTCTCCCTCGCGGATGACGATCGCCGAACCGTCCAGTTGCAGAGCGGCTTTTTCCGAAACATTGGCGAAGCGCAGGATCTTTTCGCGCAAGGCGCGGCCAGCCTTTTCGGCCGCCTTGCCGGTGACGAAGGTCTGGCGCGAGGCCGAGGTCTTGCCGGCGTCGGGGGTGATGGCTGTATCGGCGCTCTTCAACTGGAATTTCTCAAGCGGCAGGCCGAGCGCGTCGGCGCATATCTGGGCGATGACCGTGTTCGAACCCTGGCCGATATCGACAGCGCCCTGGTGCAGGATGACCGTGCCGTCAGCCGCGATGCCGACCCGGATGGTCGACGGGTTGGGCAGCGAGGTGTTGCCGCAGCCATACCAGCAGGACGCGACGCCAACGCCGCGCTTTCTATCCCTGCTGGCACGGTTGAACGCATCCGCATCGGCCGTTGCGCGCACCCAGTGCGGCTGCAGCGATTCGAGGCATTCGGCAATGCCGACGCCGGACTCCAGAAGCTGCCCGGTAACCGTTTCGGATCCGTTACGAAGGCAGTTCTTCAAGCGAAAATCGAGCCGGTCCATGCCGAGCTTGCCGGCTAGCTCGTCATACAGCGTCTCCTGCATGATCGTCGCTTGCGGCACGCCGAAGCCGCGGAAGGCGCCGGAGATCGGCCCATGCGTGTGGATGGCGCGGCCTTCGGCGCGGTAATTCGGCGTCGCGTAGGGTCCGGAGGCGTGCACCGGCACGCGGTTGGCCACGGTAGGGCCCCAGCTTGCATAGGCGCCGGTGTTGAAGTCACCTTCGAAGATCATGCCGGTGACAAGGCCATCGGCATCGGCGCCGATGGTCGCTCTCATCTCGGCCGGATGGCGCTTGGTGGTCGAAATCATCGATTCGGTGCGGGTGTAGGCAAGTGCCGCCGGCCGCCCCGTCTTCATCGCCACCAGGCCGATCAGCGGCTGCAGCGAAACGTCGAGCTTGGACCCGAAACCGCCGCCGGTCGCGGTCGGCACGATGCGCACCTTGTCGACGGCTAGGCCGAGCACCTTCGCCGTCTCGTCGCGGTCCATATAGGGCGCCTGGGTGCAGGCGACGACGACCAGCGTGTCGCCGTCCAGATAGGCATAGCCGGCTTCCGGTTCGATATAGGCGTGCTCGACATAGGAGGTGTCAATGGCGCCGGACACGGTGAACGCAGCGCCGGCAAGCGCCGTCTCGGGGTCGCCTCGCTCGACCAGGCCGGAGGTGAGCAGGTTCGCCGGCCGACTTTCATGGATCAGCGCAGCACCCTCAGCCTGCGCCTCGGCAGGTTGCAGAAAATGCGGCAGTTCGCTCCAGCGGACAGGAAAATCCGACAAATCGAGATCGAGCATCGCCTCGCGCTCGCCGGCGATCAGCGCCACAGCCTCACCGCGAAGGCGGGCAAACCCTTCCGCCAGCGCCGGCTGGTCGGCGAACGGGCCTATGACGCCGAAACAGTTTTCCCCGGGAATGTCGGCGGCTGTGAAGACACCGGCGATGCCAGGGTGCTCTTTCGCCCAGCCGTCCAGATCGCCGAAGGCGAAGCCGGCGTGATAATGCGGCGAGCGGACCACCAGCACGGCCAGCGCATCGGCGGGGAAGGAATCGCCGCCGAATTTCTCAGCCCCGGTGACCTTCGGCACGCCATCGAGCCGGACGGGCGAGGAGCCGATCGCATGGCCTGATCGAGGCAAGCGGAAATCGAGGCTTGCGCCCTGCAGGGACGCATCCATCACCGCCGCGATGATCTTCCGGTAGCCGGTGCAGCGGCAGAGAATACCGCCCAGCGCATCCTGCACCTCGGCCTCGGTCGGGCTTGGCTGTTTGTCCAGCAACGCCGTTGCCGCGACCAGCAGCGCCGGCGTGCAGATGCCGCACTGCGCCGCGCCATGGGCAAGGAACGAGGCCTGCAGCGCCGACAGCCGGCCATTGGCGAGGCCTTCGACGGATGTTACCGCCGTCCCGGCGGCGGAAGCCGCCGACATCAGGCAGGCGCAGACCGGATCGCCGTCGACCAGCACCGTACAGGCGCCGCAGTCGCCGGCGTCGCAGCCGACCTTCGTGCCGGTCAACAGCAATTCATCGCGCAGCACCAGGGACAGGCGGCGCAGGGGCGGCACATTGACCGAGATGGCGGCGCCGTTGACCTCGAAGGCGATATCGGCGCGCAAAGCGCCGAAGCCTGGCTGGGCCCTGCCCGGATCGGGCAGGGCTTCACGCGCGTCAGGCTGAATTTGGCTCATGCCGCCACCTCTTCGCCAGTCGTAAGCCCCATAGCCGCGAGCACCGTGCGGGCAACAATCTCGCGCACCGCATCGAGCCGGTATTCGGCGCTGCCGCGCACATCGGCGATCGGCGACAGTTCTGCCATCGGCGCGGCCAGGACCGCGTCGGCGAGTCCGCCGTCCACCGGCAGACCGTGCAGCGCGGCTTCGACGCCGGCCAGCCGCTTGGCCACCACCGAACAGGAGCCGGCGGCGACCGCCGCTTGCCGGACAAGGCCATCCTGGACGACCAGACGCGCCGCCACCATGGCGATGGAAATGACGAGATAACGGCGCGCGCCGAGCTTGACGAAAGCCGACATGCCCGCAGCGGCGGTTCTCGGCACGCGGATCGCCGTAACCATCTCACCGGGCAGCAGAGCCGTGTGGCGATTGCCGAGAATGAAGTCCTGCAGCGGCAGGTGCCGCGTCGCGGCAACTGAGCGCAGCTCGACCTCCGCGTCGAGGACGAGCAGGGCCGGCACGCCGTCTGCGGCAGGCGATGCGTTGCAGAGATTGCCGGCGACCGAGGCGACGTTCTGGATCTGCACCGAGCCAACCTCACGCGCCGCCTGTTTCAGCGCATCGAAGGCCGGCGGCAAGGGATGGCGGACGATGTCGGTCCAGGTCGTGCGCGCGCCGATGACGAAATGATCGCTCGTCTCGGCAATGCCGCGCAGCGAAGCCAGGCCGTTAACGTCGAGAACATTGTCGCGAAAGGGTTTGCTGCCCTGTGCCGGATAAAAATCGGTGCCGCCGGCAAGGATGCGCCAGGCGCCCTCGCCAAGCAAAGCGAGCGCTTCGTCGACCGAGGTGGGTTTCGCGTAACGGATCACGCTTTGCCTTCCAGAAAGGAATTTTCCGAATCCGGTATTTCCGGCGTTCGAGCCGAGAAACTCATTCGTATGCAAATGATATCAAGCCCGCAGGATTTGTCAAAGCCCGAGTTTGCGGCGGCCCGGCCGGCACGCATTTGTTATGTCACGAGAGGTTGACGCCGCCGGCCATCTGGTCAAGTTTCTGCGTCCGGTCGCGTCAGCGGCATTTTCCACTGGAGCCTGCATACGGAAGAGGAAAGCCCATGGCCGACAAAGCGCTTGTTGTCATCGACCTGCAGAACGATTTTTGTCCCGGCGGCGCGCTGGCGGTTGCCGGCGGCGATGAGATCGTGCCGCTGGTCAACGACCTGATCCGGCGAACCGACCACGTCGTGCTGACGCAGGACTGGCATCCCGCCGGTCATTCCAGCTTTGCCTCCAGCCATCCGGGCGCGCAGCCTTTCACGATGATCGAAATGCCCTATGGTCAGCAGACGCTGTGGCCGGACCACTGCATCCAGGGCAGCCTGGGCTCGGATTTCCATTCCGGCCTCGCCTGGACCAAGGCCGAGCTCGTCATTCGCAAGGGATTTCGGCCTGATATCGACAGCTATTCGGCTTTCTTCGAGAACGACCGCACGACCCAGACCGGCCTTGCCGGCTACCTCCGGGAGCGCGGCATCGACACGCTGACCCTGGTCGGGCTGGCGACCGATTTCTGCGTCGGCTTTTCGGCGCTGGACGCCGTCAGCCAGGGCTTCAAAACCACAGTGCGGCTCGATGCCTGCCGCGGCATCGATCTCAACGCTTCGCTCGATACAATGCTGCAGCGCATGCGCGACGCCGGCGTGACGCTCGAAGACCCTTTGTCGGATTGAACGGCCGTTGGGCAAGCACCCCCTCACCCGGATTGCCAGCCGAATTGCGAAGGGCAATTCGGGGCAATCCGACCTCTCCCCGAGGGGAGAGGAGGCTGCCGGCGCCGAAGCTCGTCTCTTCTCCCCAGCGGGGGTCCGAAGGACGGGCGAGGCCCGTGACTCGCCCCGGCATAGGTGGCCGCGTAGCGGCCGGATGAGGGGGCCTTTTTTATATTTGATCCCCTTGTTGGCAGCATGCGCTGCAATGATTGCCGCGATGCTGTTTCCGGCACAGGCATTCGCCGCCGAAGACCACGGCCTGCCCGGTGCTTCGATGTCGCTGTGGTGGGCGCTGCCCTTTGCCGGGCTGCTATTGTCGATCGCCACCGGTCCGCTGCTGTTTCCTCATGTCTGGGAACATCACTACGGCAAGATATCGGCCCTTTGGGCCGCACTGGTGATCGTGCCGCTGGCGGCTGCCTTCGGTGGTCCCACAGCGACCGAAGCGGTGCTGCATGCGTTGCTCACGGAATACATGTCGTTCATCATCCTGCTGTTTGCGCTGTTCACCATTTCGGGCGGCATTCTCCTTGCCGGCAACATTCACGGCACGCCGCTGGTGAATGCAAGCCTGCTGCTGGTCGGCGCGCTGCTGGCCTCGGTGATAGGCACGACCGGTGCCTCGATGATCCTGATCCGGCCGATCATCCGCGCCAACGATAACAGGCCGTTCAACGCCCATGTCGTCATCTTCTTCATCTTCCTGGTGTCCAACATCGGCGGCTCGCTGACGCCGCTTGGCGATCCGCCGCTGTTCGTCGGCTTCCTCAGAGGTGTCGACTTCTTCTGGACGACCGCCAATCTCTGGCGCGAGACCTTGTTCGTCGGCGGTGCCGTGCTGGCCGTCTTCCTGGGCATCGACATCATCCTGCATCGGCGCGAGGCTGGCGCGCCGAAGATCAAGGATCCGACGCCGGACACGACGGTGCGTCTGCGCGGCCTGGCCAACCTTCCGCTGCTGGCAGGTGTGATCGGCGCCATCCTGCTGTCGGCGGCCTGGAAGCCGGGCGTCAGCTTCTCCGTGTTCGGGGTCAGCCTGGAACTGCAGAACCTGGTGCGCGATGCCATCATCCTGGCGCTCGCCCTGCTGTCGCTTCCGCTCTCCTACAAGAGCCACCGCGAGGCGAACGGCTTCAACTGGGGTCCGATAGCGGAGGTGGCCAAATTGTTTGCCGGCATCTTCGTCTGCATCGTGCCGGTCATCGCCATCCTCAGGGCGAGCCATGAGGGGGCACTGGCGCCGCTGGTGTCGCTTGTCAGTTCACCCTCGGGTGCGCCCAACGATCTCGCCTATTTCTGGCTGACAGGGGCATTGTCGTCCTTCCTCGACAATGCGCCGACCTATCTGGTGTTTTTCGAGCTTGCCGGTGGCGACCCAAGGCACCTGATGACGGAGTTCGCTTCGACGCTTGCCGCGATCTCGGCCGGAGCCGTGTTCATGGGCGCCAACACCTATATCGGCAATGCACCGAACTTCATGGTCTACGCCATCGCCCGCCATCGCGGCGTGAAGATGCCGGGCTTCTTCGGCTACATGCTGTGGTCTGGGCTGGTGCTGATCCCGACATTTTTGGTCGCGGGCTTTCTGTTCTTCGGCTGATCACCCGACGCCGACATAGCGGCGCACCGCCGACGGGTCGGCGCGCAACTCCTCGACGTCGACCGTCTCGCGGTTGCGGCCGTTTTCGATGAAGGCAACGTGGTCGGCGACCGAAAGCACGGCATCGACACGCTGCTCGACCAGGATGGTCGAGACGCCCATGTCGCGCAGCTTCGACACCGTCTCGCGGATCTTGGCGATCATCGACGGCATCAGCCCTTCGGTTGGCTCGTCGAGCAGCAGCACTTGCGGTTCGAGACAGAGCGCGCGCGCCATGGCCAGCATCTGCTGTTCGCCGCCGGACAATGTGCCGGAACGCTGCCGCAGCCGCTGGCGCAGCAATGGAAAGAGGTCGAGCACGTTTTCACGCGTCGCCTTGCCCTTGCCGCGCGCCATCAGGCCGATCTCGATGTTTTCGGCCACCGTCATTTCGGCGAACAGCCGCCTTCCCTGCGGCACATAGGCGACGCCGGCCTTGGGCACTTCATGCGCCGGCAGACCAGTCAACTCTTGGCCAGCCAGTTTGATCGAGCCGGCGCTTGAGGGAACCAGTCCCATGATGGCTTTCAGCGTCGTCGTCTTGCCGGCGCCATTGCGGCCGAACAGGCACAGCACCTCGCCCTTGTTCAGCACCAGGTCGAGGCCATAGAGCACCTGGACCTCGCCATAGTAGCAGTCCAGTCCAGAGATGGTCAGCGCCTCGGACTTTGCCTCGGTCATGGGGCGGTCCCCAGATAGGCTTCCTGCACCGCCGCGTTCTCGCGGATCGCTTCGGGGGTGCCTTCGGCCAGGATCTTGCCGGCATTGAAGACGGTGATGCGGTCGGCGAGTTGCATGACGACAGGCATGTTGTGCTCGATCAGAAGCACGGTGGCGTTCTTGGCGATCTCGCGCACCAGGGTGATGAAATTGTCGATCTCGCTGTCGGCCAGCCCTTGCGTCGGCTCGTCGAGGATCAGCAGGCGCGGCTTCAGCGCCAGGCCCATCGCCACTTCCAACAGGCGCTGATGGCCGTAGGACAATTGGCCGGCCGGCATGTGGGCACGATCGGCCAGGCCGGTGCGTTCCAGTGCGGTCAAGACAGCGGCCTGTATCGCGCTCTTGGAAAGACTGCCATGCCGCTGCGTCAGTTGCGCGGGCAGCGCGACGTTGGCGTAAACGGACAGGTTGGCATAGACGCTGGTGAGCTGGAAGGTGTAGGCGATGCCCCTGCGCACCCTGACATAGGCAGGCAGATTGGTGATGTCGGCGCCGTCGAACACGATCATGCCGGCAGACGGCTGGATGCGGCCGCTGACCAGGCTGACGAAGGTGGTCTTCCCCGCCCCGTTGGGGCCGATCACGGCGCGGATCTCGCCCGGCATCAGCGCGAAATCGACATTGTCGACGGCGCGCAGACCACCGAAATTGCGCGACAGGCCCTTGGTGGTCAAAAGCGGCATCATGGCAGCCACCCGAGCCAGCGCTGGCGGATGCTGCCCAGAATGCCTTTCGGGAAAAACAGCACCAGCAGGATCAGCGCGATGCCGACGATCAGCAGATAGGCGGAGGTGTAGCCGCTGGTGATATCAATGACATAGTACATGAACAGCGTGCCGATCAGCGGTCCGAGCGTCGTCGCGGCACCCCCCAGCAGCACCCACAGCAGCGGCAGGATCGAATACTGCACCGACGCGAAGCTCGATCCGACATAGCCGAACAGCAGCGCATAGGCGGCCCCCGAGGCCGCGCAGATGATGCCGGAGATGACGACGGCGGCGAGCTTGTTCGAAAACGTATCGTAGCCGAGCATCTTCGTGCGCTCCTCATTCTCGCGGATGGCGACCAGCACGCGGCCATAGCGGGAGCGGACGATGGCCAATGTGACGAGCAGCACGATGGAAAACAGCGCCAGCGCTGTCATGTAGCGCACCGTCGGATTGGTGAGTTCGAGCGATGTAGCGCCAAAGCTGAGCACCCGCGCCGGCTGCGGCACGACCATGCCTTGGTCGCCGCCGGTCCAAGTCGCGAAGTAGAGGATGAGGAGGTAGAACACTTGAGCGAACATCATGGTGACGATCATGAAGGCGACGCCCGTGGTGCGCAACGCCAGCAGGCCGATCACGAGTGAAACAACAACACCACAGCCGAGGCCCGAGGCGAATGCCGCTGGTACGCTCCAGCCGAGCTGGATGACGGCAAGGCCGGCGCCATAGAGCCCGGCGGCGAAGAACATCGCATGGCCGAGGCTGAGCAGGCCGGCATAGCCGAACAGCATGTTGTAGCCCATGGCAAAGACCGCCAGCACCATGATGCGGGCAAGCAGGCCGTGATAGTAGTCCGGCAGCAGGAAGCTCAGCACGAAGAGCAGGGCGATGACGCCGAGATGCAGGGCATAGGCTTTTGCCGGCGAAGCTTCGCTCATCGCGATGCCGTCCCGAACAGGCCTTGCGGGCGGAACACCAGCACCATGGCGACGAGCAGCGTGGCAATGATCTTGGCCAGCGTCGGCGAGAAGAACATCGAGATGATGCCGTCGGAGAGGCCGATCAGCACGGCGGCGACGACCGTGCCGCGCAGCGAGCCGAGGCCGCCGATGATGACGACGATGAAGGAGAGCAGCAGCGGATCCTGTCCCATCAGATAATGCGCCTGGCTGATCGGCACGATCAGCACCGCGGCAATGGCCGCCAGCATGGCACCGAGCGCGAAGACGCCGCCATAGACACGGCCGACAGGGATGCCGAAGGCCTGTGCGGTTTCGCTGTCATACTGCGTGGCGCGCATGACGAGGCCGATCCTGGTGCGCGTCAGCACCAGCCATGTCGCGGTGAGCAGCAGCGCGGAAGCGGCGATAACAGACAGTTTGTAGCCGGAATAGCCGAACCAAGGCAAAAGGATGCGGTAGCTGAACGGCGGCTCGACCGGCCGAGCCTCCGGGCCATAGAAAGTCAGCGCCAGCTGCTGGATGATGTAGAGCATGCCGATGGTGGCGACGATGGTGGCTTCCGGATTGTAATTGAGCCGGCGCAGCACCAGCCGTTCGGCGACCAGCGCAATGGCGCCGACGATCAGCGGGGCAATCACCAGCGCCGCCAGGAAGCCGAGCGCAGGGTGACCGCCGATGGCCGTGGTGATCGCCCAGGCGAGCACCGCGCCCAGCATGAAGAACTCGCCATGCGCGACATTGACCACGCGCATGACACCGAACACCAGGGACAGCCCAAGCGCCGTCAGCGCCAGCACGGCTGAGGTGACGAGGCCTTCGAGGGCAGCGAGGAGGAGGTGGGGACCAAAGTGCATCGGTTACACGCTGGCAGGCGCTTGCTGGAATGCCAAACTCACAGCGCCTGCGTCGTATAATCTCCCTCGGCCTCGTAAAGCCCGTCCTCGATCTTGGTCTTGTGCACGACCTTGAGCTTGCCGCCCTCGACCTTGGAGATGTTCTGGATACCAAAGCACTGGTGGATCTTGCCGTTGAAGGTTTTTGGCCCCTGCGGATGCTGCGGGCCTTCGGCGAACTCGGTCAGTGCCTCGGTCGCCTCGACCAGCTTGGCGCGGTCTTCCGGACCCTTGTAGCCGGCGTCTTCCATTGCCTTCTTGACGACATAGAGCGTCTCCCAGCAGCCGAACATGTGGGCTGCGGTGGAGACATCCTTGGGATCGCCGACGGCAGCGCCATTGTCATCGATGCCGACAGCGGTGCGGTAGGCCTTCTGCGCTTCGGAATCGTTGGCCTGCGCATAACGCGGCGAGCCTTCCCAGAAATGGCTGCCGTCGAGGAATTCGAGGCCGGGACTGTTGATGTCGGTGGCTTCGAGCGAATCGATGAAGCCGAACAGTTGCGGCCGGTTGGAGCCATAGAACTCGCCGAGCTCCTTGACGAAGGTCAGCACGGCCGGGCCGACCATGACGTGGTAGATCACCTCGGTCTCGGCCGGGATCTGCGGGAAGTATTTGGTGAAGGACGATTCCGTCGGCGGGATGGCGATCTGCGCGATGACCTCGCCGCCTTGCGCCTTCAGTGCCGGCGGCAGGTAGTCGCGATGGTCGTAGCCGAAAGCGAAATCGGGGAAGATCTGCGTCACCTTCTTGCCGGCATTGGCCGCGATCCACGGCGCCATCGACTGGATCTGGCTCTTCACGTCGGTGATGCCGGGCTGGAAGACATAGCGGTTCAGCTTTGTCGAGGCGACGTGATGGCCTTCGCTGACGACGAAATAGGGCATCTTGTTTTCGCCGGCGGCGGGCGCAGAGCCAATGACGACATGCGAGAACAGCGTGCCGAAGACGATGTCGGTCTTGTGCTGGGTGGCGAACTTGCCGACCACCTCGGCGCCACGGCCGGGATCGGTGCCGTCATCCTCGATGATCACCTCGACCTGACGGCCGTTGATGCCGCCGGCGGCGTTGATCGCCTTGACCGCGGCAGCCGTGGTCTTCTCGTACCAGCGGCCATAGGCGGCGCCGATGCCGGTGCGGTGCGACTGGAAGCCGATCTTGATCGGCGCCGAGCTCTGCGCCTGGGAATAGCGGACGAAGCCGGGGGCCAGGCCCAGACCGGCGCCGGCGGCCAGACCCTTCAGCGCCGTGCGGCGGGTGAGCGTGGATCTGGAGAGATCGAAAAACCCATTCTTGTCAGTCACGGCAGTTCCCCTGTTTTTGAGTTTTGACTGGCTGTAACGAGGCAAAAAATCGCATGTGTACAAACTAAATCACCAAAGCCCCGACGTGGCAAGCGGGCTTTCCCCGAAGGCATGCTGGTCGCCTTTTCTCATCCGACAGTCGGCGTGGCAAGCAACCAGAGGCCGAAGACGGTGTAGGCGATCATCAGCAAGGTGAGCGGGAACTGGCTGAGTGCCGCGCGGGAGGGCTGTGGGTGCAGGCGCCAGGCGAAGCCGTGAGCGACGAGGACGGCGAGCACATGGCCCAGGATGATGGCGCCGGCCTGGATATTCCACAGCCACCACGCAGAGTCCGCCCCCGCAACGATGCCGGCCTCGATCTGCATGTCGGCGGTGCCGAACAGGTTCCAGCCCAGCGCCAACGGATCGGACAGTGCCGCAAGCGCATACTGGCCGTCGACGAGCAGCGCCGTCAGATAATGCGCAACGTGATAGGCAAGCGCAATCGGCACGATCGACCACACCAGCAGGCCTGCGGCCTGGCCGAGCGTGTGATCGCTGCCGGCAAGACGCTGGCCGAGCCGGACGGCAAGCAGGAACACCGCCGCCAGCAGCGCGAATGTCAGGATCAGCCCGCAAGTGCCGCTGCCGATCAGCGCGGTGCGGCCGGGAAATTCGAGCGGGTTGATGCCGAACAGGCCGAGCCAGAAGAAGGTCTTCGACAGGCCGTCGAAGGACACCGACGACAGGGCCAGCAGCAGGAAGGCGATGCCGCTGGCCGGCAGGGGCTGCGCCGTCAGCAGCTTGGCGCCGGGCCAGCACAGGCCAAGCCGGCCGTCTTGGTTGCGTTCGGCCACGGCGAAGCGCGCCACCATCGAGAAGAAAACCGTCAGGAATTCACCGCTGCGGCTCCAGTCGCGATAGCCGAACGCCAGCATGGCGAGGAAAGAGAACAGCCAGTAGAGGCCGGCGGCCAAGGCCAGCCGCCCCGGATCGTCGGGCGCCGGATCGATGAGTTCGAACCAGGCGAAGGCGAAGAACAGGATGACAGCCGGCCAGCAGCCGACCCATCCGGGCAGGCGCCATGCTCCGTGATCCCTGGTCCCGAACAGGCGCGAGGCGAGACGCCATGCTCCATACCAGGGGTTGAGCCATGACCAGAGGTCGCCGAAGACACCCTGCAGCAGCGTGACGCCGGCCCACAACAGTGTCCAGATCACCAGTGGCAGAGGATTGGAAAGTGGGTCGCGGCTGCCGAAAAGGCCGGCGGCTATGAGGATTACAAAGCCGGCAAAGGAGAGCAGGCTGATGACGGTGCGGGCGGCGTTGCTGAGGGCAAACAACGGCAGGCGCCGGCGCCAGAAACGGTCCAGCAAATCCGCAGGCAGCAGCGCCAGGACGAGGAAGCTTACGGCAACGGCGAAGGCGCCGCCGATCAGATAGTAGCCGGTCGGCAGCAGCAGGACAGAGGGGGGCGCCAGGGAACTCGTATTATCCAGGAACCCCACCCCTCACACCTTGACCAATTGCTCCACGCGGTCCTTCTCGCCGAAAATTCTGAGATACCGCTCGATCTCTTTCACATCGCCGGTCGCCTTGGCCGGATTGTCGGAAAGCTTGACCGCTGGCCTGCCATTGGCCTCGGTGACCTTGCAGACCAGCGATATGGCGTCGAGGCTGTTGGTTTCCGTCGGCGCGCAGCCTTCGAAATCATTGGTCAGATTGGTGCCCCAGCCGAAGGACATGCGCACCTTGCCCTTGAAGTGGCGATAGGTCTCCTCGATGGTCTCGACTTCAAGCCCGTCGGAGAAGATCAGCAGTTTCTGCCGGGGATCTTTGCCCTTGTCGCGCCACCAGGACAGGATCTTTTCGCCGCCTTCGATCGGCGGCGCGCTGTCGGGGCGAAAGCCCGTCCAGTCGGCCACCCAGTCCGGCGCATCGCGCAGGAACGATGCCGTGCCGAAGGCGTCGGGCAGCACGATCAAGAGATTGCCGCCATAGTAACGCTGCCAGTCCTGCAGCACCTTGTAGGGCGACTGCCTCAGCTCTTTTTCCGAGTCGGCGAGGGCGGCGAACACCATAGGCAGCTCATGTGCGTTGGTGCCGAGCGCTTCGAGGTCGTTGTCCATGGCCAGAAGCACGTTGGAGGTGCCGGTGAACGCTTCGCCGATGCCTTCCTTCAGCGCCTCGACGCACCAGCGCTGCCATAGGAAGGAATGGCGCCGGCGCGTGCCGAAGTCCGAGATGCGGATGCCGGGCAGCGCCTTCAGCCGCTCGGTCTTGGCCCACATCTTGGACTTGGCGCGGGCATAGAGCACGTCGAGCGCGAAAGGCCCGAACGCCCGCATCGCCGCGCGCGATCGAAGTTCATTGATGATGGCGAGCGCCGGGATTTCCCACAGTGTGGTGTACATCCACGGCCCGCTGAAGGTCAGCTCATACTGCCCGTCGCGCTTCGACAGCTCGTATTCGGGCAGCCGGAAGCCTTCCAGCCAGGCGAGGAATTCTGGCTCGAAGATCTGCTTGCGGCCGTAGAAATTGTTACCGCCGAGCCAGATCATCTCCTTCTTGGAGAAGCGCAAGGTGCGGGCATGGTCGAGCTGTTCGCGCAATTCGGCCTCGTCGATCTCGTCGGCAAGGCGCACCGAAGTCGTGCGGTTGATCAGCGAGAAGGTTGCGTCGACCTTGGGATACATGCCCCAGATCATCTGCAGCATCAAAAGCTTGTAGAAATCCGTGTCGAGCAGGCTGCGCACGATCGGGTCGAGCTTCCAGGTGTGGTTGTAGACGCGCCGCGCAATATCGGTCTTAGCCATGTCTCAACACCGCCTTCGCTGCCTGCCATCCACAATCGCGACAGGCCTCATAGCATCGAATCGGCCAGAACGCTGCCCGCTTTCAGGCTGGCCCGACAAAAAGAGCTGCCTGCATGCGGTGGCGCAGAGCTTGGCATCAACTTGCGGATTTTCCGCCCATCACCCTGAGCGCCGGACGCTTGCGGCGGCTGACGATGCGGCCGGCCACAGGGGCGTCGGCGCGCCCGTCATCCCCGGCCTTCTCGGCGAACAGCCAGTCGATGAACACCTGCACGATCGGTGTCGCCCGCATCTCGTTGCGGCAGACGACATAGAAATCGTCGACCGCCGGCACCGACAGGCTGAACGGCGCGACCAGCATGCCCCTGGCCAGCAGCGCGCTTGCCGTCACGGAGTCGCCCAGCGCCACGCCATGGCCATGCACCGCCGCCTCGGTCGCCATACGCGCATCGCCGAGGTGATGGCGGCGACCCCGCTCCAGGTCCAGCGCATCGGCGGCCGCCAGCCAGGTATGCCATTCGCGGCCGTCATCGCCATGCAGGAAGACATGGTCGGCGAGATCCCTGACGCTGCGGATCGGCCGGTTGTTGATCAGTGTCGGGCTGACCACGGGAAACAGTTCGAGGCCCGACCATTTGCGCATCCAGCAATCGGTCCAGCTGCCGTCGCCATAATGCACGCAGACATCGATGGTGGGCGCCCGCAAATCCTTGGAATCGTTGGAAGGGATAAGCGTCAGCCTTATGTCGGGATATTGCGCCATGAAACTGCCGAGCCGCGGTGTCATCCACAACAACAGAAGCGCCGGCACGCAGGAGACCGAAAGTGTGCCGCTGCTCGCCGGCCTTGTCATGCGCTGGGTGGCGGCGGCGATGCCGTCGAAGGCGGTCGACACCGCCGGCAGAAGCTCCGCGCCATGCGGTGTCAGTTTGACCCGCTGGCCGGCCCGCTCGAACAGCTTGACATTGAGCGACTGCTCGAGCGCTTTGATCTGATGGCTGACGGCGCCATGGGTGACATTCAGCTCAATGGCCGCCTTGGTCAGCGAGCCATGCCGGGCCGTTGCCTCGAAGGCGCGCAGCGGATTAAGCGGTGGCAGGCGCTTGGTCATGGGTATCAACTTTATTGTGAGATT
Source organism: Mesorhizobium sp. WSM4809 (assembly GCF_055811655.1). NCBI lineage: Bacteria > Pseudomonadati > Pseudomonadota > Alphaproteobacteria > Hyphomicrobiales > Phyllobacteriaceae > Mesorhizobium > Mesorhizobium sp. WSM4809. The sequence continues at coordinate 265,943 of NZ_JBVVQW010000005.1, forward strand.
TTCTCACAGAAAACACCCTAACAATATCAATTGATTTTTCAATGCCGCTGCCGGACACTGAACCTGGAACAGCATCAAGACGTGAAATCTGCAGGCAGCCAGCGGGACAGCGGCCCGGCCGGATGACGGTCGGTTCGCAGGCGTCATCCGCGGCGGCACTGCATCAGCCCAGGAGGAGCGGACATGGGATACGATCGCGGCAAGCTCGACGCGTTGCGTCGCAAATATGGTGAAAGCCATGGCGGCGAGATGTTCGACCCGAAATTCCGCAAGGTCGCCGATAAGATCTTCTCCAAGAGCGGCACGCGGCTGGCACCCTATTCAGGCATCCCGACCTTCCTCGCCGCGCCCTACCGCGAAATATCGGCCGACAATCCGGATTTCGGCGATTTGCAGGTGGCGATGATCGGCGTGCCGATGGACCTCGGCGTCACCAACCGGCCAGGCTCGCGCTTCGGGCCGCGAGCGCTGCGCGCCATCGAGCGCATCGGCCCCTACAATCACGTTCTGGAATGCGCGCCCACACATGAGCTCCGGGTCGCCGATATCGGCGACACGCCGTTCCGCAGCCGCTACCGGCTTGAGACAAGCCATGAGGATATCGAGCGCCGCACCAACCAGATCGTCGATGCCGGCGTCATCCCGCTTTCGATCGGCGGCGACCATTCGATCAGCCATCCGATCCTGAAGGCCGTCGGCAAGAAAGCTCCGGTCGGGTTGATCCATATCGACGCCCACTGCGACACCAGTGGCTTGTTCGACATGACCAAGTTCCACCATGGCGGCCCGTTCCGCAACGCGGTGCTTGACGGCGTGCTCGACCCGACGCGCACGATCCAGATCGGCATCCGCGGCTCGGCCGAATATCTGTGGGAATTCACCTATGAGTCCGGCATGACCGTGGTGCATGCCGAGGAGGTGACCGGTCTCGGCATTCCGGCCATCATCGAGAAGGCGCGCAGAATAGTCGGCGACGGCCCGACCTATGTCTCCTTCGATATCGACAGCGTCGACCCGGCCTTCGCGCCCGGCACCGGCACGCCGGAAGTCGGCGGGCTGACGACACGCGAAGTGCTCGAACTGCTGCGCGGCCTCAAGGGCCTCAACATCGTCGGCGGCGACGTCGTCGAGGTGGCGCCGCAATACGACGCCACCACCAACACCGCGCATGCCGCCGCACAGGTGCTGTTCGAGATATTGAGCCTGATGGTGTTCAGCCCGGCTGTCACCGGCAAGGGAGCCTGACCTCTACGAATCCAACGAAGGCGGCCGCCGCGCTGGAGCCGGCGGTCGTATCAAACAAGCGTCCAGACAGGGGAATAACAATGACAATCCGCAAGACATTTGCCTCGATCGCCGCCGTGCTGATGCTTGGCACAGCCGGTTTTGGCCTCTCAATTCAGGCCGCTAGCGCCGATGCGCTGGCGGACATCACCAAGGCCGGCACCATCAATGTCGGCGTCTTCGCCGATTTCCCGCCCTTCTCCTCGGCCAGCGCCGACATGAGCCTCAAGGGCTATGACATGGATGTCGCGCAATACATTGCCGATACGCTCAAGGTGAAGCTCAACCCCATCGCCGTCACCGGCCAGAACCGCATCCCGTATCTGAACGACAAGCGCGTCGACATCCTGATGAGCGTCGGCTACTCGAAGGAACGCGAACAGGTCATCGACTTCGCCGCCGCCTATGCGCCCTACTACATCGCCGTGATCGGTCCGGCGGCTCTGACGGTCAAGGGCAAGGAAGACCTCGCCGACAAGTCGATCGCCGTCAATCGTGGCACGCTGGAAGACACCTCGCTCACCGAGGCAGCACCGGCGTCGGCCGACATCAAGCGCTTCGACAACTACAATTCGGTGATCCAGGCCTTCATCTCCGGCCAGACGCAGCTGATGGTCGTCGGCAACGATGTCGGCGCGCAGGTGCTGGCCAAGCAGGACGCACTGAAGCCGGAGCAGAAGTTCCAGCTTCTGACCTCGCCCTCGCATATCGGCCTCAACAAGAATGAGGACGGCCTGAAGAAGGCGGTCAACGATGCCATCGCCAAGATGCTGGCCGACGGCAAGCTGGATGAAAGCTCGAAAACCTGGCTGAAGACGCCGCTCAATCCCGAAAACCTCAAGGATTGAGTTTCCGTGGCCTTTGCCTGGCTTCCAGGTGCTGTCGGCGACATCGCGCACGGTGCGGCCACGACGATCCTGCTGATCGCCGTGACCACGCTGGCCGGAACGCTGCTCAGCATCCTGGGTGCCGCGGGGCGACGAAACGGCCCGGTTCTGCTCAAGCGGGCAATCGCCTGTTACGTCGAGGTGATGCGCAACACGCCGTTCCTGGTGCAGCTGTTCTTCATCTTTTTCGGGCTGCCCAGCCTCGGCATCCGGCTCGACCCGCTCCTGGCCGCCATGCTGGCGATGACGCTCAACATGGCGGCCTACACCATCGAGATCGTCGGCGCCGGGCTTGACGCCGTGGCCGGCGGACAGACGGAAGCAGCGCTCGCGCTTGGGCTGCGGCCCCGCCAGGTGTTCGTCAAGATCGTCCTGCCGCAGGCACTCAAGATCATCTATCCCGCGCTAACCAGCCAGATCGTCATCATGATGCTGGAGTCGGCCGTGGTGTCGCAGATCGCCGTGCGTGAACTGACCTACGAGGCCGACATGCTGCAGGCGCGCACCTTCCGCTCTTTCGAGACCTATTTCGTCGTGACGCTGGTCTATCTCGCTCTGTCGATGGCCTTGCGCCGGCTGCTGGTGACAGGCGGACGCCGCGTCCTGGGGGCTGGCGTGTCATGATCGAATTCACCTTCTGGGACATCGTGCGCAACCTGCTGCTCGCCGCCCGCTGGACGGTGCTCCTGTCGCTGGCCGCCTTCATCGGCGGCGGCATCGTCGGCATGATCGTATTGTTTTTCAGGATCGCCAAGAACAAATGGAGCCGGCGCATCGCCTCCGGCTACATCGCCCTGTTCCAGGGAACGCCGCTCTTGATGCAGCTGTTCCTGATGTTCTTCGGGCTGCCGATGCTCGGCCTGCGCATCGAACCTTGGACGGCGGCGGCGCTTGGCCTCACCTTCTTCGCCAGCGCCTATCTCGCCGAAATCTGGCGCTCCGGCGTCGCGGCGCTACCCCTGGGCCAATGGGACGCCGGCGCAAGCCTTGGCCTGCACTATCTGCAGGAGCTGAGGCTGATCATCCTGCCGCAGGCCTTTTCGATCACCCGCGCACCCACCGTCGGCTTCCTGGTGCAGCTGATCAAGTCGACCGCGCTGACCTCGATCATCGGCTTCGAGGAACTGGTGCGGACCTCCAACGCCATCAACAATGCGACCTTCGCACCGTTCAAGGTCTATGGGCTGGTGGCGCTGGTCTTCTTCATCATGTGCTTTCCGCTGACGCAATACGCCCGCATGCTCGAGAAACAGGCGGCTGCCCGCTGACGCGCCAAGGCAGATGTCCTTGCGGTTAGCGCTCGATTTCAGGCCGGCAGCCCAAGCTGCCTGCGCAGGCTCTTGTCGAATGCGGACGCGGGGACGAAACGACGCAGGAAACTGACCTGGCGCGCCATTTTTCCCGCCGCATAGCGCTTCTTCGGCGCGGAATCTGTCGCCGCGGCCAAAACGGTGCTGGCGACCACTTCGGGCGCATCGCCTTTTTCCATCGATTTCCGCACGGATACAGTCATCCCGGCACGCGCGGAGTCGTAGATTTCGAGCGACCGGTCGGGGGCGGCAAGATTGTCCTCGAATGCCGTGCGGGTATAGGCGGGCTCCACCAGCGAAACGCGGATGCCGAACGGGCGCAATTCGTGATCGAGCGACTCCGAATAACCCTCGATGGCATGTTTGGTCGCCGAGTAGAGTGCGAAATAGGGAGCGGGGATGAACCCCTGCACCGAACTCAAATTCACGATTCTGCCCTTCCCTTGGCGCCGCATTGCCGGCAGAACCGCGTTGGTCACACGCAAGACGCCGAAGACGTTCACGTCGAACAACGCCTTAGCCTGGGCGGTCGAGGACTCCTCCGCGCCGCCAAACAGGCCCATGCCTGCATTGTTGACAAGCAGGTCGATCCGTCCGGCCTTGGCCAGAACGTCATCGACCATTGTCGCGACGGACGCGTCGTCGGTCACATCGCAGGTCAGCATGGTCACGCCGGCGGATTGCTGGGAGGCCGTGCGACGGCTGGTTCCGAAGACGCGAAAGCCGGCGGCTAGCAAGGCATCGGCGGTAGCGCGCCCGATGCCGGAAGATGCCCCTGTGACCAGGGCGACGCCAGGATTGGTGTTGTTCATGGAAATCATATCCTTCTTTGCGTTGGATCGGATTCGGAAAAGCATGAGAGGCCGGGGCAAAGGGCGTTGGTCATGACTGCGTCTGGCAACCGGTTAGTCCCAGCGTCTGAACAGGACGCTGGCATTCACGCCGCCAAAGCCGAAGCCATTGGAGATCGCGTACTCCATCTCCATGGGCCGGGGCGCGTTTGTGACGAAGTCGATTCCGTCGCCGGCCGGATCGGCCTCGCCCAGATTGAGGGTTGGCGGGGCGAGCTGATCCCTGAGCGCCAGGATTGCGAAGATCGCACCAAGCCCGCCGGCCGCTCCGAGCAGATGTCCGGTCGCCGATTTCGTGGCACTGACAGCTATCGCGAAATCGCGCCCGAACACGCTCTTGATCGCTTCGATCTCACCCAGGTCGCCGACTGACGTGGATGTCGCATGCGCATTGAGATGACGAACCTCGCGTGGCGAAATCCCTGCCTGGGCAATCGCGATCTGCATGGCCCGGCGCGCGCCGTCGCCGTCCTCTGGTCCGGAGGTGACGTGGTGGGCATCCGCGGTCGTGCCGTAGCCGACGAGCTCAGCCAATGGCTTTGCGCCGCGCGCCAACGCGTGGTCCAATGCCTCGATGACCAGCACGCCGGCTCCTTCGCCCATGACGAAGCCGTCCCGCAATGTGTCGAAAGGGCGCGAGGCTTGAGCGGGTGCCTCATTGAAGCCGGTGGAAAGAGAACGAGCGGCGGCGAACCCGCCGAGACTGACGGTGTTGATGCACGCTTCCGTTCCGCCGCATACGGCGATGTCGGCTTCGTTCGCGCGGATCAGGCGGGCGGCGTCCCCGATCGCTTGGATGCCCGCCGCGCATGCCGTCACCGGTGCGCCGAGTGGACCTTTGAAACCATGACGGATCGAGATGTGGCCCGCCGCGAGGTTTACCAGGAAGGACGGCACCGTAAAGGGAGACAGGCGGCGTGCGCCACGCAGGTCCACCGTGCGCACCGCCTCGGTGATGGCGGGGAACCCGCCGACCCCTGAAGCGATGATCGTGGCCGTGCGCAGGCGATCCGTTTCCAGGGCAGGCTTCCATTTCGCCTGCGCAAGCGCCTCTTCCGCCGCCGCCAGCGCGAAGAGAATGAACCGGTCCACCTTGCGTTGATCCTTCGCCGACAGGACGGCATCGGCATCGAAACCAGCCTCCGGATCTTCGCCCAGGGAGGGAACCACGCCGCCAATCTTAACCGGCAGCTCTCCCACCACATCGTCCGGAAGCCTGCGAACGCCCGACCGGCCGGCAAGCAGGCGTGACCAGGACGCTTCGACATTGGCGGCAAGAGGCGTGACGGCTCCCATGCCCGTGACGACAATCCGTTGCATCTGCTCTCCTGTCCTTGGTGTGCCGGCGGCACTGCTCGCGCCGTTCAAGGGGCGACTGCTTCGCGAACCTGATCGGCCGCCGCATCCAGAAAAGCCCGCGCGAGGTCGGGGTCGTTGACGACCCGCGAGAGCACCACCGCGCCGACCATCGTCGAGAGAACGGCCATTGCCTTGTTGCCGGCCTTTTCGCTGTCGCCCTCGCCAACCCAACCGCCAAGCATCTCAAGGTACGCCTTGATGCCGGCTTCGAATGACGCCTTCACCTCGGCACCCTGCCTGGCTGCATCCGAACCGAGCGCAACGACCGGGCAGCCGTCCATCTTTTCCCCGCGATGATCCATGCTGAGGTAGAATGAGATCACCCCGTCGAGCGGGCTCCCAGGATGTGCGGCGGTCGCGGCCGACCATTTGTGGGTGGCGCTTTCCATCGCCCGCCTGGACGCCAGCGCCGCCAGATCGTCCTTCGACTCGAATTGCTTGTAAAAGGCGCCCTGGGTCAGCCCGGCACCCTTCATCAGGTCCTTGAGGCCGATGCCGTCAAAGCCGCGCTCCCGGAAAAGCCGGCTTGCCACATTGATCACGGTCTCGCGGTTTTCCGCGGCCTGAGTGCGACTCACACGCATCGTCATCTCCTTTTTTAGATTGCATTCGTAATCTATACCCTTTATAGAGGGTGAACGCAATCTAAAAAAGGACATCTAAAAAAGGACAAATGAGATGATCCGCAAAACCCTGAGCGCCTCGCTGCTGGCCGCGCTGTTTCTTGCAACCCCGGCTCTTGCCGAAGAAGGCACCATCGGACGCCCGATCGAAGGCGGCAGCCTGCACCAGGGACACCTGGACATGGTGGCCTACTACGTTCCGCGCGGCGACCTGCTTGAGGTCACCGCCACTTTCGCACCGAAGGCCGGGGGTGATCCGCTGCGGGTTGTCATGGGCCTCGCCAACAGTGACGCCGTGTCGTTTTCCATACCGGGCTACCCGGGCTCGCTCTACGCGTTCTCAAGGTCCGGTAAGGAAGTGACGGTCTCGACCGAGACTGACACATCCCTGCGAGCCGACGCGACAATGCCCTGACCTGACGCGCAGGCCCGCGGCCGCGCGATGCTGGCCGGGGCTCTCGCGTCGGAACGGCGCGCCACCAATAAGTTCGGAGAGAGGTCACATGCTTTACAGCTATTTTGTCGAGAAATCGATCCGGCAGAGCTTCGACGACGTCAACAACCATCGCTGGGACGCGGCGGTGAAGGCCATCGCGCCGCATGTCCATCACCGGGTTGGTGGCGCCCACGCGCTTGGTGGGGAGCGCCACGACAAGCAAGCCCTGCGCCGCTGGTTCGAGCGCCTCGGCCGTGTTCTGCCCACTCTCCATCTCACGGTCAACCACGTCTGGGTGAAGGGTTGGCCGTGGCATACCACCGTGTTTGCCCAGTGGGATGGCACCGCAACCCTGCTCAACGGCGATACATCCTACATCAACCGTGGTCTCCACGTGTTCACGCTTCGGTGGGGCACGGTTCATGCGCTCGAGGAGTTTTACGATTCACAGGCGGCGGCGCGCGGCCTCGCCGCCCAAGCCGCGGCCGGCCTCGAAGAAGCTGTCGCCGAACAGATAACAAGCTGAAGCGCGGTTCGAGGACGGCCAAGGTTTACGGGCCGGTCGCGCTGATCTTCTTCGTCACGTGCCTTCGCCCGCGCAATATGGGTGGAGGCTCGAGAAGCGAGCGCCGGCGCGCTGGACTGCAAGCCAGGAAACCCAGTTCGGTAGCGTAGCGCTGCATCGCTGCCGGTGTTGTCGCGGTCGAGCCGAGGCAGGCATATAGCTTTCCTGTTAGGAATAGGCCTTGACATCTTGCCGTTCGAATTGTCCATTTGATGCTTGACCGGGCCGAACGGGGCGGCGAGGGCGGACAGGGGCAAACCGGCGCGTGGATAGACAGTCAAGTCGAGTGCTGTTGAGGACGGTTGGGCTGACAAAAGCCTTTCGAGGGCTGGTTGCCCTGCGGGATCATTCCATCGAGCTCCACGAAGGTGAAATCGTTGGGGTAATCGGGCCGAATGGCTCGGGCAAGAGCACGCTTTTCAACCTGATCACCGGCTTCTCCCAGCCGAATTCCGGCAGCATCGAGATGGAGGGCCGTTCGCTCGTCGGCCTGCGCACATCGCAGATCGTCGCAATGGGCATCGCCCGTACCTTCCAGGGCTCTCGTCTGTTCGGCAGCCTCAGCGTCGCACAGAACGTGCTGACGGCGGCGCAGTTGCGCCATCCTGTAGGCGCCGCCGATACCGTGCTGCGCGGTCGGCGCTATCGCGAGCGGGTGGCCGCGACGCGGCAGAAGGCCGACGAACTCCTCGACCTCATGGGCCTGACGGATCAGGCCGGCAGGGTCGCCGCGGATCTTCCCTATGGCGATCAGCGGCGGCTGGAGATTGCGCGTGCGTTGGCGACCGGTCCGCAGCTGCTGCTGCTCGATGAGCCCGCAGCCGGGCTTGATTCCAAAGAGACCAAGGTGTTGGCAGCGCTGATTCGAACGATCCGTGACCGCTATGGCGTAACGGTGGTCGTTGTCGAGCACGACATGGACCTGATCATGGCGCTGTGCGAACGCATCCAGGTGCTGGCGACTGGCGAGGTGATCTGCGTCGGAACACCGGAGCAGGTACGCGAACACCCGAAAGTGCGGGAGGCGTATCTTGGCCACGCCTAAGCCCGTTCTGCTCAGCGTCGAGAACCTGGAGGTCAATTTCGGCGCGGTGCGTGCGCTGAAGGGCATTTCGCTCGACGTCCATGCCGGCGAGGTGGTGGCGCTGGTGGGGGCCAACGGCGCCGGCAAGAGCACGACCTTGCGCACCATTTCCGGCCTGTCGCGGCCGCGCGGCGGCAAGATCATCTTCGCTGGCAAGCCGATTGGAGGTGTCGCTCCGTCGCGGATCGTAAGTCTGGGCATAGCACAGAGCCCGGAGGGCAGGCGCCTGTTCGGCGGCCTGACGGTGGCCGACAATCTGCGGCTGGGCGCCTGCACCCGCACCGACAAGGAGGCCGTCGTCAGAGACAGCGAGCGCATGTTCATGCTGTTCCCGATTCTCAAGCAGCGGCTGAAGCAGCTGGCCGGCACGCTGTCGGGCGGCGAACAGCAGCAGCTTGCTCTGGCGCGTGCGCTGATGGCGGCGCCGCGCCTGCTGCTGCTCGACGAGCCTTCGCTGGGCGTTGCGCCGCTGCTGGTGCGCCACATCTTCAGCGCGCTTGCCGAACTGAAGCGCCAGGGCATGACGATGCTGCTGGTGGAACAGAACATCACGCTCGCGCTGGACCTCGCCGACCGCGCCTATGTGCTGCGCACGGGTCAGGTGGCGCTGTCGGGCCGGTCCGCGGAACTGCGCGACAGCGAACGCGTGGCGCAGGCATATCTCGGGGCGGCAACATGACCCAGCTGGACTATATCCTGCAGCAGATCGTCAATGCGGTGAGCCTCGGCAGCCTCTACGCACTGGTGGCGGTCGGTCTGTCGATCGTCTTCGGCGTCCTCAAGCTGACCAATTTCGCGCATGGCGACGTGATGATGGTAGGCGCCTTCGGGGTTGCCTTGCTGGCAGGAGTCGGCGTTCCGTTCCCGGTCGCCGTGATCTGCGGCATCGCCGCGGCCGCCGTCGCGGGCTTCCTCATCGAACGCATCGCGTATCGCCCGATCCGCGACGCGCCCGACGTTGCGCGACTGCTGACGAGCCTCGCCGTCACCTACATCATCGAAAACGTCGGCATCCTGGTGTTCACCTCCTCGCCGCGCAATTTTCCACTTCCCGATATTCTCAACACCTCCTGGGAAATGTCGAACGGCGCCATCACCTTCACGAGCATCAATCTGCTGACCATCGCGCTGACCTTCGTGTCGCTGCTGCTCCTCGGCTGGTTCATCACGCGCACCACGACCGGGCTCGGCATGCGCGCCGCGGCCGAGGACATGTCGGCGGCACACCTTGTCGGACTCAACGTCAACCGGCTGATCATCGTCGCCTTCATCGTCGCATCCGCCTATGCCGGCCTCGCCGGCATTTTGTGGGCGGCACAGGCCGGCGTGGTGCAGCCGCAGATGGGCTTCACACCGCTCCTGAAGGCTTTCGTGGCGGCTATCATCGGCGGCTTCGGGTCGATCGCTGGCGCCCTGGTCGGCGGCTACATATTGGGCGCGCTGGAGATCTTCATCGTCGCATTCCTGCCGAGCAGCGTCTCGTCTTATCGCGACGCAATCGTCTTCGCTGTGCTGATCGCCTTTCTCCTGGTGCGCCCGGGCGGGCTGCTCCAGCCAAACCGGGAGATAAAGCTGTGAGCCGGGAAGTGTGGATCACACTCGTCGTCCTGGTCGTCCTTGTGGCGGGGGCAGCTGTCGCATTCGGTGCACCGCACGTGCTGAGCGACTATTTCGTCCGGATTATCCTGCTGATCGCGCTGAATGCAATCCTGGTGCTGGCGCTGTCGCTGAGCAACGGTTTTACGGGCGTGTTTTCGCTCGGTCATGTCGGCTTCATCGGCGCCGGCGCGTATATTTCGGGAATCCTGTCGATTCCGGTGCAGCAGAAGATGGCATTGCTGCCGCATCTGCCGACGTTTCTGCATGCTTTCAGCCTCCCCTTCCTGCCGGCGACGCTGATGGCGGGTCTTCTGACGGCACTGCTTGCCGTGGTCGTCGGTTATCCCTTGATGCGCCTGTCGGGCTATTTCGTTTCGGTGGCGACGATGGGATTCTTGATCATCGTCAACGTAGTGCTGATCAATGCATCGGATTTCACCCGAGGCGCCCGCACTTTTACCGGCGTGCCGCTGGAGACGACGTTGCCCTGGGTGATGGGTTGGCTCGCCATCACGGTGTTCGTGCTGGCGCGCCTGGTCTATTCGCCTTTCGGGCGCGCCATGAAGGCGGTGCGTGACGACACAATCGCGGCCAGCGCTGTCGGGATCGGCGTGTTGCGGACCAGACTGATCGCCTTTGTCATCGGGGCGTTCTTTTCAGGCGTCGGCGGGTCGCTCTACGCACATTATCTCGGCTCGTTTTCGCCGAACACCTTCTACTTCGCGCTGACGATGAGCCTGATCACAATGCTGGTGCTGGGCGGCATGGGCTCCCTGACCGGCGCGGTCGTCGGCGTCATCTGCGTTTCGCTGTTGTCGGAGGTCCTGCGCTCGGTCGAACGCGGCTTCACGATCGGCGATTTCGCGGTGCCGGCCCTGTTTGGCGCCAGCCAGATCGTGCTCGGCTTCATCTTCATTCTAGTCATGATCTTCCGGCCGAAGGGGATCATGGGGGACCGGGAACTTACGTTCGGATTAACCCAAAGATCGGCAACGGTGAACCAGACAGAGGAACGAAAACCATGATCAAACTCACTCGACGCGGCACCATCGGCCTGGGACTGGGCGCATTCTTCGCGCTTGCCTCGGCCAGCACGGCACTTGCTGCCGACACGATCAAGATCGGCTATCCGGCAAACCTGACCGGCATTCAGGCCTCGCTCGACGGCCCGATGCTGAATGGCGCCAAGCTGGCAGCGAGCGAAATCAACGCCGCCGGCGGCGTGCTCGGCCAGCAGATAGAACTGGTGATCTACGACTCCAAGAGCGATTCGACGACGATCTCGACCGTCGCCAGCCAGTTGATCGACAGCGACAAGGTCGTCGGCATCATCGGCTTCGCCGATTCCGACTCGGTGCTGGCCATCGGACCGCAGGTCCAGAAGGCGCAGATCCCGTTCATCACGCCCGGCGCGACCTCGCCGAAATTGCCGAGCCAGCTCGGCAACGAGATCTTCCTCGCCGCCTTCGGCGACAACGTTCAGGCTGCGGTTGGCGCGGAATTTGCGCTGAACAAGCTGAACGGCAAGACCGCCTACCTGCTGACCGACATCGGCACCGAATACACAACGCTGCTGTCGGACTACTTCGTCACCGCCTACGAGCATGGCGGGGGCAAGATTTTGGAGCGCGACACCTACAAGATCGGCGACAAGACCTTTACCGCGCAGATCGCCAAACTGAAGGCGCTGTCGCCGCAGCCCGACTTCGTCTATGCCTCGTCGAATGCCGAGGAAATCGGCTTGATCTTGAAGCAGATGCGCCAGGCCGGCATCAACCTGCCGGTGGTCGGCGGCGACGGCTACGACACGCCATTGCTGATCCAGGTCGGCGGCGACGCGGCCAAGGACACCTACTTCACCACCCACGCCTATATCGGCGAGGGCGCCACCCCGAAGGTGCAGGCCTTCATTGATGCCTACACCAAATCGGCCGGTAATGCCCCGGAGAACGCGTTCGCTGCGCTCGGCTACGACTCGGTCAAGCTGATGGCCGACGCGATCAAGCGTGCCGGCGCGCCGGATCCGGCCAAGATCCGTGACGCGCTGGCGGCTACGTCCGGGCTCGACGGCGTGACCGGAACGATCACCTACCGCCCAGGCATTTCGGTGCCGGACAAATCGGTCTCGGTCATCGGTGTCAAGGACGGCAAGCTTGTCCTGGCAAGTGAAGCGGCACCGACCTTCGTCGCGGAGCCGTGATTTTGTCCACTCCGGGTTCCCTTTGGGACATCTACAGGTCGCGGCTCTCCGCCGCGACCTTCACCGACCTGACGCATGCGTTTCATCCGGGCCAGCCGCATTTCCCGGCTTTCCCGGACGAGGAACGCCGTGCCTTGCTCGATTTTTCGAAGGGCGACGCCTTCCAGGTCCACCACTACGCCTTCGTCGGACAGTGGGGCACCCATGTCGATCCGCCGGTGCACTTCATCGACGGCGGCCGCTCGATCGACCAACTCCCGGTGGCGGAGATGCTTCTGCCATTGGTCATCCTCGATATCAGCGACAGGGTCGCCGCCGATCCCGACGCGACGCCGACGCTCGACGACATTTCCGCCTGGGAGACACGGAACGGCCGTATCCCCGAAAAGTGTTTTGTCGCACTTCGCACCGGGTGGTGGAGGCGCTGGCCAGACCCCGAGAAATTTCAGAACAAGTCGGCCGACGGTATCTCGCATGCGCCGGGCTGGTCGAAGCCGGTGCTGGAGGAACTTTTGGAACGCCGCGGCGTCACTGCGATCGGGCACGAGGGCATGGACACCGATCCCGGCCGCGCCACTTCGGCAGGCGACGGAAGCCTGGAATATTATGTGCTGTCCCGCGACTGCTGGCAGATCGAGCTCTTGGCCAATCTCGACAAGGTGCCTGAAGCCGGCGCGTTGATAATGGCAAGCTGGCCAAAGCCAAAGGCCGGATCTGGCTTCCCGGCTCGCGCTGTCGCCATCCATGAAGCGGCCGGCTGAACGCCTGAAACCGCAGCTGGCGGCGGTCTAGGGACCGTCGCACAACGTTCATCAGACACGGAATTCAGACATGGATATAAACACAGTCCGCGATGCTTTTCCGGCGATGGCGAAAGATGCCGCGCCGACGAAGCGGATTTTCTTTGACAATCCCGCGGGAACCCAGATGGCGAGCCGATCGATCGAGCGTATGACGCGCGCCATGATCGAGACCAACGCCAATCTTGGTGGCTATTTCGAAACCTCACTCGCAGCCCAGGCGATGGTCGACGACGCGCATCAGGCGATGGCCGATTTCTTCAACGCCACGGATCGGCGTGAGGTGGTGTTCGGCCAGAACATGACGACTTTGACTTTCGCCGTCTCGCGCGCCATCGGCCGCGATCTGAACGCCGGCGACGCCATCGTGTTGACGCGCATGGATCATGACGCCAACGTCGCACCCTGGCTGATGCTGGCGGAGGATCGCGGGCTTGAGGTGCGCTGGATCGACCTTGATCCAAAAACGTTCGAACTCGACCTGTCGACGCTGGAGGCGACTATCGACGAGGACGTCAAGCTGGTCGCCGTCGGCTATGCCAGCAACGTTACCGGCACGATTAACGACGTGAAGCGGATCGCGCACTGCGCACGCGCGGTCGGGGCGCTGAGCTATATAGACGCCGTGCAGTTCGCGCCGCATGGGGTGATCGACGTCCAGGAGATTGGCTGTGATTTCCTGGTTTGCTCGGCGTACAAATTTTTCGGGCCGCATCACGGCGTGTTATGGGGCCGGTTCGATCTGCTGCAGGCGCTGACCGCCTATAAGGTGCGCGCGGCTTCGAACACGCCACCTGGAAAATTCGAGACGGGGACGACAAGCCGCGAGGCGCTTGCTGGGGTGCTTGGCGCCGTCGAGCACTATGCCTGGCTCGGACAGTCCTTCGGCAACGTTCACCCGCAGGCGACGCGGCGGGAGCGCATCGTCGCCGGCATTGAAGTCGCCGACCGTTATGAGCGTGTCCTGACAGCACGGTTGATTGCCGGATTGTCCAGAATTGATGGCGTCTTGATCCAGGGTATATCAGATGTGGCGGCGCTGGCGCGTCGGGTGCCGACCGTGTCGATCACTGTCGACGGGACCGATCCCGCCGACATCGCCAAGGCAATGGCAAAGGAAGGCATCTATCTCTGGCACGGCCACAATTACGGTTTGGAGCCAATTAAGCGGCTGGGGCTTGCGGACCGCAACGGCGTCGTCCGTATCGGGCTTGCCCATTATAACACCGAGGCGGAAGTCGATTTCCTGTTGGCGAAGCTGGCGGACTGGATGAAGACGCGAACCTGACATGCGCGACAAAAACGGAACCCCGAGGATCGGCGTCAAGCTGCGCCATGCCAGACAGGTGCTTGGCCTCAGCCTGGAAGAGCTCGGCGCTCGCATCGGGCTGACAGAGGGTTATCTCTCGAAGATCGAAAACGACCGCGCGACGCCGTCGATGGCGGCTCTGCACCGGCTGGTGCAGGCGCTGGGCATCAACATGAACGCAATGTTCGGCACGCTGCAGCACAATGCCTCGGAAGTGTTCGTTTTGCGGCACAACGAGCGTCCGCACATGGAGACGGGACATCGGCGTTCGGGCAACCATGTCGTGCTCGAGCAATTGGTCCCATCCGGTCCGGAATATCTGCTGCAGATCAATGTCCACGTGATCGAGGCCGGCGGCGGCAGCCCCGAATTGATCAGCCATAAGGGACAGGAATTCGGCTACGTGCTCGAAGGTTCGGTCGAGTTGCTGGTCGAGGCGAACGTGGTGGCGCTAGAGGCAGGCGACGCGTTCTATTTCAACTCCGAACTCGGCCACGGCTACCGCAATATTGGTTCGACCACGGTCCGTATCCTCTGGGTCAACACGCCGCCGACATTCTGACCGCCTCCATCGCGGTGCCGGATTTCGAGGCAGCTCCGAAGGCGTTGTTCAATGAGCCAACGCCCACAGGACACAGCCGCCGGGTCCAATCGTCCTGTTTCAATGCCCAAACGCAAAAGTCGGCGCGATCCGATCCCGCCGCAGCCAGCGCGCCAGAAGCAGCGCGGCCACCACGGCCAGCCCCGTCGACAGGCCGATCCAGATGCCGACGCCATGCAGGCCGAAATGGAAGGCGAGCAGCACGCCGAGCGGCAGGCCGACGCCCCAATAGCCGATCGCGGCATAGATCATTGGCACCTTGGTGTCGTGCAGGCCGCGCAGCATGCCGGCGGCCACCGCCTGGGCGCCGTCGAAGACCTGGAACAGCGCCGCGAAGACGAGGAACGACACGGCAAGTTCGATCACCCTGGCATTGGCCGGATTGCCCAGATCGATGAAGGCGCTGATCAGCGGATGCGGCCACAGGATCATCACCAGCCCCATCAGCGCCATGAACGAGACACCGATGACGAAAGCGGTCCAGCCGGCGCGCGAAACGCCTTCCGGATTACCGGCGCCATGCGCAAGCCCGACGCGCACCGTCACCGCCTGGTTGAGGCCAAGCGGCACCATGAAGGAGATCGAGGCGATCTGGATGGCGATTGCGTGCGCGGCCAGCGAATCCGCGTCGATCAGGCCCATCAGCAGGGCCGCCGCATTGAAGATCGTCACCTCGAAGGCGAGAATGCCGGCAATCGGCAGGCCGAGCCGCAACAGGCCCTTGAAGCGCGGCCAGTCGGACCGCCAGAAGCGGCCGAACAGACGGTAGCGGCGGAACTTCTTCTCCAGCATCACCACGGCAGCCATGCCGATGAACATCAGCGCTGAGGACAACGAGGTGGCAAGGCCCGACCCGGCAATGCCCATTGCCGGCACGCCGAGATTGCCGAACATGAACACCCAGTTGAAGAAGACGTTGCAGGCGACGGCGACGAAGACGATGACCAGCGCCCAGCCCGGCCGTTCCAGCGCCGAGATGAACGAGCGCAGCACGATATAGAAGTAGAACGGCAGCACCGCCCATTCGAGCCAGCGCAGATAGATGCCGGCCTGACGGGCGAGCGCCGGGTCCTGGCCCATGGCCAATAGAATGCCCTCGCCGTGCCAAAGCACGAGCCAGATCGGGATCGAGATCAGGATCGCCAGCCACAGGCCCTGGCGCACGGTGCGGCGCAGGTCGCGCACCGAATAGCGGCGGCGGCCGAGCTCGGTAGCGATCATCGGCGAGGTCGCCAGCATCAGGCCGAGGCCGAAGATCAGCGGCATGAAATAAAGGTTGGCGCCAAGCGCGCCGCTGGCCAGCGTGTCCGGCCCCAGACGACCCATCATCATGACGTCGGTGGCAGTCATCGCGGTCTGGCCGAGATTGGTCAGCACCATCGGCCAGGCAAGCGCCAGCGTCGCCCTGATTTCCTGACGCCAAAGATTTTCCGGCGCGCGAGCGCCGGCTTCGATCGCAGACATTGTTCCGCTCTTTCCAGCTACGGCACGTCGGCCAGAGCCGGAAGCCGCATGTCAAACGGCAAAACCTTCGGTTTCGCGGCGTTTGCGTCAGCTTCTGGACGAAACGCGACATGAAGGCAAGAGAGGAGGGACGGGAACGGATTGAGCCAGCGACCGGCCCCGATGCTCTAGCGGATCGCGTCCAGCATCCGCCGCTGGCGGTGCATCTCGAGGAAAACCTTGTAGTCGCGCTCGAAACGCCCTGATGATTTCGGGTTCGACGGGCGCGTCCGGCCGCCTTGCTGCATGGCAAGACAGGCCGCGTTGAGGTCGGGAAACAGCCCGGCCGCGGTGGCTGCGATCATGCCGGTGCCGAGCAGCACCGCCTCGTCGGCCAGCGGCTCGATCACCGTGCAGCCGGTGGCGTCGGCATAGAGCTCCATCAGCAGCGGGTTCTTGGTATGGCCGCCGGTGACGTGCAGCGTGTCGATCAGATAACCGTTCTCGTTCAGCGCCTCCAGCACGTGGCGCACGCCGAGCGCGATGCCGACGGCGGTGCGCCAGTAGAGCTTGCACAGGCTGTCGAAGGAGGAGTCCAGCGTCAGCCCGCTGACGACGCCGACGGCATGCGGATCGGCGAGCGGTGAGCGGTTGCCGTGAAAGTCGGGCAGCACATGCAGCCTTGCGGCGAGGTTGTCGCCCTCGGTGGCGCGCAGCTCGGCGACACGCCTGGCGATCTTCGCATGCATGGCGGCATCCGGCTCGCCGCCGGCGCCGTGCCAGCGGATGATGTGGTCGAGCAGGGCGCCGGTCGCCGACTGGCCGCCTTCCGACAGCCACAGCCTGGGCAGCGCCGCGCCGTAATACGGCCCCCAGACGCCGGCGAAAGGCTGCGGATCGGGCGACATCGCCATCACGCAGCTCGATGTGCCGGCGATCAGCGCCAAATGCCGGCCGATGTCCTGTTCGTCGCCGGCAAAGCCGCCGAGCACGCCAAGCGCGCCGGCATAGGCATCGATGACCCCGGCGCCGACCCGGCATTTCTCGCTCAGCCCAAGTTCGGCCGCCGCTTGCGCCGTCAATCGACCGATATCGGCGCCCACCGGGCTGGCTTTTCCCGGCAGGCTGCCGTGCTCGAAAAGATCGTCGAGGCCGACGAGTTCGAAGAAATCGCGCCGCCAGCCTGTCTCCTCATGCGCCAGATAGGTCCATTTGGCGGTCAGCGTGCATTGTGAGCGGGCCAGCGAGTCCGTCGCTTGCCAGGTCAGGAAATCGGTTAGGTCGAATAGATAGCCGGCTTCATTCCACGTCCGCGGCAAATTGCGCTTCAGCCACATCAGCTTCGGCGTCGCCATTTCCGGCGACATGACGCCGCCGATGTAATTCAGCACGGCGTGGCCGCTTGCCGTGCATTCGTCGGCCTCGGCGATGGCGCGGTGGTCGAGCCAGACGATGGTGTCCCAGCGCTTGTCGCCGGTGACCGAGACGCTGAGCTGGCCGCCTTGCCGGTCGCGCACCACCAGCGAACAGGTGGCATCGAAGGAGATGCCGACAATGTCCTCAGGCTCGACACCGGCTTTTTCGCGGGCAGCGCGCACGGCGGTGCAGACGGCCGACCAGATATCGCGCGAATCATGCTCGGCGTGATCGGGCTTCGGCTGGTTCATGGCGATCGGCCGCTCGGCGCGGCCGAGCAAGGTGCCTGTGGTGTCGAGAATGCCCGCGCGAGCGCTCCCGGTGCCGACATCGACCGCGCAAACGAACTGTTTCGTCAAGATGCTCTGTCTCTCGCTCCCAGGCCTGCAATCAGATCGGGCAATTGCAGCATGTCAGCGAATATAAAGTCCGGCTCACTCGACGCAAGCCGCGCTTTCAAGGTCGGGTTGCCGGCATGCGAGCCGCCGGTGAAGGCAAACACGCGCATCCCCGCCGCCCGCGCAGCAATGATGCCGGCCGGGCTGTCCTCGACGACGAGGCATTTGCGCGGATGGGCCCGCATGCTGGCGGCGGCATGCAGGAACAGATCCGGCGCCGGCTTTCCCTTGGCCACCATGGTGGCACTGAACAGATGCGGTTCCATCAGCCCAAGCAATCCGGTGACGTCGAGCGCGTAGCGGATGCGGTCGAGCGTGCCTGAGGACGCGACACAGAACGGCAGCCCAAGCTTCGGCAGCATCTTCTTGACGCCGGCGATCGGCTTCAGCTCCTCGCGGAATTTGCGCATCAGTTCGACGCGCATCTCGGTCAGGTGCAGGTCTGTGATATCGAGCCCGAAGTCGCGGCCGAGGATCTCGCGCACGCTTTTCATGCTCCTGCCGAGGAAATGCTCGTAGGCGGCATCCTCACTGACGCTGCCGCCGGCGACTTTGACCATGCCGAGCAGCGCCGAGACGGAGAGCGCCTCGCTGTCGACCAGCACGCCATCACAGTCGAAGATGACCAGTTCAGGCGTCATGGCCGAGAATGGCTCTCAGAGCTTGCCGGCGAGGTAGCGCGTCAGCGTCGCGCGCGCGCCATTCGCCCACAGCACGTTGAGCGCATGTGCAAAGGCCTCGACAAACGCGGTTGCGCGGCCGACATCGCCATAGATGTCCTCCATGGCAAGCCAGGCGGCGGGAGCATCCTTTGCCGCTTTTGCCGTTGCCTGCAGCCGGTCCCAGCTCGGATCGTTGGGCTCGATGACGGCGCCGCTATCCGTCGTGCCGAAGCAGTAGCGGCACCATAACGCCGATTCCAGTGCCAGGCCCGCGACGCTCTTTCCGGCCTTCAGCCGGTCGGCGATGGTCGGGATGATGAACTTCGGCTGGCGGTTGGAGCCGTCGAGGCAGAGCCGGCGCACCGTGTCGCCGATCTTGGGATTGGAAAAGCGGCTCTCGATGAGCTGGTAATAGTCTTCCAGGACCGTGTCCGGCACCGGCGGCACGGTCGGGATGATTTCCTCCCGTTCGAGCTTGGCCAGAAACCCGCTCACCAGCGGCTCCTGCATCGCCTCATGGACGAAATGGATGTCCATCAGCCCGGCCGGATAAGCGATGGTGGCGTGGCCGCCATTGAGGATGCGGATCTTCATCAATTCGTAGGGCGCAACGTCTTTGACGAACTGCACGCCGACCTTTTCCAGCGGCGGCCGGCCGCCGGTGAAATGGTCCTCCAGCACCCACTGCCGGAACGGCTCGCAGAACACCGGCCAGTTGTCCTCAAGGCCAAAATCCTTGGCCAGGATGCCGCGTTCGCGGTCGGTGGTCGCCGGCGTGATGCGATCGACCATGCCGTTCGGGAAGGCGACATGCTCGCTGACCCAGTTCGCCAGATCCTCGTCGATCAAACGGGCCAGGCCGATGACGCCGTCCGAGGTGACATGGCCGTTGTGGGGAATGTTGTCGCACGACATGACCGTGAACGGCACGGTGCCCTCGTCGCGCCGCCGCACCAGCCCGGCAAGGATGATGCCGAACACCGTCTTCGGTGTCGCGCCGGGCTGCGCATCGGCGACGATGTCGGGGTGGGTCGGGTTGAACACGCCGGATGCCGGATCGATGAAATAACCGCCCTCGGTGATGGTCAGCGAAACGATCTTGATCGCCGGGTCGGCCAGCCGTTCGATGATGCCGGCCGCATCGCCGGGCATCAGGAAGTCGATCATGGCGCCGGTGACGCGGGCGCTCATATGGCCGCTGTCCTGCTCGACCACCGTGGTCAGCCAGTCCTGCTCTTCCAGCTTGCCGCGGCCTATCTTTTCACCGTCGAACACGCCGGCGCCGATCAGTGCCCAGTCATGGCCGACGCCCGAATTGAACAGATCGTCGAGATAGACGGCCTGATGCGAGCGATGGAAATTGCCGACGCCGAAATGCACGATGCCGGCCTTCAATGTCGCGCGGTCATACTTCGGCCCGGCGACCTCAGCGGGCAGTTTGGAGAGGTTTGAGGACGAGAGTTTCACGGTCATCTGTTTTACCCTTTGGCCGGATCTAGGCCTTCGTTACGCTCCTCTCCCGGTTGGGGAGAGGATAAGGGGTGGCACTGGCTACGCGCCCGCTGATGTCGGCCTCTGCTCCCCGCGGAGGGACGAGGAGCAGAGGCCGTCCCCCGCCCTCAACTCATCCACTGGCCGCCATCGACATTGTAGGTCTGGGCGACGATGTATTCGGCGTCGCTGCTGGCGAGAAAAACCGCCATGCCGGTGAGGTCCTGCGCCGTGCCCATGCGGCCATACGGCACTGCCTCGCCGACCAGCTTCTTCTTCTCGCCCTTCGGCCGGTTCTCATATTTGGCGAACAGCGAATCGACGTGATCCCAGTGCTCGCCGTCGACGACGCCAGGGGCAATCGCGTTGACGTTGATGCGGTGCTTGATCAGGTCGAGCCCCGCTGACTGTGTCAGCGAAATGACGGCGGCTTTGGTGGCGCAATAGACGCCGACCAGCGCCTCGCCGCGTCGTCCGGCCTGGCTCGCCATATTGATGATCCTGCCGCCCCGGCCAGCGGCGATCATCGAGCGGGCGGCTGCCTGCAGCATGAACAGCGTGCCGGCGACATTGACGGAAAACAATTTATCGTAGCTTGCCTTGGTGATCTCGACGATCGGTGCCAGATCGAAAAGAGCGGCGTTGTTGATCAGGATATCGAGGCCGCCGGTCTTCGTCTCGACGGCTTTCACCGCCGCCTCGATGGAGGCGAGGTCGGTGACGTCGAGCTTGACCGCATAGGCCCTGCCGCCGATCTCGGCGGCCGTCTTCTCCGCCGCATCCAGATTGATGTCGGCTATGGCGACGGTGGCGCCTTCGCCGGCATAGGCTTCGGCGAAGGCTCTGCCGATGCCGCGGGCCGAACCTGTGATCAGCGCGGATTTGCCGGCCAGCCGCATGTTCAGATTGCCTTCCCGTCGGCGCCGAAGCGATGCAGCTTGGCCTTGTCGGGCGTTAGATAGATGGTGTCGCCATGATGGACGCCGAGTTCGCCGTCGGCGCGCACCGTCAGCGGGCCGACGCCATCGGCCTGGACATGCAGGAAGGTGTCGGAGCCGAGATGCTCGGCGACGCCGACGACCGCCTTCCATTCGCCCGCCGTGGTCGAGATCTCCAGGTGTTCGGGGCGGATGCCGATGGTCCTGGCGCCGTTTTTGACAGCCGGCGCGCCTTCGATCAGGTTCATCTTCGGCGAGCCGATGAAGCCGGCGACGAACAGGTTCTTCGGCGTCTTGTAGAGCTCCATCGGCGAGCCGACCTGCTCGATGTTGCCGGCGTTCAGCACGACGATCTTGTCGGCCATGGTCATGGCTTCGACCTGGTCATGGGTAACGTAGATCATGGTCGTCTTGAGCTGATGGTGCAGCTCGCTGATCTCCAGCCGCATGGTGCCGCGCAGTGCCGCATCGAGATTGGACAGCGGTTCGTCGAACAGGAAGGCGGTCGGCTGACGCACGATGGCGCGGCCGATGGCGACGCGCTGGCGCTGGCCGCCGGAAAGCTGGCCGGGCCGGCGTTCGAGATAGTTGGTCAGGTTGAGCACGCGCGCCGCGTCTCCCACCTTCTTGTCGATCGTCGCCTTGTCCTCGCCGGCCATCTTCAGCGGGAAGCCGATGTTCTTGGCCACCGTCATGTGCGGATAGAGCGCGTAGGACTGGAACACCATGGCGAGCTTGCGCTTGGCCGGTGCCTCGCCGGTGACGTCGCGGCCGTCGATGTTGATGGAGCCGCCGCTGGTGTCCTCGAGCCCGGCGATCAGCCGCAGCAGCGTTGACTTGCCGCAACCCGACGGGCCGACGAAGACGACGAACTCGCCATTCTCGATCACCAGGTCGAGACCGGGGATGATGGACGTCGCTCCGAAGGATTTGGAGACGTTCTTGAGCGTGATGTTTCCCATGATTTCCTCCCCGAGGGGTTATTTCTGCCGATTGCTTCGGGCAATTCCGTTACTTCACCGCACCATCAATTATTTGACCGCACCAAATGTCAGGCCGCGCACCAGCTGCTTCTGGCTGAACCAGCCCATGATCAGGATCGGCGCGATGGCCAGTGTCGAGGCGGCCGAAAGCTTGGCCCAGAACAGGCCTTGCGGGCTGGAGAACGAGCTGATGAAGGCGGTCAGCGGTGCTGCTTCCGTCGTCGTCAGCCGGATCGTCCAGAATGCCTCGTTCCAGGCCAGGATGATGTTGAGCAGCATCGTCGAGGCGATGCCCGGCACCGCCATCGGCGTCAGCACATAGACGATCTCGTTCCACAGCGACGCGCCGTCCATGCGCGCCGCTTCCAGGATCTCGCCCGGGATTTCGCGGAAATAGGTGTAGAGCATCCACACCACGATCGGCAGGTTGATCAGCATCAGCATGATCATCAGGCCGATCCGGCTGTCGAGCAGTCCTGTGTCGCGGAAGATCAGGTAGATCGGGAACAGCACCGCGACCGCGGGCATCATCTTGGTGGACAACATCCACATCAAGATGTCCTTGGTCCGCTTGGTCGGCGAGAAGGCCATCGACCATGCCGCCGGTATGGCGACGAGCAGGGCCAGGATGGTCGAGCCGACCGAGAGCAGCACCGAGTTGAAGAAGAATTTGAAGTAGCCGCTCTGCGCCTGAACCTCGGCATAGCTCTCGAACGTTCCCGACGGGATGATGCTGAAGCCCTGGATGGCTTCCTGCTCCGACTTGAACGAGGTGATGATCGTGTAGAGGATCGGGAAGAAGATCAGCAGGGCGACGATCCAGGCGGCAACTGTCGCAATCGTCTTGTGCTGGGTGGTGACTGAGCGTGCCATCGTAGCCTCCCTTACTTGTCCAGGTTCTTGCCGACGGCGCGCATGGCGAAGAAGGCAACGATGTTGGCGAGAATGACGGCGATCACACCGCCGGCGGATGCCTGGCCGATTTTGAACTCCAGCAACGCCTTCTGGTAGACGAGGAAGGGCAGGTTGGTGGAGGCGTATCCCGGGCCGCCATTGGTGGTGACGAGGATCTCGGCATAGACGGAGAGAAGGAAGATCGTCTGGATCAGGATGACGACCGTGATGGCGCGCGACATGTGCGGCAGCGTCAGATAGATGAAGCGGCTGATGAAGCCGGCGCCGTCCATCTCGGCGGCTTCCTTCTGCTCGCCGTCGAGCGACTGCAGCGCGGTCAAGAGAATGAGCGTGGCGAAAGGCAGCCATTGCCAGGCGACGATGATGATGATCGCCAGCATCGGATGCTGCCCGAACCAGTCGATCGGCTGGGCCCCGAAGAAGCGCGCTATGTCGGCGAACACCCCATATTGCGGGTGCATGATCATGTTCTTCCACACCAATGCGGCCACCGGCGGCATGACGAAGAACGGCGAAATGACCAGAATGCGCACGATGCCCTGGCCCCACATCGGCTGGTCGATCAGCAGTGCCAGAAGGATGCCGCCGATCACCGTGATCAGGAGCACGCTGACCACCAGGGTGAGCGTGTTGAGGATCGACTGCAGGAAGGCCGGGTTGGAATAGAACAACGCGTAATTCGAGAAGCCGACAAAGCCGTCGCGGATCGGATTGAGCGGATTGTATTGCTGGAAAGAGAACCAGATGGTGATGACCAGCGGCACAATCATCCAGACGAACAGCAGCACCACGGATGGCGCCATCATGAAACGGGCAAGCGAACGGGTCTGCTGAGTAGCCATGACGGTCACCCTTCACTGGTCAGACGGAATTTTCAAAAGGCGTTAAAGGCGGCCGCCCGAACTGGGAACTCGGGCGGCCGTTGCCGGTCAGGAGGCGACCGGCAGTCGGCACCGGGAGGAGCCTTACTTGATGTATCCGCCTTCGGTCATTGCCGCGGTGGCAGCGTCCTGGGCCTGCTTCAGCGCGTCGTCGACGCTCGACTGGCCGGCAAGAGCCGCCGAGAAGAGCTGGCCGACCGTGGTGCCAAGACCCTGGAACTCAGGGATGGCGACGAACTGTACGCCGACATAGGGCACCGGCTTGACGGTCGGATGCGTCGGGTCGGCGGCGTTGATGGAGTCCAGCGTCATCTTGGCGAACGGAGCCGCCTTCTGGTACTCGGCGTTGGCATAGAGCGAGGAGCGCGTGCCCGGAGGAACGTTGGCCCAGCCTTCCTTCGAAGCGACCAGTTCGGCGTAGTGCTTGCTGGTCGCCCAGGAGACGAACTTCTGGGCGGCATCGGCCTTCTGCGTGCCGGCGGGGATCGCCAGCGACCATGCCCACAGCCAATTGCCGCGCTTGCCCAGGCCATTGTCGGGTGCCAGCGCATATCCAACCTTGTCGGCGACCTGCGATGCCTTGGGATCGGATACGAAGGACGCAGCGACGGTGGCGTCGATCCACATGCCGCACTTGCCCTGCTGGAACAGCGCCAGGTTTTCGTTGAAGCCGTTGGAGGACGCACCCTCGGGGCCGTCGGCCTTCATCAGGTCGACATAGAACTGCAGCGTGTTCTTCCATTCCGGCTGATCGAACTGCGGCTTCCAGTTCTCGTCGAACCAGCGGGCGCCGAAGGAGTTCGACATGGCGGTCAGGAAGGCCATGTTCTCGCCCCAGCCGGCCTTGCCGCGCAGGCAGACACCGTTCACGCCATTCGCGCGGTCGGTCATCTTGTCGGCGGCCTGCCTGATGAAGTCCCAGGTCGGCGCGTCGGGCATCTTCAGTCCGGCCTTCTCCATCAGGTCCTTGCGGTACATGACGAAGGAGCTTTCGCCGTAGAAGGGCGCGGCATAGAGCTTGCCGTCGACCGAAAGGCCGCCGGCGATGGCGGGGATGATGTCCTTGGCGTCATAGTCGTCGCCGAGCTTGTCGAGCGGCAGCAGCCAGCTCTGCTTGGCCCAGATCGGAACCTCGTAGGTACCGATGGTCATCACGTCGTACTGGCCGCCCTTGGTGGCGATGTCGGTGGTGACGCGCTCGCGCAGCACGTTTTCTTCGAGCGTGACCCAGTTGAGCTGGATGTCCGGGTTCGCCTTGGTGAAGTCGTCGGTCAGCTTTTGCATGCGGACCATATCGCCATTGTTGACGGTGGCGATGGTGATGGATTCGGCGTGTGCGGCGAACGCAAGCGTGCTGGCCGACAACAAGCCCAGGGTGAGCGTGCGAAGTTTCATCAAATTCCTCCCTTGAACCAAGATGAGCATTTGCCTTGGCTTTGGGCAATTACTCACTTGGCGTGAATTATGTCAAGTCGGATTCGATGCTGCAGCGCAGCACCCGGGCGACACCGCAGGCCGGGACGAGCGGAAATTGCCAGGGCGAGAATCATCCCGGCCGGATACAGTGAGGCAGCAGCGGATAGATCTGCGAAAACCAGGTGCAGCCCGAAAGCTTGCCGGTCAGCCGGCGATCTCGGCCAGCAGCCAGTCGCGGAAGGCACGGATCTTCGGCACGTTGCGGCGCGCTTCGGGGTAGACCAGCCAATAGGCATGGCCGTCGTCGCCAACAAGATCGAAAGGCTGGATCAGGCGCCCGTCGGCAAGTTCCGCCTTGAACAGCGCCCTGGTCAGGACCGCGACGCCATGACCGGCGATCGCCGCATTGGCCTCATAGGCCTGCGCGCCCATGCTGCTGCCGGGCCGCTTGGCAAGATCGTGCGAATGCACGCCGGCAGCCTCGAACCATTGCGTCCACCAGATGTCGCCGGGATCGAGGATCGGCAGCCGCAACAGGTCCGCCGGTTCCCTGACGCCGCCGATGCTTGCCGCGAGCTTCGGGCTCAGCATCGGGGTGAAGTCGGCATCGAGCAGCTTGTAGGCTTCCAGCCCCGGCCATTTGCCGCCGCCCGACCGGATGGCGAGGTCGACATCCTCGCGGGCGAAATCCGTCAGCCGGCTCGACGTTTCGAGCCGCACGGCAAGGGAGGGATGAGCGATCTGGAAAGAGCCCAGATGGTGCGCCAGCCAGTTCGAGGCAAAGGTCAGCACCGTCGTGACGCACAGCAATCCATCGGCGCCGCCACGCGCCGCCGCATAGGCCTGGCCGAGAATGGCAAAGGCCTCGCTGACCGCCGGCGCGAGGCGCTGTCCGGCCTCGGTGAGTGCGATCTGGCGCGGCCGGCGCAGGAACAGCGGTGCGCCGACCCGTTCCTCCAGCACCTTGATCTGATAGCTGACCGCTGCCTGCGTCATGGCGAGTTCGCCGGCGGCCTTGGTGAAGGAAAGATGCCGCGCCACCGCTTCGAACACCCGGATCGCCTGCAGCGGCGGAAGCTGTGAAACCTGCCGAGAGCTCAGGTCCGGCATAAAGCCTCCTTATGGGTCCTTATCGACGTTCGATTGGCAAAGACTGCCGTCAAGACCGACATTCCCAGTCAACCCGTCATTCGGGTTCAGGATAGCGAAGGTTGACGATCATGACTATGGCGCAGCAAAAATGCAGTCCCGCTCCGGATCACCGCTGGATTTCGTGGCTGACAGACGGATTCGGCTGGTTCGCGGGCAAGAAACGGGCACATCTCGACATCAGGGACCTGTCGCCGCATCTGCAGCGCGATCTCGGTTTTCTCGATGGCAACGACCCTTTCGGGCGGCACAGCTAGCGCGGTTGGTTTTATCGCAAATCAGGTGTGGTTCCGGTCAGATGTTGGCCAGCAGGGCGGCGGCGGTCCGTTCATCGGTGATGAGGCCGTTGATCAACCGCCGGTTCGCGGCCGCCAGAATGCCTGGCAGCTTTCGTTCGCCCATGGCCAGTGCGATGACCAGCGATTTCTCGCGTGACGGAAGCGACGCCGACGACACCCGGTCGTTGGTGATGCCCTCGATCATGCGGCCCTCCCTGTCGAACACCCAGCCGACGATCTCGGCGATGCCGCCGGCCTTCTGCAGCGCCTTCAATTCGCTCTCCGAAATGAAGCCGTCTTCGTAGAGCGGCGCCTTGGGGCCGAGGTCGCCGATGCCGATGAAGGTGACGTCGGCCTCGGCGGCAAGCGCAAGCGTCGGCTGGATCATCGGCTGGTTGAGCAGCATCTCGCGCTCCTCCGGCGACGAGGCGATGACCGGCAGCGGCATCGGGAAGGAGCGCGCCTTGACCCTGTCGGCCATGGTGAAGATGACGTTGTAGAAGGCGGCCGAGCCGTCCGGCGAGATGTTGCCGGTCAACGACACCACCTTGTGCTGCGGGCATTCCATTGGCGGCAGCTGCTCGATCGCCGCCTTCAGCGTGCGCCCGGTGCCGATCGCCATGACGATCGGGGTCGGTGACCGCAGCCGCCGCTCGATCTCGG
This sequence comes from Mesorhizobium sp. WSM4809, assembly GCF_055811655.1. Taxonomy (NCBI): domain Bacteria; kingdom Pseudomonadati; phylum Pseudomonadota; class Alphaproteobacteria; order Hyphomicrobiales; family Phyllobacteriaceae; genus Mesorhizobium; species Mesorhizobium sp. WSM4809. The sequence goes on from NZ_JBVVQW010000005.1 coordinate 293,484, forward strand.
CGGCAGCCGCCTCGGCGATGCCGATCGTGGTCGAGGACGAATTGGGGTCGCTCGGCACCACCTCGACCAGATCGAGCGCAAAGCGCGATCTCAGCCGTGCCGCCAGATCGAGGCAGTTGGCGATCGGATGGTCGACGCGAACCTTGATCAAGCCCTCCGACACCGCCAGCGATACCAGCCGCTGCGCCGTTTGCCGCGAAATGCCGAGCGTCGAAGCGATCTGGTCCTGTGTGTTGCCGGCAACATAATAAAGCCAGCCGGCGCGCGCCGCATCGTCCAGCCTGTTGCTGCCACCATCCTGCCGGCTATTCAAGGTCCTGCCTCCCGAGACCGCCGGTCATGAGAGCGGCCCATGCCCACTTTCGCAGGGAACGGCTTGCTGCGCAATTGTCAATCTCGGGAGCAATTGCTTGCTGTTTCCCGGCGTAGGCACGGCCCGGATTTTTTTCTCCCACGATGCCCTGCGTCGCCAAAGAGACTTGGCGGCGGTCCCGACAGACGGCAGGTTCTTGCGCTCCGAAGGTTTATCTCCCAGCCCAAACCCTTTAAGGGATGGCAAAAAGGAGCCTCGCATGACGCCGAAAGCGGTTTTCTGGGACATGGACGGCACGCTGGTCGACAGTGAGCCGCTGCACGAAGCAGCCCTGGTGGCGGCGATGCGCAATGTCGGCCTTGTCCCGCCGGACGATCTGCATGAGCGCGTGCTCGGCGTCGCCGCCTGGCCGGTCTACGAGATGATGCGCGACGAGTTCGGCCTGGACCTGCCTTTCGACGACTGGATCGTGCGCAAATACGAGCATTATCTGCCGCTGGTGGAGAGCTTGAAGCCGCGCCCCGGCGCGATCGAGATCTTCAACGAGCTGCGTGCAAGAGGCATCCAGCAGGCCGTGGTCTCGAATTCGGACCGGATGATCGTCGACGCCAATCTGAGCATGGTCGGCCTGATCTACCCCGGCATGAAGACGATCAGCCGCAACGATGTGCGCGAAGGCAAGCCGCATGCCGAGCCGTTCCTGCGCGCCGCCTATCTGGCCGATGTCGACCCTGCGCACGCCGTGGCGATCGACGACAGCTGGCCGGGCGCCATGGCGGGACTGGCGGCGGGCATGAAAACGATCTTCTGGCCGGAAAAGCCGATGGAAGGCCCGCCCGGCGCCGTCGTCATCAACAGCGCCGAGGAATTGCGGACTGAACTGGGGCTTTAAGCTTGGGGAAAGTGGGTGGCTCTTCCTGCGACGTCGATGATTGGCGAAACCGGCGAATAAGAGCGTCCTTCTCCCCGTCACTATACGGGGAGAAGTGCCCGGCAGGGCGATGAGGGGCGGCGCCGCGATTGACAATGAAGGCGCTTTCCATGGCGTATTGAGATCACGGTCAGGCCGAGTTTTGGTTCGTCCCACACTTTCGGGGCTTGCGCCGCCCCTCATCCGCCTGCCGGCACCTTCTCCCCGTATAGTGACGGGGAGAAGGGTCCTCAATTCCGGTAGGCCGGTTCCTGCTCGTCGAGGATCGCCTTCAACTCGCTGAGATGGCGTTCGGCCTGGTCGGGATAGTCGTCCATCTCGCTCGCGGCCTTTTCTGCGATCGCGTCGGAAAGCGTGCGCAGCGGGCGGCCGGTCCACAGCGCCTTGATGTAGGTCTCGGCGGCGCGTTCGAAATAGAACATGCGGTTGAAGGCATCGGCGACCGTGTCGCCGATGACCAGCACGCCGTGATTGCCCATCACCATCACCTTGACCTTGGGATCGACGAGAAGCTGCGAGCAGCGCTCGCCCTCCTCCTCGAAGGCCAGCCCGCCATAGTGCGCGTCCACGACATGGCGATTGAAGAACATCGCCGAATTCTGGTCGATCGGCGGCAATGTCGAGTCAGCGAGCGATGCCAGCACCGTGGCGTGGATCGAGTGCACATGCATGACGCAGCGCGCGTGGCGCACATTGCGATGGATGGCACCATGCAGTCCCCACGCCGTCGGGTCGGGCGCATTGGGGCCGGAGAGCGTTTCTGGATCGTTGGCATCGATCATCAGAAGGTCGCTCGCCTTGATGCGCGAGAAATGCACCTGGTTGGGGTTCATCAGGAACTGTGTGCCGTCGTCATTGACGGCCAGCGAGAAATGATTGGCGACCGCCTCGTGCATATTGAGCCGTGCCGTCCAGCGGAAGGCGCAGGCGAGATCGACGCGCTCCTCATAGAAGGGCAGGTTGGTCAGCGTTTCCTTTTGCAGGCGGGCGATGCTCATCCTAAAATCCTCCGGTTTCGGCAAGAATGCCGTGGCCAGTCGATCCCCGCAACCGGTTTTGGTTGGTGCAGGGATAGCTGTCTCACGCCGCCGTGCTGGCAGCGGCAGCGCCGGCTCGCAGGCCGCCATGCTCGATGATGAAATCGATCACCTCCTGCAGCCCCTTGCCGCGCGACAGGTCGGTGAAGCCAAACGGCCGTTTTCGGCGCATGCGGCCGGCGTCGCTCTCCATGACATCGAGGTTGACGTTTACGTAAGGAGCAAGATCGCTCTTGTTGATCACCAGGAAATCGGAGCGGGTGATCGCCGGCCCTCCCTTGCGCGGAATCTCCTCGCCCTGGCAAACCGAGATGACATAGAGCGTCAGGTCGGCGAGGTCAGGCGAGAAGGTCGCGGCAAGATTGTCGCCGCCGGATTCGATGAAGACGATGTCGAGATCCGGGAATTTCCTGTTCATTTCGGCGATTGCCTGCAGATTGATCGACGCATCCTCGCGGATGGCGGTGTGCGGGCAGCCGCCGGTCTCGACACCCATGATGCGGTCCTCGGGCAGTGCCTGCAGCCGCGCCAGCATCATGGCGTCTTCCTTGGTGTAGATGTCGTTGGTGACGACGGCGATGGAAAACTCGTCGCGCAGCGCCTTGCACAGCTTTTCGGTCAGCGTCGTCTTGCCCGAACCGACCGGGCCGCCAATGCCGACGCGCAGCGGACCATTTGTCTGTGTCATGCGGGAAACTCCGTGATGGCGAGGATGGCAAAGCCGAGCCCGATCGACAGGCACAGCGGCGAATAATAGCGGACATCGAGCCGCGCGAAAGGCTGTTCCGGCGCCAGCCGCCGCCACCATGGCGTGAAGCCGGCTATGCCGCGGCCCAGGAACACCAGACCGATGAGCAGCGAAGTGGCGGCGAGCCCCTGCTTTGGGAAGGGTGAAGCAAAGACGCCTGCGAGCGCCAGCGGCCACAGTGTCGCCAGGCAGAGACACGCGGCGACGGCGAAACTGGCGAACGGCGTCGGCATTTCATCGACGCCGCGAAAGCCGACAACGGCGCGGGCGCAGGAGGCCGCATCCTGGCCCGGCCAGATGCCGCCAAGGCCCCAATAGACATGCAGCGCGGTGATCAGCAGCAGAGCAAGGGAGAGCGAGAAAGCGAGAAAAATCATGAGCGGAACAGTCGCGAATACTGGGTTTCATGCTTCATCGCCATGACATCGGAGACGAAGGCGCAGCCGCCGAGATCGTCCAATGTCGAGCGCGCAGCGCGGCTTGCGGTCGCCAGCGCCAGCGGCTCGAAGCCGGCTAACAACGCGGTCGCGCCGTTCTGGCCAACAACGCCAAGGCGGATCGTTGCCTGCACGAGGTTGGAGAAGAAGGTTTGCAGGAAGGCGGACAGCGCATCGGGAAGTGCAATTGAATTGCCGCCGGCGATTGCGCCGACGGCGACGCAATAGGCGCATTCGGCCGGCAAACGCGCCAGCGCTGAATTAGGCCAGGCTGCCGCCGCTTTGAGGAAGGCCGCACCCTGCAGCATGGTCTCGGTGTGGCGTTCGCGCGAGCCGGCCAGCGCCTCGGCGAGTGCCGCCACTTCATCGAGATCACCGGTGCCGCGTGCGCGGCGCCAGCTCTCGGCGAACAGCACGGCATCGTTCCAGCCCGAGCCCATCTCGACAAGCGTTTCCAGCCAGCCGGCCAGGCTCCCGGCATCGGCAACCAGCCCGTCATGCACCGCGCGCTCGAGACCATGGCTGTAGGAAAAGCCGCCGACCGGAAAGGCAGGCGACAGCCACGCCATCAGCCGCAGCAGGGCGATGTTCGAAGGCTGGTCAGTCATGATCGTGGTGGTGGCCGGCGTGACTGTGCGAATGGGTATGCGCTTCGTCATGAGAATGGCTGTGCGCTTCGGCGTGGCTGTGGGCATGCGCATGGCCGTGATCGTGGCTTTGCCCGCCATGCCCGGAATAGGCGCCGCGCACCGGCTTGAACGGTTCGGAAACGTCGGCCACCGTGGCGCCGAGCCCCTCCAGCATCGCCTTGATGACATGGTCGCGCAGGATGAGGATGCGACCGGCCTCGATGCTTGCTGCGAGATGGCGGTTGCCGATGTGCCAGGCGAGCTCGGCCAGATGCACGCCGTCGCGGGCGCGGATGTCATAGACCTCTTCCGGCGCCGCGATGATCTCGACATGGCCGCCATCCTCCAGCACCAGCCGGTCGCCATCGTTCAAGGCGACGGGTTCGGGCAGGTCGACCAGCACCTTGCTGCCGTCGGCAAGCTCGATGGCGCGGCGGCGCAAATGCCGCTCGTCATGGGCGAGAATGGCCCGGCCGGACGGTAGCGTGGTTCCGGCATTGCCGGCGGACAGTACGGAGACGGCCCGCGGGAATTTGGTGAAGTCGGTGTTGAGGTTGAGCTTCATTTCATGGATCCCCCATTTGCTTGCGCCCGTGCACGGGCGGGCCGTGCCAGCACGCGGTCGAAATAGGCGTTGACGCGCTCGGAGTCGATCGGGAATCGGCCGGCGCGAGCCCAGCCGCCCATGTCGCCGAGCAGCACATCGACAGCGGAAAACCGATCGCCGAGCGCAAACGGTTTGTCGCCCAGCCGCCGCTCCAGCGCCTTCAGTTCCGAGGCAAAATCGTAAGCCGCCGCAGGACCGACATCGACGCGCACATCCCTAGGCAGCAGGAAGCGATGGCGCAATTTGTTCCACAGCGGCGCTTCCAACTCGCTCTGGGCAAAATGCATCCAGGAATCCATCTCGGCCCGGCCGGCGACACCCGGATTGGCGCCCATTCCCTTGTCCGCGTGCTTGTCGGCGAGATAAACGCAGATCGCCGCCGAATCCGTCACCGTCAGTTCGCCGTCGATGAGGATCGGCACCTTGCCCGATGGGTTGAGCGCATAGGCTTCCGGTGAGCGCAGATGAACCTCGACGAATTCATAAGGCTGCGCGAGCTCCTCGAGCATCCAGAGAACGCGGCTGACCCGGGATCCGCGCGATCCGACGGCCTTGTACATGTCGAACCCTGCCTTTCCCCAACAAGCTAGACCATCGCGTTCGTTCAGACGATGGTGTCGAAGAGCCGCAGGATGAACGATATCTGGTAGATAAGCGCCGCCGTGACGAAGGCGATGTGGAAGCGGCGATCGCGCACCAGGATCGCGACGATACACAGCGCAACGAAGACCGGCGTGCGGAACAGATACTCGCTGCCGAAGCGGGCGAAATGCTCTGGCCCTTTCAGCAGCGTGTCGACCACGTCGAGCAGGTAGGTCGCAGCCAGCAGGCCGAAGAACCACGCACGGCGCGAATAGAAGAAATCCTCATAGCTGGTGTAGTCCAGCATCGAATCTGGGAACAAGAGCGCGCACAGCAGGAACAGCGTGATCGCGTAGAAGATGATGAACAGGTACTTGCCGAAGGTCCAGGTTTCGATGGCGTAGAGGCCGAACTCCCACCACCAGAAATGCACCAGCATCAGGAGCACCGAGACGACCCAGGCCAGATGCACGGTATAGAGCTTGTACTGGCCGGGATGCTGGACGATGCGCGCCACCCCCGACAGCAGGCGGGCGACGCCAAGCCCGATCACCATGCCCATGACGATGCGGATATGCGGGAAAATGTCGTGGGCGGAAGCGATTTCGGTGGCATGCTCGATCACAATGCAACTGTTGGTCGGCCGCATATTGCTGCCTCCCCCCAAGGGTTGCAACGGATAATGCTCGCCCGGTCGAATCGCCGCTTCAGAACAGAAAGTATCTCTGCGCCATCGGCAGCACCGTCGCCGGCTCGCAGGTCAAAAGCTCGCCGTCAGCACGCACCTCATAGGTTTCCGGATCGACCTCGACATGCGGCGTGGCGTCGTTGAGCACCATCGAATGCTTGCCGATGCCGCCGCGGGTGTTCTCGACGGCGACGAACTGCTTGTCGACACCGAGCCTGCCGTGCAGGCCTGATTCGAGCGCGGCTTTCGAAACGAAGGTCACCGACGAGTTGGTCCTGGCCTTGCCATAGGCGCCGAACATCGGCCGGTAGTGCATCGGCTGCGGCGTCGGGATCGAGGCGTTGGGGTCGCCCATCGGTGCTGCGGCGATCATGCCGCCGATCAGCACCATGTCCGGCTTGACGCCGAAGAAGGCGGGGTTCCACAGCACCAGGTCGGCGCGTTTGCCGACCGCGATCGAGCCGATGTCTTTCGACAGCCCATGCGCGATGGCCGGGTTGATCGTGTATTTGGCGATGTAGCGGCGGACGCGGAAATTGTCGTTGTTGCCGGTCTCCTGCGGCAGCGAGCCGCGCTGGCGCTTCATCTTGTCGGCGGTCTGCCAGGTGCGGATCGCGACTTCGCCGACGCGGCCCATGGCCTGGCTGTCCGACGAGATGATCGAGAAGGCACCGATGTCGTGCAAAATGTCTTCGGCCGCGATGGTCTCCTTGCGGATGCGGCTTTCGGCAAAGGCGATGTCCTCGGGGATCGACGGCGACAAATGATGGCAGACCATCAGCATGTCGAGATGCTCGGCCAGCGTGTTGACCGTGTAGGGCCGCGTCGGGTTGGTCGAGGACGGGATGACGTTGGGCAGGCCGCAGACCTTGATGATGTCAGGTGCGTGGCCGCCGCCGGCGCCCTCGGTGTGGAAGGCATGGATGGTACGGCCTTTGATGGCGGCGACCGTGTTCTCGACGAAGCCGGATTCGTTCAGCGTGTCGGTATGGATCATGACCTGCACGTCGTAGTCGTCGGCGACCGACAGGCAGCAATCAATGGCCGCCGGCGTCGTGCCCCAGTCTTCGTGCAGCTTCAGCGAGCAGGCGCCGCCCAGCACCATTTCCTCGAGCGCGGCGGGCAGGGAGGCATTGCCCTTGCCCGACAGGCCGATGTTCATCGGGAAGGCATCGAAGGACTGGATCATGCGGGCCATGTGCCATGGTCCCGGCGTACAGGTGGTGGCCAGCGTGCCGTGCGCCGGGCCGGTGCCGCCGCCGAGCATGGTGGTGATGCCTGACATCAGCGCTTCCTCGATCTGCTGCGGGCAGATGAAGTGGATATGCGCATCGAAGCCGCCTGCCGTCAGGATCTTGCCTTCGCCGGCGATGATCTCGGTGCCGGGGCCGATGATGATGGTGACGCCATCCTGGGTGTCCGGATTGCCGGCCTTGCCGATGGCCGCGATACGGCCGTCGCGAAGCCCGATATCGGCCTTGAAGATGCCGGCGCTGGCATCGATCACCAGCGCGTTGGTGATCACCGTGTCGACGGCGCCCTGGGCTCGGGAAACCTGGCTCTGGCCCATGCCGTCGCGGATCACCTTGCCGCCGCCGAATTTCACCTCTTCGCCATGGATGGTGAGATCCTTCTCGACCTCGATGAACAGTTCGGTGTCGGCAAGGCGCACTCTGTCGCCGACCGTCGGGCCATACATCTGCGCATAGGCGGCGCGGGTAATTCTGGCCATCAGCGATTGCTCCTGAAATGCGGTTGGATTGAAGCGGTGCTGCACATTGCTGCCATCCTATGGTCACGCAATGACCCGCTGGGCGACACCTTCTGATCCCATTTGGCGGTTGAGGTTAGGGGGTCACCCCAGACCGACCGTTTGCCAATCGATGGAAAGGAAGATCCATGCGCAAAACGATAATTCTTGCCGCCGCAGCCAGCCTGATGCTGGCGGGCGCCGCCAGTGCCCAGCAGCAACCCGCGCCACAGCCCGCTCCGGCGCCGGCAACGCCTGCTCCAGCCACGCCCCAGACTCAGCCTGCGGTGCCGACGATCCAAAGCGTCAACATCGTCGACATCACCGAGTTGCCAAAGGACACCCAGACGCAGGTCAACCAGGTGATCGCCCAGCGCGGCGATGACGGCTTGAAGAAACTGCGCAGCTCGATCGATGCCACACCCAAGGTGAAGTCGGCGCTGGAGGCCAAGGGAATGACCTCTGCGCAGGTGGTCGCGGCCAGCATGGAACCCAATGGCGCACTGACCCTGATCACCAAGAAGGCGAGCTGACGCCACGGCACGGCGGGCCGGCATCCGGCCGGCCGGCCGCATCGGGAAAGGAACCTTCTCCGGGCGGCATTCGTTTTGTTCTTTTCGCGCTAACCCGCGCCCCGAAACGATTTCTCTCAGGAGCGAGCGATGGCGACCAATTCTTTCTCGACCGGAATGCGGGCAATCGCCGCTATGGCGTTCCTGGCGGTGGCGGGTCCTGTTGCCGGATTGAAGGCGCAGGGGCTGGAAAGCACTGAGACCGTTAACCGCATCGTCGGCTCGCAGGTCAAGCAGCAAGAGACCAACGCCACCACTGAGGCCGCAAACGTCAACACGGCGATCGACCGGACGCGTGAAAACATCGGTACGGTGCGCAAGACGTCCAAGCTCGACAAGGTCGACATCGTGTTCCTCACCGATGCCGCGCGCAGCGAAGGCGGCCCGCCGCCGGAGATCGAAAGCAAGGTCAAGCAGCATCAGGACGACATCACCGAGCTGCGCAAGGAGATCGAGGCCAACGCGCTGCTGTTCAACGCCATCGAATCGCGGCGCGTGCAGGCGCAGGATGTCCTTGCCGTCGAATTCGGCGATCCCGGAAAGATCGTCATCTACGCCGCGGCCAAGCCATCGAACTGAGCTGAGCGCGCCGGAAGATCTCACAGCTTGCCCATCACCTTCTGCTGAAATCCGTAGATCTCGCGCTTGCCGCCGAGCGGCACCAGCGTGACGTCGCGCTCCTGGCCCGGCTCGAAACGCATCGCCGTGCCCGCGGCAATGTCGAGACGCATGCCCCTGGCGCGCTCGCGGTCGAACTTCAGCCCCTCATTGGTCTCGAAGAAATGGTAGTGGCTGCCGACCTGGACCGGCCGGTCGCCGCTGTTGGCGACTTTCAGGGTGACGGTCGGCAGGCCCTTGTTGAGTTCGATGTCGCCGCTCACCGTGATGATTTCACCGGGGATCATGGTCACCCTCACACGATGCCGAAGGCGAGACCGATGCCGATCGCCGCGCAGGCGGCACCGGCAGCACGGGCCACTCCACGGAACCGGATGCCGAGACTGAGACCGGCAGCGATGCCGGCGGCATGCAGCAACAGCGTGGCGATGGCAAAGCCGGCCATGTATTCAAGCCCGCCGGCATTCTCCGGCACCTCGGTGCCATGCGCGTGGCCGTGGAAAAGTGCGAACAGGCCGATGATGGCGACCCCGGCCGAGACCGGCAGATCGATCGCCAGCGCCACCAGCAGCCCGAGCGTCACGACCGATGCCAGTATGCCCGGTTCGACGAAGGGCAGCGGCATGTGCAGCATGCCCAGCGCGCCGCCGACCAGCATGACGCCGACAAAGGCCGCCGGCCAGGCAAGAACCGCCTTGCCGCCCTTGAGCGCCGCCCACAGCCCGACCGCGACCATCACCGTCATGTGATCGAGCCCGGAAAGCGGGTGCATGAAGCCGGCCGTGAAGGAGGAGGCCGTGCCGATGCCGACATGAGCATAGGCCGGCATGGCAGCGGCCAGCAGCAGGATCGCCGACAGGCAGAGGCGTTTGGCAGGGATCATTCTATTTGCCTTTCGTTTTGCTCGGTCTGGTGTTTACGCCGCCTTGCTGGGACCGCAGCCTTCAGCCTTGAGAACGCGTCTGCGCGACGCCGGATATTTCTTCAGCATCGCTGGCGGGCGGATCGGCCGCGCCGAAAAACCACCGCCGCAATTGGGGCAGATGCCGCCCAACACCTGTTCCACGCATCCGGCGCAAAAGGTGCACTCGAAGGTGCAGATCAGCGCATCCGTCGCCTCCGGCGGCAGGTCCTTGTCGCAGCATTCGCAGTTGGGACGCAGCTCCAGCATCCTGTCCTCCTCAACGGATCGGTTCGTGCACGGTCACCAGCTTGGTGCCGTCGGGAAAAGTCGCCTCGACCTGCACGTCATGGATCATCTCGGCGATGCCTTCCATGACTTGCGCGCGGCTGACGACATGAGCGCCGGCTTCCATCAGTTCGGCGACCGGACGGCCGTCGCGGGCGCCTTCGACGACGAAGTCGGTGATCAGCGCGATCGCTTCCGGATGGTTGAGCTTGATGCCGCGTTCGAGCCGCTTGCGCGCCACGATCGCCGCCATGGCGATCAGCAGCTTGTCCTTTTCCCTCGGCGTCAGGTTCATGCGTTTCCCTGGATTGGTAGAGACAGGCCTATAGTGACCATAATTTGGGCAACCCCGCCCTTCCGTTAAGCAATTCGACGAGTGGAACCAGCCGCTGGCGCAGCCGGTAGCCGTCCCCGGCGTAGAGCCTCGCAAGAAGCTTGCCAGATTTCTTCACGCTCCAGACGCTGGCGCTGCCGTGGTCGCCGACGATCTCCAGAACCCGGTCGAGCAGGGCCTCGGCGCGTGGCGACACCAGAAGCAGCGTCGCCACCGCAATCGCGCCGCCGGCAACCGCCGGGCGGTCGAGCGTGGCGGCGATATCGGGTCCGATGCGGAAATCCTCGGCATGAATGAGGGCGCCATCCTGGCGCACACGCCAGCGGTCATGGAAGTCGCCCTGCGTGGCGCGTTCGCCCATCGCCAGGCGGCCGAAAACGGCGGCTTCCAGCACCAGCGCCTCGGCGCCGACGGCAAGCTCGACCTCGAGCGTGCGGGCAAAGGCCGCCCGGTCGAAGGCGATGGTTTCCTGCGGCAGCCAGGCGATCCGGCCATTTTCGCCGACCGACAAATTGACTCGCACTTCGGCACGGTTGGATGCCGCCCGGTAGATCTTCTCGCAGGCCTGCGTGGTGATCGACGCCGAAGCGGCCGCGCCGACATCCACCTCCCAGGCGATACGGTCGCCGCCGGTCATCCCGCCGGCGGTGTTGATCAGCACCGCTTCGAGCGGATCGGTCGAGACGGCCGGCATTCTTATCTTGGCGGCGCCGTCCTGATAGAGGCGCCGCAGGCGCGTGCGGCCCTCACTGAGCGCGCAGGAAAGCCGCGCGACGCCCGCAACGCGCTGCGTCGAAATCCCGTCATGTTCGCCGTTAGGTTCGCCCATATCCATGCCTGCACGTTAAGCACTCCGTCGGCTTTGTCGATATGGAGTTCGATATAGCTTGTTGCTTGACAACGTTTCGGTTTCTATAGAGGGAACCACCTTGGTACGGTCATGCTGCGCTTGGCGAGGGTATTAAACGACGACGGTGGCTTGATACCAGGAGAAAAAGGGGCGCTGCTCAGTTGGCGTCGGGAAACGTCGAGATAGTGGGGAAGGAACCGAATGGCCGACCAGCTGGCAACGGATATCATCGCGACGATCAAGGCTCATGCCGAGCCCGGCGGCGAAGAAATCACCACCACCACCGAATTGACCTCGCTTGGCATCCATTCGCTCGAGCTGACGGAGATTATCTTCGATCTTGAGGAAGAGTATGGCATCGAGATCGAGATGAACACGGTCGACGCCTGGAGCAATCTGAAGAATGTCGGCGACATGGTCGAAGCTGTGCGCGCGCTGATCGCGAAAAAAGCCTGAACTGAATGCGGCAGCGCGTTGTCATCACCGGCATGGGCGGCATTTGCGGGCTCGGCACCAGCGCGCCCGCGATCTGGAACGAGATGCGCGCCGGCCGCTCGGCCATCGGCCAGATCACAAGTCCCCAGCTGCATGATTTGAAGGTCAAGGTCGGCTGCGAAATCAAGGCACTTCCCGATCACGGAATCGACCGCAAGCAGACCGTGTCGATGGACCGCTTCAGCCTGCTGGCGACGATCGCAGCCAGAGAAGCCATGCAGCAGGCCGGCCTGGTTTCGAATGAAGCCACCACCTATCGGATGGGCACCGTCGTCGGTGTCGGCGTCTGCGGCTGGGAGGCGATCGAAGAGAGCTATCGCGCCATCCTGATCGAGGGCAAGAACCGCGCCGGTATCTTCACCGTGCCAAAGGTGATGCCAAGTGCGGCCTCCGGCCACGTCAGCATGAATCTCGGCCTGCGCGGCCCGGTCTTCGGCGTCACCTCGGCCTGCTCGTCGTCCAACCACGCCATCGCCTCGGCCGTCGACCAGATCAGGCTTGGCCGCGCCGATGTGATGGTCGCCGGCGGCACCGATGCGCCGCTGGTCTGGGGTATTCTGAAGGGCTGGGAAGCGCTGCGGGTGCTGGCACCCGACACTTGCCGGCCATTCTCGGCAGATCGCCAGGGCCTGTCGCTCGGCGAGGGCGCCGGCATGGCGGTGCTGGAGAGCTACGAACACGCCATGGCGCGCGGTGCCACCATCCTTGCCGAGATTGCCGGCGCCGGCCTTTCCGCCGACGCGTCCGACATTGTCGCGCCGACCGTCGAAGGGCCGACGGCGGCCATGCGCGCCTGCCTGGCCGATGCCGGCTTCAATCCCGAGGATGTCGACTACCTCAACGCCCATGGCACCGGCACCAAGGCCAACGACCAGATCGAGACGGCAGCGATCAAGCGCGTCTTCGGCGACCATGCCTACAAGCTTTCGGTGTCGTCGACCAAGTCGATGCACGCCCATTGCCTCGGCGCATCGGGGGCGCTGGAGATGATCGCCTGCGTGATGGCGATCCGCGAAGGCATCGTGCCGCCGACGGCTAATTTTCGTGAGGCCGATCCCGATTGCGACCTCGACGTCACGCCGAATGTCCCGCGCGAGCGCAAGGTGCGCGCCGCGATCAGCAACGGCTTCGCGTTCGGCGGCACCAATGCCGTGCTGGCCTTCAAGGCTGTTTGAGCCCAGGCGCGCGATCTGCCCCAAACGGGCCGTTCCGTTGACCGTCCGTGCACGACGAAATGGTCACCGCTATATTGATCGTGCCGTGTCGCGCGTCTAATTCTTGGCCCCCCGCCAAACCGCGCCGCTCGGCGCGAATCCCCATTCAGGAGTTTCCATGGCCGACCTGTCCGCCTTTCCGATCGCAACGCGTTGGTCGGCCAAGAATCCGGACCAGATCCAACTCTATTCGGCAACAACGCCGAACGGCGTGAAGATATCGATTGCCCTGGAGGAACTCGGCCTGCCCTACGAGCCGCATTGGGTCAACATCGGCCAGAACGAAAGCTGGACACCGGAATTCCTGTCGCTCAATCCCAACGGCAAGATACCGGCGATCATCGATCCGAACGGTCCGGACGGCAAGCCGATCGGCCTGTTCGAATCCGGCGCCATCCTGCTCTACCTCGCTGAAAAGACCGGCCTGCTCATGCCCATCGATGCCGCGCGCCGCTACGAGACCATCCAGTGGGTGTTCTTTCAGATGGCTTCGGTCGGGCCGATGTTCGGCCAGGTCGGCTTCTTCCACAAATTCGCCGGTCGCCAGATCGCCGACAAACGCCCTCTGGAGCGCTATCGCGACGAGTCAAAGCGACTGCTCGGTGTGCTCGACGGCAGGCTGAAGGGGCGCAAGTGGATCATGGGCAATGACTACACCATCGCCGACATCTCGCTGCTCGGCTGGGTGCGCAACCTGATCGGCTTCTACGAAGCGCGCGAACTCGTCGGCTTTGACGATTTCGTCAATGTCTCGACATGGCTGGAGCGCGGCCTGGCGCGGCCGGCGGTGCAGAAAGGCCTGACCATCCCGGCCAAGGGATAGCCGAACCAGCCTCCGAAGCGCGGCTATTTCGCCTTCGCTTTGGCCTTGGAACCGCCTTTGCCCATGACGGAAGCAGCGAGCGACGCAGCACCCCGGGCGGCGACCATGACCGCGCCGGCAGCGACGTTGGCCGTCGCCTTGGCCGTGCGCATCGCACTGCCGCTCAGGGAGTCGCTGGAACTCGCGGGCTTCGTCGGCTTTGCGGCTTTCGGCGCGGCTTTCGCTGCGGTCGGCACCACTTTCTTCGGCGCTGCCTTGCCGAAGGTCGGCTTCGCGTCCTTCGAACGGGCTGTCATCGCCGGGCCGGCGCCAGCCTCGGATTGGGTCGCCTTGCCCTTGGCGGGCGCGGGCTTCTTTGCCTTGGTTGCCATTAGAACCGAATCCCTCTTTTGGCACAATTGCCGTGTCGGGATAACGGCCTGAAAGTCTTAAGGTTCCCCTTGCGCAATCCGTCGAATCAAGCGGAAAGGCCGATCACCAGATCGGCAGCCCGGCGCCGCGCCAGCACGCGCTCGATGTTGGGCAGGTCGTTGGACGCGATCCAGGCGCGCGCATCTTCATCGGAGCGGCCATGTCCGTGCCAGCGCTCCATCAGCCGGCGCTCGAGTTCGTTGCGCGGCACGTCGACGAAGATCGAGAAATCGAACAGCGGCGCCAGCCGCGACCACGGCTCTTCGTCGAGCAGCAGATAGTTGCCCTCGACCAGGATGAACTTGGTTTGCGTGGCGACGATCGAGGCGGCGGCGCGCGACAGTTCCATGCTGCGGTCGAAGACCGGGATGGCGATGTCGGGTTCGCCGGCACGGATACGCTTCAGCAGGGCCTCAAACCCGGCAAAGTCGAAGGTTTCCGGCGCGCCCTTGCGCGCGCGCAGGCCGCGCCGCTCGAGCACGGCGTCGTCATAGTGGAAGCCGTCCATCGGCACGACTTCCGAAGCACCTTCGGGCAGCAGTTCATGCAGCCTTGCCGACAGCGTCGACTTGCCGGAGCCTGGTGGACCGGCAATGGCGACGATGAAGCGGTTTGCCTTGCCGGCGCGTTTGAAGATGGTGGCGGCGAGATGGGCGATTTCGGACATGAGAGCCTCGCTTGCCTGGATGATCGGCACGATAATTTCCGCTGTATCTTGTCGGCAGTTGGCGGAAATTTCAAATCGGGATTTGAGCTATTGGAGGCGGTCTTTTGCCAAAGTTGGCGCCGCCCCTCATCGCCCTGCCGGGCACTTCTCCCCGTATAGTGACGGGGAGAAGGGGCCAGCCGCAATCTCGGCGCCTACTCTGTAACGCTGGTAGTTGGCGAAATCGGTGATGAGAGCACCCCTCTCCCCGTCACTATACGGGGAGAGGGTGCCGGCAGGCAGGTGAGGGGCGGCGCCAACTTTGGCAATTGATGGGGACCCTTGAACGAACAGAAGTCAACTGTGCTGTTCGTTCAGGCAGCCGCTGGCCGGCCAATACGCAGGAAATCGCTGTCGAAGGGAACCTCCCGCGCCGCGCCACTGGCCGTCAGCCGCATGCGGCCATCCGCCGTCGTGACCTCCTGCGGCGGCTCGCCGCCCGACAGCGGCATGACGCCGATGACATGGCGAAAGGAAACGCTTTGGCTTTCGCCCAGCGCAAAGGCGGTCGCTACCCCTTCGCGCTTCAGCCAGTTGTCGCCGATCGAAGCGGCATGGCCGACGGCGGCGCGGCCGTCCTCGATGCCGAGCACGCCCAGGTGGCGACCGCTCCAGGGCGCGTAGTCGCGCCCGCCATTGCTGAACCACAGCATGGTGATCGGCAGCTCGGCAGGGTTCTTCAGCACCAGCACCAGATCGTCCTCGGCCTGGCGCGCAAGCGCGGTCCAGCCCGGTCCGCCATGATCCGTCTCGACCAGCGTGAGGAAATCCTCGCGCAGGTCGCCCATGCGGTATTCCGTCAGGTCGAGCGTACCGCCGCCTGCGGCGGGAAAACGGCCGAGATCGGCGGATCGTGCCGGATAGGCCAGCAGGAAGCGGCCGCGTGCGGGATCCGGCTCCAGCGGGTCGTCCAGCGTCGCGGCAAACCGCTTCGGCGAAAAGGCCAGCCTGCCGCCGCCCGTCATTGCCGTCATCGGGTGATGCGCGACCGAAATCGCACCATGGCCGCCGGAAAACACATGTTCCTGGTAGAGGAAGGGATGGCCGTCGCGCAGCGTCAGGATCTTGTCGACGCTGGCGCCCATCACCTTGTGCCGCAGGCGATAGACCGCGCCCCAGCCATCGTCGGTCGCGACACTTTCGACCACATCCCAGGCGCTGTTGGCCGGCCAGCCATGCAGCGGCGCCTCCTCGACATCGCTGCGCGAAAACGGCGCGCAGAGAAAATCGCCGGACAGCCGAACCGTGCCTTCCGGCAGATTGTCCGGCAGCGTCTCGCCCGCATCGACCCAGGGCGCGCGATGCAGCGGCTTCAGCTGTCGTCCGCCACCCTCGACGACCATGTCGGCGATATGGCCGACCGTGAGGTCGAGCGAAACCGAAATGCCCCGGGCCTTGATGGTGTGGATGGTCATTGTGCTCTCACCGATTCTGCAGGCGCAAACTGGCCTGTTCGGCGGCACTTGCGCAAGCATTGCGGCAGGCATTTTGCATCAGCGCCCTTTCACCCTCCCACAAGGGGGAGGGTGAGCGCAGCTACTGCCGCTTGTATTCCCGCACCGGCGACTTGGTGTCGTCGGTGTAGGTGACCTGCACCGACATCGATTTCACGCTATCGGCGACCTTGAAATAGGGCTGGTAGTCGTAGGGGATGGCGTAGGGATCCTTCTTGTCGCAAGGCGGCATCTTGATCTCCTTGTCGAGCGCCGCGCCGTTCAGGCTGTAATGCACCTGCTTGATGGCGCAGCGGTAGGACAGCATCTGGGTGAAGTAGACCAGCCCGTGATTGCCGCTGGCATCGAAGGCGATCCACGAGGTCCAGAACTGGTCGAGGATCTGCTTGTTGCCTTGCTGGAGCGCTGTCTCCGGGTCGAAGCGGATGTCGAACGGGCCGGTCTCGCGGCCCCTGATGTCGAGATATTTGATGGCGATAATGCCGGCCACGGTGCTGTCGGGCATCTCGAAGCTCGGATTGGCCATCGGCTTGCCGGTCGTCTGATCGTTCATCGCCAGGAAACCGGTGTCGGTGAACGGACCGCTGTCGCCCATGCGCCAGGAGATGGCGGTTGCCGGCTCCGGCAGCGAGATGGTCATCGACCAGCCCTGGTTTGAACGCATCGGCGTCAGCGAAGGCACGAAGCGGGAGGGGTCGAGCACGTCGCCGAGTGCGGCCAGCCGGCTGCGGCTGCGGTCCAGCCAGTCGGCGAGCTGCGTCTGGTCGACGAAATATTTGAGCAGCCCGCCATCCTTTTCGTAGGACACGAACCTGGTCAGTGCCTTGGCCTCGTTGCGCTTGTCGGCCAGCGTCTGGGCGCCGAGCCGATCTTCCGAAAACTCCTGCGCCAACAGGAAATAGGCCGGCGCGAAATCTGGATTGGCTGATATGAAGGCGTTGAGCTTGTCGAGGCGCTGGGCGTCGTCGAACTGCTGGATATGCACCAGCTTGATCGACAGCGCCTTGCCCTTGTCGGCAAGCGCGCCGAACACTTCGCGCGCGCCGGCCTTGCCGTCCTGCACCCGAAGCAGCGTGGCAAAGCGCGTGTAGGGGTCGATGGCGTCGACGTCGAAACCGGCAAAGGCGAGGTAGGAGCGCCGCGCATTGAGCATGTCGCCGGACAGCTCATAGACGCGGGCATTGTGGTAGAACTCGTCCGGCCGCTTCGGCTCGGCAATCGCCCCGCCTTGCGCGGCCAAGGCGGCAAAGCCCTTGGCGATGGTGTCGATCGAGGCGGCGATCTGCTGCGTCGTTTCTTGCAGCTTCTCGGTCTGGGCCTGCTGCTGCGCCTGGCCGGCGGCCAGCGTCTCGGTCTGCTTCTTCACCTCGTCGGTGGTCTTCTGCACCTCCGCCGTCTGCTGCGTCTGCTGCTGCTGAGCCGAGGCGATCTCGTCGGCCTTTTTCGCCACCGTGTCGGTCGTCTGCTTGACCTGTTCGACCGTCTTTTGCGTTTGCGTGACGGTCTGCTCGATCCTGGCCACTTTTTCGGACACGATCCCCATCGACTGCTGCAGCCCGGCAATGGCCGGCACCAGGCTTGCGATCACCCCGTTCTGGGCGTTGGTCTGCTGCTGCAGGCCGTAGACACCGCCGGCGACGGCCGCCGCCGTGGTGGCGAAGATCAAGGCCGGCAGCGCTCTGGCCGCCAGCACCAGCCTGAGCACGATGGCAATGGCGATGATGATTGCGGCCACCGCGGCGATCAGCGCGATATAGGCGGCGAACGGCGCCAGCGGATTGAGGATGTCGGATACCGCACCCCCGATAAAGGCGACGCTGCCGGCCCATTTGCCGGTGCGGCTGAGCGATGCCCTGATAAGCGAGGGCGCTGCGCCCCCGGCCCCGATATTCGTCATGCCAAGCCCCCAAGCCCTGAGATACCACGCCCCTTCCCACGGGAAACGCGGCCCTGGCAAGGAAAGACACGGGAAAACCGGCGTTTTCGGGGCAGATGCTCGGCGGGGCCGATAGCCGACGCCGGCGCTGCCCCTCATCCGCCTGCCGGCACCTTCTCCCCGTGAACGGGGAGAAGGGAGATGCCGCGGCGTTGGCGTTCACTCTGCGACGCCGGCGGTTGGCGAACCCGTCGAGGAGAGCGTCCTTCTCCCCGTTCACGGGGAGAAGATGGCGGCAGCAGATGAGGGGCGGCGCCAAGCTCTGAAAATATGCGCAAACCTGGGCAAATGCCTTGCTGCCGCCATTAACCAAATGGACGCATCACATGCGTTACGTTAGCTTCGCCGCATCTCAGCAACAGCCGACCCTAGAACAGACTTGCCCTTGTACAACCCCCTTCCGCTCATCCAGAGATTTTTTGCGGCACTCGCCCTGCTGGTGCTGCTTGCCGGCTGCGCCACGACGCCGCCGGACTCGGTGCTGGCCGTACCCGCGCCGGCGCAGAAATATGCCGCCATCGTCGTCGACGCCAGGACCGGCAAGCAGCTGTTCGAGGTCAGCTCGACGGCGCAGCGCTACCCGGCCTCGCTGACCAAGATGATGACGCTCTATCTGCTGTTCGAGGCGCTGGACTCCGGCCGCGTCAGCAAGCAGACCCAGATCCCGGTTTCGGACCATGCCGCCTCGCAGCCGCCGACCAAGCTGCGCTTCCGGCGCGGCGAAAGCATCGATGTCGATTCGGCGATCCGCGCCATCGTCGTCAAATCGGCGAACGACGTGGCGGTCGCGGTCGGCGAATATCTCGGCGGCTCGGAGGATCAGTTCGCCGCCATGATGACATCCAAGGCGCGCCAGCTCGGCATGACCAGCACCACCTTCCGCAACGCGTCGGGCCTGCCCGACGGTGGCCAAATGACCACGGCGCGCGACATGGCGGTGCTCGGCATGGCGCTGCGTCAGCGCTTCCCCCAGCAGTTCCACTATTTCTCCGAAAGCGACTTCATGTTCCGCGGCCGGCTGGTGCGCGGCCACAACGACATGCTCGGCCGCGTGCGCGGCGTCGACGGCATCAAGACCGGCTACATCAGGGCCTCGGGCTTCAACATCGTCACCTCCTACAATGCCGACGGCCGCAATCTGATCGTCGTGGTGATGGGCGCCGACTCAGCCCGCCAGCGCAACGACCATGTCGAAGCGCTGATCCAGCGCAGCCTGTCGCCGACCACGGACGGCGCCAAGACCAGGTTGATGTTCGCGGAGCAGTGAGGAGTGGTCCGCGTAGCGGACAAAAAGCCAATTGCTTGGCTTTTTGAACGACGAACGCCCTGAGCCTGCGAAGGGTGAGCTGCCGTAGCAAGCATCGCGCCTGGCCGCGCGGTGACGAATAGGAATTTTTTCTTGACTCGGTGAAGGCAGCTAAGCTACTGTTTTGGGTATGGTGCTGAGTCGCGCCAATTGATCCACTGGAAACGTGACCCGCCCGCAAGGCGGGTTTTTTGTTGCCCGCCGCCCCGTCGCCTTCTCTCGTAGCCTTGGCGCCGTTTAGCGGAAACATCCATCGCTTCGTCATCCTAGGGCGAAGCAAGGAGCGCAGCGACGCGGCGCAGACCCTGGGATCCATGCCGGGACTCCAAGGCCCCGCAGCGGTGCTGAATTCGGCTCCGCTGCATTCTCCGGCCAAGGTCGCGGCATGGATCCGCGGGTCTACGCGTCCGCTTCGCTCCCGCTTCGCCCGTGGATGACGAAGTTGGGGAGGCTCCGGCCAATTTCGAACGTCTCCACCCGCCCTCAGGGGCGAGCCGCCGCCAGCCACATCGCCTTCTCCGATCAAAACCACTTGTCCGGCCCGCGAAATCCGTGCCCGGCGCTGGCTATGCGCCGCCACCTCTGTCTATCGTCGGCCAGCACCATCAGGAGCCCGCACCATGAGCACCGTCCCCAAAACGCCCGAGCAACCGGCAGACAATCAGAACGACGACGGCGGCGAATATTTCGAGGCCCCGATTATTGGCGAGCTGGAGGCCGATCCGGTATCGGACGAGCACTTCGACACGCCCGAAGTGCCGGACTCCGAACCCGCGGGCCCCGGCGCCCACCGTGGCAAGCCGAAGAAAAAACCGTCGGCGATCTCGGGCCGCAAATTTCGCAAGCGCGATCTGGTGCGCATCGACACGCTGCGCCCGAGCCTCGCCGACCGCATCCGATCGGACCATCCCGACCTGCCGGCCGGCGCCCGCATCAGCCGCGCCGAGCTCGGCCGCTACCGCATGCGCTACATGGAGGAGCTGCTGCAGCAGGAGCACGGCGAATTCTCCGAGCTCGACCGCCAAGTGGTCGAATCGATCGCCAGGCAAGACACGATTTCCGAAAACTCGGAGGAGGAATTCGAGGAGCACCGCACCTTCGCCGACCGCGTCTCCGACAACATGGCGGCCTTCGGCGGCAGCTGGTGGTTCCTGATCTCGTTCGGCAGCGTGCTGCTGGTGTGGATCGGCATCAACCTGCTCGAAGGCATGAGCGCCGCCTTCGATCCCTATCCCTTCATCCTGCTCAACCTCTTGCTCTCCTGCATCGCCGCCATCCAGGCGCCGATCATCATGATGAGCCAGCGGCGGCAGGAGTCCAAGGACCGCCTGCGCTCCTTCAACGACTATCGCGTCAACCTCAAGGCCGAGCTGGAAGTGCGCCACCTGCACGAAAAACTCGACTACCTCATCTCGCGCCAATGGACGCGCCTCGCCGAAATGCAGCAGATGCAGCTGGATGCGATGCACGAACTGGCGGGCGCGAAGAAGCCGAAGCGGGCCGTGCGCGGGCGGAGGACGGTCGAGGCGGGGGCGGGAACCTCATAGGCCGCGGCCTGGACACACCGGGCCAGGTCGCTACGCCAATCACCAATTGCCCGTTGAAGCCCGCGCCCGCTTCCGCTAAGAAGCCGTGACTTGCCGGTTCACCGGCTGGTTCGTTTTCCGGATTCCGGAAAGCACCCGTAGCTCAGCTGGATAGAGCGCTGCCCTCCGAAGGCAGAGGTCACAGGTTCGAATCCTGTCGGGTGCGCCAAAGTTCAAGCTAAATCAATAATTCAAAACCGCTCATGAACAACGCTGAGAATCGAGGAATTTTTCAGAGAACACCCAGAATAATATCATCGCTCAAATCGCAACGGATGTGGTACGGAATTAATTACTGCTTTGCGCCATTTATCGGGCTCGTTTGGCTGTAGGAATTTCAGCAGCTCACTGGTCGGCAGGGAACGGTAGAAAGTATAGCGCGCTCGGGACAAGCTTCGAAAGCGAACGGTTAAAGATGTTATTGCTAGGGGATCAGTACACGACAGCAACATCAGCGCTGGACTCGGAGCGCAAAAATAGGCTCGCAGAGCGAGGTGCCATTTATCCTGTAGTTGATCTGTTTGCCGGGCCTGGCGGACTTGGAGAAGGGTTCGCTGCAACCAAGACTGAGAATGGGACCCCGCAGTTCAGAAGCGTTGTATCGATCGAGAAGGATAACTTCTCACATCAAACCCTGCTGCTGCGTCACTTTATACGGCATTTCCCCGAGGGGGAGGCTCCCGAAAAGTACTATGACTTTCTGGCCGAGCGCGTAACGCTCGACGAGCTGTTCAAAGCCTACCCGGTCGCTTACACCAAAGCACGGGAGAGCGCACTTAAGATTACTCTAGGGCCAGACTCTCATCCGATAGTTAAATCGCTGATCTCCAAAAGACTGGCGGGAACGGACAAATGGGCTTTGGTCGGCGGGCCCCCATGCCAGGCGTATTCTCTTGTCGGCCGATCACGCATGATGAGCAGGCCCGGCTTTGAGCAGGACGAACGCCACACTTTGTATCTGGAATATCTACGTATAATCGTTGACCATCGTCCTCCGATTTTCGTGATGGAGAACGTGAAGGGTTTGCTCTCGGCTACGATCGAGGGCAAGTCGGCCATTGACAGGATCGTCTCCGACCTGATGCACCCCGGCAAGGCCATCAAAGGCGCGCCGAAGGATCTCACCTACAAGCTCTATTCCCTCTCGGAACAGGAGATAGCTGAAGGAGACGGCGTCGATCCACGGCTATTCGTCGTGAAGGCCGAAGAGTATGGTATTCCGCAGGCCCGTCACCGCATGTTTATTGTAGGCATTCGCGGCGACTTGGAAGTGCGGCCGGGCACCCTTAAGAAATTCGAAGCGCCTTCCGTAAAAGACACAATCGATTCCCTTCCTCATGTCCGCAGCGGTCTTTCCAAGGACAGGGACACCTACGCTGCTTGGCAGGGAGAGCTTCGGCGTATCTCCGAAATGGATATCCGCCGCCACCTCAACGGCGCAGAATACGCTTACGACGTGGCGCAAAGCCTGAGCCTAGAAAACATTACAGCGCTGAGTTCCCCAAAAACTGTTTCGTCGGCGCACTACACAATGCACCACCCTAACCACCCGGTTCTAAGAAGCCTGTATGATGAGCGTCTTGATGTTCTGACATCGCATAAAGCACGCAGCCATATGGCGTCCGATCTTCGCCGGTACCTCTACGCGGCGACGTTCGCTCAGAAAACAGGCCGAAGTCCAAAGCTTTCCGATTTTCCGGTATCCCTGCTCCCGGACCATCAGAATGTCGAACTCGGACGTTCCGGGAAGATGTTCTCCGACCGTTTCAGGGTTCAGGTGGCAGACCAGTACTCGACCACCATCACTTCGCACATCTCCAAGGATGGGCATTACTTCATCCACTACGACCCAGCTCAGTGTCGCAGTCTCACAGTTCGCGAAGTCGCACGGCTCCAGACTTTTCCGGACAATTATTATTTTGCAGGCCCTCGCACCGCCCAGTATCATCAGGTAGGCAATGCCGTTCCTCCTCAACTTGCGAAGCAGATTGCCGGAATAGTTGCTGAAGTGCTGGCCTCCATAAGAGACCATTGATAAATGGCAGACACAATCTCAGCCGGGCACCGCAGCTGGAACATGTCGCGGATCGCGGGCCGCAATACGAAGCCGGAACTGCTTCTGCGTTCTCTCTTGCACCGGGCCGGGTTTAGGTTCCGTCTTCACGCGAAAGAACTTCCGGGTAGGCCCGATATCGTGCTTCCAAAGTACCGGATAGCCATCTTCGTTCACGGTTGCTTCTGGCACCGCCATCCAGGATGCCGGAACGCCACAATGCCGTCCACGCGAACTGAATTCTGGGCAAGCAAGTTCGAAGGCAACGTCGAACGCGATACGCGCAACGTCGCTGCGATTGAGCAAGCTGGCTGGACAGCTCTCACGATCTGGGAATGCGATCTGAAGTCTGATCCGCAGGCTGTCGTCACCCGTCTGTCGGAAACAATCAGAGGGGATTGAATGGCAAGGTCGCATCATCTGCCGCCAAGCGCCGCCTGCCTGTCAGCATCACTGAGGGACCTTGGCTATTCACTCGAAACCGCAATCGCCGATCTGATCGACAACAGCATTTCGGCGGATGCGACTGACATTCGGATTTTCTGTGACATGAGCCGCAATCCTCCCGCCCTCGTGATCGCTGATAATGGTCGCGGCATGAGTGAGCCTGAAGTCATTGCCGCCATGCGCCACGGGTCCACAGACCCCAAACAGAAGCGCGCACCGAAGGATCTCGGGCGTTTCGGGCTCGGTCTGAAAACGGCGTCCTTCTCTCAGTGCCGCAGACTCACCGTCGCCAGCAGTCAGAAGGGGATACGCGCCGGCGCCGAGTGGAATCTGACGCAGGTCGAGGATGACGACGACTGGTACATGTCCATTCTTGATCCGGATGAAATCGCCGAGCTGCCCTTCGTTGAAAAAATGGAGGACACCGGTACGATCGTCATCTGGCGTGATCTTGATCGCCTATTCGAGGATGAGACCGGCAATAAGCGCGACGAGATCGTCAACGAGAAGATCGCCATCGTCGAACGTCACCTTTCTCTCGTGTTTCACCGTTTCCTGTCCGGCGAGGTGAAAGGCAGAAAGAAGATCGCGATCCGGATCAACGGGCATCCTGTCACGGGATTTGATCCGTTCTGCCGGAAAAATGAAGCCACGCAGATGCTTCCGGCCGAGACCGTCTGGATTGATGACGAGGCTGTGCAGATGCAGCCCTACATTCTGCCGCACCACAGCCGATTGTCGGCGTCGGAATACGATTTCTATCAGGACCGCAGCGACTTCATCTCCAATCAGGGAGCCTACATCTACCGCAACGGGCGACTGATGGCCTGGGGCGACTGGTTCCGTCTGGTCCCGAAAGGCGAAGCCACCAAACTCGCACGCGTCCAGATCGACTTCCCGAACAGCCTCGATGAGGACTGGACAATCGATATCAAGAAATCGCGTGCAAGGCCGCCGCACGCGGTGCGGGAACGTCTTCGCCAGATCATTGCGAAAATCACGGCCAGAAGCGTGATCGTTCATCGCGGGCGCGGTCAGAAGCTCTTTCAGGAAACGCAGGCACCGCTCTGGGAGCGATATGCCGACCACGGCGGCATCCGCTTTGCCGTGAACATGCGGCATCCACTTATTCAGTCTCTCGATGCGAAGCTGTCTCAGGACGAAATACGCGCTCTGCATGTACTTCTGGAATCCATTGGCGCGTCACTGCCCGTGGAGATGATTTATTCGGATTACTCCACCAATCCGCGCGAAGTGATTCAGGTGCCCGCCGGCGAGACGGAAGTGATTGAGCGTCTGAAAGGGCTGCGCAGTGCGCTGTATGGGCAGGGGGCGGGCGATCCGAAAGCATTCCTTCAGATTGTTCGATCTACGCGGCTGTTCGACAACCAGATGGAGACAGCAGAAAACTTTGCCAGGGAGGCATTTTTATGAGCCGCACACAGAACGAAAAAGAGAAAGGTATTATTGCAGCTCTTATTACCTCTTTTGGCGATAGCGATGTGCCTCCATCGCGCGCTGACATTGAAGCGAGAGCGGCTATGTTGGCCCCCATCCTCGGTTACGATGGCGACCTGCAAAATATAGTAGTGATGGCCGAGACGATCATCCCATCACGGATGAACGCCGGTGTTTCGCTCATCGACCCGGAAGCCACACATGACCAGGACTGGATTCATAAGCGGGAAGTCGGCTCTACATACGCCAGTGCCTATGGCGATTTTCTTCTCGGAGAAGGCTGGAAACCTACCGTTGTAAATACGCTTCTCAACGACGACGGATCAAAAATCCTGGGCTTGCTTCAAGATCCGACAGACGAGGGCGCCTGGAACCGGCGCGGTCTGGTAATCGGTCACGTTCAGTCGGGTAAGACCGCCAACTATCTTGGTGTAATCGCAAAGGCAGCCGACGCTGGATACAAGTTCATCATCGTTATCGCCGGCATCCACAACAATCTGAGGAAGCAAACGCAGACCAGGGTAGATGAGGGTTTTATCGGTCGTTCGAGCGACCCTGCAAACCGAGTTGCTATAGGCGTCGGGCTCGACAAAAATTATCCGAACCCCGTCACCCTGACCAACATTAATGCGGATTTCAACAAGCAGACTGCAGATAAAAGCGGTGCTGAACTTAATGACTTCAAAAAACCTGTCATCATCGTGATCAAAAAGAATGTCAAAACTCTGGAGGTTTTGCACACTTGGCTGCGAGATTTGAATGCCAAGGGCGCTGATCGCATCAAGGATGTGCCGATGCTGGTGATCGATGACGAAGCGGATAATGCTTCGATCAATACGAATAAACCGGACGTAAATCCGACGGCGACAAACACCTGGATAAGAAAGATCCTGCGGCTTTTCACGAAATCATGCTATGTGGGATATACGGCAACGCCGTTTGCAAACATCTTCATTGATCCGGATGCCTTCGATAAGGAAGCCTACGAAGAGCTGTTCCCTAAGGACTTCATCTATTCGCTTGATGCGCCGACCACATATTTCGGACCGGATAAGGTTTTTCTTGACGAGGTAAGTAGTCGACAGATTGTCAGGCCGATTGAGGACTGTGAGGAATATCTGCCTCTGACGCATAAGAATGGAGCTATCGTCGCTGAGCTCCCCCAGAGCCTGTACTTGGCTCTGGATCAATTCATTGTAGCGAGGGCTATCCGAAACCTCAGGAAGCAGGAGCGTAAGCACTGCTCCATGCTCATCAACGTATCTCGTTTCGTGTCTGTCCAGAAGGAGGTCAAGAGCTTCATCGGATTAAGGCTTGATAAGCTCAGAGATGCGGTGAAATCCAACTACATGATGGCCGAGGAGATTTCGTCCAAGAACTTCTACATGTCCCGACTGCGAGCCGCCTTTGATGGTGAATTCGCGGAATGCGGCCACCCTTGGGAGGAAGTTAAACAAGCCCTCTGGGGCACGTTCGAACATCTCCGCACTTATGTGGTCAACAGCAAGACAAGCGACGACCCGCTGGACTATGAGAAATATGAGAAAGAAGGCGTCGGGCTGACAGCTATCGCCATCGGCGGTCTGAGTCTTTCGCGCGGTCTCACTATCGAGGGCCTGACGGTCAGCTATATGTATCGCAACACCCGGATGTACGACACACTAATGCAGATGGGTCGATGGTTCGGTTATCGGCCCGGTTTCGAGGATGTTTGCAGAGTTTATTTATCCAAGGACTCGATCAACTGGTACAAGCACATTGCCAACGCAGCTGACGAACTGCGGCAGCAGATCAGGCGTATGCGGAATGTCGGCCTGAGCCCCAGAGACTTCGGGCTGTACGTTCAGTCCCATCCTGACAACCTGATTGTCACCGCAGCCAATAAAATGCGGGCTGGAGAGAAGGTCACTCTCAGTCAGAACTATAGCGGAAGGTTGATTGAAAGTTTTCTTCTGCCGTTGGACCGTGGGATTAATCAGGAAAATGAGGAAATTGTTAAAGAATACTGGCGGAATCAGACGTTCGGGGAAGCGGAGCCAACTGATAAGGGTTGGATTATCCGGGATGTGAGTGTCGAGAAATTCGCTGAATTTCTAAGCAGGTTTAAGTCTCACAAAGATGCCGTCAAGCAGAAGGCTCTCGCGATCGACTACCTGAATGCGATCTCCGATAAATTCCCCAAAGGTGATGTGCTGCTCATATCGGTTGGTCCGGGTGAACCGGGCAAATTTGTCCTTGGAGCGCAGGATCGTACAGCCAAAGACGCCCCCGAAGAAAAATGGCTGGTTTCCGGCTATCGAGTCGCCAGCCGTGGAGATGAGAAGCTGGGATTGGATGATACCCAGGTGGAAGCCGCGAAGAAGCTCCATGCCGATGATCAGGAGAGTAAGTCGAAAAAGCCGTCGGACTTCCATTACCGGGTTATCCGGGACAAGCCGCTCCTGATGCTTCACGTTCTTGAGCCGACGGAGAACGCCAAATTCGAGGGGATGCGGGTTCCTGCATGGGGTCTGAGCTATCCTGACGGGCAATACGGAACAACAATTGAAGTGGTCGCCAACAGAGTGTGGGTCGAGCAGATGTATGGATCGCTCGAAGATGATCCGGATGCCGATGAGGATTACGACGATGAGTAAACCGGCGCCGTGGGACAGCATCGCAGTACCGATTGTCGATTTCACCGTGATACGCGTTCCCGAAACCACAGGTGTACCGATATATTGGGGTCGAGATACCGCGTCTCAATGCCTTCTCGTTGTAGAACTCACGGGCGATTTCCTGGATCAGCTTCGTCACGACGGTGTTTCTCTGAACGGCATTGGCGTTGATATACGCATGGGCGACAAGCCCGGTCAGCAGCGTTTCGTGCTGACCCTTGCCCGCCACGTGGACAGCGATCTTTTCCTTGGCCTGTGCGATACTTTGATCGACCGTCTCAAGGACGTTGGAGATTCCGCAACGGCATTGGCGGTCGCGCTGACGCATCTGAAGCGTTGGAAGGCGTTTCTTGCCGGTCGCGATCCGCGCCTGCTTTCCCCCGAGGAAGTGCGCGGTCTGTTCAGCGAGTTGCATGTTCTGCGAAGGCTCTATCGCGACACTCTTTCCCAGCCTGCGGCGATGGACGCCTGGTGTGGGCCTGACGACGTCCATCAGGATTTCATCTTCGGAAACCGGGCGATCGAGGTGAAGTCCATTTCCGGGCGGGAACGAAATTCCATCCGGATTTCCTCTGAAGACCAGCTGGAATCGCTCGCTGATGATCTTTTTCTTCTGACGCAGCGTCTGAGCGATATGCCTGATTCTGAAAAGGCACTTTCTCTGAACGATCTTGTATCGGCGATAGAGGGCGAACTGACGGATGCCGATGCGGTTGAGCAGTTCGCGCTCAAACTGTCCGGCGTGAGTTATGGGCCTCTAAAGGAGTATGATTTTCCTCGCTTCTTAATCACCGGGGTTCAGGCATACCGGGTAACCGAGCTGTTTCCGCGCCTGATAAGGTCGGAATTGCCGAACGGTATCGCGAAGGTGAGCTACGACATAAAAATGGAAGCGATTACCCAGTTTGTTTGTGACGACGTCGAGCTGTTCCGGAGGCCTTGATTGGAAACAACCGCTGAAGAGTTTTTTCATGACTTTCGCCAGGAGACTTTGGCTGGCGCTGAAGCTGGGAGCACTTATCAGCTTGAAGCCTTCATGGATGCCGTTTCGAACGAACTGATCGAAACCGGCTTTGTTGAAGGTTTCGAACATTGTCCATATCGTGCGCCCAAGGGAATGCGGGTTGACGGATACTGGTTCAATGACGAAGGCGCTCTCGATATTTTCGTAGCTGATTTCGACTGCCGCCGCACGCTTGAAACGCTGACACGCACCGATGTCGATGCCGCATTTAAACGGGTCGTGAACTTCTTCGAAGCCAGCATTGAAGGCTCTCTGCGGCCGGACGTGACGACGCCTGAATACGGACTGGTCCGCCAGATTGCCGACCGCAAAGCGTCTCTCCGACAGATCAACTTCTATCTCGTTTCTGAAAGAGTACTCAGTGATCGCTTTCAGGCCTTCTCCGACAACGAGATAGGCGGCATTCGAGCTACCTATCATATCTGGGATATTGCCCGCTTTCAGCGTCAGCGCAGCTCACGCGGACACAAGGAAGCGCTGAATATCGATTTTGTCGAATTCTTCGGCGACGGCATCAACTGTCTGCCTGCGAATCTCGGTGGCGGGTCGTACCAATCCTTCCTTATTGTCATGCCCGCGCCGATGCTGGCGAAGCTCTATGATCGCTACAGTGCGAGGCTGTTGGAGCAGAACGTCCGGACGTTCCTCCAGGCTCGCGCCCAGGTCAACAAAGGGATTAGGGCCACAATCCTGAACGAGCCGCATATGTTCTTCGCCTACAATAACGGCGTGACCGCAACAGCTCAGGCCGTGGAAACACGAATGAAGGATGGCCATCTCCAGATCGTCGGGATGACGGATCTTCAGATCGTCAACGGCGGGCAGACGACAGCGTCGCTGTTTCACACACATCGTCGTGATAAGGCTGATCTTTCCGGCATATTCGTCCAGATGAAGCTCT
Source organism: Mesorhizobium sp. WSM4809 (assembly GCF_055811655.1). NCBI lineage: Bacteria > Pseudomonadati > Pseudomonadota > Alphaproteobacteria > Hyphomicrobiales > Phyllobacteriaceae > Mesorhizobium > Mesorhizobium sp. WSM4809. The sequence continues at coordinate 323,240 of NZ_JBVVQW010000005.1, forward strand.
CTGTGATTGACAGCGAGCAGAGCGAAATGATCGTTCCCCGCATCTCCGAGTACGCAAACACGCAGAACCGGGTTAACGCCGCCGACTTCTTTTCCAATCATCCTTTCCATGTCCGGATGGCTGACTTCTCGCGCCGCATATGGGCTCCGGCGGAGCAGGGAGCGCAGCGCGAAACGAAATGGTTCTATGAGCGCGCACGTGGCCAGTACATCGACGCGCAATCCAAGCTCACGCCAGCGGAACAGAAGCGCTTCAAGGCGGAGTATCCCAAGCCCCAGATGTTCACGAAGACCGACCTGGCAAAGTTCGAAAACGTCTTCGACGACCACCCGAGATGGGTGAACCTTGGTGGGCAGAAGAACTTCGGGAAGTATGCGCAACGGATAGGAAAGGAATGGGAGAAATCGTCGGACGGCTTCAACGAGCTTTATTTCAGACGGGCAATTGCGCGCGGTATCCTGTTCCGCGCGACGGAAAGGCTCGTTTCCGATCAGCCCTGGTATAACGGAGGCTACCGAGCCAACATCGTGGCCTATACGCTGGCGATTCTGGGTGAGGTCACAAAAAGGCGCAACGCGGCGCTCGACTTCCAGCGTATGTGGAATGTCCAAGGTATAGATGAACGAACGGTGCGCACCATCGAAGTCATAGCGAGTGCCGTGAATGACGATATCATTCATCCACCTCAAGGCATTTCGAACATTTCAGAATGGGCGAAAAAGGATGGGTGCTGGACTCGCTTACTCGGCAAAGTCGATGGGATCGCAGACACCCTGCCGGAAGAATTCTGGCCCACCCTCTCGACCCAGGACGATACGAAACTTGAAGCGAAAACAGCGAAGCAGACACAGCGGATTGACAACGGCATCGAGATTCAGAGCCAGATCATAGCAATTCCGGGAAAGGTCTGGCTCGATCTGTGCCGACAGATGACCGCCAGGAAGCTGCTGACACCGAAAGAGATCGGGATAATGAACGCGGCGTCCCAGCTCCCAGGTAAAATCCCAACCGAGCGGCAGTGCGAGGTGTTGGTGGAAATATTGCATAAGGCAAGGCAGGAAGGTATGGTCGTACCGTAAAGGTGCCGTCATCCGGACGCATTACATACAGCCAAGGCGTTGGCAGTGTCTTGCGGTAGCGCCTCACTTAGCAATCGATGCGCTTTCAGCCCCCCGCCACCCCCCTTACACTCTCCCGCTCCACCAGCGGGCACTCCAGCTTCGTGATCGGATAGCGCCCCCGTCCAGGCGGCGCCGGTGCCTCCAACTGCTCGATCGCCCATTGGCCCATCGCCATATGCGGCAGGATCGAGGTGGTCAGCGGCGGGAACAGATGCCTGGCGATTTCCTCGTCGTCGTAGCCGACGACGGAAATATCCCCAGGGATGTGCAGGCCGGCTTCCTTCAGCGCTTCGTAGCAGCCGATCGCGGTGCGGTCGTTCTGGCAGAAGATGGCGGTCGGGCGGTCTTTCAGCGCCAGCAGCTTGACGGTCGCGGCGTAGCCGGCGCTGGCCGACCAGTCGCCCTCGACCACCAGGTCGGGGTCGAACGGGATGTCGGCGGTGGCGAGCGCGCGGCGGTAGCCTTTCAGCCGGTCCTGTGCGGCCTGCATCCACGGCTCGCCGGTGATGGTGGCGATGCGGCGGTGGCCGTGGCTGATCAGATGGCGGGTCGAGCTCTGGCCGCCGGCGATCTCGCTCGGCACCACGGCAGGGAAGGCATAGTCTGATGTGTAGCAGTTGAGCAGGATCACCGGGATGTCGAGGCCGTAGAGATAGTCGGGCGCCGTGATCTCGCGGGTGAAGATGGTCATGTAGATCAGCGCCGAAATGCCCCGCTTGGTCAGTGCTGAAATGGCGCGCGGCTCCATGACGGCATCGCCCAGCGTCTGCGCCACCAGCAGAACGTTGCCGGCATTCCACGAGGCCTGGCGCGCGCCCTCGATGGCGACCACGGCTTCCGGGCTGGTGGCGAGCTGGTCGACGGCAAAGCCGATCACCCCGTCCAGCCCTTCGAAGGCGGGGATCGGCGGGTGGAGGGCCTCGAAGGCGGGCGCGGTGTAGCCAAGCGTCCGCGCGGCTTCGATCACCCGTTCGCGGGTCTGCTGCGACAGCTTGATCCCTGGCGAATTGTTGAGCACGAAGGAAACGGTCGCCTGCGAGCAGCCGGCCGCCCTGGCGATGTCGATCATGGTGACGCGGCCCTTGGCGCCCTTCGCCGGCGCCTTGCGCCGCCTCGCCGTGTCGCTGGCCCGATCCGTCGTCTCGCTCATGGCAAATCCCAGTCTGGCAGGCCGGTCAGGCCGGCAAGATGGCGTGACGCCGTCGATTTACAGGAATAACGTCAAGGCCGTTTATAACTATTAGTACGCCTGAGGTCCATCCGCCATGCATCTCCATACAAGCCAAAACTCAAAGGGCGAAAGGCTTGGCTGCGGCTCGGCGCTGACCACGGCTCGGCGGCGGGCGCACCGCGAAACCCCGGCATTGGCTCGGAACTAATACTGTTTACTAATACAAAAATGCGCTGTACCGTCAATCCGTCGCGTCCGGCCTAGTGGGTTCGGGGCGGCGGGAGAGTACGAAAAATGGCCCGGTGGCGAGCGGATCCTACCTCCGCAAGCCTTGTCTCGGATATGTGATATGTCAGACAAATCGGACTATTTACGAACGAAGGATGAGTCTCTAAGGTCCATGATCGTGGCTGGAACGACGCCATTCTTTCGGTGCCGGGAACCCCTTTGAGGAGGAGGGCGTCCACGCTGCAAACGGCAAATCAGGTCAGTGCAAGATCGGCCGGTCCAACGACTGAGCCAAACGGGAGGTTGAACATGAAATCCTTGATACGAACTGCATCCGTAGCCGCGACCGCGCTGCTGCTTGGCCTGTCGGCCACGGCAATCGCGCGGGCCCAAGACAAGCCGACGCTGGCCTTCGTGGTCAACGGCGCTTCCGATTTCTGGAAGGCCGCCGAAGCCGGCGTCAAGAAGGCGCAGGGCGAACTGCCCGACTACAATCTTGAGCTCAAATATCCCGAGCAGTCCTCGGTCGCCATCCAGCAGCGGCTGATGGACGATCTGGTGACCGCCGGCGTCAAGGGCATCATGGTCTCGGCCGTCGATCCCAAGACCTCGACCGATGGCCTCAACAAGATCGCCTCGGAAACGGCGCTGTTCACCACCGACTCGGACGCCCCGCAGACCAAGCGCGTCGCCTATATCGGCTCGTCCAATGTCGATGCCGGCAAGCAGGCGGCCGAAATCGCCAAGAAGGCGATGCCCAATGGCGGCAAGTGCCTCGGCTTCGTCGGCCTGCTCGGCGCCGACAATGCCAAGGAGCGCATCCAGGGCATGAAGGACGGTCTCGCCGGCACCAAGATCGAGCTGATCGACGTGCGCGGCGACGACATCGACCAGGCGCGCGCCAAGAAGAACGTCGAGGACGCGCTGGTCGCCAGCCCCGACGTCACCTGCATGGTCGGCTTCTACTCCTACAACACGCCGCGCATCTATGAAGCGCTGCGCGATGCCGGCAAGCTCGGCTCGATCACCGTCGTCGGCTTCGATGACGATCCGATCACGCTGGGCGGCGTCAAGGAAGGCACCGTTGCCGCCACCGTCGTGCAGCAGCCCTTCGAATGGGCCTATCAGGGCATGAAGCTGATGGCGGCCTATCTCAAGGGCGACAAGTCGGGCATCCCGGAAGGCAACCTCATCATCATCCCGACCAAGATCATCGGCAAGGATGACGTCGACGCCTACGCCGCCAATCTGAAGGCGATGTCTGGAAACTAAGACTTGAAGCAGTTCAGCCGGCTCAACTTCGCTTGGGCCGGCTGCTCGCATTGACGAACCGCGCGCGGATCGTCAGTCTGAAGATGGACCAAAAACGGCCCGCCGGCTGCTGTCAGGCATGATGAACTATTCCGACACATCCATCGCAGCAACTACGCCGTTCCTCAGCCTCGAGAACGTGCGCAAGACCTATCCCGGCGTCGTCGCGCTCGATGGCTTCTCAATGGAGGTCAGGCCGGGCGAGGTCATCGGCCTCGTCGGCGAAAACGGCGCCGGCAAATCGACCTTGATGAAGATCCTCGGCGGCGTCACCACGCCCGACAGCGGCACCATCACCGTCGACGGCACCGCGCATGACAGGCTCTCCGTCGAGGCCAGCCTGGGTTCGGGCATCGCCTTCGTCCACCAGGAACTCAACCTGTTCGAAAATCTCGACGTCGCCGCCAACATCTTCTTCGGCCGCGAACCGTTGCGCGCCGGGCCGCTCAAGCTCGTCGACCGCGCAAAACTGCGCACCATGGTGGCGCCGCTTTTGAAGCGCGTCGGCGCCAATTTTTCCGCCGACACGCCGGTCGCGGCCCTGTCGCTGGCGCAGCAGCAGATGGTCGAGATCGCCAAGGCGCTGTCGATCGAGGCGCGGCTGGTCATCCTCGACGAGCCGACATCGAGCCTGCCGCTCGCCGAGACCGACAAATTGCTCGACGTCATCAAGGCGCTGAAGGCCGACGGCATCAGCGTCATCTTCATTTCGCACCGTCTGCACGAAGTCGAGCGCGTCGCCGACCGCGTCGTCGTGCTGCGCGACGGCATGCTTGCCGGTACGCTGGGCAAGCACGACATCGGCCACGACCAGATGGTCAAGCTGATGATCGGCCGCATGCTGAAGGAGCGCGAGAAAGCCTCGGAGGCGGCGCGTGCGCCCGGCGCCGTAGCACTTTCGGCCAAGGCCATCCGTACGCCTGCCTATCCCGGCCGGCCGGTCGATCTCGATGTCAGGCGCGGCGAAATCCTTGGCCTCGCCGGCCTTGTCGGTTCCGGCCGCACCGAACTGGCGCGGGTGTTCTTCGGCATCGACTCGAAGCTTGGCGGCGCGCTCGAACTCGACGGCAAGCCGCTTGTGCTGGCTTCCGCGGCCGACGCCGTCGCGCACGGCATCTTCCTGGTGCCCGAAGACCGCAAACTGACCGGCATCCTGCTCGACCTGTCGATCGCCCAGAACATTTCGCTTCCCAATCTGCCGGCGCATGCGCGCCGCTCTCTGGTGTCCTCAAGCGCCGAGACCGCCACCGCCGAGAAGCAGAAGAAAGATCTCGGCATCAAGGCGCCTTCGGTGCAGACGCGCACCGGCACGCTGTCGGGCGGCAATCAGCAGAAGGTCGTGCTCGGCAAGTGGCTGGCCATGAACCCCAAGGTGATGATTTTGGACGAGCCGACGCGCGGCATCGACATCGGCGCCAAGGCGGAAATCTATGGCCTGATGCGCGCATTGGCCGATGCCGGCGTCGCCGTGCTGATGATCTCGTCGGACATGGAAGAGGTGATCGGCGTGTCCGACCGCATCGCCGTCATGCATGAGGGCCAGATCTCCGGCATTCTCGACAAGGATCGGTTCAGCCAGGAAAACGTGCTGTTGCTGGCGGTCGGCAAGCAGCCGAAATAGCTTTTTGTTGCCAGGGTTCCGGTCCGGAACCTTCTAGGGCGGGCATTGGGGAGAAGACGATGAGCAAGAAAGATCTCGGCCTGCTGATCCTGATCCTGGTGGTCGGGGCGATCGTTGCGATCATCAATCCGCGCTTCCTGCTGCCGATCAACCTCGCCAACACCTCGAACCTGATCGGCCTGTTCGGCATCCTGTCGATCGGCCAGGCCTTCGTCATCATCACCGGCGGCATCGAATTGTCGGTCGGCTCGGTGGTCGCGCTGCTCGGCACGCTGTTCATCGACTTCATCGCCGTGCGTGGCATGGAATGGCCGCTGGCCTTCGTGCTCATCCTGCTGCTTGGCGCCATCATCGGCCTGGCGCATGGCTGGTTGATCACAAGGCTCAAGCTGCAGCCCTTCGTCGTCACCTTGTGCGGCCTGCTGATCTACCGCGGCGTTGCCCGCTTCTACACCGCCGACGGCACGGCGGGTTTTGCCTTCGGCCAGAATTTTCCCGACCTCGAATTCCTCACCGCCGGGCGTTCCTATGGCGTACCGAACAGCTTCATCGCCCTGATCGTCATCTCGATCGTCATGTGGGTGGTGCTGCACCGCTCGGTGTTCGGCCGCTATCTCTACGCCATCGGCAAGAACGAGGAGGCGGCGAAATATTCCGGCATCCGCACCGGCCGCGTCGTCATCGCCGCCTACGTCATCTGCGGCGTGCTGACGGCGCTGTCGGCGATCTATTTCGCCATGTACACGCGCTCGATCTCACCGGCCAGCCACGGCCAGTTCTACGAGCTTTACGCCATCGCCGCAGCCGTGCTCGGCGGCTTCTCGCTGCGCGGCGGCGAGGGCTCGCTGATCGGCGTTATCCTCGGCACGGTGCTGCTGCAGGAGTTGCAGAACCTCGTCAACCTGCTCGGCATCCCGTCCTCGCTCAACTTCGCGGTGATGGGCGGCGTCATCCTCATCGGCGTGCTGGTCGACCAGCAATGGGGCGTGTTCCGGGAACGGCGGCTGATGGTCGACGCCACCCGCAAAAGCGCCGCCGGCGCGGCCGCGGAATAGCGCCTCGCGGCGAATGGCGGCGATGGCTGCAATTCCCGAACCATTGACGCTCAGGGCCGGCGCGCTTGAGGTCGCACTGGTGCCGCGTATCGGCGGCAGCGTGAGCGCGCTGCGCTGGCGCGGCATCGATCTCATGCGCCGGATTTCCGATGACGATCGTGAAGCGGGCAACGTGCTTGGCGTCGCCATGTTCCCGATGATGCCCTACGCCAACCGCATCGCCGGAAACACCTTCGAGTTTCGAGCGAAGCGCTGGCGGGTCCAGCCCAACAATCCGCCCGAAACCATCAACGTGCATGGCAGCGGCTGGAAACACCCCTGGACTGTCACTGAGACGGGCGACGCCCAGGCAACGCTGTCGCTGGATATCGCAGCCAGCCTCGAACCCTACTCCTATCACGCGACGCAGGCTTTCGTGCTGTCCGAAGAAGGCCTCGGCGTGACCATGACACTGACCAACACGGGGCCGGTTTCCATGCCGTTTGGTTTCGGCCTGCATCCCTGGTTCGATCGCGACCCGGACGTCACGCTGCAATTCAACGCCACGCGGTTCTATCTGGAAGAGCCGCAAGGTATTTCGGGCGATCCGATCACGCTTGCCCCCGAACTCGACTTCGCCGATGGCCGGCCTTTACCCGCCGGCTGGCGCAACAATGATTATGGCGGCTGGACGGGTGAGGCGACGCTTCGCTTTCCGGCGCGCGGCGCGGGTTTGCGCATCAAGGCCGATCCGATCTTCAAGCACCTGATGCTGTACGCCGACCCGGCCAAGCCTTATTTTTGCGTCGAACCGCAGACCATGGCCTCCGGTGCTTTCAACCGGGGCGGATGGAGCGATCCGGACGAGGGCGCCATCGTGCTCGCCCCAGGTGAAAGTTCGGCCGGCACGGTGTCGCTGATGCCCTTTGCGCTTGGGGCTTAAAGCGCCCATCGCGTGAACGAGGCGTCAGGAGCCGACGATCTAGATCAGGCCCGACATGTCGGAAAAAGCCATCGCCTTGCGCAGCACCTCGGCGAAGCGTTCGCCGGCCGCTTCGCGCGGGCCGCTGTTGTCGATCGAGGTGACGCCGGACCCGGACAGAGTGACATTGGCGCTGCGCGCCAGCCGCGCCAGCACTTCGCCGCGTGACTCGCGGCCGCGCATCGCCAGACGCTCGGCCAGCACTTCAGGCGAGGCGGTGATCTCGACGATGGCCAGATTGGCATAGCGTTCGCGCAAGGAGGGGATGATCGCGCGCGACACATTGGCGACAGCGACACGGCCATTGGCAACGGACCAGTCGACATCGGCGGGGATGCCGTAGCGCAAGCCGTGCGCTTCCCAGGAGATGGCGAAGGCGCCATCGGCTTCGGCCTCGACGAAGGCGGCATCGGCCAGCGTGTCGTGGTCCTCGCTGGCGACATCGCTCGGCCTGGTGATGACGCGGCGGACGAACTCCAGCCTTGTCTCATCGGCAAAGCGGGCGCGGGCGTAGCCGATCACCGTGTCCTTGCCGGCGCCGCTTGGGCCAACGACGGCGACGAAAACGCCATCGCGGATCGGAAACGTCTCGGCCGACAGTTCACGCTCGATCGATGCCGACACCATCATGCGACCCGGCGTCCCTGCCGCCACACGGTGCGCACCACCGGGACATGGTCGTCGACGCGCACGCGCACCAGATCGGCGCGGCGGCCCTGTTCGATGACGCCGCGATCGGTCAGGCCAACCGCATCGGCCGGGTTCTTCGAGACCATGGCGACGGCCTGCGGCAGGGAAATGCCTTCGACGACATCGCCGAGGAAGAACGCCGACTGGATCAGGCTGAAGGGAATATAGTCGGACGACAAGATGTCGAGCAGGCCGTCGCTGGCCAGCGTGCGGGCCGAGACATTGCCCGAATGCGAGGCGCCGCGCATGACGTTGGGCGCGCCCATCAGCACACCCATCCCGGCCTCTTTCGAGGCCCTGGCGGCCTCTTCCGTGGTCGGGAATTCGGCGACGCGCACGCCCTGCTCGATCGCCTCGTCGACATGGCCTGACGTGGCGTCGTCGTGGCTGGCCAGCACGATGCCGCGCTCCTGGCAGGCGGCTGATATCACCGCCCGGTTCGGCGCCGAATTGCGCGCCGATTCGGCCATCCGTTTTTCGCAGAACAGCTTGAAGTCGCGATCGGTCAGCTTCAGCTTGCGCTGGTAATAGTAGGCATAGGTCTCGAGATCGACGAACTGGCGCTGGCCTGGCGCATGGTCCATCAGCGACGCCAGCTTGACCCGCTCGTCGCCGTCGAAATTGGCGAAAGCCCTGAGGCAGTCCGGTGCCGAAACCTCGCAGCGCAGATGGATGAAATGGTCGGCGCGCAGACGGTCCTGCTTCACACTGTCCTCGATCGCGTCGGCCAGCTTGCGGATGTCGGCCGATGTCAGGTCGGCGTCTTCGTCCATGCCGACGCGCAAGGCGTCGAGCACGGTGGTGATGCCGGCGGTTGCCACCTGCGCGTCATGGGCGAGCACGGCGGCGATCGGATTCCAGCGCACCTTGGGCCGCGGCGCGTAGTGGCCTTCGAGATGGTCGGTGTGCAATTCGACCAGCCCGGGAATGACATAGTCGCCGCCCATATCCTCGCCGATGCGGCTGATGCCGGATTCGATGCCGGCGATAAAGCCGTCGCGCAGCACCAGCGAACCTTCGACAATCTCGTCGGCAAGCACGATGCGGGCATTGTGGAGAACAGTCTCGGCGGTCATTTCAGGCAGTCCTTCAGGCGGTTTTTCTGGCCGGGCGGCGCCCGAGCGCGTGACGCGAGAGCACCATGAACGGTGCACCCGGTTCGGTTTCGACAAACAAGGTCAGCGCATCCACCAGCACCTTCTGTTGCAGCACTTCCGCGAACAGGCTGTCGATCGCTGCGCGCAAACGAGGGCTTTCCTGTGACCCCGCCCGGCCCGACAGCGTCATGTGGAAGCGAAAGGTTTCGAAGACATAGGGGTAACCCCATTGGCAGAGATTGCGGAACTCGGCCGGCTTCAGCGAATCCGGGCTGCGCCGCTCGATTTCCGCTTCGCTCAGCGGTGCGCGAAATCGGTCGAAATCACGCACCACGTCATCGGCGAACCGGTTGAGCGCAGGCACTGGCCCTTCCGGCACCAATGCGAAGAAGCCGTCTATCTGGCTGACCACGAGACGCGGGATGGTCACCACCGGCGTCACCTCGGCGAATTGGTCGAGTGCGGCGCGCAGCGAGGCTTCCGTCTCGTCGGCAGCCAGGCGGAAGGGGGCTTTCAGCGTTGCGTGAAAGCCATAGCGGCGCGCCGAAGCGGTGTGGAAAGCGACTTCCGCCGCCGACAGGTCTGCCACCGCTTCGACCGGCCTCGTCGCGGCGCCGAACGGGTCGCGGCCCAGCCAGTCGGCGGCGATCCGCGCCAGTGGCTCGTCCTGCCGGGGGGTGAAATAGAGGGCGTAGCGCATGGAAAGTCCTTGTCAGCTTCGCTGCCATAGGTGATTTCCATGACGAATTGACGAAGCCTTGCTGGCTTTCAGGTAACAAAACGCTGCGGCGGGGTCATTAGCCGACGATTTTTTCGTGCTGGACCAGGGAGCGAGTGCTCACGCAGCGACCGATCAGGCCTTCATCAACCACTCGTGCTCGGGCGCGTTGTGGAATTTCCACGTCCGCTTCGGCCCTGCCATGACGTTGAGATAATAGAGGTCGTAGCCGTGGCAGGCGGCGCAGGGGTGATAACCCTCGGGCACCAGCACGACATCGCCATCCTCGATCGCCATCGCTTCGTCGAGCGCGCGATGGCCATTCTTGTCGGCATCGGTGTAGACGCGCTGGAAGGCAAAGCCCTGCGGCGGGTTGAGACGGTGATAGTAGGTTTCCTCGAGGTAGGATTCGGCGGGTAGATTGTCCTGGTCGTGCTTGTGCGGCGGATAGCTCGATGTATGCCCGCCGGGCGTGATCACCTCGACCACCAGCAGCGAATCGGCCGGCTCGCCCTCCGGCAATATGTTGGTGACGTAGCGCGTGTTGGTGCCCTTGCCGCGCACCTCCTGGCCGAGGTCGTCCGGCGCGATCACCCGCACCGGCAGGCCGCCGCCAAGGCCCGGTGCCGAGCAGACCGCGAGTTCCAGTCCGGTGTCCGCCGTCACCGACCAGTCCGATCCCTCAGGGACATACACCGACCACGGCTTGCCCTCGAAGGGCGACATGCGCTCGCCGAGCAGGCCGAGGTCCTTGCCGCCGGCTGAAGCCTTGCCCTTGCCGGTAACGAACACCAGGCAGACTTCGCGATCCTCCGTCTTGCCGGAGACGCTCTCGCCCGGCTTCAGCCGATGCAGGTCGAAACCGACATAGGTCCAGCCGGCGCTTTTCGGCGTCACATGGGCGACGCGGCCATGGCCCTTGTCGGCTTTGACGAGCAGCTTCGACATTTTTGTCTCCTATTCCGTTGGCTTGAAGGACTCCGTGAAGCCAAGCCGCCTGTTTGAAAGGGCCATCGCAAATCTTCGGCCGGCGCCCTTCCAACTTCGTCATCCTAGGGCGAAGCAGGAGCGAAGCTCCGTCGGGGAGACCCTAGGATCCATGCCGTTGCCTCGGCCGAAGGGCGCAGCGGAGCGGATTCTGCACCGTCACACCAGCTTCAAAGTCATGGCATGGATCCTAGGGTCTGCGCCGCGTCGCTTCGCTCCTTGCTCCGCCCCAGGATGACGAAACGAGAAGCACTGCAAGCTAGTCGCCAACGCATGCGATCAGTTACTCCTTCGGCTCGGGCTCGACCGAAGGCTTCGCCTCGTCAGCGGGCTTGTAGAGATAAAAAAACTGCCAGACGGCGTAGCCGGCGAAGCCGAGCGCGATCATGCCCCAGAACGGCGTGCCGGTGGCGAACTCGATGATCGACCAGATGACGCAGACCGCGACGATGGCGGCACGCCGCCACAAAGGCCGGAAGAAGGGGTGTTCGGAATCTTTCATAGGGCCAATCTACAGCAATCGGTCTCGCCGGGAACCCGTCGCACCAGCCATTGGGAAACTAGACATTTGGAAAGCCTTGCGTCTCGACCGTATAGCCGGCGGCGGTCATGACGCGCATCAATTCCTTGTAGCCAACCTGCGCCATCCTGAGTGGCGGGTTCTTTTTCGGGTCCTGCTCGGCCTCGACTACGAACCAGCCCTCATAGCCATGGTCGGCGAAGCGCTGCACGATGGCGCCGAAATCCAGCGAGCCGTCGCCCGGTACGGTGAAGGCGCCCAGCGCCACCGCGTCGAGGAAGGATTGCTTCGAGCGGTCGAGCCTGTCGATCACCTCCATGCGAACGTCTTTCACATGCACATGGCTGATCCGGGTGTGGTGGTTGTCGATGGCGCGCAGCACGTCGCCGCCGGCGAATGCCAGATGGCCTGCATCGAGCAGCAGCGGAATGCCGGCTCCGGAATAGCGCATGAAGGCATCGAGCTCCGGCTCGGTCTCGACCACCGCCGCCATGTGGTGGTGGTAGGACAGCGGCATGCCCTGTTCGGCGCACCATTCGCCAAACGCGGTCAGGCGTTTCGCGTAGGCCTTCATCTCGTCATCCGACAGCTTCGGCTTGGTCGCCAGCTGCTTCGAGCGGTCGCCCTGGATCGAGCGGCCGACTTCGCCATAAACGATGCAAGGTGCATTCACCGCCTTGAACAGGTCGATCATCGGCTGGATGCGATCCTTGTTGTCGGCCATCTCCCCATCGACCAGCGTGCCGGAGAACCAGCCACCGCATAGCGTGACGTCGGCTGCCTTCAGGATCGGCAGCATGATTTCGGGATCATTGGGAAAACGCCGGCCCATCTCCATGCCGGTGAAGCCGGCCGAGCGCGACTGGCGCAGGCATTCTTCCAGCGACACATCATCGCTGAGTTCCGCAAGATCGTCGTTCCACCACGCAATGGGGGACATGCCCAGTTTGGCTTTCAATTCGTCACTCCGGTTTAGAACAGTTATCCTTTGGTTGCCGCCGCCCCTCATCCGCCTGCCGGCACCTTCTCCCCGTATAGTGACGGGGAGGAGGGGTCTAGCCGCGACCTCGGCGTCTTTCTTGCGACGGCGGTGATTGGCGAAACCGGTGGTGACAGCGTCCCTCTCCCCGTCCCTATACGGGGAGAGGATGCCGGCAGGCAGGTGAGGGGCAGCGCCGACCTCAATCACCCACACTCTGCATCTTCCGCTTTTCGTCATACGCCTTGCGCGCCGCGTTGACCTGCGGCCTTGCCGACACTTCCGGCACCGCCACGTCCCACCAATGGCCGCCGGCATCTGTGGAAACCAGCGGGTCGGTGTCGATGACGAGCACCGTGGTGCGCGTATTCTTCCTGGCTTGTGCCAGCGCGTTTTCCAGCCCGGCGATCGACGGCACTTTCTCGGCGATCGCCCCCATGCTCGCCGCATGCGCGGCAAAGTCGATGTCGGGCAGGACCTCGTGGCGCGAGTCCTTCAGCAGATTGTTGAAGTTCGCGCCGCCGGTCGCCATCTGCAGCCGGTTGATGCAGCCATAGCCTCTGTTGTCGAGCAGCACGATAGTGAGCTTGAGGCCGAGCATCACCGAGGTGGCGATTTCGGAGTTCATCATCAGGTAGGAGCCGTCGCCGATCATGACGACGATCTCCTCGCCGGGCTTCGCCATCTTGGCTCCGAGCCCGCCGGCGATCTCGTAGCCCATGGTCGAGAAGCCATATTCGCCATGATACGATCCGGGCGCGCCCGCCTGCCAAAGTTTGTGCAATTCGCCCGGCAACCCGCCGGAGGCATTCAGCAGCGTCACACCGGAGCCCATGGCGCGCTGCACGGCGCCGATCACCTGCGCGTCGGACGGGTAGGCGGCATTGGTCGACGCGGTCACCTTGGCCGCCTCGGCCTGCCAGGCCTTCTTGCCGGTGGCCGCATTGGCGGTCCAGCTTGCCGGCGCCTTCCAGCCTTTCAGATCCGCGCCGAGTTCCGCCAGGCCCTCGGCCGCATCGGCGACCAGTGGCAGCGCCCGGTGCTTGCCGGCGTCGAAGGGCTGCACGTTGAGCCCGATGATGGTCTTGCCGGAATTCTTGAACAGCGCCCACGAGCCGGTGGTGAAGTCCTGCAGGCGCGTGCCGATGGCCAGCACGACATCGGCTTCCTCAGCCAGCCGATTGGCGGCAGAAGTGCCGGTGACGCCGACCGCCGCCATGTTGAGCGGATGATCGTCCGGCAGCGAGGATTTGCCGCCTTGCGTCTCGCAGACCGGGATGCCGGCGCTCTCGGCGAATTTCGCCAGTTCGTCCGACGCCTGCGAATAGAGGACACCGCCGCCGGCGATCACCAGCGGCTTTTTTGCGCCCTTCAGCGCCGCTACCGCGGCGGCAAGCTCATGGCGATCCGGGCGCGGCCGGCGCTGGTGCCAGACCCTCTCGGCAAAGAAACTCTCGGGGTAGTCGTAGGCCTCGGCCTGCACGTCCTGGCACAGAGACAGCGTCACCGGGCCGCATTCGGCCGGATCGGTCAGCACAGCCATGGCGCGGCTGAGCGCCGGGATGATCTGCTCCGGCCGGGTGATGCGGTCGAAATAGCGTGAAACCGGACGGAAGCAGTCATTGACCGTCGCCGTGCCGTCGGAGAAAACCTCGGCCTGCTGCAGCACCGGGTCTGGGATGCGGTTGGCGAAGACGTCGCCCGGCAAAAACAGGACGGGCAACCTGTTTACATGGGCGAGCGCCGCCGCCGTCACCATGTTGAGCGCGCCGGGGCCGATCGAAGAGGTCGCGGCCATGAAGCGGCGGCGGAAATTGGCCTTGGCGTAGGCAATCGCCGCATGCGCCATCGCCTGTTCATTGTGGGCGCGGAAGGTCGGCAGCTCGTCGCGCAGCTGATAAAGCGCCTCGCCGATGCCAGCGACATTGCCGTGGCCGAAGATCGCCCAGACGCCGCCGAAGATCGGGACTTTGCTCCCGTCGATCTCGGTCATCTGGCGGCTGAGGAAGCGGGTCAGCGCCTGCGCCATCGTCAGGCGGATTGTCTTGCTCATGGTGTTTTCCTCCGCAGTCCTATTCCGCGCCTTCTTATGCCGCCTTGCGGCCGCGCGCGGCAAGCCACGCATCCGTCAACTGTTCGAAGCGCTGCGCCATATCGGCGATCGCCTCGTCATCCGACATCTTGCCGGCCAGCCATTGCTCGGCCGCATGGACGAAGATGGTGCGGCCGACGGCAAAGCCCTTGACGATGGGCGCCTTGGCGGTGGCGGCGAACGCCGCTTCCAGCTCGTCCTGCGGCGCTTCCAGGCCCAGCAGCACGACGCCGCGGCACCAGGGGTCGTGCTTCAGGATGACGGCCTCGATCTTCGCCCAGGCGCCGCTCGACGCCTGCGGCTCGAGCTTCCACCAGTCCGGCTTGATGCCGAGCGCATAGAGTTCCTCCAACGCGCGCGGGATCGTCGTGTCGTCGAGCTTGCCATGTTTGCCGGCAATGATCTCGATGAGAAGTTCCCTGCCGACCTTCCGCGCGCCTTCGAACAGGGCGCGCAACTTCTGCTGCTGTTCTTCCTTCAGCGCCGCCGGATCGTCGGGGTGATAGAAACACAGGCATTTGATGCAGTGGTCGACCGGCCATTCGACAAGCTGCGAGCCGATGTCCTGCGAGAATTCGAAGCGCAGCGGCCGCGAGCCCGGCAACTCCACCGGCCGCCCGAGCCAGGCGAAGGAATGCCTGGCGAATTCGAACATTGCCTTGCGGCCGTGTTTCTCGTCGATCAGCATGCCGTAGCCGTCGCGGCCGACGGCGACCTTCGCAGCCGCCTTGACCGCCAGCACCTTGAATTCTTCGATCCGTGCCGGATCGGCGCTGGCCTTCGCCGCCACATCCTCGAGCTGCACGCGGTGGTCGCAGGCAAGCGCCATCAGCGAGGGAATGTCACGCCGGCGTGTCGTTGCCCAATGGATGTGGTTGATCGCCTCGTCCTTGCGCAACGCCAGATGCCTGCTGCCGTGTTTGAGGAAGAACCGCAGTTCTTCGAAGGTCGGATATTCCGGCGCGCAGAGCAGCCGCGACACGGCGAAGGCGCCGCAGGCATTGGCCCAGGTCGCCGCCGTCGCATGGTCTTCGCCACCCAGCCAGCCGCGCAGGAAGCCGGACATGAAGGCGTCGCCGGCGCCCAGCACATTGTAGATCTCGATCGGAAACCCCTTGCCGACGACACCGTCCTCGAGGTCGTCGCTGATCGGTCCGTCATAGACGATGCAGCCCATTGCGCCGCGCTTGAGCACAATGGTCGCGGACGACAGCGAGCGGATCGTCTTCAAGGCGCTCAGGCAATCGTCGGCGCCCGACGCGATCATGATCTCTTCCTCGGTGCCGACGATGAGGTCGCAATCGGGCAGCACCGTCTTCAACTGCGCCGAGACCCGGTCCGATTTCACATAGCGCTCGAACCCTTCGGCATGGCCGGCGAGGCCCCACAGGTTCGGCCGGTAGTCGATGTCGAATACCACCTTGCCGCCCTTGGCCTTCATGATGCGGATCGCCTTGCGCTGCGCGGCATCGCTGTTAGGCCTGGAAAAATGCGTGCCGGTGACGACGATCGAGCGGGCCGAGGCGATGAAGGCCTCGTCGATGTCCTCCGGCGTCAGCGCCATGTCGGCGCAGTCCGATCGATAGAAGATCATCGGCGAGACGCCTTCGTCCTCGACCGACAGCAGCACCAAGGCGGTAAGCCGCTCCTTGTCGGTCTTAAGGCCGTCGACATTGACGCCTTCACGCGTCAGCTGCTCGCGGATGAAGCGGCCCATCTGCTCGTCGCCGACGCGGGTGAGCAGTGCCGAGCGCAGGCCGAGCCTGGCCGTGCCGACCGAGATGTTGGCCGGGCAGCCACCGACCGACTTGGCGAAGGAGGTGATGTCCTCCAGCCGCGAGCCGATCTGCTGCCCATAAAGGTCCACGGAAGCGCGACCGATAGTGATGACGTCGAGCGGCGCGTATTCAGCGTCCACGGCTTCGCTCATTGGAACCTCCCGTCGGCCTTGTTGTGTTGGGGTACACGCGCGAGCGGCAGCGTGGCGCCGGGAATATGAAATAATAATTCCAATCCATAGTCAATATGGAATGAGCGTTCCTTCGGCGAAAAGTGCCTTTTCGGCGATGGATCAGGCCTTGCGCTTGCGGCCCGTGTCGCGTCGCTTCTCGCCGACGCCGACGGTCAGCGCCATGGCCAGCGCCATTGTCGCCGACAGCGAGCGGAAGCCGGCGAAATCGGCCTCGGCAACCTCGAACCAGACCTTGGCGAACTGGGCGAGCGGCGAAAACGAGCTGTCGGTGATGGCGACGATCGGCACGCCCTGTTCCGAAATGCTGCGCGCCTCCTCGATCGTGGCCGGCGCGTAGGGCGAGAAGGAGATGGCGATGACGGCATCCGCCGGCGTGGCGAAGCCGATCATCTCGGCATTCAGCCCGGCCGCCGATTCGATCAGCTGGTTGCGGATCTTCAGCTTGCCCAGCGCATAGGCGATGTAGGACGCCACCGGATAGGAGCGGCGCTTGGCCAGCACATAGATGGTCTCCGCCTTGGCCAGCAGGGAAATGGCCTCTTCCAGATGCGCGTCGTCCAGCGTGCGCGAGATGTCGTTGAGCGAGGTCGAGGCGGCGGCGACGAAGCCGTCGAAGATCGACCGATGGCCGGCACCCCCCTCGGCCTTGACGCGCAGCGCCTGCAGCCTTTCGTCATAAGATGAGTTGCGCTCGCGCAGCCGTTCGCGAAACACCTGCTGCAGGCTGGTGAAACCATCGAAGCCAAGCTGCTGGGCAAATCGGATCAGGGTCGAAGGCTGCACGCCGGCCGAAGCGGCGATGCTGGCGGCGGTGCCGAAGGCGATATCGTCGGGATTGTCGAGCGCATGGGCAGCGATCTGGGCGATGCGCTTCGGCAGGCTTTCGCGCCGCTCCAGGATGGTGGTGCGCAGCGTCTCGAAATCGCGAGGTACCCGTTCGTCCATCGTCGCTCTGTCCAGGCTCATGCGTGAAGCGTCCCTCTGTGCATCATCATAGCGAGCCTGCGCAAGAACACCATAAAAAATGAGGCAGACATTCCATTCCAGGAGAAAATGGACTAATTCATCCACGCAGCGCTCAAAGCAGTGGAGAAACGGAAAATGGTCGGCGTCGGTCTCATCGGTACGGGTTTCATGGGCAAGTGTCACGCCATCGCATGGAGTGCCGTCGGCGCCGTCTTTCCGGACGTTGCCAAGCCACGGCTCGTCCATCTCGGCGAGGTCAATGAAGAGCTTGCCCTGCGCAAGGCGGGCGAGTTCGGTTTCGCCAAGGCGTCGGGCGACTGGCGTGCCGTCGTCAACGATCCCGAAGTCGATATCGTCTCGCTGACCACGCCCAACCAGTTCCACCCGGAAATGGCCATCGCCATCCTGGAAGCCGGCAAGCATCTGTGGTGCGAAAAGCCGATGGCGCCGAGCTTTGCCGAGGCCGAGGCGATGGCTGCGGCGGCGAGAAAGTCCGGCAAGGTCGCGGCGCTTGGCTACAACTACATCCAGAGCCCGGCCATCCGCCACATCGGCGCGTTGCTCGACGAGAAGATCATCGGCGAGGTCAACCATCTGCGCATCGAGATGGACGAGGACTTCATGGCCGATCCCGAAGCGCTGTTCTTCTGGAAGCACGAAGCAGCTTCAGGCTATGGCGCGCTCGACGATTTCGCCGTGCATCCGCTGTCGCTGGTCTCAGCCCTGTTCGGCCGCGTCGCCAGTGTCATCTGCGACATGGCCAAACCCTATGCCGACCGCAAGCTGGCCAGCGGCGGCCGTCGCGCGGTCGAAACCTACGACATCGCCAGCGTGCTGATGCATCTGGAAAATGGCATTGCCGGCACGCTGCTGGTCAACCGCTCGGCCTGGGGCCGCAAGGGCCGCATCGCCGTCCAGATCTTCGGCTCTAAAGGGTCGATCCTGTTCGACCAGGAGCGATCGAACGAATTCCAGCTCTATCTCACATCAGACCGTCCGACCGAACAGGGCTACCGCACCATCCTGGTGGCGCCGCACCACAAGCCCTATGACCTCTTCGTGCCGGCTCCCGGCCATGGCCTCGGCTTCAACGACCTCAAGATCATCGAATGCCACGAATTGCTGACGCGGCTTGCCGGCAAGCCGGCGCAGCTCATCGAGTTTGCCGAAGGGCTGGAGATCGAGCGCACCGTCCACGCAATGGCGCGCTCGTTTGAGGAAAAGCGCTGGGTGGACGTGCGGTGAGGCGGCGGCTCACCTTCTCCCCTTGCGGGAGAAGGTGAGCTCGCGAAGCGAGGTCGGATGAGGGGTGCTCCAGGGAACACCAACGTCTCACTCCGCTGGAACACCCCTCATCCGTCTCGGCGCTGCGCGCCGATCCACCTTTTCCCACAAGGGGGAGAAGGGAAATCGCGTCAGTCGCCAACCGCCGCATTGATCTCCCAACCGCTCACCCAGACCTGCCGCAACCGGTCGCCTTCGCCCTTGAAGCGCAGCCCCGTCTCCTGGCAATCCTCGATCCGGTCGCTGCGGAAATTGCGGATCGCCTGGCGCAGCTCGCACCAGGCGACGATGTTGGCGGTTTCGGCGTAGTAGATGAGCGCGATCGGGCGAATGAGACGCTCGGAGGCGCGGCCCATCTCGTCGCGATAAGAGAGATCGAGCTTCTCCTCGTCGCGGATGGCGCGGCGCACCAGCGCCAGATCGATCGCGCCGGTCGAAGGCGCGGCGAACCCCCATGCATGCAGCGCATTGGCGTCGAATGCCTGCCGCAAGGGTGGCGGCACCGCGCCGGCGATCTTGGCGCTGACGCGCTTGGCCGCCTGCTTGAGCTCGCTGTCTCCGGTGCGCTCCAGCAGCGCCAGCGACAGGACGATCGCCTCCATCTCCTCGATCGAGAACATCAGCGGCGGCAGGTCGAAGCCGGGGCGCAGGATATAGCCGATGCCGCGGCCCCCTTCGATCGGAACGCGCATCGCCTGCAACGCTGCGATGTCGCGATAGATCGAGCGCACCGTCACTTCCAGCCGCTCGGCAATCGTTGCCGCCGTCACCGGCTGCCGCGCCAGCCGCACGATCTGGATGATCTCGAACAGGCGTGACGCCTTGCGCATTTTTTACCCCAGGTTGCGCGCCCAACTGACACAGCATTGTCAGTTGGGCTGACCTATAGGAGCGCCTATCGAATTGAAAATCAACAGGTTCCGCTGCGGTTTGGCGGAGCGAGGCGGCAGGCAACTGACATGGGCTATGCGGAAAATCTCTGGCTTTTCTTTATCCTGCTGTTCGGCATCATCGCCGTTCCGGGCATGGACATGCTCTTCGTGCTCGCCAATGCACTGACCGGCGGGCGCGACAGGGCTCTCGCCGCGACCGGCGGCATCATCGTCGGCGGCATGGTGCACACGCTGAACGGCGCCATCGGCGTCGGCCTGCTGATGCATTTCGTGCCGATCCTGTTCAGGCCGCTGCTGCTTGCCGGCGCCGCCTACATGGCCTTTATCGGCATCACGCTGATGCGCAGTTCCATCACTGTCGGCCAGGACGGACCCACCGGCAGCCGTTCCGCATGGAAGGCTTTTCGCCAGGGTTTTGTGACCTGCCTGATCAACCCGAAGGCATACCTGTTCGTGCTTGCCGTCTACCCGCAGTTCCTGAAACCGGACTACGGTCCGATCTGGATGCAGGCGACGATCATGGGGCTGCTGACCGTGGTGACGCAGGCTGCGATCTATGGCGGGCTGGCGATCACGGCCGGCCGCAGCCGCTACCTTCTGATCGCCAATCCGCGGGCCACCATTTTTGCCGGCCGGGCGGCCGGACTGCTGCTCTTTGCCGTGTCGGTGTTTACCGCATGGGAAGGACTGAGAGCGGCGTAGGGATTTCTTGCGAAGAAGACCCCCACCCCTAACCCCTCCCCACAAGGGGGAGGGAGACTCCCGCCGGCGCTGACAATGGCAAACTGCCGAGGCTTTCAGACGTCAAGATTCGAGTAGGAGTGCGCGGCAGCGTTCCCTCCCCCTTGTGGGGAGGGTTAGGGTGGGGGTCGTGCCGGGCAAAGGCCGGCAATAGTGGCTCAAGCGGCTCCCTGCCGGTTGTCGATCATGGCGCGGCGTGCCGAGCGGCGCCACTCGACGGCGCCGGCAAGGCCGTGCAGCACCGTCTCGGTGGTCGCCCAGTCGATGCAGCCATCGGTGATGCTCTGGCCATAGAGCAGCCGCTTGCCCGGCACCACGTCCTGCCGGCCGGCGACGAGATTGCTCTCGATCATCAGGCCGATGATGCGCTCGTCGCCTGCCGCGACCTGGCCGGCGACATCTGCCGCGACCTTGGGCTGGTTCTCGGGCTTCTTGGCCGAGTTGGCGTGGCTGACATCGATCATCAGCCTGGGCGCAATGCCGATGCGGGCGAGTTCCACAGCGGCGGCTTCGACGCTCGCCGCGTCATAGTTGGGCTGAACGCCGCCGCGCAGGATGACGTGGCAGTCCTCATTGCCGGTGGTCGTGGCGATGCCGCTGCGTCCGCCCTTGGTCACCGCCATGAAATGATGCGGCTGGGCGGCCGATTTCACCGCCTCGGCGGCGATGCGCAGATTGCCGTCGGTGCCGTTCTTGAAGCCGACCGGGCAGGAGAGGCCCGAGGCGAGTTCGCGATGGATCTGGCTCTCGGTCGTGCGCGCGCCGATCGCGCCCCAGGCGACCAGGTCGGCAATGTATTGCGGCGTGGTCATGTCGAGGAATTCGGTCGCCGCCGGCAGGCCGAGATTGTTGACGGCCGACAGCACATTGCGCGCCATTCGCAGCCCCTTGTCGATGTTGAAGCTGCCGTCGAGGTCGGGATCGTTGATCAGGCCTTTCCAGCCGACCGTCGTGCGCGGTTTCTCGAAATAGACCCGCATCACGATCTCCAGCCGGTCCGACAGGCTCTCGCGCAGCGCCGCCAGACGGCTGGCATAGTCGACGGCCGCGACCGGATCGTGGATCGAACACGGGCCGACAATGACGAGCAGCCGGTCGTCGGTGCCGTTCAGGATGGCATGGGTTGCGTTGCGCGATGCGCTGACGGTGCGCGTCGCCGTCAAAGTGCGCGGGATCTCCCGCATCACCTCGTCCGGCGTACTCAGTTCTCGGATTTCCTTGACCCGGAGGTCGTCTGTGGTGGTCAACACGGCTTTCTGCTCCTGTCGAGAGCATGATGCCGAAAAGTGTGAAGCGGTTTCGGACGACATCATGCTCCTCTTTGATTTAGAGGGAACCTGCCGGCTGAAACAAAAAAGCCGCCAGGTATGGCGGCTGTTCGGATCTTGTTGCTGCAATCTTCAGATCGAGCGCAATCCTCCCGCCGCCAGCGAGCTCCTAAAGTACCAATATGTGGCGGTCAGGTTGATCATGAGGCTCATATAGTCGATGCGGAGGCGCTTGTCACGTGCCCTGATTGGAGACAATTCGGGATTGGCCGAAGCCTCCCCGCCTTCGTCATCCACGGGCGGAGCAGGAGCGTAGCTCCGTCGCGGAGACCCGAGGATCCATGCCGCGACCTTGACCATAGAGTGCAGCGGAGCAGAATTCTGCACCGTGGCGCGCACTCGGAAGTCGCGGCATGGATCCTCGGGTCTGCGCCGCGTCGCTACGCTCCTTGCTCCGCCCGTGGATGACGAAGTGATGGTGTTTCCGATGCAGACATACGCCGCCGAGCGCTTCATGCAGTCCAGGGATCAAAAAGTTCAATTCCAAAACCTTCGAAATCCTTCGTATTGCGTGTTGCCAAGGTAAGCTCCTGCGCAATCGCCGTGGCTGCGATCAGGCCGTCCATCGACGACAGGCCGCGACCGCTGCGTTTTGCAAGGCCCATCAAGTCGCCCCAGGCCAAGGCAACCGGTTCGTCCACCGGAAGAACCCTCTGCTCGAAGCGCTGCGGCAGGTCCCGAGCAAGCCACTCGGCCAGGGCCTCACGTTTCCGACCCTCATCCATGAGGGCGACTCCGCGCCGGATCTCGGCGATCGACACGACGCTGATGAAGGAGCGGTCCTCATCAAGCCGATCCAGCCAGTTCAGAACGCGTGCGTCCGGCGCCGGTCGTGTCACTTCAGACAGGACATTCGTATCGAGCAGAAGCCTCACAGCGGCAGATCACGCGGTTCGTCGCGCTGACGCTCAAGGTTGATATCGGCGCCGCGCAGCGGCGACTCCAGCAGGAACTCCGCAAGCGTACCCTTGCGCGCGGTCTTGCGCTGCCATTCCTCGGCCGAGACGACAACCACGCTTGGTTTGCCGTTTCTGGTGATCGTCTGCGGCGAAGACTGCGCGCGCTCGATAACCTCCGAGAGCCGGGCTTTTGCCCCGGCGACCGTCCAATTGGTATTCTCTTTGGGCGCAGACAGCATTGCGACCTCCATGACCAGTCTGACTATCTTGACTATATGGGAGTGGTGATGCGGCGGCAACAGGGGAAGGGAGGGCTTTCAGAGCTCGGGTCCCTTGGCGATTTTTGGTCTGGAGCCGGTCACGCTGGCGAGGGCAAGCTCGGCCAAGGCTTGGCCGAGCTGCTTCTGGACGAGAGGCTATTCGGCTGACCCTATTCCGGAGACGACCCCGCAATGCTCTGGTCATAGTCGACCAGCGATCCGGTCATGACGCCGGACTGCGGGCTGACCATGTAGCTGATCAGCCGCGCCAACTGGTCCGGCTTCACCAATTGCCCCATCGGCTGTGCGGCTTCGGCCTTTGCCAGCCAGTCGTCCGGCGCATCGTGCCATTTCTTCTGCACGATGTCCTCGCCCTCCGTGTCCATCCAGCCCGGCAGCACCGCATTGCAGCGGATGCGGTTGTGACGATAGGCGTTGGCGACGTTCTTGGTCAGCGTCATCAGCGCGCCCTTGCTGGTCGAATAGGGCGTCAGGAACGACTGGCCGGTATGCGCCGACATCGACAGCACGTTGACGATCGAGCCTGGTGCCTTCTTTTCCAGGAGATGCGCCACCACGCCTTGCATCAGGAAAAACGGGCCGCGCACATTGGTGTCGAAGATGGTGTCGAAAAGCTCCTCGGAGGTTTCGACCAGCGAACCGCGCGCCGATGTCGCGGCGGCGTTGACCAGGGCGTTGATGGTGCCGAAATGCGAGATCGCGGTGGCGACCGCCCGCTTGCAGTCGGCCACTTTAGAGACGTCGGCGCTGATGAAGATCGCGTCGACGCCGGCTCTCCTGAAATGGGCGACGGCCTTGTCGCCCTTCTCCTGCGAACGGCCGATGAGCGCCAGTGCCCGGCAACCTTCCTCGGCCAGAGCTTCGGCGACGGCAAAGCCGATCCCCTGGGCGCCACCTGTGACGATGGCGCGCGTCTTCGAATTGCGATCGGCGGATGTGCTCATCGCTCGGCTCCCTGTACCCTAGTTTCCGGTTCTTACTTGTCGAGACGGACGGTCTTGCCGGTCGTTGCTGATTTCAGCGCCGCGTCGGCCAGCTTCAGCGCCACCAGCCCATCCGCACCGCTCGGCGACGCTTTCTTGCCCGAGGTCGCGGCCGTGATGAACGCGGCGATCTCAATGGCGTAGGCGTCGAGATAGCGGGTCATGAAGAAGTCGTGCAGCGGCGGGCGGGTATAGCCCTTCTCGTTGGCCAGTTCGATCGACACCGGGCGCTGGTTCTCGGCCGCGACCATGCCTTTCGAGCCATGCACCTCGATGCGCTGGTCGTAGCCATAGGTGGCGCGGCGCGAGTTGGAGATGACCGCCTGCTTGCCGGAAGCGGTTTCCAGGATGACGCTGACGCTATCGAAATCGCCGGCAGCACCGATCTTCTTGTCGACCAGCACCGAGGCATGGGCGCTGACCGCCACGACCTCTTCGCCGAGCAGGAAGCGCGCCATGTCGAAATCATGGATGGTCATGTCGCGAAAAATGCCGCCCGAACGCTTGATGTAGTCGATCGGTGGCGCGCCGGGATCGCGCGAGGTGATGGTGACCATCTCGACGGTGCCGATGGCGCCGTCGTCAATCGCCTTGCGTACGGCGGCGAAATGCGGATCGAAGCGGCGGTTGAAGCCGACCATCAGCGTCGCCTTGGTCTTCTCGACCACGGCCAGGCACTTCTCGACGCGCTTGACGTTGAGGTCGATCGGCTTCTCGCAGAAGATCGCCTTGCCGGCCTTGGCGAAGCGCTCGATCAGATCGGCATGGGTGTCGGTCGGCGTGCAGATGACGACGGCGTCGATATCACCGGCTTTCTCGATATCCTCGATGCTGCGCACCTCGGCGCCATAGGCGCTCGCCAGCTCTTTGGCGGCCTTCTCGAACGCATCGGCAACGGCAACCAGTTTGGCCTGCGGGTTGGAGCCGACGGCGCGGGCGTGGACCTTGCCGATGCGGCCGGCACCGAGGAGAGCGAAGCGAACGGTCATGGGTATTTCCTCTAGGGGATGGGTTTGAGAGAGTTGTGTCCGCACCTTCCCTGAGGAAGGGGGCAAGATTACTTCACGCACGCATACCTTAAAACAGGGTGATCATCCTGTTTTAGGCCGCGAGTTCCGCCTCTCCGGTCTTGGCGCCGGTGATGTAGGAGACGATGTCGTTTCCGTCGGTGTTCTCCTTGCGCAGATTGGCGACGATGCGGCCGCGCCGGAACACGACGATACGGTCGCAGAGATCGAACACCTGGCGCATATTGTGGCTGATCAGGATCAGCGGCTCGCCATTGTCCTTGAGCGTACGGACGATGTTTTCGACCTGCGCGGTCTCCTGCACGCCAAGGGCAGCCGTTGGCTCGTCCATGATGATCAGCTTGGAGGCGAAAGTCGCCGTCCGGGCGATCGCCACGCACTGACGCTGGCCGCCCGACATGTGGCGGATGGTGTTGGACAGATTGGGGATCTTCACCGCCGTGCGGACGAGCGCCGCCTCGGTCGCCTTGCGCATGTATTTGCGGTCCAGGATCGAGAACGGGCCGAGGTTGAACAACACCTTCTCGCGGCCGAGGAACAGGTTCGAAGGCACGTCGAGATCGTCGGCCAGCGCCAGGTTCTGGAACACGGTCTCGATGCCCGCCGTGCGGGCTTCGATCGGCCCGGCAAAATTCACCTCCTTGCCGTCGAACCAGATCTGGCCGCTGGTGCGTTGCTCGACGCCGGTGATCTGGCGCACGAAGGTCGATTTGCCGGCGCCGTTGTCGCCCATGATGGCGACATGCTCGCCCTTGCGCAGTTCGAAATTCGCGCCTTCCAGCGCGTGCACGCCGCCATAGCGCTTGGTCAGGTTTTCAGTCTTCAGGACGATGTCTGACATGGTCATGCCCTCATTGCCCGCAGGCGTTGGCGCCACTGGTCGAGAACCACCGCACCGACGATGATCACGCCCTTGACCATCTCCTGGTAGTAGGCGTCGAGGCGCAGGAAGGTGAAGCCGGAGATGATGACGCCGAAGATCAGCGAGCCGATCACCGTGCCGATGATCGAGCCGCGGCCGCCCGACAGGGAGACGCCGCCGATGACCGCCATGGCGATGGCGTCGAGCTCGTACATCACGCCCATGCCGGACTGCGCGGTCAGGTTCTTGGAGCTCAGCACCACGGCGGCGAGCGCGGCGAGAATGCCGGCGATGACGTAGACCAGGATCTTGTGGTTGGCGATCTTGATGCCGGACATGCGCGCGGCGTCCTCGTTGGAGCCGATCGCGTAACAGTGCTTGCCGTACCTGGTGTAGGTCATGATCAGCTGGAACAGGATGGCCAGCGACAGGAAGATGACGACGGGCATCAGGCCTTTGCCGATGCCGGCGAAACTCTCGGTGGGAAACGAGATCGGCTGGCCCTTGGACCACCATTTGGCGATGCCGCGCGCGGTCACCATCATGCCGAGCGTGGCGATGAACGGCGGAATGCGCGTGTAGGCGATCAGCGCGCCATTGACCAGGCCGGCGAACAGGCCGCAGGCGATCGCCACCAGCAGCGGCACGATGACAGGCAGGTCGGTCCAGCCTTGCGCCAGGAACATCGCCTTGGGATTGGGGTTGCCGTTGACCGTCGCCACCTGGGCGAAGCTCATGGCGATCATGGCGGTCGCGCCGACGATCGAGCCCGAGGACAGGTCGATGCCGCCGGTGATGATCACTTGCGTCACACCGATGGCGATGATGCCGACGATCGACACCTGCAGGATGATGATCTGCAGGCGCGCTTCGTTGAAGATGCCGCCGACGTCGCTGCGTGTGTTGAACAGGAAGCTGTCGCCGAGAAAAATGCGGCCGATCAGTTCGAAGATGACGACGAGAATGACCAGTGCCAGGAAAACATTGAACTCGGCCGGCCATGTGCGCTTCTTCGCATCAAAACCGACGCCGCCCACGCCATGAGATGTCTGTGCCACGTATTCTGTCCTCCATCAGCCGCGGTCGCCCTCGCGCCTGCGGCGCTGAGGGAGAGAGGGGAGCGGCGCTGTCTTGGTCGAGAGCGCCGCTCCGTATCGAACCGTTGGCGGCTCAGTTCTTCTTCAGGAACTTGTCGATGTTGGCTGGCGTCACCAGCTGGAAGGGCACGTAGACCTTGTGCTCGACCTTTTCGCCCTTGGAGAGCTTGAGCGCCGCATCGAGAGCGCCGGCGCCCTGGCCGGCGGCGTCCTGGAACACGGTTACGTCGAGGTCGCCCGCCTGCATGGCCGCCAGCGCGTCCTGGGTGGCATCGACGCCGCCGACGACAACCGCCTTCATGTCGATGTTGCCGGCCTTCATCGCCTGGATGGCGCCGATGGCGCTTTCGTCATTGTTGGCGATGACGCCGTCGAACGGCTTGCCGGTCGACAGCCAGTTGGTCATCAGGTTCTGCGCCTCGTCGCGGTTCCAGTTCGACGTCTGCTTGTCGATGATCTTGATGAAGCTGCACTCCGGCGTCGCGATCACGTCGTCGATGTCCTTGGTGCGCTGCACGGCGGCCTGGTTGGAAAGCTCGCCCATGATCACATAGACATTGGCTTCCTTCTTGCCGGCTTCCTTGAACAGGCGGCAGACTTCCTTGGTCTCGAGCGTGCCGGAATCGGCTTCGTTCGAGGCGACGAAGGCCTGGTTGTCGGGCAGCGTGTCGACATTGACCGGCTCGCGGTTGACATAGACCAGCGGGATCTTGGCTGCGGCGGCTGCGTCCGACATCGCCTGCGTGGCCGAAGTGTCGACCGGGTTGACGATGATGGCATCGACGCCCGAGGCGGCGAAGTTCTTGATCTGGTCAAGCTGCTTGGCAACGTCGTTCTGCGCGTCCTCGACCTGCAGCTCGACGCCGCTCATGCCCTTGGCCTGCTCGATCATGCCGTTGCGCAGCACGGTCAGGAAGTTGTCGTCGAACTTGGCCATCGACACGCCAACCTTGGCGGCCAGGGCGGATGAGCTCATCAGCGCCGCGAAGGCGACGCCCAAAATCAATTTCTTCATTGTGTTTCTCCTCCACATATTGGTGTCCGGTTTCACCGATTTATCCGGAATCCCCGATCTCCCCGGGGAATCTCTCCCTGATGTCTCTTCTGTTCCGGGTGACGCCTGCCTCCTGGCTGGAACGTCAAACCCTCCGTTTGAAACAGATATTACGGAACGAAAGAACCAAAATACACAGATGATGAAATATTTATTCCATTTCACATCGGGGCGTCAAGGGCGATTCCGCGGCCTGCGGGCCGATTTACGCCTCGCTCTGATGGATTCTATCATTTGCCTCGGCGGCCTTGCGCGGCGGCGGGCTAGATGTTTTCCGGCAGATAGATGTCGAAGGGCAGGAAGGTCTGGCCCGGAGCGTTGGCGGCGCCGGTCTCGATGGCATGCGCCATCAGGTCGACAAGCTCACGGCACAAAGCGGCGAGCGGGGTCGAGATCACCATGGTGAGGATGTTGTCGGCGAGTGCCGCGCGTGATTCGGCGTTGATCTCGTTGCAGACGACCACCGGCATGGTCGCGGGCTTCGCTGCCCGCAGCGCCGAGACCGCGCCTTCCATGCCGCCGCCGGCGACGTAGCAGCCGGCAAGATCCGGATAACGCGCCAGAAGATCGATCATCGCGTCATGGGTCACCTGGTTGGCTTCCAGATTGACCAGCGTTTCAAGCACGCTGAACTCCGGCGCGTGCTCGCGGAAGAAGGAGCGAAAGCCGATCTCGCGCAGCTCATGGCCGTGGAAGCGGTGGCTGCCGACGAAGAGGGCGACCTTGCCGGGCCGCTTGGCTGCCTTGGAGATCATCCATGCGGCGGTGCGCCCGACCTTGCGGTTGTCGAGGCCGATATAGCCTTCCCGGATGCCGGCGGCAAAGTCGGACAGCACGGAAAAGACCGGCTGCCCTCTCGCCTTCAAGGTTTCCACGACCGCTGTCAGGGTCGGATGGTCCGGACCGACAACGGCGATGGCCCTCGATTTCGCCGCCAGCCTGCGCATCTGGGAGGCGATCTCGTCGGGAGCCAGGGAGCTGGCGAAATCGATGGTCGCAACGCCACGGAAGCGTTGCGATTGCGAGATGGCCAGTTCGAGTTCCCGCGCGAAGTCGCCGTAAAAGGCATCATTGCCCCGCAGCAGCAGGAAGCCCAGCCGGTACTCCGGCAATTCCTGGCGCATGCGCTGCTTGATAAGGCCGGCGGCGTGATAGCCGATATCGGTAGCGGTCTCGTAGACGCGGCGCGCTGTCTCTTCGCGCACCGGCAGCCGGTTGTTCAGCACGCGGTCGACGGTGGCGACACTGACGCCCGAGATGCGCGCCAGATCTGATATTGTCGGCCGCTTCACCATGCTTGCCTCGTCGGGTTTGCTTGAGCCTTCGTACATCATCCTGATGGGAAATGATAGAAACTATCTTTGTGATGTTGAGTCCATCATCGGTCGGCGTTACTTTGATGCTCGAAGCCAAAGGATTTCATGGCATTCGCTCTGGCGGATGCCTTTGCCGAGGGAGGCAATCATGTCCACTGCGCCGTCCCGGCGTGACTACAGCCTGATCGGCCGCGATGCCAAGCTCGCCGTCGAGACCGGCCTGTCGGCGGCCGAGTGGTATCACACCGAGGTACCGCGCAAGCAGATGAAGGAGCTGATGCAGCGCTCCGACGGGCCGGCGATCCGCGATACGGCAATCTGGTTCGCCGCGCTGATCGTCAGCGGCGCCGGCGGCGCCTGGTTCTGGGGCACATGGTGGTGCGTGCCGTTCTTCTTCGTCTATGGCGTGCTCTACGGCTCCTCGACGGATTCACGCTGGCACGAATGCGGCCACGGCACCGCCTTCCGGACGCAGTGGATGAACGATGCCGTCTATCAGATCGCCTGCTTCATGATCATGCGCAATCCGGTGACCTGGCGCTGGAGCCACACGCGCCACCACACCGACACCGTCATCGTGGGCCGCGATCCGGAAATCTCGGTCATGCGGCCGCCTGATCTGGTTCGCGCCATGCTGGGCTTCGTCGGTGTGCTCGATGCCTGGCATGCGATGTCAGACATGCTGCGCAACGCCGCCGGCACCGTCAGCGCCGCCGAAAAGGCCTTCATTCCCGAACAGGAACAGCCCAAGGCGATCCGCGTCGCCCGCATCTGGACGGCGATCTATGCCGCCACCGTCGGGCTGGCGCTCTACACCGGTTCGTTCCTGCCGCTGATGCTGGTCGGCCTGCCCAGGCTCTACGGCGCCTGGCACCATGTCATGGTCGGGCTGCTGCAGCATGGCGGCCTAGCCGACAATGTCACCGACCACAGACTGAACAGCCGCACCGTCTACATGAACCCGATCAGCCGCTTCATCTACTGGAACATGAACTACCATGTCGAGCATCACATGTTCCCGATGGTGCCCTATCATGCGCTGCCGAGGCTGCACGAACTGATCAAGCACGACCTGCCGGAACCGACACCGTCGATCCTGGCCGGCTATCGCGAGATGATCCCTGTCTTCCTGCGCCAGCTGCGCAACGAGGACTATTTCCTCAAGCGCGAGCTGCCGCCGACCGCACGGCCATATCGCGAAGAATTCCACAACGACACTATCGCCGCCGCGGCGGAATGATCGTGCTTCCATCTGGTTTAGAGTGTTTATTTTAACGCAATTCCGGGCGGAAAACCGCTGCGCACTTTTCCTGGATTTGCTTTGGGGAGGACTTGAATGAGCGACTGGGTCGAGGCCTGCGCCACCGGCGACATAGACGAGGAGGATGTGATGCGCTTCGACCATGGCGGCCGCACCTTCGCCATCTATCGCAGCCCCGACGACGAGTTCTTCGCCACCGACGGCCTCTGCACGCATGAAAAGGTGCACCTGGCCGACGGGCTGGTGATGGACGACATCATCGAATGTCCCAAGCACAATGGCCGCTTCAACTACAAGACAGGGGATGCCCGCGGCGCGCCGGTCTGCGTCAATCTGAAGACCTATCCGGTCAAGGTTGATGCCGGCAAAGTCCTGATCCAGATCGGATGACTGACATGGCGCGGGGAATGGTCATCATCGGCGCCGGCGAATGCGGCGGGCGGGCGGCATTGGCGCTGCGCGACCTCGATTATCAGGGGCCGGTGACGCTGGTCGGCGATGAGCCGCATCTGCCCTATGAGCGCCCGCCGCTGTCCAAGGAGGCGATGGCCAGCGATGCGCCAGAGATCAAGGCGATCGCCAGCGACGCCATTCTGGCCGAGAAATCGATCCGGCATATCCATTCCGTCCAGGCCGTGGCGATCGATCCGGCGGCGCATGCGGTGCGCCTGTCGGACGGATCGGTCCTGCCTTACGACAAGCTCCTGCTGGCAACGGGTTCGATGCCGCGCAAGCTGCCGATGCCCGGCCTTGGCGCGCACTGCGTCTATCTCAGGACCTTCGCCGACGCGCTCGCCATTCGCGCGCATCTTACCCCCGGCAACCGTATCGCCATCATCGGCGGCGGTTTCATCGGCCTCGAACTCGCCGCCGCGGCACGCAAGCTAGGCGCTGCGGTCACCGTTATCGAGGCGCAGCCGCGCATCCTGATGCGCGGCGTGCCGGCGGAGATCGCCGAAATCATCCATGACGCGCATGTCGCCGAGGGCGTTGATACTCTGTGCGGGGATGGCATCGCGTCCATCGCCGACGACGGCAACAAGGTGCGCATAGCGCTTGCCGGCGGCCGGGAAATCGTCGCCGACCTCGCGATCATCGGCATCGGCGCCGTGCCGGTGACCGGGCTTGCGGCCGAAGCCGGCCTGGCGATCGACAACGGCATTGCAGTCGATGCCGAGCTGCGCAGCAGCGATCCCGACATCTTTGCCGCCGGCGATTGCTGCTCGTTTCCGCTCGCCGTCTATGGCGGCCGCCGCGTCCGGCTGGAAGCCTGGCGCAACGCCCAGGAACAGGGCGCGCTGGCGGCCAGGAACATGCTCGGCGCCGGCGAGGCGCATGCGTCGGTGCCGTGGTTCTGGTCGGATCAATATGGTCTGTCCCTGCAGATCGCCGGGCTCGCCGACGAAGGCAGCAGCACCGTGCGCCGCGACCTCGGCGACGGCGCTTTCATCCTCTTCCATCTGGCCCAAGACGGCAGGCTGGTGGCCGCCAGCGGCATCGGCCCCGGCAACGCGGTCGCCCGCGATATCAGGCTGGCCGAAATACTGATCGGCAAGCACGCGAAACCGGCGCCGGAAGCGCTGGGATCACAGGCGGTCAAGCTGAAGTCGCTGCTGGCGGCTTGAGCCGTCACGCCAATTGCCGACGTCTGCGCCGCCCCTCATCTGCCTGCCGGCATCTTCTCCCCGTATAGTGACGGGGAGAAGGGCGCTATCATCGCCGGTTTCGCCAATCACCAGCATCGCAAGAAGGGCGCCGAGGTTGCGGCCAGCCCCTTTCTCCCCGTCACTATACGGGGAGAAATGTCCGGCAGGACAATGAGGGGCGGCGCAGGCGTCGGCAAATTAACGTCAGCGCGCCTGAACCCCAGCCTAAAACAGCGCCTTCAGCTCCGCCAATTTGTCATTCACCAGCCAGCCATAGTAATTCTCTTCCGGCAGCTTTTCCGGCTCGCCGGCGGCGCGGCGCCTGTCGTTCTCCGCCTTCAGCGCGTCGGCGCGCTGCTCCGGATTGCCGACATTGTAGAGCGTGGCCGTGACCCCCGGATTGCCCGAAATGTCGAAGCCGGCAATGCTTTTATAGGCATCGATCGATTTCCGGATCGTCGCGGCGACGTAGGGCAGCGTCAGGTCGGGATCCATGATGGTCTTGTAGACCGAATTGGGATCGCCGACGTCGAGCTTCGGCAGGCCGGAAACCTTGTGCACCAGATCGCTCATCTGCAGGGCGGTCAGCGGGTTGAGCTGGCCGAGGCCGAAGGTCTGGCCGGCATAATAGGGCTGGAAGAAGGTGGCACCGAAGCGGTCGTCGGGAAAGTTCGTCCCGCCGACGCTCTTGCCGCGAAACGAACGGTTCCACACCTGTTCGCGGCATTCCCACAGATCGTAGCTGTCGGACATTGGGGCGCATTTCTTGAATTCCGGCCGCTGCACGAAATCGGTGATGTCCTCGCCGTCATAGGCGAAGGAAAGCTTGCTGG
Source organism: Mesorhizobium sp. WSM4809 (assembly GCF_055811655.1). NCBI lineage: Bacteria > Pseudomonadati > Pseudomonadota > Alphaproteobacteria > Hyphomicrobiales > Phyllobacteriaceae > Mesorhizobium > Mesorhizobium sp. WSM4809. The sequence goes on from NZ_JBVVQW010000005.1 coordinate 356,235, forward strand.
AGAGATAGGAGATCGCCTTGACGTAGTAGGTCTGCAGCCGGTCATAGGCATCGACATTGTAGGTGTGCTCGCCGACGATGGCGCCGACGATGTGCAGGGGATCAATGCCGTAGGTGGCTGCTGCCTTTTTGATCTTGCCGCGCAATTCGGCGTCGTTCTGCAGCAGGGCGTAGACCTTGCGGTACTTTGCCTGGAAGCTGGTGTTGGTCGCCTGCGTTCGCCGGCTGGAGGCACCCGGAATGTCGGGCTGCACGGCATTGCGATTTCCCGGCGGCACCAATGTCGCTGCCTCGGCGGCGAACAGCGTCGCCGCCAGCGTCAAGCCGAGAATGACCAGGATCAATTTTTTCATGCACCCGCCGCCCAAGCAATTCCAGGAAAAGTGTGAAACGGTTTCCCGGAATTGCGTCAACCAAGAGATCGAGAATTGCCGCGCAAACTAGGTAAAGCTCTTGGTCGAGTCGAGAGCGCCCCTTCACCCGGCACTACGAAAGGTGGCCAGATGGTACCATCTGGCCACACATGATTTTGCTTGCCGGAAAATGTTGCCTGGACCGGCGCCGGAACGTTCCGGCGCCGTCGTTTAAAGGATGAACCGCGACAGGTCGGTATTCCTGGACAGGTCGCCGACATGCTTCTCCACATAGGCGGCATCGATGGTGACTGATGTGCCGTTGCGGTCGGGCGCATCGTAGGAGATTTCGTCCAGCACCCGCTCCATCACCGTCTGCAACCGCCTTGCGCCGATGTTCTCGACGCTGGCGTTGAGGTCGACGGCGATGCCGGCCAGCGAATCGATAGCGTCGACGGTGAAGGTCAGCTCGACGCCCTCGGTCTTCATCAGAGCGATATACTGCTTGATCAGGCTCGCCTCGGTCTCGGTCAGGATGCGGACGAAATCGTCCTTCTCCAGCGCCCGCAATTCGACGCGGATCGGCAGGCGGCCCTGCAGCTCCGGCAAAAGGTCGGACGGCTTGGAGACGTGGAAGGCGCCGGAAGCGATGAACAGGATATGATCCGTCTTCAACGGCCCGTATTTGGTCGCCACCGTGGTGCCCTCGACCAGCGGCAGCAGGTCGCGCTGCACGCCTTCGCGGGACGGACCGCCCGAAATGTCGGATCTCGCCGCTATCTTGTCGATCTCGTCGAGGAAGACGATGCCGTCATTCTCCGCGGCATCGAGCGCCCGGCGCACGACTTCGTCCTGATCGAGCAGCTTGTCGGACTCGTCATTGACCAGCAGGTCGTAGGACTCCTTGACCGTCGTCTTGCGCATCTTGGTCTTCTTGCCGCCCATCGCCTTCGACAGCATGTCGTTGATGTTGAGCACACCGATATTGGCGCCCGGCATGCCGGGGATTTCGAAGCCGGGCATGCCGCCATTGCCGGTGTCGGCAACCTCGACCTCGATCTCCTTGTCGTCGAGCTCGCCGTCGCGCAGCTTCTTGCGGAAACTATCGCGGGTGGCCGGGCTCGCCGTCTTGCCGACCAGCGCTTCCAGCACGCGTTCCTCGGCGTTGACGTGGGCGCGCGCCTTGACGTCTTCGCGCATCTTCTCGCGCACCAGGCCGATGGCGATCTCGACCAGATCGCGGATGATCTGCTCGACATCGCGGCCGACATAGCCGACCTCGGTGAACTTGGTCGCCTCGACCTTGACGAAAGGCGCACCGGCGAGCCGCGCCAGGCGGCGCGAGATTTCGGTCTTGCCGACGCCGGTTGGCCCGATCATCAGGATGTTCTTCGGCATCACCTCTTCGCGCATCTGGCCTTCCAGCTGCTGGCGGCGCCAGCGGTTGCGCAAGGCGATGGCCACGGCGCGCTTGGCGTCCTTCTGGCCGATGATGAAACGGTCGAGTTCCGAAACGATTTCGCGGGGAGAAAATGTGCTCATATCACTAGATTCCACTTTGCCACTGCTTGATGGCCTCGAACGGATGCAGCAGCATGATCACGTTGAGTGTCAGATTGTCCCGGATGAGATAGCCGGTACCGAGTTCGAAGATGATGGCGAGGCTGACGATCACCCATATAGGTAGCCTTCGCGCCATCACAAATCCCAGCACCATGGCCAGAGTGTCCGACACCGAATTGATGATGCTGTCGCCGTAATAGTCGAGCGAGATGGTGCCGGCGCGGTAGCGCTCGATGATGAATGGGCTGTTTTCGAGCAGCTCCCAACCGCCTTCGATGAAGACGGCGAACGCCAGTCTCAAGCCGATCGGCGAACGCGGGAACAGGAATCTTGCCAGCGCATAGAACAGGAAGCCATGGATGATGTGTGAAAACGTATACCAGTCCGAAATGTGCTGGGAATTCTCCGAACTCTGCACGACGCCTTGCCAGAGCTTGACGTAGCCGCAGGTGCAGATCGGCGTTCGCCCCATGCCGTAGAGCGCCCCGGCCTGGAAGATGACCAGGGCAAGCACCAGCAGAAGCCCCATTCGCCAGCTGTCTTCATAGGCCGAATAGCTGTTCTCCGCGGTCGGTGTCGTCATCGGTTCATTCCCCCTCGTTTCGCGTCGCCGTGTCGATCATCACAAAGCCTTGTCACGCCTTCAGCGGCGGTAGCCGGCGGATCACGGCCGCCGGCAAGGTGGGTTTGACCACAAACCGCCGGATACGCTGCCAGCCAGCCCCGAACAGAATGATCAGCGCGCCAACAACGACCAGGATCAAGGCAAAAGGCGGGATGCCCGTCGAATCGGAGGCGGAATTCACCAGATAATAGATGCCCAGCGAGCCGAAGTAAGCCAATGTCGGAACCAGAAGCGAACGGCGGTCGATGGCAAGCGCGACATAGAGGAAGCCAAGGATCAGTATCGTCAGCATGATGGTTGCATTGGCATCCGGCGCGATATGTCCGAATACGACGTTCTGGCCGGTTGCCATGATGAAGAGCGGATGCACCAGCATAGGCGCCGAGACGACATGCAGCCAGAAAGCGCAATCGGACCAGATCTTGCGTCGATCCCTATCGTAAATGTCAAAAGCTACACCCGTTGCGAACACGATCAGGCCGCAGATCAGCGGCATGTAAAGTGCCGCGCGGAGCAATTCGGGAACATCCTCCATACGCGGTGGCGCAATCGCACCCGCTGTCACGCTGTCATACAGGATTATCGCCGTTTGCAGGAAGGCAAGCAGTGTAAAAGCGATGGCGATAGCCCCGGCAATGATGGGGACGCGAAAACGCCAGAAATAGATCGCCGCCGCGATTATTCCTCCGCCCAGGAACAGATATCCGGCCTGGGACGCCGTCTGGCGCAACGCCAATAGCTGCCAGATAGTCTCCGGCTTGCGTATGCCGAAGCTGGCCTCCACCTGTAGCGCCAGAGCGGCCAGAATGGCGGCCATGAAAATCAGGGCAAGCACGGACGACGATAATTTCATCCGGTGCTGACGCGTGACGATTTCGGCGAGCCCCCAGGCGAAAACCGCGAGGATGCCTGCGATCCAGAATGTCTGACCTGGAAGCAAGGTGGTCAGGACAAAGAAGAAGCCGGCGCTGAGCAGAACGGTTCCCACGGTGACGAACAGATCGTTGCCGCCGCCTACCAGCCGCAGGTTTTCCTCGTCACCCTCGTCATCGGCGCGCCTGGCCTCGGGGGCGAGAGCGACCGCACGTTCCATGGCCTCCAACTGATCGCGCAGGGTCTGCGAGATCAAACCTTTCGCGACTGCCTTGTCGAGGGTTTCGGCGCTGATCAATTGGGCTCCTGCGTCGCGTCGCGCGCCATCATCAAGGCCGGCCCGTACTCCGATGTTCTGGTGTCAAAGGCAACAAAGCCAGCCTTTTCATAGGCACGGATCGCCCTGACATTGGCGGGATCCGGATCGATGATGACGCGCGGAACACCTTCCTCGAAAAGCTGTTCGACGAACTGGCGCACGATTGCCGAGCCATGGCCGCGCCCGAGCAACTCCGGCACGCCGATCGACACGTCTATGCCGAGCGTGCCGAACGGCTGGTCGGCATAGGGATGGTCGTCTTCCAGATGCGGGTCGTAGCTCTGCAGATAGGCGATCGGCTTGCCGTCGAGCTCGACGATCAGCGGCTCGACCGAAATCGAGTCGATGTGCTCGCGAATGCCGGCGATTTCCGTCTCCGGATCGTCCCACCACTCTGCAACATGCGGCTCGGCGAGCCAGCCGGCGATCATCGGCAGGTCTTTTTCCGTCACCGGCCGAAAGTCGTAGCTATCTTCTTGTTCGGCCATGATCTCTGGACGAACGGAACCGTTCGTCCGAGAAAACCGGTTTCCACTTTTCGGGGTCATGGCCGGCCTTTTCAGCCGACCTCGAGCGTTTCGACGACGAAATTGTTGTTGGTGTAGACGCAGATGTCGGATGCGATCTGCATCGCCTTGCGGGCGATCTCCTCGGCATCCTTGTCGCTGTCCATCAGCGCGCGGGCCGCGGCCAGCGCGTAGTTGCCGCCCGAACCGATGGCCATGACGCCGAATTCGGGTTCGAGCACGTCGCCGGTGCCGGTCAGCGCCAGCGATACCGACTTGTCGGCCACCAGCATCATCGCCTCGAGCCGGCGCAGATAGCGGTCGGTGCGCCAGTCCTTGGCTAGTTCGACGCAGGCGCGCGTCAGCTGGTCTGGATATTGTTCGAGCTTGGCTTCGAGCCGCTCCAGCAGCGTGAAGGCGTCGGCGGTGGCGCCGGCGAACCCGGCGATCACATTGCCGCCCTTGCCGATGCGGCGCACCTTCTTGGCGTTGCCCTTCATGATGGTCTGGCCAAGGCTGACCTGGCCGTCGCCGGCGATCACCACCTTGTTGCCCTTGCGCACCGTCACGATGGTCGTGGCGTGCATGGTCAGATTATCGGACATTTTCTGGCTCCGAGCAGCGCCATCCCGATAAGGCGATCGGCGCGGTACGAGTGACTTGATCGGCCATATGTATGCATGGGACCGATGATTGCAAACCGCTGGATAGCGGCCGGGTTCGCAACTGGCAATCGCCGGATCATGCTGCTAGAAGGCTTTCGTTTTCAAGCCTGCGAGGGCTTGAACCTCTGAGCCGGTCACGATGTGAACCTCTGGACAAGGATAGAGTGATGCCGCCCCGCGCCGCCGAAGTCAGCCGCAAGACCAAGGAAACCGAGATTGCCGTCTCGGCCCATGTCGACGGCACCGGAAAATCGGACATTTCGACGGGCGTCGGCTTCTTTGACCATATGCTGGACCAACTGGCGCGCCATTCCCTGATCGACATGACGGTCAGGGCCAAAGGCGACCTGCATATCGACGATCATCACACCGTCGAGGACACCGGCATCGCGCTTGGCCAGGCGCTGGCCAAGGCACTGGGCGAGCGGCGCGGCATCATGCGCTATGCCTCGATCGACCTTGCCATGGACGAGACACTGACGCGCGCTGCGATCGACGTGTCCGGCCGTCCCTTCCTGGTCTGGAACGTTTCCTTCTCGTCGCCGAAGATCGGTACTTTCGACACCGAGCTGGTGCGCGAATTCTTCCAGGCGCTGGCGCAGAATGCCGGCATCACGCTGCATGTCACCAATCACTATGGCGCCAACAACCATCACATCGCCGAGACCTGCTTCAAGGCGGTGGCGCGCGCGCTGCGCGCGGCTCTCGAACGCGATCCGCGCCAGCCGGATGCGGTTCCCTCCACCAAGGGATCGTTGAAGGGATAAGGCCATGGCCACCTATGTCGTGATGGAACCGCCAGGCCGCAGCGAGAGGGCCGATGCCACGGCCTTTGTCCGCGATGGCTTCACCTGGCTGGGCCTCCTGGTGCCGCCGCTATGGTTCGCCTGGCATCGGCTGTGGATCGAGGCAGCGCTTGCCTTCGTCGTCATGGGCCTGCTTTCGATGCTGGGCCAGAAGCTCGGCCTTGGTCTGACCGGCTCGCTGCTGTCACTGTTGGTTTCGCTCTATGTCGGACTGGAAGGGCAAGGCCTGCGCATCGCGGCACTTCGCCGGCGCGGTTGGCACGAATGGGGCGCGGTCGAAGCCGGTTGGCTCGACGACGCCGACACACGCTATGCGCTGGAAGCGGAAGCGCTTGCCGATGAGGTTGTGCCGGCGCCGCGTATGGTCCCCGATGCTGCCCTCGCGCGGCCAGCGCAGCCGGGCATGGCGCTGGGGCTGACCCACATTCCGGGAAGAAGCTGACATGCGGGTTGCGATCATCGACTACGGCTCGGGCAATTTGCGCTCGGCCACCAAGGCTTTCGAGCGCGCCGCGCGCGAAGCCGGCATATCGGCCGATATCGACCTGACCGCAGATGCCGAGCGGGTGCGCACGGCCGATCGCATCGTCCTGCCCGGCGTCGGCGCCTATGCCGACTGCGCCTCCGGCCTGCAGGCCGTCGAAGGCATGTGGGAAGCCGTCGAGGAGGTTGCGATCGTCAAGGGCCGGCCGTTCCTCGGCATCTGCGTCGGCATGCAGCTGATGTCGCAGCGCGGCCTCGAAAAGACGATTACCAAGGGCTTCGGCTGGATATCGGGCGACGTGAAGGAGATCATGCCTTCCGATCCGGCGCTGAAGATCCCGCAGATCGGCTGGAACACGATCGAGCTCAAGCGCCAGCATCCGCTGTTTGCCGGCATACCGACTGGCGCAAGCGGGCTGCATGCCTATTTCGTGCATTCCTATCATCTCGATGCGGGCAAGGCGGACGAGGTTCTGGCGGTTGCCGACTATGGCGGCCCGGTGACGGCGGCCGTCGCCCGCGACAATCTTGTCGGCACGCAGTTCCACCCGGAAAAGAGCCAGGCGCTCGGCCTCGCGCTGATCACTAATTTCCTGCGCTGGAGGCCCTAGAGCATGATCCCGAAAAGTGGACCCCGGTTTCTCGGACAAACGGTTCCCGTTTGTCCGGAGATCATGCTCGAGCAGAGGGATAGACCATGAGCAAGAAGGGCTACTGGATGGCGATGGTCGAGGTGACCGATCCGGAAAATTATCCGCTATACATTGCCGCCAACAAAGCGGCTTTCGACAAATATGGCGCAAAGTTCCTGACCCGCGGCGGTCAGTCGTCGAGCCCGGAAGGGCCATCGGGCAATCGCCATGTCATCATCGAGTTCGAGAGCTATGCGGTCGCACTCGCCTGCTTCCATTCGCCTGAATACCAGGTGGCGCTGAAATTCCGACGCCTCTATTCGACATCCCATTTCGCCATTGTGGAAGGCGCCTGAACGGATGATCCTTTTCCCGGCGATAGATCTCAAGGACGGCCAGTGCGTGCGCCTCAGGCATGGCGACATGGCGACCGCGACCATCTACAACGATGATCCTGCCGCGCAGGCGCGGGCCTTCGAGCAACAGGGTTTCGAATGGCTGCATGTCGTCGACCTCAACGGCGCCTTCCAGGGCCAGAGCGTCAACAGTGCGGCGGTCGGCGCCATCCTCAAGGCAACGAAGAACCCGGTGCAGCTCGGCGGCGGCATCCGCACGCTGGCGCAGATCGAGGACTGGCTCGATCGCGGCCTGGCCCGGGTCATCCTCGGCACGGTGGCGGTGCGTGACCCGGACCTTGTCAAACAGGCCTGCAAGGCGTTTCCGGGCAAGGTCGCCGTCGGCATCGACGCCAAGGGCGGCAAGGTCGCCGTCGAGGGCTGGGCCGAGGCGTCGAGCCTCGGCGTCATCGAACTGGCGAGGAAGTTCGAGGGCGCCGGCGTCGCTGCCATCATCTACACCGACATCGACCGCGACGGCGTTTTGACCGGCATCAACTGGGACGCCACCATCGACCTCGCCGATGCCGTGTCGATCCCGGTCATCGCGTCGGGCGGCCTCGCCTCGATCGCCGACATCGTGCGCATGACCATGCCCGATGCGCAAAAGCTCGAAGGCGCGATCTCCGGCCGCGCGCTCTATGACGGCCGCATCGAACCGGCCGAGGCCCTGGCGATCCTGCAGGGCAGGGCGGAGACGCGGACGTGAAAATCTCCATTATCCTGGCCTCCTATGACAGCGGCCACTACCATGGCGGCATGGGCCAGGGGCCGGACGCGCTGGTCTCGGGCGGGCTCGTCGACGCCCTGACGATGGCTGGCCACGATGTGATGGTCGAGGATATCGGCAAGGTTGGAGATGCCCAGGAGCGTGAAATCGCCACCGGCTTTGCCGTCTGCAACGCGGTTGCGAGCGAGGTTCGCCTTGCCCGCGACGCCGGTCGGTTTCCCATCGTCCTTGCCGGAAACTGCCTGACCAGCGCCGGCGCGGTCGCCGGCGAAGACGCCGATGCGATCATCTGGGCCGACCAGCATGGCGACCTCAACACGCCCGAGACATCCACATATGGCTTTCTCGACGGCATGGCGCTGGCGACCGTGCTCGGCCTGTGCTGGCGGCCGATGGCGTCGGCCATTCCGGGCTTCAAGCCGATCGATCCGTCACGCTGCGTGCTCGTCAACGCGCGCGATCTCGATCCGGCGGAAAAACAGCTTCTCGAGACATTGCCGATCGTGCGGACGGAATGCTCCGGGGTGGCCCAGGCGGCCGAAAGACTGATGGTCGCCGGCGCCAGACGCGTGCACATGCATCTCGATATGGACGTGCACGATCCCCGGGAGCTGCAGGCCAACCGCTATATCACTTCGGGCGGGCCGAGCCCGGAACAGTTGCGCGATGCCACGTGCGCCATGGCGCTGGCGGTGCCGATCGTCGGCATCACCGTCTCCGCCTACGACCCGGCCTTCGACGCCCAGGCCGATGTTCCGCCGCTGGTCGGCCAGTTGCTGAACGATCTCATCGCCACGATAGAGGGTCGCTGATGCTGAAAGCCCGTGTCATCCCCTGTCTCGACGTCAAGAGCGGCCGTGTCGTCAAGGGCGTCAACTTCGTCGATCTCGTCGACGCCGGCGATCCGGTCGAGGCGGCCAAGGCCTATGACGCGGCCGGCGCCGACGAACTCTGCTTCCTCGACATCACGGCTTCGTCGGACAATCGAGAGACCATCTTCGACGTCATCGCACGCACCGCCGAACAATGTTTCATGCCGCTGACCGTTGGCGGCGGCGTGCGCCAGGTGGCCGATATCAGGAAGCTGCTCTTGGCCGGCGCCGACAAGGTGTCGATCAACACGGCCGCGGTGAAGAACCCGGATTTCGTCGCCGAGGCCGCTGACAAGTTCGGCAACCAGTGCATCGTCGTCGCCATCGACGCCAAGAAGGTGTCGGGCACCAGTGAGACCGACCGCTGGGAGATCTTCACCCATGGCGGCCGCGAAAAGACCGGCATCGATGCGGTCGAGTTCGCCCGGAAAATGGTCGATCGCGGCGCCGGCGAGATCCTGCTGACCTCGATGGATCGGGACGGCACCAAGGCCGGCTACGACATCGCGCTGACCCGCGCGATATCAGACGCCGTGCGTGCGCCGGTGATCGCCTCCGGCGGCGTCGGCACGCTCGACCACATGGTCGAAGGCATTCGCGACGGCCATGCCGGCGCGGTGCTGGCGGCGTCCATCTTCCATTTCGGCACCTACACGATAGCGCAGGCCAAGGCGCATATGGCCGCCGCGGGGCTGCCGATGCGGCTGGACTCTGTGAATAATCGGCCCTAAAGCATGATCCCGAAAAGTGGGAACCGGTTTTCGGAAAAGATCATGCTTAAACAAGCAGATAGATGACGCCATGACCGAGTTTTCGCTTTCCGATCTGGAAAAAATCATTGGGGAACGCGCCCATTCCGGAGATCCGGATTCGTGGACGGCAAAATTGTTCGCGCGCGGCATCGACAAGGCGGCGCAGAAGCTCGGCGAGGAGGCGGTCGAGACCGTGATTGCCGCCGTCAGGGGCGACAAACCGGCCATCGTTTCAGAAAGCGCCGATCTTATATATCATTGGCTCGTCGTTCTCGGCCTCTCCGGGGTACCGCTGAGCGACGTGCTTAGGGAACTCGAAGGCCGCACCCGGCGTTCGGGCATCGCCGAGAAGGCGTCACGGCCCAAGGGCTGACCGCGAGGAAGGGCAGGTATCTCGATGGATCAGCTCGCGCCAACCGAGAAATATTCCCCCTTTCGTTTCTTCTCCGCCGATCAATGGTCGCAATTCCGCGCCGATACCCCGCTGACGCTGAGCGCGGACGAATTCCGCCGCCTGCGCTCGCTCAACGATCCGGTCGATCTCGAAGAGGTCACGCGCATCTATCTGTCGCTGTCGCGGCTGTTGTCGGCGCATGTCGAAGCGAGCCAGCTGCTGTTTCGGCAACGCCAGGCCTTTTTCAACGCGGTCGACGTGGTCAAGACACCGTTCATCATCGGCATTGCCGGTTCGGTCGCCGTCGGCAAATCGACCACCGCACGCGTGCTGAAGGAACTGCTGGCGCGCTGGCCGTCGAGCCCCAAGGTCGATCTCATCACCACCGACGGCTTCCTGCTGCCCAACGAGGTCCTGCGCCGCGAGAACCTGATGGAGCGCAAGGGTTTCCCCGACAGCTACGATGTGGGCGCGCTGCTGCGCTTCCTGTCGGGCATCAAGTCGGCGCTGCCCGATGTCCGCGCGCCTGTCTATTCGCACCTGACTTATGACGTCATTCCCGGCGAGTTTGTCACCATCGACCGGCCCGACATATTGATCTTCGAGGGCATCAATGTCCTGCAGCCCGGCAAGCTGCCGCAGGACGGCAAGATCGTCCCTTTCCTGTCGGACTTCTTCGACTTCGCCATCTACATCGATGCCGACGAGAAGCTGATCCACAACTGGTATATTTCCCGCTTCATGCGGCTGCGTGAGACCGCCTTCCGCAATCCGGACTCCTTCTTTCACCGCTATTCGCAGCTGTCGGAGAGTTCGGCGCGCGCCATCGCCGAAGGCCTGTGGACCAACATCAATTTGAAGAATCTGCGCGAGAACATCCTGCCGACGCGGGCCCGCGCCGACTTGATCCTGCGCAAGGGCGCCGACCACCTGATCGAGGAAGTGGCGCTCAGGAAGCTGTGACGGCCGGCTCCGTCACCCGCCGCAGTGTCAGATTGATCCGCCCGCCGTTTTTCAGCAGCGCCGAGGTCGAGGGATAGATACGATCGACGCCGTGAAAGCACAGCCGCCCCTCGCCGCCGAGCACCACGACGTCACCGCTTTGCAGCCTGAACGACTTGGTGGCGCCATCACGCGTAGTCTGGCCGACTCGGAACAGGCAGTCGTCGCCGAGCGAGACGGAGACGACCGGCGCCGAAAGATCGGTCTCGTCGCGGTCCTGATGCAGGCCCATTTTTGCGTCCGGCGTGTAGAAATTGATGAGGCATGCTTCCGGCGGGTGCGAATAGCCCGAGACCTCGCGCCACAGGTCGAGCAGCGCATCCGGAATTGGCGGCCAAGGCGCCCCGGTTACCGGATGCGCCGGCTGGTAACGATAGCCGTGCTCCTTGTCGGTGACCCAGCCGAGCGGCCCGCAATTGGTCATACGCACGCTCATCTCCTTGCCGGTGCGCGGCATGGCCGGCACGAACAGCGGCGCCTGCTGCACGATCCGTCTCACCTCGTCGACCAGCTCTTCCTGCGCGCTGCGCGACAGGTAGGCCGGCATGTGGCGGACGCCTTTGGGCAGGACGAGCACGGATTCGATTACCTCTTGGATGGTTCGGAACCGTAAAAGGTCACGATCAAATGAAAACGGCGACCCGAAAGCCGCCGCTCTTGTCGAATTGGCAGCCGCCGATCAGGCGAGGTCGGGAATGCGCAGCACCTGGCCCGGATAGATCTTGTCGGGATGGGTCAGCATCGGCTTGTTGGCCTCGAATATGACCGTGTTCTTGACGCCTTGGCCCTTGCCGTAGCTTTTCTCGGCGATCTTCCAGAGATTGTCGCCCTTCTTCACGGTGTAGAAGGTGGGCTCCTTGGCGGGGGCGGCGGCCGTGCCAGGTGCTGGCGCGACCTGCAATTCGTCGGCCTGCACTTTGGAGACGCCGAGCGTGTTGCCGACGGCGATGACCGCCTTCTCGAAGATCGACTGGTCCTTGACCACACCCTTCAGCACCGCCGTGTCGCCCGTGACGACGACCTCGACGCCATCGGTGCCGAGCTTGTGCGAATCGAGCTCCTTCTTGAGTGTGTCGGCCGTGGGTGCGGCTTCGTCGTCACCGCCGATGCCCAGTTTCTTGCCGACGCTCTTGACGAAATCGAACATGCCCATCCTTGGTCTCCCTTGCTAATGGCAATGGTTGAACTTTGCATCTGCGGTCCAAAATGGGAAGTCGTTTTGCGCGTGATTGGTGTGGTGCTTAATCGTTCTCCACCCGGCCGCGCAGCTTCTTGATCGTGCCGCGCCCGGCCTTGCTCTTCAGCCGCCGTTCCACGGCACCCTTTGACGGCCGTGTCTTCTTGCGCGGCGGCGGTGGCGGTTCGGCGGCCTTGGCGACCAATGCCGTCAGCCGTGCCCGCGCATCGGCTCGGTTCTGTTCCTGGGTGCGGAAGCGGCCTGCCTCGATGACGATGACACCGTCCTTGGTGGCACGCTGGCCGGCAAGCTTGATCGTCCGCTCGCGCACGCGCTCCGACAGACCCGTTGCGTTGGCCGCGTCGAAGCGCAGTTGCACCGCCGTCGCCACCTTGTTGACGTTCTGGCCGCCGGGACCGGACGAGCGGATGAAATCCTCGTGCAGGTCGCCCGGATGGATCACCGCATCGCCTGATATGATGATGTTGTCGTCGCTCGCCATGCCGCAGTCATGGCGCGGCGGATCGAAAAAGAAAAGGCCCGATCGAACCGGGCCTTTCAACGAAAGCTGACCCCTGTGGCGCGATTACTCCGCCGCTTCCTGCATGCGCGGCGCCGCGCCCAGCACCACGGCGTCGACATGGCTTTCGAATTTCTCGAAATTGACGGCGAACATGCCGACCAGCCGTGCCGCCTGCCGGTCATAGCCGGCCTTGTCGGCCCAGGTCGCCCGGGGGTCCAGAATCATCGGGTCGAGAATGGCGCTGTCGATGCCCGGCACAACCACCGGCACCTCGAAACCGAAATGAGGGTCGGTGCGGAACTCGGCCGTCTTCAGCGAGCCGTCGAGTGCGGCTGCAAGCAAGGCGCGCGTCGCCTTGATCGGCATGCGCTTGCCGGTGCCGTAGGCGCCGCCGGTCCAGCCGGTATTGACCAGCCAGCAATCGGCGCCGTGGCGGGCAATCAGCTCGCGCAGCAGATTGCCGTATTCGGAAGGGTGGCGCGGCATGAACGGCGCACCGAAACAGGTCGAAAACGTCGCTTCGGGCTCGGTCACGCCCTTTTCGGTTCCGGCCACCTTGGCGGTGTAGCCGGACAGGAAATGATACATCGCCTGCGCCGGGGTCAGCCGCGCGATCGGCGGCATCACCCCGAACGCATCGGCGGTCAGCATGATGATGTTGTTGGGATGGTTGGCGCGGCCGGTCTTGCTGGCATTGGGGATGAAGTCCAGCGGGTAGGCGCAGCGTGTGTTCTCGGTCAGTCTTCCGTCGTTGAAATCCGGCACGCCATCAGCGTCGAGCACGACATTTTCCAGCACCGTGCCGAAGCGCTGCGTGGTGGCGAAGATTTCCGGCTCGGCTTCCGCCGACAGCTTGATCGTCTTGGCGTAGCAGCCGCCTTCGAAATTGAAGATGCCGTGCGGTCCCCAGCCATGCTCGTCGTCGCCGATCAGCGTGCGCGAGGGATCGGCCGAGAGCGTCGTCTTGCCGGTGCCCGACAGGCCGAAGAAGATGGCGGCGTCGCCGGCCGCACCCTCATTGGCCGAGCAATGCATCGGCATCACGCCTTTCGCCGGCAGCAGATAGTTGAGCATGGTGAACACCGACTTCTTCATCTCGCCGGCATAGGAGGTGCCGCCGATCAGCACGATCTTGCGCGAAAGATCGACGGCGATCACCGTTTCGGTGCGGCTGCCGTGACGAAGGGGATCGGCGCGGAAGGACGGCAGGTCGATGATCGTCATCTCAGGCACGAACTGTTCGAGTTCGGCGGCATCCGGACGGATCAGCAGATTGCGGATGAACAGCGAGTGCCAGGCAAATTCGGTGATCACCCTGGTCGGCAGCCTCGACTCCGCATCGGCGCCGCCGACCAGATCCTGGACGTATAGGTCCTTGTCCGCGGCATGCGCCTGGAAATCGGCGAGCAGCGTGTCGAACTGGGCCGGCGAGATCGCCTTGTTGTTGTCCCACCAGACATGTGGTTCGGTGGCGCCATCGCGGACGACGAACTTGTCCTTGGGCGAGCGGCCGGTGTGCTGTCCGGTCTCGGCGACCAGCGCGCCATGGGCGGTCAAGCGGGCCTCGCCGCGCCGGATCGATTCCTCATAAAGGGCAGCCGCACCGAAATTATAGCGCACCACGCCGGTGGTTTTCAGGCCGATATGATCGATCGCGCAGGCGGAATTGCGTTTGCCGACTTCCGACATCGAGTGTCCCTCTTGGATTTGCCGCATCTTTGCCGGCACGTTTCCAGCACGCCCACTACGCGGGCTGAGATGGTCAGAACCAGAAAAGGCAAATGATATCAAATCATTAATCGATTTAAATATTTTGAAAGTTGTTTAAATCGTTTATATGTGCAAAAAGTTTCGCGGTTGCCCAAAGGATTGGCGATGTACGTTCGTCCAATCCATGTCGAGGTAGGATTGTGGCCGCCGGCATGCCGCGCGTGACAGCGGACAAGGCCTATGCCACATTTTGTACCTAATTTGTCCTGCAAAAGCCCCTTCTCTACGACAGAAGGGACAGCTCATGAGGGAGCCGCTTGAAATGGCAACAATCGCGCTTGTCGATGACGACCGCAACATTCTGACATCGGTGTCGATCGCCCTGGAATCCGAGGGGTATCGCGTCGAGACCTACACGGATGGTGCGTCGGCGCTGGAAGGCCTGGCGGCACGCCCGCCGAACCTTGCCATCCTCGACATCAAGATGCCGCGCATGGACGGCATGGAACTGCTGCGCCGGATGCGCCAGAAGTCAGACCTGCCGGTGATCTTCCTGACCTCCAAGGACGACGAGATCGATGAATTGTTCGGCCTCAAGATGGGCGCCGACGATTTCATCCGCAAACCCTTCTCGCAGCGCCTGCTGGTCGAGCGGGTGCGCGCCGTGCTGCGCCGCGCCAGTGCCCGCGAGGCTGCCGCCAAGACGCCAAGCCAGCAGGCCCGCTCGCTCGAGCGCGGCCAGCTCGTCATGGACCAGGAGCGCCACACCTGCACCTGGAAAGGCGAGCCGGTGACGCTCACCGTCACCGAGTTCCTGATCCTGCATTCGCTGGCGCAGCGTCCCGGTGTCGTAAAAAGCCGTGATGCGCTGATGGATTCGGCCTATGATGAACAGGTCTATGTCGACGATCGCACCATCGACAGCCACATCAAGCGGCTGCGCAAGAAGTTCAAGGCCGTCGACGACGACTTCGAGATGATCGAAACCCTTTACGGAGTCGGATACCGGTTCCGCGAAGCGTAATGATGCATGTCGCTCAAAAGTGGTCCCGGTTTTGGGATGCCGACATGCATCAAAGCAAGGTAATCCATGTCGCCCAAAAGTGGTCCCGGTTTTGGGACAACGACATGCATCAGGCCAAGGACTAGGCGGGAGCTGCTATTCGATGGCAGTGGAAGCACAGCGAACAAGACCGGCGGGCGCCTCCAGGCGGCCGTCGCGGATCATGCCGTCCTTCGTCTCGAAGATCACGGTGCCGATGCGCCGCTTCCTTGGCCATCATATCTTTTCCAGCCTGACGCGGCGTATCCTGTTCCTCAACCTTGCCGGCCTCGCCGTCCTGGTGACCGGCATCCTCTATCTCAACACCTTCCGAGACGGGCTGATCGACGCCCGCGTCGAAAGCCTGATGACCCAGGGCGAGATCATCGCCGGTGCGATCGCCGCGTCGGCGACGGTCGAGACGGATTCGATCAGCATCGACCCGGAAAAGCTGCTTGAACTGCAGGCCGGCGAAAGCCTGGGGCCGGGCTCCGACCAGCTCGACAATCTCGACTTCCCGATCAACCCGGAGCGCGTCGCCCCGGTGCTGCGAAGGCTGATCTCGCCGACCAGGACCCGCGCCCGCATCTATGACCGCGACGCCAATCTGCTGCTCGATTCACGCCACCTCTATTCGCGTGGCCAGATCCTGCGCTACGACCTGCCGCCGGTCGAGGAGGAAGAGCCCGATCTGGTCGAGCGCATCCAGAAATTCGTCTTCGACTTCTTCCGCAACACCGAGCTGCCGGTCTATCACGAGCAGCCGGGCGGCAATGGCGCCGCTTTCCCGGAAGTGGTCAAGGCTCTCACCGGCAGCCCGTCGACCATCGTGCGCGTCAGCGAGCAGGGCGAGCAGATCGTTTCGGTGGCGGTGCCGATCCAGCGCTTTCGTGCTGTTCTGGGCGTGCTGATGCTGTCGACCGAAGGCGGCGACATCGACAAGATCGTCGCTGCCGAGCGCAAGGCGATCCTGCGCGTCTTCGGTATCGCGGCGCTTGTCACCGCCATCCTGTCGATGCTGCTTGCCTCCACCATCGCCAATCCGCTGCGCCGGCTGTCGGCGGCGGCGGTGCGGGTGCGGCGCGGCGTCAAGAGCCGTGAGGAAATTCCCGATTTTTCCGACCGTCAGGACGAGATCGGCAATCTGTCGATCGCCATACGCGACATGACCAACGCGCTCTACGCCCGCATCGAGGCGATCGAAAGCTTCGCGGCCGATGTCTCGCACGAACTGAAGAACCCGCTGACGTCGCTGCGCAGCGCGGTGGAAACCTTGCCGCTGGCCAAGAACGACGATTCGCGCGGCCGGCTGATGGATATCATCCAGCACGATGTCAGGCGGCTGGACCGGCTCATCACCGATATTTCCGACGCATCGCGCCTGGACGCGGAACTCGCGCGTGAAGATGCGGGGACGGTTGACCTGAAGAAATTCATCACCGATCTGGTCGCCGTTTCGCGCGAAGCGACGCGTAACAAGAAGGCGGTCGAGATCGAGTTCAAGGCCGCCAAACTGCCGCAGGGCGTCAAAGGCTACGTCGTCGTCGGGCATGATCTGCGCATCGGCCAGGTCATCACCAATTTGATCGAGAACGCCCGTTCCTTCGTTCCCGAGGATCATGGCCACATCAGCCTGTCGCTGGCGCGTGCCGGCAAGTTCAACATCGTCACCATCGATGATAATGGCCCCGGCATCCGGGCCGACAACATCGACCGCATCTTCGAGCGCTTCTACACGGACCGGCCGGCCGGCGAGGCATTCGGCCAGAATTCGGGCCTTGGCCTGTCGATATCCAGGCAGATCGTCGAAGCCCATGGCGGCACGCTGACCGCCGAGAACATCCCCGGCACCAAACCCGGCGAGATCAAGGGCGCGCGTTTCGTGGTCACGTTGCCGGCCGAAGCATGATCCCGAAAAATGGGAATCGGTTTTCTCGGACGAACGGTTTCGTTCGTCCAGAGTTCATGCTTCATTTAAAGGCATGATCGTGCAGCCTGAAAACATTCACGCGACAATGGTTTTGATCGGCGAGCGCGGCATTCTCGTCACCGGAGCCTCCGGTTCGGGCAAGACGACGCTGGCGCTGGCCCTCCTCGATCATTGTCGCCAGCGCGGCCTGTTCTCGCGGCTCGTCGGTGACGATCAGCTCTTTGTCGAGGCGCATGCCGGGCGGCTTCTCTGCCGCGCTCCCGCCACCATAGAAGGCCTCGTCGAGGTGCCTGGGCTCGGGCCGCGAGCGGTGCCGTTCGAGCCCGCCGCCATTGTCGACTTGCATGTCCGCCTGACGCCGGCCGGTGAAACGGCACGCTTTCAGGAGGATGCCGACACCAGCATCGCCGGCTGTCGGGTGCCGCGCATCGATGCGGTCGAACGCAACGTCGCTGCCGCCTTGCCGGTCGTGATGGCGCGGCTGTCGATCGCGCCTTTTCTATGATCCGTTCCGGGTTTTTTGCTGCAATGCGTCAAAATGGCATGTGCCTGCGCAATTTTGGGCTTGTCAACGGGCCGTGCGTCGACAAGATAGCGCTCCCGCCGCCTGGATTGGCTGGCGAGCATAAAATGCGCCTGTGAAGCGGCGATGACGGGAGCCACCAAAGAATGATCGGACTCGTGCTTGTAACGCACGGTCAACTGGCCACCGAGTTCCGACATGCCGTCGAACATGTCGTCGGGCCACAAGACAATTTCGAAACCGTGGCGATCGGTGCCGACGACGATATGGAGCAGCGTCGCCGCGACATCGTCGACGCTGTTGCCCGTGTCGATACCGGGGCGGGCGTTATCGTGCTGACCGACATGTTCGGCGGCACGCCCTCCAACCTTGCCATCTCGGTGATGGAATCCGGCCGCACCGAGGTGATCGCCGGCATGAACCTGCCGATGCTGATCAAGCTCTCCTCGATCCGCAAGGGCGACAATATGGCCGCCGCGCTCGATGAGGCTCAGGCCGCCGGCCGCAAATACATCAATGTCGCCAGCCAGCTCCTGAGCAGCAAATGACCGCGCTGTCCCCGGAAAAAGACCAAATTGTCCGGGATTTTCCCATCATCAACCAACGTGGCCTTCATGCGCGCGCTTCGGCGAAGTTTGTCCAGCTGGCCAGCGGCTTCGATGCCTCGGTGCATGTCGAGAAGGATGGCGTCAAGGTCGGCGGCACCTCGATCATGGGCCTGATGATGCTGGCGGCAAGCCCCGGCTATTCGATCCGCGTCACCGCGAGCGGGCCGGAAGCCCGGCAGGTCATCGACGCCCTGGAGCAGCTGGTGGCGTCCCGCTTTGGCGAGGAATGCTGATCAGGTAGAGCGCCGATGCGTGTCTGAGAGACATGCAGGGATAAAGATTTCTTTATATCCCATTGTCGTCCTTGCTCCGATCTGCTAGTCAGGCCGGCAATTCGCGCCCTTCGACGCGCCGACCGGCGCGGGCGTGCCCGCAACAAATTCGCAAGCACAACATTCGCATCGGAGTACTGCCATGACGGGTAGCAAGGACTATGTGGTCGCCGACATCTCGCTTGCCGGCTGGGGCCGCAAGGAACTCGAGATCGCCGAAACCGAAATGCCGGGCCTGATGGCCTGCCGTGAGGAATTCGGTCCCAAGCAGCCGCTCAAGGGCGCGCGCATCACCGGCTCGCTGCACATGACGATCCAGACGGCGGTGCTGATCGAGACGCTGAAGGAGCTGGGCGCCGATATCCGCTGGGCCTCCTGCAACATCTTCTCGACCCAGGACCATGCGGCCGCGGCCATCGCCGAAGCCGGCATCCCGGTGTTCGCCGTCAAGGGCGAGTCGCTCGAGGAGTATTGGGACTACACCGACAAGATCTTCCAGTGGGCCGACGGCGGCCTCTCCAACATGATCCTCGATGATGGCGGCGATGCCACCATGTACATCCTGATCGGCGCCCGCGCCGAGGCCGGCGAGGATGTGCTGTCCAACCCGCAGAGCGAGGAAGAGGAATACTTCTACGCCCAGGTCAAGAAGCGCCTGAAGGCTTCGCCCGGCTTCTTCACCAAGCAGAAGGCGGCGATCCGCGGCGTCACCGAAGAGACGACCACCGGCGTCAACCGGCTCTATCAGCTGCAGAAGAAGGGCCTGCTGCCCTTCCCCGCCATCAACGTCAACGACTCGGTCACCAAGTCGAAGTTCGACAACAAATATGGCTGCAAGGAATCGCTGGTCGACGGCATCCGCCGCGGCACCGACACGATGATGGCCGGCAAGGTCGCTGTCGTGTGCGGTTATGGCGACGTCGGCAAGGGCTCGTCGGCCTCGCTCAAGGGCGCCGGCGCCCGCGTCAAGGTCACCGAGGTCGATCCGATTTGCGCGCTGCAGGCGGCGATGGACGGGTTTGAAGTCGTCACGCTGGAAGATGCGGCCCCCACCGCCGACATCGTCATCACCACCACCGGCAACAAGGATGTCGTCACCCTCGACCATATGCGCTCGATGAAGGACATGGTCATCGTCGGCAACATCGGCCACTTCGACAATGAGATCCAGGTCGCCGCGCTGCGCAATTTGAAATGGACCAACGTCAAGCCGCAGGTCGACATGATCACCTTCGCGGACGGCAAGCGGATGATCCTTTTGTCGGAAGGGCGGCTGCTCAATCTCGGCAACGCCACAGGCCACCCGAGCTTCGTCATGTCGGCATCCTTCACCAACCAGGTGCTGGCGCAGATCGAACTCTACACCAAGCCCGGCCAGTACGAGAACCAGGTCTATGTCCTGCCCAAGCATCTCGACGAAAAGGTCGCGCGCCTGCATCTCGACAAGCTCGGCGCCCGTCTGACCGAACTGTCGGGTGAACAAGCCGCCTATATCGGCGTCACGCCGCAGGGCCCGTTCAAGCCGGAACACTACCGCTATTAACCAAAGCTAAAATTACTACCAGATATTGAGGTCGGGCGATTGACTTTTCGCCCGGCCTTATTTTTGCGCGCCATCAGCCTTCACGGCGATTCGGCGAGGGGTTATTGTCAGGTGATTCGGCGATGCTTCCAGCCCGAGAGGGTCAAGAGAGGCACGCATCAGGGCGGTCTTGCATTCAGGCGGCGGAGAGGACCAAGACATGCCGGGGCAACACCCGCACAGAGCGGGACGGGCCGTTTCCGGCGGCCATGACGATTCGGGGATTGCTGGCTCCGCCCTGGAAGGCGGGAGCCTGTCCTGGCGCGCCCGTGCGTCGACATTCCTTGCCACCTCCGCGCTCGCGGGCCCCTTGGCTGGCGCCGTCGCGCATGCCGAAACCGCTGCTGCCAGCGTCGCGGGACTGTCGGTGAGCGCCATCGAGGTCATGCAGCTTGCCGTGTTCGTCGGCGTGACGGGTGCCGCACTGATATCGGCCATCGTTCTCATCCGCGAAAGAGCCCGCACCTCGGCGGAGAATGTCGAACTCAGGAGCCGCCTCGCCGACATCAACGCGGCGCTCCGCCGCTCCGAGGCGCTGCTCAATCTCCGTGACCAGCGCGTGGTCGTCTGGGCCGCGGAAAACAAGAAGCCCGAGCTTATCGGCACATTGCCCGTCGAAAGCGGCGCTCCCGAGGATAGGGCCGCTTTTCTCGCTTTCGGCCGCTGGCTGATGCCGCGTTCGGCGGCGGCACTCGAACATGCCGTCGCGGGATTGCGCGAGAAGGCCAAACCCTTCGACCTCGTCATCGAATCGCAGGCCGGTGCGCCGCTCGAAGTGCATGGCCGCAAGAGTGCCGCGCATGTGCTCGTGCGTTTCGTCTCGCTCTCGGAGACGCAGCGCAGCCAGGCCAGGCTGAAGATCGAGAACCAGCGGCTGGCCGCCGACCACGACACGATGATCGGCCTGCTCGACGCGCTGAACATGCCGGCATGGCTCCGCGGCGAGGGTGGCGGGCTGAAGTGGGTCAACCGCGCCTATGCCGATGCCGTCGAAGCCGAAAATGCCGAAGCCGCGGTCCGGGAGAAAAAAGAGTTCCTCGGCGGCCAGGCGCGCGATGCGATTGCCGCCCAGCACAAGACGCATCCGGTTTTCGAGCAGTCGCTGTCCACCGTGATCGAAGGTGACCGCCGTGTGTTCGCGGTCACCGATTTCGCCGGCAGCGATGGCTCGGCCGGCCTTGCCTGTGACACCAGTGCCATTGAGGCCGTTCGCGGCGAATACGAACGGACGGTGCGAAGCCACGCCGACACGCTCGACCAGCTCAACACGGCAGTCGCCATTTTCGACACCGACGAGAAGCTGCGGTTCTTCAATCAAGCCTTCCAGAAGCTTTGGGGGCTGGACGCCGGCTTCCTGCACAGCGCACCCGACAATGCCTTGCTGCTCGACCGGCTGCGCAGCGAAGGCAAGATCGCCGAACAGCCTGAATGGCGCCGCTGGAAGGAAGGCCTGCTCGGCGCCTATCGCGCCGTCGAATCCCAGGAACATTGGTGGCATCTGCCGGATGGCAAGACCATTCGCGTCGTCGCCAATCCGCAGCCCAAGGGCGGCGTGACCTGGGTGTTCGAGAACCTGACCGAGAAGATGGACCTCGAAAGCCGCTACCAGACAGCCGTGCGGGTTCAGGGCGAGACGCTCGACAATCTTGCCGAAGGCGTGGCGGTGTTCGGACCCGACGGCAGGCTCCGGCTGTCGAATCCTGCCTTTGCCACTCTCTGGGGATTGAGCGGTGAAGCGGCCAAGCCCAGTGTCCACGTGTCGACGATACGTGACCTCTGCGACCGGCAGGCCGCGGACAGCCCCTGGCCCAGCTTCGTTGCCGCCATCACCGGCTTTGACGACGAGCGCCGCGACCGCCACGGACAGACCGAGCTCAACAACGGCAATGTGCTGAGTTACGCCATGATCCCGCTGCCCAACGGGCAGGTGATGATGACCTTCGTCGACGTGACCGACAGCGTCCATGTAGAGCGGGCGCTGAAGGACAAGAACGAGGCGCTGCAAAAATCCGACCAGCTCAAGAACGAATTCGTCCAGCACGTCTCCTATGAACTGCGCTCGCCGCTGACCAACATTATCGGCTTCACCGAACTCCTGTCGCAGCCCACGACCGGTCCGCTGACGCAGAAACAGCGCGAATATGTCGAGCATGTCAGCTCGTCCTCCGCGGTCCTGCTCACCATCGTCAACGATATCCTCGACCTGGCGACGGTGGACGCCGGCATCATGCAGCTCGACATTTCCGAGGTGCAGGTCGATCGCACCATCGCCGCTGCGGCCGAACTGGTGGCCGACCGGCTGGAAGAGCATTCGATCAGTCTCCAGGTGGACGCCATCGCGGCGCCGAAGACGTTTCACGGCGATGAGGTCCGCGTCCGCCAGATCCTCTACAATCTGCTCAGCAACGCCGCCAATTACGCCCCGGAAGCCAGCATCATCCGGCTCACATGCCGCCATCTGGCGGATGGGGTGGAATTCTCGGTTCATGACGATGGTCCCGGCATGCCGCCGGATGTGCTCGATTCGGTGTTCCGCCGTTTCGAGCCGCGCGCCAATGGCGGCCGCCGGCGCGGCGCCGGCCTCGGCCTGTCGATCGTCAAGAGCTTCGTCGAGCTGCATGGCGGCAGCGTTCGCATCGAAACCGGCAAGGACAAGGGCACGACCGTCATCTGCACCTTTCCAGACATGCCGGGCATCCGCGCCGCGGCCGAGTAGCGCGCTCGATGACGGGATTGGTGCTGGAGCGTTTACTCGCCGACGAAACACACACAGCGCGGCTGGGCGAGGATCTTGCGCTGTCGCTGCGCCCAGGCGACGTGCTTGCCCTCAAGGGCGATCTCGGCGCCGGCAAGTCGACGCTGGCGCGGGCCTTGATCAGGACCTTGGCCGACGATGCCGGCCTCGAGGTTCCGAGTCCGACCTTCACGCTGGTGCAGAGCTACGACACCCGCATTCCGGTCCATCATTTCGATCTATACCGCCTGTCCTCGGCGGACGAGCTCGATGAGCTTGGGTTCGACGAAGCCCTGGCGCAGGGTGCTGCTTTGGTCGAATGGCCGGAACGGGCGGAAGCCCATCTGCCGAAAACCACGGTCCTGATCGAGCTCGTCCAGCATGGCGACGGCCGGCTGGCGCGATTGTCAGGCCAGGGTGATGCCTTCGATCGGGCGGCACGATCGCTGGCCATGCGCGACTTTCTTGTGAACGCCGGCTGGGGGGAAGCGCAGCGCCGCCATTTCATCGGCGATGCTTCGGCCCGCTCCTACGAGATCGTTTCGTTGCCGGACCAAAAGCCTCGGGTCTTGATGAACTCGCCACGGCTGGTTCTCGGTCCGCCTGTGCGCGACGGCAAGCCCTATGCCGAGATCGCGCATACCGCTCAGTCGGTCTCCGCCTTCGTCGCCATCGACCGCGCCTTGAAGGAAGGTGGCGTCAGCGTTCCGCAAATCCATGCCGAGGACCAGGAGCAAGGTTTCCTGCTGCTCGAACATCTTGGTTCCGAAGGTTTCCTCGGCGGCGATGGCCAGCCGCTGGCCGAGCGTTGCGCAGCGGCGGCCGAGCTGCTGGCCATGATGCATGGCAGGGCCTGGCCGCAGCGCCTGGAAACAGGGCAAGGCGGCTTCCACGATGTGCCGCCTTTCGACCGCGATGCCATGATGATCGAAGCCGATCTGCTGGTCGATTGGTACGTGCCGGCGATATCGGGCAGCCCGGCAAGCGACAGCTTGCGCGCCGGCTACCACAAGCAATGGAACGCACTCCTCGACCGGCTGCAGGGCCGCGAGGTCACGCTGATGCTGCGCGACTTCCATTCGCCCAACATCATCTGGCGCGGCGACCGTTCAGGGCATGATCGATTGGGCATTGTCGATTTCCAGGATGCGCTGATCGGCCCTTGCGCCTATGACGTCGCCTCGCTCGCTATGGACGCGCGGGTCACCATCTCGCCCGAGATCGAGAAACAGACGCTGGATGCCTATGTCACGGCGCGCCACGCAGCCGGGGCTTTCGACGAAGCAAGCTTCCTGGAATCCTACGCCGTCATGGCGGCGCAGCGAAACTCCAAGATACTCGGTATCTTCGTTCGCCTCGAAAAACGCGACGGCAAGCCCTATTATCTGAAGCACCTGCCGCGCATCCGCGACTATCTGCGCCGGGCTCTGTCTCATCCGGCGCTGGCAAGCCTGCGCGAGTTCTACGACGCCCACGGTTTGCTGGAGGAGCGAGCGCTGTGACAGCAAGACCGGACACCGCCATCGTACTTGCCGCCGGGCTTGGCAAACGCATGCGGCCGATCACCGACACCATTCCCAAGCCACTGGTCAAGATTGCCGGCAAGACGTTGCTCGACTGGAGCCTCGACAGCCTGGCCGCCGCCGGCGTCGCGAAGGCCGTGGTCAACGTCCACTACTTTCCCGAACAGATCGTCGCCCATGTCACTGCCCGCCGCGCGCCAAACATCGTCATTTCTGACGAGAGCGAACAACTGCTCGATTCCGCCGGCGGCATCGTCAAGGCGTTGCCCGAACTGGGCGATCAGCCCTTCTACATCCTCAACGCCGACACGTTCTGGATCGATGACGGTCCTCTCAATCTCCAGCGCCTCGCCCTTGCATGGGACGCGGCGAAAATGGATATTCTGCTGATGCTGGCGGATCTCCAACAGGCGACCGGACACTGCGGCAGCACCGATTTCCTGGTGGCGCCGGATGGCGGCTTGCGGCGTTCGCAAGGCGACCCGGCGGGGCTGATCTATGCCGGGGCGGCGATCGTCCATCCGCGCCTGTTCGAGGGTGCACCGGCCGGGCCGCACTCGCTCAACGCCTATTTCGATTCCGCCATCGCGGCCGGCCGCCTGTTCGGCATGCCCATGCATGGCCACTGGGTCACCGTCGGCACGCCCGATGCCGTACCGCTCGCGGAAGCGGCGGTCGCCGGCGCGCTCATCGAGTCGCAATGAGCGGCTCCAGCCGCGTTTTCTCGATCCCGCCCGGAGCGCCGTTTCTGCCGACGCTTGCCGAGGCGCTGCTTGCCGGTCGCCTTGTTCCGGGGTTTCGATTTGACGGCGACCCGCTCGCTTTGGCCGATGTCACCATCTATGTGCCGACACGCCGTGCCGCGCGTGCCTTGCGGGGTGTCTTCGTCGACAGCCTGGCGGCACGCGGCGGCGGCGGCTCGGCAATCCTGCCGGTCATCCGGCCGCTCGGCGAGTTCGACGAAGATGAGGCCGCGTTCGAGACCGAGGCATCGGCGGCCATCGATCTCGCGCCGCCGATTTCGGCAACCGAACGCCTGTTGCTGCTGACGCCGCTGGTGCGCGCCTGGAAACGCCGGCTGCCGGCACATGTCGCCGCCCTCTTTGCCGAGGAGATCGTCATCCCGGCTTCCACCGCCGACGCGATCTGGCTGGCGCGCGATCTCGCCCGGCTGATGGACGAGATCGAGACGGAAGGAACGGACTGGGCCAAGCTCACCGATCTGGTGACCGGCAACCTTGCCGGATGGTGGCAGGTGACCCTCGAATTCCTCGGCATCGTCACCGAAGCCTGGCCGAAATTCCTCGCGGAAAGCGACCGCTCCAATCCGGCCGCGCATCGCAGCGCGCTGATCCGCGCCGAGGCGGCGCGGCTGCTGCGCAATCCGCCCGCTGGCCCGGTCATCGCCGCAGGGTCGACCGGCTCGATCCCCGCCACGGCTGAACTGCTTGCCGCCATCGCGCGCCTGCCCGGCGGCGCCATTGTGCTGCCGGGTCTCGACCGAACGCTGGACGAAGCGTCATTCCAGGCGATTGCCGCGCCCGGCGCGCGTCCAGCTGTGCTCGGCCACCCGCAATATGGCCTGGCCAGGCTGATAGGCAAGATCGGCGTATTGCGCGGCGACGTCGAGGAGATTGGCGTGGCCGAACCGCGACTTGCGCTTCGCGCCGCTCTTGTCGGCGAAGCGCTGCGGCCGGCCGAAACCACCGAACTCTGGGCCGAGACACGTGCGGGCTTCCCGGCGTCCCACATTGCCGGCGCCTTCGCCGAGGTGACCCTGCTCGAAGCTGCCAGCGAACGTGATGAAGCTGTCGCCATCGCCGTCGCGCTCAAGCGCGCGGTCGAACAGCCCGGCCAAAGGGCGGCTCTCGTCACCGGCGATCGCGCATTGGCACGGCGCGTCTCGATCGAGCTCCAGCGCTTCGGCGTCGTCGCCGACGATTCCGGTGGCACGCCGCTCGCCAACACCCCGGCGGCCAGCCTGCTCAGGCTGGCGCTCGAGGCATTGTTCAGGCCAGGCGATCCGGTTGGCCTGCTGTCGCTGCTCAAGCATCCGCTGCTTGGCCTCGGCCTCGAACGGGCCGATGTGCGCCACGCGGCGGAACTCGTCGAGCTGGTGGCGCTGCGCGGCGGCACCGGCCGCCCAGACATCGTTTCGCTGCCGGAACTGTTCGAGGCCCGCCTCACCGGCCTGGGCGGCGGCAGTCGACAGCCCTTCTGGTTTTCCCGGCTGACCGTGCGCTCCATCGAAACTGCCCGGAATTTGCTTGAACGTCTCAAGCAAGCGCTGGCGCCGCTCGCAGCCTTCCGCGGCCGGGATGACGCCAACCTTGCCGCGCTTGTCAGGGCCAGTGTCGTCTCACTCGAAAATCTCGGCCGCACCGCCGACGGTGGTCTTGGCGAGCTCTATGCCGGTGACGCCGGTGAAAAGCTTGCCGAACTGCTGCGCGGGCTGGTCTCGGCTTCGGCTTCACTGTCCTTCGCGGCGACCGAGTGGCCCGATATCATGGCGGCGCTGATCGCGCCTGAAACGGTCAAGCCGGCACAAGGCACCGACCGGAACATCGCCATCTGGGGTGCGCTGGAAGCCCGATTGCAGACCGTCGACACGCTGGTCATCGGCGGGCTCAACGAGGGCGTATGGCCGCGCAAGCCCGAGAGCGACCGCTTCATGTCGCGGCTGATGAAGACCGGCATCGACCTCGAACCGCCCGAGCGGCGCATCGGCCTTGCCGCGCATGATTTCCAGATGGCCATGGGCGCTGGGAAAGTGGTGCTGTCCCGCTCGGCGCGTGCCGGCGACGCCCCCGCCGTGCCGTCGCGCTGGCTGCAGCGGCTGCTGACCTTCATCGGCAGCGACCAGGCAGCGGAGCTGCGCCGGCGTGGCGACGAACTGCTCGCCTGGGCGCGCGCGCTGGATACCGGCCCAAGGCAGGATTTCGCGCCACGGCCGCAGCCGAAGCCGCCGCTGTCGGTGCGCCCGACGCATTTCTCGGTCACCGAGATCGAGACCCTGCGCCGTGACCCCTACGCCGTCTATGCGAGACGCATCCTTGGCCTGATGCCGCTCGATCAGGTCATCCGCGATCCTGGTGCGGCCGAGCGCGGCACGCTGTTTCACGCCATCCTGCACCTGTTCTCAGGCAGTGTCGCCGATCCGCGCACCCCCGAGGCGCTCGCCGGCCTTATCGCCGCCGGCCGCGCCTGTTTTGCCGAGGCCGCGCTTCCGGCCGATGTCGAGGCGGTGTGGTGGCCACGTTTCGAGAAACTCGCCGCCAACATCATCGAGTGGGAGCGCACGCGCGCCGATGCGGTGACAAGGCGTTATGCCGAGGAGCGCGCCGGCAAGACCGTTGTCGGCCAGTCCGGCGTGACTCTGTCCGGCTACGCCGACCGGGTCGACCTTTTGGCCGGTGGCATGGCCGACATACTGGATTACAAGACCGGTTCCTCGCCGTCCAAGGCGCAGGCGCACACACTGCTAGCGCCGCAACTGGCGCTGGAGGGTGCGCTGCTCAGGCGCGGCGCCTTCAAGGATTTAGGCGCGCGCGAGCCCTCTCAACTGGCCTTCATCAGGCTGAAGCCGAATGGCGAGGTGTTCGAGGAATCCATCCTCGAACACAATCGCCAGCCGCGGACCGCGACCGATCTTGCCGAAGAGGCCTGGGCGCGGCTGGAAAAGCTGTTGATCCACTATGCCGATCCTGCGACGGGTTATCTGTCGCGCGCGCTGCCGTTCCGCGAAGGCGAGACTGATGGCGACTACGACCATCTTGCCCGCGTGCTCGAATGGTCGGCAGGCGGCGATGCCGGTGACGAGGGAGGAGAGGCATGAAAAAGGCCTATCCGATCCCCAGCGACACCGCGACCAGCCAGGCCCGCGCCGCCGATCCCGGCAATTCCGCCTGGGTGTCGGCGAATGCCGGATCCGGCAAGACCCATGTGCTGGCCCAGCGCGTCATCCGGCTGCTGCTGCGCGGCACCGATCCGTCGAAGATACTGTGCCTGACCTATACGCGCGCCGCCGCCGCCAACATGTCCAACCGGGTGTTCTCGACACTGTCGGAGTGGACGACGCTTGGTGACGCGGATCTGGCGGCAAAGGTCGAGGCTCTGGAGGGGCGCCGGCCCGATCTCGAGACCATGCGCCGGGCGCGGCGCCTGTTCGCCGAGGCGCTGGAAACACCCGGCGGGCTGAAGATCCAGACCATCCATGCCTTCTGCGAATCGGTGCTGCACCAGTTCCCGCTGGAAGCCAACATCCCGGCCCATTTCGAGATGCTCGACGGCCAGATGGAAGCCTCGCTGTTTGCCGCGGCGCGCCGCGAGATGATTTCGGGCACATCCGCCGGCGACAGGGATCTGGCCGAGGCTTTTGCCGCCATTCTCGATCGGGGCGGCGAAGCCGGGCTCGACGCCTTGCTGGGTGAGATCGTGCGCAAGCGCGACGGCTTGCGCAATTTCATCGACGCCGTCGGGCGTGATGGCACGCGCTTCCAGGCCCTGTTCGACGAATTCCATTTCCATCCAGGCCAGACGG
Organism: Mesorhizobium sp. WSM4809; assembly: GCF_055811655.1. Lineage (NCBI taxonomy): Bacteria > Pseudomonadati > Pseudomonadota > Alphaproteobacteria > Hyphomicrobiales > Phyllobacteriaceae > Mesorhizobium > Mesorhizobium sp. WSM4809. The sequence goes on from NZ_JBVVQW010000005.1 coordinate 385,368, forward strand.
CCGAGGGCATAGCCGCTTCGGTATGGCCGTTGCCGGGTTTCCTGCCCGACTATTTTGCCGGCTTCGCCCACGCAGCCGAGGCCACCGACGCCAGATCGGTGCTGAACAACATCCTGCCCTATGCGCGGCAGGCTTTCGCCGAGGGCGATCCCATTCGGCGCCTGCAACTGCTGGCGCGAGCCTTCCTCAAGACCGATGGCGACGCCTACGACCCGGCAAAGGCCTTCAGGAAGGCCCTGGTCGACCGGCTGCCGGATCTGGCGGAGCGCTATCTCTCGGCCGCCAATGCCATCGTCGAAACCACCGACCGGCTGGCCCTGTTCCGGATGCTGGAGGGTACAAGAGCGGCGCTGACCATCGCCGACTGGCTGATCGCCCGCTACGAAATGCTGAAGCGCAGCCGCGGCTTTCTCGATTTCAACGACCTGATCACCCGCACCGTCAACCTGCTGGCGCGGCCAGACGCCGGCCCATGGGTGCAATACAAGCTTGACCAGGGCATCGACCATATCCTGCTCGACGAGGCGCAGGACACCAGCCCCGATCAATGGGAAGTGGTGAAGCGGCTGGCGGAAGAATTCTTTGCCGGCTTTGGCGCGCGCGACAGGGTCCATCGCACGGTCTTCGCCGTCGGCGACGAGAAGCAGTCGATCTATTCGTTCCAGGGTGCCGCCCCGGACTCCTTCGCCGACAGCCGGCTGTTGTTCGCCGGACGGGTGCGCGACGCCGAGGCGTCCTTTGCCGACCTCAAGCTGACCTGGTCGTTCCGCTCGACCGACGATGTTCTGACCGCGGTCGACCGCGTCTTTGCCGACGCGAGCGTGCGGCGCGGCATCAGCCATGATCCCGATCCGCTGCGCCACCAGGCGATCCGCACCGACGCACCGGGCTATGTCGAGGTGTGGCCGTCAGTCGGCGCCGATGTGGTCGACGAGCCCGACGACTGGACGCAAGCCATCGATCATGCGCATGCGCCGGCGGTGCGCGTGGCCGAGAACGTCGCCGCCACCATCGCCGGCTGGATCGGCAGTGGCGAAATCGTCGAAGGCCGCGGCAAGCGGCTGCGGCCGGGCGACGTGCTGGTGCTGGTGCGCAAGCGCGATCGCTTCGTCCATGCGCTGACCCGCGCACTCAAACGCCGCGACATTCCGGTCGCCGGCGCCGACCGGCTGAGCCTGCCTGGACACATCGCGGTCAAGGACCTGATTGCGCTCGGTCATCTCCTCATCCAGCCGCAGGACGATCTGTCGCTTGCCGCCGTGCTGCGCAGTCCGATCTTCGATCTGCCGGAAGAGACGCTTTTCACGCTCGCCGCGCAGAGGCCGTCCGGCTTGTCGCTGATCGCGTCGCTGCGACAGCACGCCGGCGACAGCGAGAGACTGGCGAAGATCGTCGCCCAGGTCGACATCTGGACGAACGAGGCCGCCTTCAAACCGGTGTTCGAGTTCTACGCCGGGCTGCTGGCGCGTGATGGCGTGCGCCGCAAGATGATCGCGCGGCTCGGGCCCGAAGCCGGCGACATCCTCGACGAGTTCCTCAGCTTCTGCCTGGCCGAGGAACGGACCGGCCTGCCGGGGCTTGAAGCCTTCCTGTCGACGCTGGAAAACGCCGGTCCCGAGATCAAGCGCGAGATGGACCAGACCCGCGACGAGGTCCGGGTCATGACCGTGCATGCCGCCAAGGGGCTGGAAGCGCCGGTCGTGTTCCTGGTCGATGGCGGTTCCGCCCCGTTCAGTGACCAGCATCTGCCGCGCCTGATGCCCGTCGATGGCTCCGGCGCGAATTGGGACGGCAAGGGCTATCTCTGGCGCTCTGCCAGCGACGTCGCCAACGGCTTTTCCAAAGCAGCGGCGGCGCGGGCACGGGAACTCGCCGACGACGAATACCGCCGGCTGCTCTATGTCGGCATGACCCGTGCCGAGGACCGGCTGATCGTCTGCGGCTATCACGGCAAGCGGGCGCCGAACGCCGGCACCTGGCACTCGATCGTCAGCCGCGCGCTGATCGGCGCTCCGGAGAGCGAACAGCGTCCGCATCCCCCCGGTGGCGAACCGGTGCATCGTTTCCATGTCACCAAGCTGCCGCCCGTCGCACTGGCTTCCAGCGAGCAGGCGCGGCCGACAGATGCTTTCGGACCTTTGCCGTCGACCCTGTTTCGGCCCTTGCCGCCGTTCGAGGATCTGCCGCGTCCGCTCTCGCCATCGGGCCCCTCGGCGCTGATCGACGAAGGCAAGGAAGCTGTGGTCGACAAGGCGTCTCCGGTGCTGGACGCCGATGCCGAGCCGGGCTTTGCCGTGCTGCGCGGGCTTGCCCTGCACAAACTGCTGCAGATGCTGCCCGGCATTGCCGAGCCCGAACGCCAGCGCGCGGCGGAGCGCTATCTCTTGCGAACGGGCGCGGACTGGCCGCCGTCAGAGCGCGAAAAAACCCTGGCGGCGGTGACATCAATCCTTGCCGACGTCGGCTTCGGTCAGCTGTTTGCACCATCGTCACGTGCCGAGGTCGCGATCATGGGCAGCCTGGAAGTAAAGGGCAAAAAGCGCTCGATTTCCGGCAAGATCGACCGTTTGGCGGTGACGCCGGACACGGTATCGATTGTCGACTACAAGACCAACCGGCCGGCGCCCGCCACTCTAGCCGAGGTGCCGCCAGCTTACCTGCTCCAGCTCGCGCTCTATCGCGCCCTGTTGCAGCCGCTCTATCCCGGCCGCACGGTAAAGGCGGCCCTGCTGTTCACCGAGGCGCCGCGGCTGATCGAGCTGCCGGCCGGTGCCATGGACGACGCCCTTGCCCGACTCACGGGAGCGTGACACAACACCTGCTTGAAGAAGGGCGCGATCGCCACCACATTTGGTGAGACAAAAACTTTCAAAAGGATTTTCCATATGGCAACCGTGAAGGTCGACAAGAGCAACTTCCAGGCCGACGTGCTTGACGCCAACGTACCGGTCGTCGTCGATTTCTGGGCGGAATGGTGCGGTCCCTGCAAGATGATCGCGCCAGCGCTCGAAGACATCGCCACCGAACTCGGCGCCAAGGTCAAGATCGCGAAGCTCAACATCGACGAGAATCCGGAGCTTGCCGCCCAGTTCGGCGTGCGCTCGATCCCGACGCTGATGATCTTCAAGGGCGGCGAAATGGCCGACATGAAGGTCGGTGCGGCGCCCAAGACCGCGCTGTCGCACTGGATCAATGGCAATCTCGCCTGATCCATCTGAAATTCATATGACCATCAAGCCCGGCCTCGCGCCGGGCTTTTTGTTGGCGTCATCGGTGCGTGGCTCTGGCTCTCGCGTCCGGCCACTCCATGTCATCTGCTTGAGCCAGACAGGAGAAACCCATGACCGGATCCGCCAAGGCCACCGTCTTCATCGACAATGAGCGCGTTATCGTCACCGAGTACCGCTTCGCGCCGGGCGAAAACACCGGCTGGCATCGCCACGGCCACGACTATGTCGTCGTGCCGCTGATGGACGGCAAGGTGAAGCTGTTGACCAAGGACGGCGAGACCTTCGCCGAAATGAAGAAGGGCACGCCCTATTTCCGCAAGGAGGGCGTCGAGCACGACGTCATCAACGCCAATGAAGGCGAATACGCCTTTATCGAGATCGAGCTGAAGTAAGCCGTCAGGGCTGGCAGGCGCTTTTCACCAGTCGGCTATGCGGTCGCCGCCGGCGAATTGTGCACTTTTTTCGGTGTACTCGAACAACTCGATTTTCACGTCGTTTGGATCGCGGATCCAGGCCTGAAATGTGTCATCGCAGGACAGTTTCTTTGAGGTGACGTCGACACCTTTCGACCTGATGTGGGCGATCGCGGCATCAATGTTCTCCACTTCTAGGCAGAAGTGGTTGATCTGGTTCAGGTCGCCATAGCGGGCCTCGTTTTTCCCGAACACCTCGACATGGCTGCCGCCGCCGCAATCGAGGTAGAACCCGAAAATCTTGCCGTCACGCAGGAAATTGAAGCGGGTGTCCATGCCCAGCACGTCGCGATAGAAGCTTCGTGTCGCTTCAAGGTCGTTGGCGAAGATGCAGACATGGGCGAGTTGCTTGACCTTGATCATGACTGGCTCCTCGCAGAAAAATCCGCCTTCAGGTCGGCGGGGTGCCGTTCTCGGCCAGCACCGCGCCGGTCAGATACAACGAACCGCTGATCAGGATGCGTGGCGCCGGGCCGTCCCAGGTGTCGCGCAACAGCATCAGCGCGCTGGCGACGGAACTCACCGGCTCGGCGGTCAGCCCGGCTTCCGTCGCGCGGACCGCCAGTTCGTCGTTTGGCACGCCGGCCTCGCTAAGGCTCACCGGCACCGTGTAGACATGCCGGGCGAGGCCCTTGAAGGCACGGAAATAGCCGCTCTGGTCCTTGGTGTTGATCATGCCCGAGATGAGGAACAGCGGACGCGGGTTCTTCTCTTCCTGCTCGGCCAACGCTTCGGCAACCACCACGCCGGCCCCCGGATTGTGGCCACCGTCGAGCCAGATATCGGCGCCCTTGGGTGCCAGTTCGGCCAGCCGGCCCTGCATCAGCTTCTGCATACGCCCTGGCCAGGCGACATTGATCATCGCCTTTTCGGCGGCGCGATGGCTGATCTCGAAACCGGCCGCCTTGACCGCGGCGATCGCCGCCGCCGCATTGGCGAACTGATGGCGTCCGGGCAGCCTGGGCGGTGGCAGGTCCATCAAGCCGTCTTCGTCCTGGTAGACCATGCGGCCGTTTTCCTCGAAGGCAAGGAAGTCCTGGCCGTAGACGAAGGTGGGGCATTCAAGCCGCTCGGCGGTTTCGATCAGCACCTGCAGCGCCGTTTCGCTCTCCTGCGCGCCGATGACCACCGGACAGCCGGGCTTGATAATACCGGCCTTTTCGGCCGCGATCAGTTCGACACGGTCCCCGAGATAGGCCTCGTGGTCGAGCGACACCGGCATGATCACTGACACGGCCGGCTCCTTGACGACATTGGTCGCGTCGAAGCGGCCGCCGAGCCCGACCTCGATGATGGCGGCGTCGGCCTGGTGTTCGGAAAACAAGAGGAAGGTGACGGCGGTGAGGATCTCGAAGACGGTGATCTTCTCGCCTTCATTGGCTCTGGCCGCACGGGCAATAGCATCGGCGAAAACCCTGTCCTCGACCAGCCTGCCGCCGCCATCGGCGGCCAGCCGGTAACGCTCATACCAGTTGACCAGATGCGGCGAGGTGTGAACATGGACGCGGTAGTCCGCGGCCTCGAGTAGGGCGCGCGAAAAGGCGGCGCACGAGCCTTTGCCGTTGGTGCCGGCGATGTGGATGACCGGTGGCAGCCGATCCTGCGGATCGTCAAGCCGCTCCAGCAGCCGCGAAATGCGGTCGAGCGAAAGGTCGAAGCCTTTCGGATGAAGCGCCATCAGGGCTTCGATTTCGCGGTCGGCGGCAAGCGTCGTCATGGCAGAATCCTAGCGCATGAGCCGTGAAAACCAGAATCGGTTTCGGATGGCCATGGCAATCAAAAGCTACAGCGCGCCGAAGCACCCGTGCAATCGCGGTCGCGGCGCTTCGTGTCGCTTCAGGCTTGCGGCCGAGCTTCCGCGGCGACCACCGCCGGGGGCAGGATTTCCGGCTCCAGCGTTTTTTGCTCTTCCGGCAGCTTGAGCAGCATCTTGAGCAGGCGCGCGATCGTTTCACGCATTTCCAGCCTGGATACGACCATGTCGACCATGCCGTGCTCCATCAGATATTCGGAGCGCTGGAAGCCGTCGGGCAATTTCTCGCGGATCGTCTGTTCGATGACGCGCGGTCCGGCAAAGCCGATCAGCGCGCCGGGCTCGGCAATGTGCACGTCGCCCAGCATGGCATAGGAGGCGGTCACGCCGCCCGTGGTCGGGTTGGTCAAAACGACGATGTAGGGCAGGCCGGCTTCCTTCAGCCGGTCGACACCAACCGTTGTCCGCGGCAATTGCATCAGGGACAAAATACCTTCCTGCATGCGCGCGCCGCCGGAAGCGGCGAACAGGATCAGCGGCCGCTTGCGCTGCAGGGCCACTTCGAAGCCATGCACGATGGCGTCGCCAGCGGCCATGCCGAGCGAGCCGCCCATGAAGGCGAAATCCTGCACCGTGACCACCACCGGCAGACCCTCGACGGTGCCCAGCGCATTGATGATCGCGTCCTCAAGGCCGGTCTTGGCCTTGGCGTCCTTCAACCGGTCGACATAGCGCTTCTCGTCGCGGAATTTCAGCGGATCCTGCATCACCTTGGGGTTGTCCAGGGTCTCGTATTTGCCGCCATCGAAGAAGAATTTCAGCCGCTCCTTGGCCGAAATCTTCATATGATGGCCGGACGAGGGAATGACGAACTGGTTGGATTCCAGGTCCTTGTGGAACACCATCTCGCCGGTCTCCGGATCCTTGATCCAGAGGTTCTCGGGCATGTCGGTGCGCCGGCCGAGCATCGAATTGATCTTCGGGCGAACGTAATTGGTGATCCAGTTCATCGCTTCGGCTCCTGTCCTGACGAGGATTGGGAAGAGGTAGGAGAACTATTCGGCAGCAGCAAGGCGGGCCGAGCGCACGCCTTGCGCAAGGCCGCTGACCAGCGTGGCGACGGCTTCGGCTGGGTCGGCGGTCATCTCGCCCTTCGGTCCCAGCACATTGGCCACCGCATTGACGATCGCGGTGCCGACGACGACACCGTCGGCGTTGGCGCCGATCACCCGCGCCTGCTCGGCGGTCTTGACGCCGAAGCCGACGCAGACCGGCAGGTCGGTATGGCCCTTGATGCGCTTGACCGCCGCCGCCACCTTGCCGGTGTCGGCCAGCGCCGAGCCGGTGATGCCGGTCATCGACACATAGTAGACGAAGCCCGACGTGTTCTGCAGCACTTTCGGCAGGCGCTTGTCGTCGGTCGTCGGTGTCGCCAGCCGGATGAAATTGATGCCGGCCTTGAGCGCCGGAATGCACAGTTCTTCGTCCATCTCGGGCGGCAGGTCGACGACGATCAGCCCGTCGATGCCGCTGGCGATCGCGTCCTTGAGGAAGCGGTCGACGCCATAGATGTAGATCGGATTGTAGTAGCCCATCAGCACGATCGGCGTTTCATTGTCACTGGTCCGGAAGTCGGCCGCCATCTTCAGCGTCTTGACCAGCGTCTGGCCGCCCTTCAGCGCCCGCAGGCCCGCCGCCTGGATCGCCGGGCCGTCGGCCATCGGATCGGAGAACGGCATGCCGAGCTCGATGATGTCGGAGCCTGCGCCGGGCAGTGCCTTCATGATCGACAGGGAGGTGTCGTAGCCAGGGTCGCCGCCCATGAAATAGGTGACGAGCGCCGGGCGGCCTTCGGCTTTCAGTTTTGCCATGCGGCGGTCGATCCGGGTCACCATGTCTGGCCCTTTGGACGAATTTTGCTCATAATCAACTCCCAAATCGAAACTGTCCAAAGGGGCCTAGATCTCCATACCCAGCATCGAGGCCACCGTATGCACGTCCTTGTCGCCACGGCCGGACAGGTTGACGATGACGATCTGGTCCTTGTCCATGGCAGGCACGATCTTCACCGCGTGCGCAATGGCATGCGCGGATTCCAGCGCCGGGATGATGCCTTCGACGCGCGTCGTCAGCTTGAAGGCCTCGAGCGCCTCGTCGTCGAGGATCGGCACGTATTCGACGCGGCCTGAATCGCGCAGCCACGAGTGCTCCGGCCCGACGCCGGGATAATCGAGGCCGGCCGAGATCGAATGGCCGTCCATGATCTGGCCGTCGGCGTTCTGCAGGAGATAGGTGCGGTTGCCATGCAGCACGCCGGGCGCGCCGGCATTCATCGAGGCGCAATGCTCGATGCCGTCAAGGCCGCGTCCGCCGGCCTCGATGCCGATGATGCGGACCTCTTTGTCGTCGAGGAAGGGATGGAACAGGCCGATGGCGTTCGAACCACCGCCGACAGCGGCGATGATGGTGTCCGGCAGTCGGCCTTCCTGCTCGAGGATCTGCGCCCGCGCTTCGGTGCCGATTACCGACTGGAAGTCGCGCACCAGCTCCGGATAGGGATGCGGGCCGGCGGCGGTGCCGATCAGGTAATAGGTGTCCTCGACATTGGTCACCCAGTCGCGCAACGCCTCGTTCATGGCGTCCTTCAGCGTGCCGTGGCCAGCGGTCACCGGCCGGACCTCGGCGCCCAGCAGCTTCATGCGGAAGACGTTGGGGCTTTGCCGGGCGACGTCGGTGGCGCCCATATAGACGACGCAGGGGAAGCCGAAGCGGGCCGCGACCGTGGCCGATGCCACGCCATGTTGGCCGGCGCCGGTCTCGGCGATGATGCGCTTCTTGCCCATGCGCTTGGCCAGCAGGATCTGGCCGAGGCAGTTGTTGATCTTGTGCGAACCGGTGTGGTTCAAATCCTCGCGCTTGAAGTAGACCTTTGCGCCGCCGAGATGCTTCGTGAGGCCTTCGGCGAAATAGAGCTTCGAGGGTCGCCCGGCATAATGGGTCGACAGGTCCGTCAATTCAGCCCTGAAATCCGGATCGTTCTTGACCTCGTTCCAGTGCCGCTCCAGATCGAGGATCAGCGGCATCAGCGTTTCGGCAACGAAACGACCGCCGAAAATGCCGAACATGCCCTGTTCGTCGGGTCCGGTGCGGAAGGAATTGGGTGTCGCCGGCTTGTTCATCGCCGATCTCCTGGCATCTTGACTTATGAAGCATGTCCTTGTCGGAAAACCGGTTCCCACTTTTCCGGGACATGCTCTGGTTTAAGGCACTACTAGGCTGCGCGGGTGTTCCGCGCGGTCCTGACGGCCCGGAAAAACTGTTCGATCAGCGCCGGATCCTTGATGCCCGGCGCGCTTTCCACGCCTGAGGAAATGTCTATTCCGGGCGGGTCGGCAAGCCGAAGGGCATCGCCGATATTGGCGGCGTTGAGCCCACCGGAAAGCATGTAATCGACGCCGCCGTCAAGGCCGGCGAGGATGTGCCAGTCGAAGGCCACACCATTGCCGCCCGGCAGCTCTGAGCCTTTCGGCGGCTTGGCGTCGAACAGGAACCGGTCGGCTATGCCGATGAACGGCTTTGTCCGTTCGAGATCGGCAGCCTCGCTGAGCGGCAGCGCCTTCATCACCGGCAAACCATAACGGGCTTTGACCTCGGCGACGCGCTCGGGCGTTTCCGCGCCATGCAGTTGCAGCATGTCGGGCTGCATTTGGGCAAGGATTTCATCCAGGAAAGCGTCGCTGGCATCGACGGTGACGGCAACCGCCGTCGCTTTGCCGCGCGCCGCCTCGCGCAGACGGCCAGCCTCGGCGGGTTCGACATAGCGTGGGCTTTTGGCGAAGAAGATAAACCCGACATGGCTGGCGCCGCCGGCCAGCGCCGCGGCCATTGCCGCGTCGGTCTTCAAGCCGCAGATCTTGATTTCGAGTGCCATGGCGCGGGAATTGGCATGAAAAGCGATAAGAGTCGAGAAAAAGCATGCTGTTTGCCGGCGCGGCCAAAGGCGCTACCTATGGATGAATAGGACACATGGCGGGAGCACGATCATGACCGACAGGACAATTGCCGAACTCAGGCAGAAGATCGCGCAGGCGCGCGAGGTCATCGCGCACCTGATCGACAAGGCCGCCTTCAACGGCGCCGAGGCGCACCGCGCGCTCGACTATTTCGGCGGCGATGAATTCGACGGCAATTTCCTGCCGTGGCCGCATCATGGCGATGAAGGGCTACGGCCTGAGGACTTGAACGCCGCCAACGACGACTGAGCGATCTACTCGAACATGATCGCCTGCAGCGCACCGCCATTGCGCTTCAGCCAGTCCTTGCAGCGATCGGTGTCGGGGCAGAGCTTTTCGCACAATTTCCAGAATTTCGGACCGTGGTTCATCTCCTTGAGATGCGCCACTTCATGCGCGACGAGGTAGTTGATGACCGGCGACGGCGCCATCATGATGCGCCAGGAAAAGGACAGATTGCCTTCGGAGGTGCATGACCCCCAGCGGCTTGATGTGTCCTTGAAGCGGATAGCCTTGGCGCGCTTGCCGAGCGCCTCGGTGTGTTTGGCCACCAGCTTCTCGATTTCCTTCTTGGCCTCGCGCTTGAGGAAATCGGCGAGGCGACGCGGCAGATGTATGCGGTCGCCATGCACGATCAAGAGCGGGCCACGTTCGTCGCGCGACACGGTGACGGTGCCGCGCTTTGATGGTTCATGGACGATGCGGTGCGGCACGCCGCGCACCGGGATCCTGATGCCGGGCCGCACCTGCGGCCGCGTCGGCACCTTGGCCAGTCGCTGCTCCAGCCAGTCCTGGTGCCGCTCGAGGAACCTGTCCACTTCGCCGCGGCGCAGGCCTGGCGGCACGGTTATGCGTAGACCCTGGCCGCCTGAATCGATGCGCAGCGTCATTCGGCGCGCCCTGGCGCTCTCGACGATCTTGAGCGGCAGCGTGCGGCCGGCGACGCAATATTCGCGCTCCACGACAGGCGTGGGCTTGGGCTTTGTCAGATTGCGAAAGAAGCCGAGAGTCATGGCGGGACGATACGCGATTCGAGAAAAACGACTAGAACAAAAAAGAAACGGCGCCGCTCGCGCGACGCCGTTTTTTCACGATGTGGCCAGTCGCTTGGCCTCAGTCGTCAAGCAGGTTCGAGCCCTTGCCACGCTTGGTGGTCGTCGTTCCGGTGCTTGGATCGGTCTTCGTCGGAGCCGTCGACTTGTTGCGGTTGGCCATGAACCGGTCGAACTCGTCCTGGTCCTTGGCGCGGCGCAATTCGCGGGCATACTCGTCGAACTGGGTCAGCATCTCGTCGAGCTTGCGGCGCTCTTCGTTCAGCCGCTCAAGTTCCTTTTCGCGCCAGTCGTCGAAAGCGACGTTGCCGGTGCGGGCGGAGCCATTGCCCCAGCGCGCGGCCTTGTCGGAACCGCGGCGGCATCCGGCGAAGATGCCGTCGGTCGCGCGGTTGACGTCACGCTTGAAGCCATCGAGGCGGTCGCCCCAGATGATGTAGGCGAGCATGGCGAAGCCGAGTGGCCAGAACACCATGAAACCTACAACCATCAACGCGATGGTTGCCGGCGTCCAGGCCGGACGGATCAATGCGGATGCGTTCATTTTCTCCCATTCCTTCGGTTGGAGACAGCCAAATCCGGGCTGCGTGGAATCGAAATGGGAAGAGAAAAACGGCGATTCAAGACAATGTCCGCCAAATCCGGACAAGCATCTGAAATGATTATCGCTTTTTGATCATATCGAGGAAAAGCACGACCAGCCCGGCAATCAGGCCCCAGAATGCGGCGCCAACGCCGAACAGCGTCAGACCCGACGCGGTGACGACAAAGGTGACGGTGGCGGCCATGCGATCCGCCTCTTCCTTCAGCGCGATAGACAGCGCGTTGGCGAGCGACGCCATCAGCGCCAGGCCTGCCACCAGCACGATCAGGCTCTGCGGCAGCACCGCGAAGATCGCCACCAGCGAAGCGCCGAAAATAGCAAAGATGAGATAGGCGAGTGCATAGAACGGCCCGGTCTTCCAGCGCTCGGCGGGATCGGGGTGGACGTCCGGTCCGGTGCAGATCGCCGCCGAGATCGCCGCCAGATTGGTCGTCGAGCCGCCGAACGGCGCCGACAGCAGCGAAAACAGGCCCGTGACGCCGATCAGCGGGCCGGGCTCCGGGTGATAGCCGGCGGCGCGCAGCACGGCGAGGCCGGACAGGTTTTGCGACGCCATGGTGACGAGGTAGAGCGGCAGTGCCAGGCCGATCACCGCCTTGGTGGTGAAGTCAGGCGCAATCAGCGTAAGCGTCGACAGTTCCGGTGTCGGCAGGCCACCGACACGGCCGGTGAGGAAAGCGGCGAGGCCACCGCCGATCAGAACCGCCAGCACCGACAGCGCCGGGTTGAACAGCCTGATAACGAAGAAGGCAGCGATCAGCGGCAGGATCAGCCACGGGTCGATTGGAATGGTTTTCACCGCATTGAGCGCGAAGGTGACGACGATACCAGCCAACATGCCCGAGGCAACGGAGGGCGGTATCCTCGAGATCAGCTTGGTCAGGGGCCGAAACAGCCCGGTGGCGATCAGAAGGACGCCGGTGACGATGAAGGCGGCGACGGCCTCACCCATCGAAAAGCCGCTCGATGCCGCGATCAGCGCCAGGCCCGGCGTCGACCAGGCGGTGATGACAGGCATCTTCGTGCGCCATGACAGCCACAGGCTCTCGATCGCCATGGCCAGGCAGATCGTCGTCACCCAGCTTGCCGTCTCGATCTGCGTCGCGCCGACTGCGTTGGCGGCTGCGATGACGATGGCCAGCGTGCCGCCGAAGCCGACGATCGCCGCGACGAAAGCGGATATCGGAATGGATGCGCGCATCAGTTTCCCCTCTGCACCATCGCATCGACGGCCCTAACCAGCATGTCGAGATCTTGGGGTCGCGACAGGCGATGGTCGCCGTCGGGGATCAGTGACAGTGTCACGTCGTCGGCGGGCAGCAGGCTGACCAGCTTCAGCGCATGGCTTGCCGGCACATCTGCATCGGCCAGACCCTGCAGGATGTGCACCGGGCAATGGGTGTCGATCGGGCCTGTCATAACCCGGTTGTCGCGCCCGTCCTCGATCAGCGCGCGGGTGTAGATGTAGGGTTCCGTGGAATAGTCCGACGGCTCTTCGAAGAAACCTTTTTTGGCGAGATCGCGCTTCTGCGCCTTGGTCAGCACCGGTTCGACCAGTTCGGCGGTGAAATCCGGGGCCGGCGCCAGCAGCACCAGGCCGGCGACGTTGCTATCGCCTGCCTTGCGCAATTCCTGCACCATGCGCAGCGCGATCCAGGCCCCCATCGAGGAGCCGACCAGGACCTGGCTGCCCCGGGTGAAATGCCGGAACACGGCAAGGCTTTGCGCAAGCCATGTCGAAATCGTGCCGTCGGCAAAGGCGCCGCCGGATTCGCCATGGCCGGAATAATCGTGGCGCAGGAAGGCGCGGCCTTCTTTTGCCGCCCAGTCCGACAGCGTCTGAGCCTTCGTGCCCAGCATGTCCGACTTGTAGCCGCCGAGCCAGACGATGCCCGGCGTAGAGCCAGCAGTATGGCGCACCGCGATGCGCGATCCATCTACATCCAGAAAGATTGGGGGCGTGGCAGTCATGGCTTTTCCTCAACGCCGGTCTTGTGACACGGACGGTGGCGTGGCGAAAAGTGCTCACGATGTTGTTTGTTTGGTGCAGAGCAGCGATCAGGGTGATTTTCTGTCAATGCTGTGCTATTGACTCCGCCCGCGCGCTCACCACATTGGCGCGTCCATGCATCAACACTGACAGACCCTGAACGAAACGGCCAAGGAGACCACGACCATTCGCAGACCTTTCAAAGCAGCGGCGCCGACCAAGGATGGCCCGCGCTCCAACCGTGACATCCGGGTTCCCCGGGTCCAGCTTATCGACGCCGAAGGCCAGAACCGCGGCGATGTTTCCATCAACGACGCATTGCTGCTCGCCGAAGAGGCTGGGCTCGATCTCGTCGAGATATCGCCCAATGCGGTGCCCCCCGTCGTCAAGATACTCGATCTCGGCAAACTGAAATACGCCAACCAGAAGAAGGCGGCCGAGGCGCGCAAGAACCAGAAGGTCATCGAGATCAAGGAGATCAAGATGCGCCCGAACATCGACAGCCATGACTACGAGACCAAGATGAAGGCGGTTCGCCGCTTCTTCGAGGAAGGCGACAAGGTCAAGCTGACGCTGCGCTTCCGTGGCCGCGAGATGGCGCATATGGAACTCGGCATGCAGCTTCTGAACAAGGTCCGCGAGGAAGTGGCGACGATCGCCAAGGTCGAGGCGGAACCGAAGCTCGAAGGCCGCCAGATGATGATGGTGCTGTCGCCGCGCTAAGATCTGCATCGGCGCGTATCTAGGATCACGATAACGTCAGGCTTGGCCATCGCGCTTAAATCCGCCTGAATCACATCGCAAGGCGTCCCGGCGATCGGCGGGACGCCTTCTTCTTGTTCAGACGCTGCGATCGCCGGCAAAATTCCTGACGATCGGATTCACTATGGTCGATGAAGTCAAGGTTTCGGACGTGGACTTCAAACACGGGCTGGGCAATTACCAGCATATGCGCCGGATAGTGCTTGCCGTTCTCGTGGTCGTGCTGTTTGCAGCATTGCTGTTTGGCCAATCGACGTTTCCGCCCGACACAGCCGTGCACGAGACGATCGAAATGTTCGGCGTGTTGCTGATTTTCCTCGGCATCGTCGGGCGCCTTTGGGCGACGCTCTACATAGGCGGGCGCAAATCTTCCGAGGTGGTGACCGGCGGGCCTTACTCGATCACCCGCAACCCGCTCTATGTGTTCTCGACCGTGGCCGCGGCTGGCGTCGGCGCGCAGATCGGTTCGTTCTCCGGCATCATCCTCTTCGGGCTTTTGTGCGCGGGGGCGTTCCATATCGTCATCCTGCGCGAGGAGAAGTTCCTCAAGGAAGCGCTCGGCGCGCCGTACCAGGCCTATCTGGCGCGGGTGCCGCGCTTTTTCCCGAAACTGTCGCTCTACCAGGAGGGCGATACCGGAAACTTCAAGCCGCGCCTGCTGTTGACCACGCTGCTCGACGGTTTGGTCTTCCTCGTCGCGCTGCCGGCCTTTGAATTGATTGACGGCGCCCAGCAGTCAGGCATGTTGCCGGTCTGGTTCACGCTGCCCTGACGAGGACACAGCGCCGCATCTCCACAGGTGTTGCGCGCGGGCCGTGTTTGACGTATAGCACCGCCGTTCAAGAAAACCGCCCGGCAGGGCATGCCGTGGCGGTTTCATTTGCTTTTCGGGCTTTGGTCGGCCTGAAGCGAACAAGAAGCGCGATAGTGCGCCAACAATACGGAGTAGCAAAATGCCCAAGATGAAGACCAAATCGGCCGCCAAGAAGCGGTTCAAGATCACAGGTACGGGTAAAGTCCTGTCGGCTGCGGCCGGCAAGCGTCACGGCATGATCAAGCGTTCCAACAAGTTCATTCGAAATGCCCGCGGCACGATGGTTCTGGCTGAACCGGATGGCAAGAAGGTCATCAAGAATTTTCTGCCGAACGGCCTCTAAGGCATTCGGTCCGGACACGTTTTAAGGAGATCATGACATGGCACGCGTAAAAAGAGGCGTCACTTCGCACGCCAAGCACAAGAAGGTCCTGAAAGCCGCGAAAGGCTTCTACGGCCGCCGCAAGAACACCATCCGCATCGCCAAGCAGGCGGTGGAAAAGTCGATGCAGTACGCGTATCGCGACCGCAAGAACCGCAAGCGCTCGTTCCGCGCTTTGTGGATCCAGCGCATCAACGCCGCGACGCACGAGCATGGCCTGACCTATGGCCGTTTCATCGACGGCCTCAACAAGTCGGGCATCGAGATCGATCGCAAGATCCTGTCGGACATGGCCATCCATGAGCCGCAGGCTTTCGCAGCCCTGGTCGCCAAGGCCAAGGTGGCGCTCGAATATCTGAAGAACACCACGCCGAACGCTTTTGAAAGCGCTGTCGCCTAAGACCAGCGCTTCCCAAGCATTCGCAATTCTGATTTGGGGAACCCGCGCTGGCACGGCTGGCGCGGGTTTTTCTTTTGCCTGAACTTCAACTTAAAAGTGACTTTCACTTTGAGCTGATTTCCAACGTAGCGAGTTTTGACCGTGAACGACGCAACCACTGGCTTGGATACGCTTGAAAACTCACTTCTGGCCGAAATCGCCTCGGCCGCCGATGAGCCGGCCATCGAGGCCGTGCGCATCGCTGCTTTCGGCAAGAAGGGCGCCGTGTCCGAGATGCTGAAGACCCTTGGCGCCATGACCGCCGAGGAGCGTCAGGTCAAAGGCCCCGCAATCAACGGACTCAAGAACCGCGTCACAGATGCGCTGACGGCGCGCAAGGCCGAGTTGAAAGATGTGGCGATCACCGCGCGCCTCGCCGCCGAAAAGGTCGATGTGACGCTGCCGGTGCGGCAGTCGCCGGCTGAGCGCGGCCGTATACACCCGATCAGCCAGGTCATCGACGAGATTGCGGCGATCTTCGGCGACCTCGGATTTTCCATCGCCGAAGGTCCCGATATCGAGACCGATTACTACAATTTCACCGCGCTGAATTTCCCAGAAGGCCATCCGGCGCGCGAAATGCACGACACCTTCTTCTTCCAGCCGGACGAGAAGGGCGAGCGCAAGCTTTTGCGCACCCACACTTCGCCGGTGCAGATCCGCACCATGGAGACGAAGAAGCCGCCGATCCGCATCGTCATTCCGGGCAAGACCTACCGGCAGGATTCGGATGCCACCCACTCGCCGATGTTCCATCAGGTCGAGGGGCTGGTGATCGACAAGACGGCCAACGTCGCCAACATGAAGTGGGTGCTGGAGGAGTTCTGCAAGGCCTTCTTCGAGGTGCCGCAGGTCAAGATGCGCTTCCGGCCGTCCTTCTTCCCGTTCACCGAACCGAGCCTCGAGGTCGATATCCAGTGTGACCGCTCCAGGCCCGGCGAAGTGCGCTTCGGCGAAGGTTCCGACTGGATGGAGATCCTCGGCTGCGGCATGGTGCACCCCAACGTGCTGCGCCATGGCGGGCTCGATCCGGACGAATATCAGGGCTTTGCCTGGGGGATGGGCATAGACCGTATCGCCATGCTGAAATACGGCATGCCGGACCTGCGCGCCTTCTTCGATGCCGACGTGCGCTGGCTGTCGCATTACGGGTTCAGGCCGCTCGACATGCCGACGCTGTTCGGAGGCCTGAGCGCATGACAGCGCCCTATGCCGGCGGCTGCCGCTGCGGCGCCGTGCGGTTCGAGGCATCAGTCGAACCGCATCACGTCAGCTATTGCCATTGCGGCGATTGCCGGCGGGCCAGCGGCGCGCCGATGTCGGCCTTTGTCGGCTTCCTGGTCGATCAGGTCGCGTTCACCGGCAAGGCGCTGAAGATGTATGAGAACGGCCCGGTGACGCGCTCCTTCTGCGGCACCTGCGGCTCACCCATCGCCTATGTCGACGAGCGGCTGGAGGACGACATCTACTTCATGCTCGGCGCCATGGATGCGCCGGCCGATTTTGAGCCGACGCAGCATGCCTATGTCAGCGAACAGCTTGCCTTCCTGCATATATCCGACGACCTGCCGAGACATCTGAAAACAAGCGTCAAAAGACCAGACGGAACAGTCCCATGAAATTCACCCTCTCCTGGCTCAAGGACCACCTAGAGACCGACGCCACGCTTGACGAGATCGTCGAGCGACTGACCTCGATCGGCCTCGAAGTCGAGCATGTCGACGACAAGTCGAGCCTGAAACCCTTCGTCATAGCCAGGGTGTTGACGGCGGTGCAGCACCCCGATGCCGACCGGCTGCGCGTGCTGACCGTCGATACGGGCAACGGCAAGCCACCCGTGCAGGTCGTCTGCGGCGCGCCCAATGCGCGGGCCGGCCTGATCGGCGCCTTTGCCGCGCCCGGCACCTATGTGCCCGGCATCGACGTGACGCTGGCGGTCGGCAAGATCAGGGGGGTCGAAAGCCATGGCATGATGTGTTCCGAGCGCGAACTGGAACTGTCCGACGAGCACAACGGCATCATCGACCTGCCTGAGGATGCGCCTGTCGGCACCAGCTTCGCTGCCTATGCGCACATCGACGATCCGGTCATCGAGATCAATTTGACGCCGAACCGGCCGGATGCGACCAGCGTCTACGGCATCGCCAGGGATCTGGCGGCGAGCGGGCTTGGCCGCCTCGTCGGCGGCGCCATCATGCCGCATGTCGGCAACGGCATGTGTCCGGTCAAGGTAACGATCGAAGCGCCGGAGCTCTGTCCCGGCTTCGCGCTCAGGCTGGTCAAGGGCGTCAAGAATGGGCCGTCGCCAAAATGGCTGCAGCAGCGGCTGATCGCCATCGGGCTGAGGCCGATCAGCGCGCTGGTCGACATCACCAATTACGTCACCTTCGACCGCGGCCGCCCGCTGCATGTGTTCGACGCCAGCAAGGTTGCCGGCAATCTCGTCGTGCGCCGCGCGCGCGATGGTGAAAAGGTGCAGGCGCTCGATGGCCGCGAATACACGCTGACGCCGGAAATGTGCGTCATCGCGGATGACAACGGCGTCGAGTCCATCGCCGGCATCATGGGCGGCGAGCATTCGGGCTGCGACGAGAACACATCAGATGTGCTGATCGAATCCGCCCTTTGGGATCCGATCACCACGGCGCGCACCGGCCGCACGCTCGGCATCATCACCGACGCGCGTTACCGTTTCGAGCGCGGGGTGGACCCCGAATTCATGGTTCCCGGCGTCGAGCTGGCAACGAAACTGGTGCTCGATTTCTGCGGCGGCACGCCGACCGAAATGGAAGTCGTCGGCTACGCCGGCCACAAGTCGAAGATCGTTTCCTTCCCGCTTTCGGAAGTGAAGCGGCTGACCGGCATCGAGGTTCCCAGGGCGGAAAGCCTCGACATCCTGTCGCGCCTCGGCTTCAAGCCGGAGGGATCGGGCGATGTGGTCAATGTCGCCGTGCCGTCCTGGCGCCCCGACGTCGACGGCAAGGCAGACCTGGTCGAGGAAGTCATGCGCATCCATGGTGTCGACAACATCGCACCGCAGCCGCTCGGTGCGCATGACGCGGTCAATGCAAGGATCCTCACCACGCTGCAGGTCCGTACCCGCACCGCCAAGCGCGCGCTTGCCGTGCGCGGCATGATGGAAGCCGTCACCTGGTCGTTCATTCCGGCCAAGCACGCCGAGCTGTTCGGCGGCGGCCAGACCGCGCTGAAGCTCGCCAACCCGATCGCCGCCGACATGTCCGACATGCGGCCGTCGCTGCTGCCGGGCCTGATTGCTGCTGCCCAGCGCAATGCCGACAAGGGCATCGGCGACGTGGCGCTGTTCGAAGTCTCGGGCACCTATGAGGGCGACGGCGCCGACCAGCAGCGGCGCGTGGCCGCCGGCGTGCGCCGCGGCACCGCCAAGCTCGACGGCTCAGGCCGCAACTGGGCCGGCAATTCGGGTGCGGTCGGCGTGTTCGACGCCAAGGCCGACGCGATCGCCGCACTGGAAGCCTGCGGTGCGCCTGTCGACCGGCTGCAGATCGAGGCCGGCGGCCCGGCCTGGTATCATCCCGGCCGTTCCGGCACGATCAAGCTCGGTCCGAAAACCGTGCTCGGCACCTTCGGCGAATTCCACCCGAAGACGCTGGAAGGCCTTGATGTTTCCGGGCCACTGTGCGGCTTCGAAGTCTTCGTCGATGCCGTGCCCGAACCGAAGGCCAAGCCGACGAAAACCAAGCCGAAACTGGAACTGTCCCCCTTCCAGGCGGTCAAGCGCGACTTTGCTTTCGTCGTCGACAAAACGGTCGAGGCCGGCACGCTGGTGCGCGCGGCGCTCGCCGCCGACAAGAAGCTCATCACCGCCGTCTCGGTCTTCGACATCTTCGAAGGCGCTTCGCTGGGCGAGGGCAAGAAATCGATCGCCATCGAAGTGTCGATCCAGCCGGTTGAAAAGACACTGACCGACGAGGATTTCGAGGCACTGGCCAAGCGTATCGTCGAGAATGTCGGTAAGCAGGCCGGTGGCGTTCTGAGGACGTAGCGCCCAAGGCGACTGAACTGTTAGCGATGGGGCTGCTCATCCGTCCACGGGACGGATGAGCAGCCGTTGCCGCAATGGTCAGAACCCGCCGCCGACCCTCAGGCCAAAGGCATGGCTGTAGCTGTCTTGAAAGCCGATTGTGCCGCGATAATCGAGCCCGATGGATAACCCTTGGTGCAGCAGCAGATCGGCGCCCAGGCCGATCATCACCTGGTCACTCGCCAAAGGCTGCGTCTGGAAGCCATAGACAAGGCCATCCGGACTATCCGCGTAGCGGATATCGACGCCGCTCGAGCCGGAGAATTCGTGAGTGTATTCAAACCGGAAGCGTGGTGTGAAGACGCCGAGGGCCACCGGCATGTCATAGCCGCCGGCAAGGCCAAGCGTGCCGCCGAGGCTGTCGACACTCTGCTTGCCGAAGCTCAGCGAATAGATGCCTGCTCCGGTTTCGGTAAACGCGTCGAGGCTCGAAGAGGATGCCGTCAACCTGGCGAACGGAGTGAGTCGCAGCCCGCCGACGCTATGATCGAAACCGGCAGTCAGCGAGCCGAAAATCTGGTCGCCGTCACGCTGACCGTCGGCAAAGCCGCCAACACTTGTCACGAAGCGCTTCGAATCGAAGCTGAACGAACCGTAGCCGGCCAAGGCATCGAGAAACAGGTTTTCGGCCGGGCGATAGCTTGCATAGAGCGTCGCGCTGTAGGCCTCGCCGGAACTCTCGGTGCCATTGCCGCCAATGTCGCTGTCGTCGCTGGAGTAGCCGACGGCCAGACCGGCGACGAAACGGTCGTTGAAACGGTAGTCGATGCCGGTGGTCATGTTGATCGAAACGGAGTCCCGCTCCGCGCTATTGTCAGGCAAACTATGGCCGAGATCGATGTGACCGCCGGCCCACAAGCCGAAGCCCAGCTTTGCCGCGTCGCCCCCACAATCGGATCCGTCTGGAAAGTCGACGCTGGCGGCATTGCCATCGGCGCCTTGGCCAGACAGTTCGAGCCCATTCGCAAAGGCCTTGCGGCACGCCTCGCTTCGCAAAGCGCCCATGCGATGGTTGATATTGTCTGTCTGCCCGGCGGCGAATTGCTGCACCGCTTGCGCCTGGGCATTGAGCAGCCCGGCGACCTCCGGATCGTCGGAGGGGTCCGGCCGCGTGGTGACGGTGATGGTCACCGTGGCCGGATCGGAAACGCCGCCGGGGCCGGTCAGTGTGTACGTTACGATGACGGTGCCTGAAAACACCGGCGAGGACGCGAAGGTCAGTAGGTAGTTGGGCGCGCCGGACAGCGTCGCCGTGCCGCCCTCGGCGGGGGCGCTGGACATGATCGCCGCGGCGCTGAATGGTTCGCCGGTAGCACCCGGCGTCAACGGCAGCGAAGCCGACATGCCGGCAACGATGGTCATGGTCCGTGACGGCGCCGTCGGTCGGGGCGCCGCAGCGATGTCCAGCGTATACTCGCGCCTTGCCCTGTTCTCGGAGGTGTCGAACACATCGACGGCAAAGGCAAATGATCCGCTCTCGGTCGGCGTGCCGCCGAGTGTGCCATCGGTTGCGAGCGAAACGCCTTCGGGCAGATTTCCGATGATCCGCTGAAACGTGTAAGGCGCGCCCACACCGCCGGTTGCGGTCAGCATCTGGCTATAGGGCTGCCCAACCTGGCCATTGGGCAAAGCTGCCGGTGAAATTACGATGGGCGGGCCAGTGGTGATCGCAAGCGTGTAGTCGCGTTCGCCGTTGTTGCCGACATGGTCCGTCGCCCGAATCCTGAAACTGTAGACGCCGGGGGCCGCTATGACCGGCCCGGAGAGGACGCCGGCACTGCTGAAGGCGACGGGCATGGAGCCCGAAACGATCGAGAACGTAAAGGGGCCGCCAGCACCACCCGAAGCCGTCAGCGCCTGGCTATAGGGCTGGCCAATCTGCGCGCCGGGCAAGGCAGCTGGTGAAATGACGACCGGGTTGTCCGCGATCACGATGGTGTAGTCGTGTTCGCCGCTGTTGCCGACATGGTCTGTCGCCCGGACCCTGAAACTGTAGACGCCGGGGGCGGCTATCACTGGCCCTGAGAGGACGCCGGCACTGCTGAAGGCGACGGGCATGGAGCCCGAAACGATCGAGAACGTGTAGGGACCGCCAGCGCCACCCGAAGCCGTCAGCGCCTGGTTATACGGCTGGCCAATCTGCCCGCCGGGCAACGCAGCAGGCGAAATCAAGACCGGGTTGTCCGCGATCACAATCGTGTAGTCGCGTGTGCCGGTGTTGCCGACCTGATCTGTCGCCAGGACTCTGAAATTATAGGTGCCGGGGGCGGCTATCACTGCCCCGGAGAGGACGCCGCCGCTGCTGAAGGAGACCGGCGTGACCCCCGAAGTGAGCGCGAACGTGTATGGCCCGCCAGCTCCGCCTGAAGCCATCAGCGTCCGATCATAGTGCTCACCAACTCTCCCATCCGGCAGCGTGGCCGGGGAAATCACGATCGGCTCCGCCGCAGCACTTGCATTGAGCGAGGCTGCGATCAGAACGCAGAAGGTCGCGGCAATCCAGAACCACTTCGCAGTCAATTTTGCCCTGTCGATCGGTCCTCTCGACGATGCTGCTGGCCAAACCGACGATATCTGCATGCCCAGGCTACTCCAGCCGGTGTGGAAAATTCCAATAGCAATCGTCCATGCCGGCAGATGGGCAGACGCGCATAGTCGTCAGATGACGAGGGTGGGCTGTTTTAGGGCCAGGCCGAGCATCATGGTCCGGTCACGTTGCAATCTGGCCACATCTTTGGTGGCGCTATGGGCGAAGCATTGCGGATACTTGCCGAATCGCTCTCCAAAGGGCGATGGATACTCTCTGCTATTCGGGCCTTCCTCTTGAAGAGCAGCGCGCGGCGTTTCTCGCCATCGTGCTTGCCGACCCGCTGTTACGCGACGCGCTGGCGCGGGCTCGCACGCTCGACCTGCCGGACTGGCTGGTGGTTTCCGGCGCGCTCTACAACAGTGTTTGGAACCATCTGACCGGCAAGCCTTCGGGGTATGGCATCAGGGATGTCGACCTGTTCTACTTCGATGACAGCGACCTCTCCTACGAGGCCGAGGACGCCGTTATTCGCCGCGCGGAGAAGCATTTCGAAGGACTGCCGCTGCCGGTCGAGGTGCGCAATCAGGCGCGGGTGCATCTTTGGTATCCGCAGAAATTCGGGCGGCCTTGCCCGCGCTATTCGAACGCCAGCGATCCCGTCTGCTATTTCGCGTCGAAGACGCACGCCGTCGGGGTTCGATACGATGCTGACGGGCAGCTGGTGTTGGTGGCGCCGTTCGGGCTGGATGATGTTTTTTCGTTCCGCATCACACCGAACCGGGTGATGGACAACCAGCAGACGCATGAGGTGAAGGGGGCGAGGGCGAGGGAGTGCTGGCCGGAGATTACGGTTGTGCCGTGGTGACCTCACCCTCCCCTTGTGGGGAGGGTCGATCCGCGCAGCGGAGCGGGGTGGGGGTCTTCGTAGGGCGCTCCCCCCCCCCGGCCCCGGGGGGGGGGGGGGGGGGTGGGGGGGGGGGGGGCGCCGCCCCCCCCCCCCCCGGGGGCGGGGGGGGGGGCGGGGCGGGCGGCGGGCCACACCACTGCGGGATAGCACCAGA
>NZ_JBVVQW010000005.1:408543-539806 GCF_055811655.1 Mesorhizobium sp. WSM4809
GTCCTGGGGGGGGGGCGGGGGCCCCCCCCCCCCGCGGGGGGGGGGGGGCCCCCCCCCCCCCGGGGCGCGGGGTGGGGGTCTTCGTAGGGCGCTCCCCCACCCCGTCCCGCTGTCTCCGCTTCGCTGCGACAGCGAGCCGACCCTCCCCACAAGGGGGAGGGGGAAGACCTAGCGGTTCACCAGTGCCAGCAACTCTTCGGTGTAGCGCTTGCCCATAACCTTGTTGGGCGACAGCGCGTCACCAATAGCCTGCACCTCGGCCGCGCTTAGCGCGATGTCCGCCGCCGCCGTGTTCTGCTCCAGATGGCGTATCTTGCGCGCGCCGGGGATCGGTACGATGAAATCGCCCTGGTGCAGCACCCAGGCCAGCGCCAGCTGTGCCGAGGTCACGCCCTTTTCAACAGCCAGCTTTTCCAAGGTGGCGATGACAGCGGCGTTGGCTTCCATCGCCTCGGCCTGGAAGCGCGGCAAGGTCCGGCGCCAGTCGCCGTCGCTCAAGGCCTCGGGCTTGGCGATCGTGCCGGTCAGCAGCCCACGGCCGAGCGGGCTATAGGGAACGAAGCCGATGCCGAGCTCGCGGCAGACGGCGAACACCTCGTCTTCCGGGTCGCGGCTCCACAGCGAATATTCGCTCTGCACGGCCGATACCGGATGCACGGCATGGGCCCGGCGAATGGTCGCGGCACTCGCCTCGGACAGGCCAAGCGCGCGCACCTTGCCCTCGCGCACCAGTTCGGCCATGGCGCCGACCGTATCCTCGATTGGCACGTTGGGGTCGACACGGTGCTGGTAGTAGAGGTCGATCACATCGGTGCCCAGCCGCTTCAGCGAGGCCTCGGCGACCGCTTTGACGTGCTCGGGGCGGCTGTCGACGCCAGCCATGCGGTCGAGGCCTGTACCTTCCTCCAGAATCCGGAAGCCGAATTTTGTCGCGATCGTCAGATGATCGCGCACCGGCTTCAGCGCCTTGCCGAGCAGGATCTCGTTCTCGAAGGGGCCATAGACCTCCGCCGTGTCGAAGAAGTTGACGCCGATATCGACGGCGCGATGCAGCGTGGCGATCGCATCGGCTTCCGCTTGGCCGCCATAGGCGAAGCTCATGCCCATGCAGCCGAGGCCGACGGGGTAGACGTTCAATTCAGTTCCTAGCTTGCGGGTTTGCATAACGCGTCTCCTTGTTGCGATGTGGGAGAAATAGCGCCTTGCCTTGTGTTCGATAATCGGCTTCCATCCGCACGGGCTGTACTAAAAGATAGATCAATGAATCGCGCGCATCTTTCCCAATTGGCCGTGCTGGCAACTGTCGCTCAATGCGGCAGCTTTCGGGGCGCCGCCAGGGAATTGGCCATCGCGCCTTCGGCTGTCAGCCACGCGGTATCCAGCCTGGAGGCGCGGCTTGGCGTTCGGCTGCTGGCGCGCAGCACACGCAGCGTCGCGCCGACCGAAGAAGGTGCGCAGTTGCTGGAGCGGTTGCGGCCGGCGCTGTCGGAGATCGACCTGGCGCTGGAGACGGCAATCGAGACGCGCGACCGGCCGGCCGGCAATCTGCGCCTGACCGTGCCGCGCACGGCAGCGCATTTGGCGCTGACGCCACGGCTGGGCGCCTTTGCGTCGGCCTATCCCGACATCGTGCTGGAGATCGTCATCGAGGACCGCTTCACCGACGTGGTGGAAGGCGGCTTCGATGCTGGCGTCCGGCTTGGCGAGAGCCTGCAGCGCGACATGATCGCGGTGCGCATCGGGCCGGACCTTCGCGGCGCGGTGGTCGGCGCCCCGGTCTATTTCGAGGTCAACCCCAAGCCGCGCCACCCGCGCGACCTGGCCGGCCACCGCTGCATCCGCTTCCGCTTCTCCAGCGGCATCCTCTACCGCTGGGAGTTCGAGAAAGGCCGCGAGACGATCGAGATGGCGGTGGAGGGACCGCTGATCCTCGACGAGGACCATCTGATCGCCCAGGCGGCGGTCGACGGCGCCGGGCTCGCCTTCGTCTTTGAGGACTATGTCCGCGCACCGCTCGCCGACGGCAGGCTGATCCGCGTGCTGGAGGACTGGTGCCCGCCCTTCGACGGCTTCTTTGTCTATTATCCGAGCCGCCGTCAGATGCGGCCAGCGCTCAGGGCCTTTGTCGATTTCTTCAAGGTGAGTGGATAAAGCGGGCTCGCCCCCCCCTTGGTGGAAGATAACCGGCATCGCGGTCGTTCACCAACGATGCAAACATCGATCACCAACAGCACCACCCGCTATGGCTGGGGCGCGATCATTCTTCACTGGCTGATTGCGCTGATCTTCATCGGCCAGTTCGGACTCGGCTTCGTCATGGTGCGGGTGACCAGCCAGCGCACCGCCTTCGAACTGATCCAGCTGCACAAATCCTTCGGCTTCCTGCTGCTCGGCCTGATCATCCTGCGCATCGTCTGGCGCTGCGGCAATACAACGCCGGCGCTGCCGGGCTCGGTCGGGACTTTGGAACGTCGGGCGGCACCGTTGGCCCATTTTGCGCTCTACGCGTTTCAGCTTGCCTTGCCCTTGTCCGGCTGGGCGCTGGTGTCGGTCTCGATGCTGGAGATACCCAGCCTGCCGTTCAACCTGTTCGTCATGCCGAACCTGCCGCTGGCCGAATCGGATGGTGCCGAAAGCTTCTGGGCGGCGGCGCATTGGTATCTTGCCTATGCCGGCATGGCGCTTGTGGCTCTCCACGTTGCGGCGGCACTGCGGCATCATTTCCAGCTCAGGGATGGCGTGCTCATGCGCATGATCACGCCTTCGTCAGATCCGGAATAGAGCGAGCGGTTCATTCGTTCATGGAGTGAGGGCGCGAGAAATGCGCTGCCTCCAACAAGGAACATCCCCATGTACACGCGCATCCTCGGATTTGCGGCGGTCGCCGCTTGCCTCGCCATGCCTGTTTCAGCGGCCGTCGCGCTTGGTGACGCCGCCGGCAGCTATTCGATCAGCCCGGCCAACTCCAGCATCCGCTTCTCCATCGGCAAGGTCGGCGGCGGCGGCCTGAATGGCGCCTTCGCCCGCTTCAAGGGCTCGATCCGCATCGACAACAGCGATGTCGGGCACTCGCAGGTCAATTTCACCATCTTTCCCGAAAGCGTTGGCACCGGCCAGAGCCGTATCGATGCCTTCCTGCGCTCCGACGCGGTGTTTGATGCCGCCAACAACCCGGAGATCCAGTTCCGCTCTACCAGCGTGACCCGAACCAGCGACACCACGGCCCTCGTCAGCGGCCGGCTGACGGCGCGCGGCAAGACGTTTCCGGAAAAGTTCACGGCCGAGCTTGGCGGTCTCAAGGCCGGGACGATCAAATTCCATGTCACCGGCAAGGTGCTGAGGTCGCGCTACGGCATGGATGTCGGCACGCCAATCTATTCCAACATCGTCGACTTCGACATGACGCTGACCGGCAAAAGGGGCTGACCCTCGTCATTGGCTTTTCCGGCGATTTCGGGCAAACCTCGTTGCCTGTAATTGTGATGGAGAAGCCTGATGTTCCGATGGGGTGTGTTGTCGACGGCCAAGATCGGCCGCGAGCATTTGTTGCCGGCGATGGTCGAGGCGGAGAACGGCGTGCTGTCGGCGATCGCCAGCCGTGACCTGTCGAAGGCCAAGGCGCTGGCCGAGCGCTTCGGCGCGCGCCATGCCTTCGGCTCCTATGAGGAACTGCTTGCCTCCGACGAGGTCGATGGCGTCTACATCCCGTTGCCGACCTCGCAGCATGTCGAATGGGCGGCCAAGGCCATCGAAGCCGGCAAGCACGTGCTGGTCGAAAAGCCGCTGGCGCTCGACGCCAAGGACATCCTGCCGCTGATCAAGCTGCGCGACCAGAAAAAGGTGCTGGTCTGCGAGGCCTTCATGGTCATCTACCACCCGCAATGGATCAAAGTACGCGACCTCATCGCCAGCGGCGCCATCGGCCGGCTGCGCCATGTGCAGGGTGCCTTCTCCTACTACAATGTCGACCCCAGCAACATGCGCAACCAGCTCGACCTCGGCGGCGGCGCGCTGCCCGATATCGGCGTCTACCCGACCGTGTCGACGCGCTTTTCGACCGGCAAGGAGCCGCTGCGCGTGCAGGCGACGATCGAGCGCGACAAGACATTCGGCACCGACATCTACTCCTCGATCCGCGCCGATTTCGGCGACTTCGAGCTGTCCTTCTATCTGTCGACGCAGATGGCGGCGCGCCAGGTGATGGTGTTCCACGGCGAGAAGGGTTTCATCGAGTTGTTCTCGCCCTTCAATGCCGGGCTCTACGACCACCACCGCGTCGAACTGCACAACCAGAACCACACCGAGGCGCAGGTGTTCCGCTTTCCCGGCACGCAGCAATACCGGCTGGAGGTCGAGACCTTCGCGCGTGCAGCACAGGGCGGCAAGGAGCGCGTCTTCACGCTGGAGGAATCCGTGCTCAACCAGAAAGTCATCGATGCCATCTTCCGCGCCGGCGGCAAAGAAGGCTGGGAGACCGTCTGACCCCTTGCAATTGAAGTAGCCGGCTAATTCTGGGAGGAAAGATGGCTGACGATGCGGACGTGATCATTGTCGGCGCCGGCCTTGCAGGGCTGGTTGCCGCCGCCGAGCTTGCCGAGGCCGGCAAGAAAATCATCATCGTCGACCAGGAGCCCGAGCAGTCGCTGGGCGGCCAGGCATTCTGGTCGTTCGGCGGCCTTTTTCTCGTCGATTCGCCCGAGCAGCGGCGCATGCGCATCCGCGATTCGCATGACTTGGCGTTGGAAGACTGGTTGGGCACCGCGGCTTTCGATCGGCCGGAGGATTTCTGGCCGCGCAAATGGGCGGAAGCCTATGTCGGCTTCGCCGCCGGCGAGAAACGCTCCTGGCTGATGCAGCGCGGCCTGAAATTCTTTCCTGTGGTCGGCTGGGCCGAGCGGGGCGGCGGCAATGCCATCGGCCATGGCAATTCGGTGCCGCGCTTTCACATTACCTGGGGCACCGGCCCCGGTGTGCTCGAACCGTTCGCCCAGCGCGTGCGCGAGGCCCAAAAGCGCGGATTGATCAGTTTCAAATTCCGCCACCGCGTCAATGAACTGACGCGGACGGGTGCTGTTGTGACCGGTGTGCGTGGCGACATCCTGCAGCCCAGCGCTGTCGAGCGCGGCCACAAGAGTTCGCGCGAAATATCAGGCGATTTCGAGCTTCACGCGCAAGCGGTGATCGTCGCCTCCGGCGGCATCGGCGCCAACCATCAGCTTGTGCGGGAAAACTGGCCGCAGCGGCTGGGCGCGGCACCGAAGCGCATGATCACCGGCGTGCCCGATCATGTCGACGGCCGCATGCTGGCGATCACGGAACGGGCCGGCGGTTCGATCATCAACCGCGACCGCATGTGGCACTATGTCGAGGGCATCAAGAATTGGGCGCCGGTCTGGACCGATCATGCGATCCGCATCCTGCCCGGCCCGTCATCGCTGTGGCTCGATGCGCGCGGCAAGCGCCTGCCGGTGCCGCTCTATCCCGGTTTCGATACGCTGGGCACACTCAGCCACATCATGAGCACCGGCTTCGACTATTCCTGGTTCATCCTGACCAAGAAGATCATCCAGAAGGAGTTCGCGCTGTCGGGCTCCGAACAGAACCCGGACCTGACCGGCAAGAGTTGGCGCCAGGTGCTCGGTCGCGCCACATCGGGCATTCCGAGCCCGGTCAAGGCGTTCATGGAGAAGGGCGAGGATTTCATCGTCGAGGCCGACTTGCCGACGCTGGTCGCGCGCATGAACGCGCTTGCCGGCGGCGAGCCGCTTCTTGAGGTAGCCCAAGTCGAGCGCGAAATCCGCGCCCGCGACCGGCAGCTCGACAACCCGTTCTCCAAGGACATGCAAATCACCGCTCTGCGCGGGGCGCGCGCCTATCTCGGCGACCGGCTGATCCGCACGGCCAAGCCGCACAAGATGCTCGATCCGGCAAACGGCCCGCTGATAGCGGTGCGCCTCAACATCCTGACGCGCAAGACGCTGGGCGGCCTGCAGACCGATCTCGACAGCCGCGTGCTGGGTGCCGATGGCCAGCCGGTTGCGGGACTCTACGCCGTCGGCGAAGCCGCCGGTTTTGGCGGCGGCGGTGTGCATGGTTATGCGGCGCTTGAGGGCACCTTCCTCGGCGGCTGCATCTTTTCCGGCCGCAGCGCCGGCCGTGCGGCGGCCGCTTCGGTGGGATGAGCCGGGGCCGGTCGGTCCTCAGAGTCCAGCCGCGATCACCAGCGCCAATCGCCCTGTCCAAGCGCGGTCACCGCATCGACGATCCGGGTGAAGCTTGCGCGGGCGCGGCCGACCGTGTGCCGGCCTCGGAGATAACCATGCACCAGCCCCGTTTCCTCGAACCAGGTTGCGCGTCCGCCCGCCGCCACGACCAGGTCGTGATAGCTCTCGCCATCCGACGACAGCGGGTCGCACTCGGCGGTGATCAGTACTGTCGGCGGCAGGTTGGAGAAGTCGGTGTCGGCGAGCGGCGACAGCGTGATGTCCCCGGTCCTATCCACGCCGCTGGTGCGGATGTGCTTGTAGAATTCGAGATCGCGGATGGTCAGCATCGGCGCTTCGGCGTGCTTGACATAGGAGCCTTTCGCGCGGTCTCCGCCGAGGCCGGGATAGATCAGCACCTGGCCAACCGGCCTTTTCGAACGGTCACGCGTGGCGTGACTGACGGCGGCGCAGAGATTGCCGCCGGCGCTGTCGCCGCACAGCACGATAGGATGATCGCGATTGGCGGCGGCCCATTCGAAGGCGCTCATCGCATCGTCGAAGGCCGCCGGATGCAGATGCTCCGGCGCCAGCCGATAATCGACCGAGACCACCTCATAGCCGGTGCGGGCACAGAGCTCGGCGCAGACATCGTCGTGGCTGTCCAGCCCACCGAGGATGAAGCCGCCGCCATGGACATAGAGCACCGTCACCGCAGCTTTGTGTGTGCTTCGGTAGGTGCGGATCGGGATGTCGTGCGTGGGCGTCGCAATGGCTGAGGTTTCGACCGCCACGCCTTCGGGATAGCCGGCAAAGAATTCGCGGCACATGCGGTCATAGATCCCGCGCTGCTGCGCGATCGTGTAGTCGATCGTGTCGGGCGGATAGTAGGAATTGGTCCGCTCTATGAACGCCCAGGTCTCGGCGTCGATGAGGGTTTTGTAATCGGTCATGGGTGCTGGAAAGGCGCCCAAGGCTGAGCCAGGGCGCCCCCCTCTGTCCTGCCGGACATCTCCCCCTCAAGGGGGGAGATCGGATGTTGCGAAGGCTTTCGCCAACCTTCTGCGTCGCAAGAAGAGCGCAGAGATCGAAGCTGCCAATCTCCCCCCTTGAGGGGGAGATGTCCGGCAGGACAGAGGGGGGTGAGCGCTGTCATTTCGGCAACAATCCTCATTTCCCCTTCCACACCGGCTCACGCTTCTCCGCAAAAGCGCGAAAACCCTCCATGCCGTCTTCGGAGCCGTAGAGGGCATCGACCGTCGGCAGCTGGCGCCGCGTCACCTTGTTCATTGCATCCTGGAAGGTCAGCGCCTCGGCCACACGCGCGGTCTCCTTGATCGCTGCAAAGACCAGCGGCGGGCCGCCTGCGAGCAGCCGGGCGATCTCCCAGACACGGTCCTCGAGCTTCTCCTTGGGCAGCACTTCGTTGACCAGGCCCCAGCGATGCGCCTCGGCCACATCCATCCAGCGGCCGGTCAGCAGAAGGTCCATGGCGACATGGTAGGGGATGCGCTTCGGCAGTTTGATCGTTGCCGCGTCGGCCAGCGTGCCGGCGCGGATTTCGGGGAGCGCGAAGGAGGAATGATCGGAGGCATAGATGAGGTCGCAGGACAGCGCCAGCTCGAAGCCGCCGCCGACCGCCATGCCGTTGACGCAAGCGATCACCGGCTTGTTGAGGTCGCGCAATTCTTGCAGCCCGGCAAAGCCGCCGACGCCATAGTCGCCATCGACGGCATCGCCGCCGGCAGCGGCTTTGAGGTCCCAGCCGGCACAGAAGAACTTGTCGCCGGCGGTCTTGACGATGGCGACGCGCAATTCCGGATCGTCTCGGAATGCCTTGAAGGTCTCGCCCATCAGCCGAGAGGTCTTCAGGTCGATGGCGTTGGCTTTGGGCCGGTCGAGGGTGACCTCGAGGATGGTGCCCTCGCGGCGGGTCGAAATGACGTCAGACATTCTTGTTCTCTCCCAGCACCAGCAGTGCGTCGGCGATCCAGGCGCCCTTGCCTTCGCTGCAGACGATCAGCGGGTTGATGTCGAGTTCCTCGATCTCACCGGCATTCTGCTGCACGAAGGCGGCAATGCCCGAAATGGCATCGATGGCAGCCGCGACATCGGCTTTTGGCCGGCCGCGATAGCCCTCGAGCAGCGGGAACAGTTTCAGGCCGCGCAGCGCCGCCTCGATATCGTCGCGCGTCGCCGGCAGCATCAGCGTGACGCTGTCGCGCAACAGTTCGACCAGCACGCCGCCGGTGCCCAAGGTCATCACCGCGCCGAACATCGGGTCGCGGGTGAAGCCGACGATCAGTTCCGCGACACCGTCGCGCACCATGCGCTCGACATAGAGCCCGGTGCCGAGCGGCAAGAGGTCATGCGCCGCGGTGCTGACGGATTCGGCATCCCTGAGGTTGAGCCTGACGGCGCCAACTTCGGATTTGTGGCTGACGCCGAGCGCCTTCAGTGCGACGGGAAAGCCGAGCGCCATCGACGAAATCACCGCCTCGACCGCATTGGCGGCCCGTTCGCCTTTCGGCACCGGCAGGCCGGCCTTGATCAGCCGCGATTTTGCTTCGGCCTCGTCGGGCGTGACATGGTCGCCACCAGGCGCACCGGCAGCAGAAGTGTCGATCGGCTGCGCCTGCGGTTCGGCCCAAGCCCAGCCGATGAAGGCCGCCGCCCCGGCGGCATCCATGGCTTCCGAAATGCCGAACAACGGCACCATGCCGCGCGCCATCAGTTCGGCGGTGTACTCCTCCGGCAGGTTTTCCGGCAGCGACGAGACGATCGCGCCATGCGCCTTGTTGGTCTTCAGCGCCGATTCGAAGGCGCGCAACGTCGCCCACCAATCGGTGACCGAACAACGATCAGGTCGCGGAAAATCCAGCACCAGCATGTTGAGGTCGAAGCCGCCCGACACCATGGCGGTGAAGGTGGCGGTCATCGCCGGCTCGTTGTTCCAGATGAAGGTGTGATAGTCCAAGGGATTGGCGACCGCGACCAGCGGCCCGAGCGTCGATTTGACATGGGCGCGGTGGCTGTCGGTCAGCACAGGGAAATTGACCCAGCGCCCTTCGGCGCTGTCGGCCATGACGGAGGCCTCGCCGCCGGAGCAGCTCATCGACGACAGCCTGTAGCCGGGCAAAGGTCCGGTGATGTGCAGCAGCTTCAGCGCCTCGATAAAGGCGGGGATCGAATCGACACGCGCAATGCCGAGCCGCCGCAGGAACGCACCCGAGGCCGCGTCCGAGCCGGCCAGCGAGGCGGTGTGCGAGACGGTCGCCTGCCTGGCCTGTTCGGAACGGCCGACCTTCATGGCGATGATCGGCTTTTTCAGCTCGCGCGCCCGTGCCGCCAGCCTCTCGAAGCCGGCTACCGAATCGAAGGCCTCGATATGCAGGCCGAGCGACGTGACCCGCTCGTCCTCGATCAGGCCGAGCGCCATTTCGGACAGACCGGTCTGCGCCTGGTTGCCGGCGGTCATCAGGAAGGCGATCGGCAGGCCGCGCCTCTGCATGGTCATGTTGATGGCGATGTTGGAGGACTGGGTGATGATGGCGACGCCCTTGCCGCCCTCGGCCAATCTTATGCCGCCATGCTGGTCGGGCCACAGCAGCGCGCCGTCGGCATAATTGATCAGACCGTAGCAATTCGGCCCGATGATCGGCATCGAGCCGGCTGCGGCGACCAGCTCGGCCTGCAGCCGCTCGCCATCATCGTCATAGGCCTCGGTTTCGAGGAAGCCGGCGGCAAAGCAGACGGCGCCGCCGGCGCCGCGCTCGGCCAGCGCCTTGATCACCTCGATGGTCAAATGCCGGTTGACGCCGACAAAGGCAGCATCGGGCGCGCCCGGCAGGTCAGCCACCGAACGATAGGCCTTGCGACCGGCGACCTCGTCCTTGGTCGGATGCACCGGCCAGATCTCGCCGGCAAAGCCCATCTTGATCGATTGCGCGACGACGGCCGCGGCCTGCGCACCGCCGAAGACGGCGATCGATTTCGGCCGCAGGAGACGCTCAAGTTTATGCATATGTTATGCCCCGAACGGACGCAGCAGCGCCCTTGAAATAATGTGGCGCTGGATCTCTGACGTGCCTTCCCAGATGCGCTCGACGCGCGCGTCGCGCCAGATGCGCTCCAGTGGCAAATCGTCCATCAGTCCCATGCCGCCATGAATCTGGATCGCCTCATCGGCAACGTATGCAAGCATCTCGGTGGCCTTCAGCTTGGCCATGGCCATGTCCTGATCGGTGACAGTGCCCTGATCGTACTTCCAGCCGGCTTCGAACACCATCAGGTCGGCGGCCTTCAATTCGGTCGCCATGTCGGCAAGCTTGAACGACACGCCCTGGAACTTGCCGATCTGCTGGCCGAACTGCTGGCGCTGCGCGGCATACTCGATGGCATGGCCAAGCGCCCGCTCGGCGCGGCCGAGGCAGGTGGCGCCGACCTGCAGCCGGGTGGCGCCGAGCCATGAATTGGCGACGTCGAACCCCTTGTGGACTTCGCCCAACACTTGGGCGGCGGGAAGCCGGCAATCGTCGAATTCGAGGATGGCGTTGGTGTAGCCGCGATGCGAGACGTTGCGGTAGCCATCGCGGACGGTGAAGCCCTTCGTCCCTTTGTCGACGAAGAATGCGGTGATCTTCTTGCGCCTGCCGCGCGGCGAATCCTCTTCGCCTGAGGCCATGAAAACGATGGCAAAGTCGGCGAGGTCGGCGTGGGAGATAAAATGCTTGGTGCCGTTCAGCACCCAGTCGTCGCCGTCCTGTACGGCGGTCGCCTTCATGCCGCGCAAATCGGAGCCTGCGCCCGGCTCGGTCATCGCCAGGCAGTCCCATTTCTCGCCGCGGATGCAGGGGAACAGATATTTCTCGCGCTGCTCCGGCGTGCCGGCCAGGAGGATGTTGGAGGGCCGCGCCACGCAAGTCCAGTGCAGCGCGTAATTGGCGCGGCCAAGCTCCTTTTCGTAGAGCAGCCAAGTCACCGTATCGAGGCCAGCACCGCCGACATCGGCCGGCATGTTGGCGGCATAGAGCCCAGCTTCGATCGCCTTGACCTTGATCTCCTCGATCAGGTCGCGGCGCAGCACGCCGGTGCGCTCGACCTCGCGCTCATGCGGGTAAAGCTCGTTCTCGACGAACGCACGCGTCGTCTCGACGATGAGCCTCTGTTCCTCCGACAGCCCGAAATCCATGCTCTCAGCCTTTCTTCTTGCCGGGCTTTTTCTTCGGCTTTTCGGCTTTCTTGACCGGTTTCAAGGCTTTGGCCTTCTCGGCAGCCTTGGAGGCTGTGGGCTTCTTCGCCGCCAGCTTGGCCAGCTGCCTGGTATAGTCCTTGTGCAGGGCGCCGGCGCCCCAGCCCTTGCCTTTGTTCTGCTTCGACAGCGCATCCATGATGGCGACCAGATTGTCGTCGCGGATTTTTTCCAGTTCGCGGATCGACAGCCCATGTGCCTGGTCGTCCGATTGCGTGGCGATCAGGTCGACCAGTTCGTCGTTGAACTCCGGCACATCCATCAGCTTGGTCCATGGCCATTTCAGGCAGGGCCCGAACTGCGCCATGAAGTGGCGCATGCCGGCCTCGCCACCGGCGACGCGATAGACCTGGAACATGCCCATCTGCGCCCAGCGCAGGCCGAAGCCGTAGCGCATGATGTCGTCGAGTTCCTCGACCGTGCAGATGCCGTCCTTGATCAGCCACAGCGCCTCGCGCCATGCCGCTTCGAGCAGGCGGTCGCCGACGAAGGCCTCGATCTCCTTGCGGATGACGACCGGCTTCATGCCGATCGAGGCATACATCTCCTTGGCGACCTCGATCGCCTCGGGAAAGGTCTGCTCGCCGCCCACGATCTCGACCAGCGGCAGGAGATAGACCGGGTTGAACGGATGGCCGACGACCAGCCGCTCCGGATGCTTCTTCATCGCCACCTGCATGTCGGTTGGCTTGATGCCGGAGGTCGAGGAACCGACAATCGCATTGGCCGGCGCGTGGGTATCGATCTCGGCGAGCACCCGGTGCTTGAGGTCGAGCCGTTCCGGCACGCTTTCCTGAATGAAATCGGCATCGGCCACTGCCTCGGCGATGGTCTTGGCAAAGGTCAGCTTGCCCTCTTTTGGCAAACCGCCGGGTACCATCTGCTTGTAGGCGCGGCGCGCGCCCTTCATCACTTCGCCGACCTTGCGCGACGCCTCGGGATCGGGATCGAAGATCGACACGTCGATGCCGTTGAGCAGCAGCCGCGCCACCCAGCCGGCGCCGATGACGCCGCCACCGATGGCGGCTGCCTTGTTGATGATGCTCATGCGGAAGCTCCGGTTCTGGTCATGGCGGTTGTGGGATCTATGAGCGGCACGCGTTCGCCGGCGCGGATCACGGACGGGTCGTATGCCTTGCGGGCAAAGACTTCGAGGACGAAGGGCCGGAAGAATTCGATCGGCAGCGTGTCATAATCGGGGTCGAAGCTGGACTGGTCCCAGCGTTCGCAAAACTGGTCGCAATCGTCGAAATAGGCGTGGCCGGCAAAGCGGTCGCGCGCATGGCGGTTACCGCCGAGGTGATGGGCATAGTAGAGCCGCTGGAAGTCGCCATGTTTCTCCACCACCCAAGTGCATTGTTCGCGCACGAAGGGTTTCAGGATCGAAGCGGCATATTCGTCGTGATTGTAAGGCGCATAGATGTCGCCGATGTCGTGCAGTAGCGCGCAGGCGATCCAGTCGGTGTCGGCGCCGTCGCGCCAGGCACGCGTCGCCGCCTGCAGCGAATGGCCGAGCCGGGTGATCTTGTAGCCCGAAAGGCCCGCGTCGAGCTGCACCAGCGCATCGAGCAGCCGCTCGCCGGTCCTGGCGGCATAGTCGATCTCATGCGCGGTCAGGAACTCGTAGTCGTCCCGGTCGCCATCCTTCATTGCGGTGAATTTTACGGTAGTCATGCCGACCCTCCCGACGAATAATTTATGCCGCGATCGGCGCCCGCTTGGTGAGGTTGAGCTTCTGCCGTACCTCTTCCGGCCCAAGGATCCTGGCGCCGAGATTGGTGACGATGCTGGCGGCGCGCTCGACCAACTGCGCATTGGTCGCCAGTACGCCCTTGTCGAGCCAGAGATTGTCTTCGAGACCGACGCGGACATTGCCGCCGGCCAGCACCGCCGCAGCAGCATAGGCCATCTGGTTGCGGCCGATGGCAAAGGCCGACCAGTTCCAGGTCGACGGCACATTGTTGACCATCGCCATGAAGGTGTTGAGGTCGTCGGGCGCGCCCCACGGCACGCCCATGCAGAGCTGCACCAGTGCATCCGGATTGAGCACCTTTTCCTCGACCAGCTGCTTGGCGAACCACAGATGACCGGTGTCGAAGGCCTCGATCTCCGGCTTGACGCCGAGCGCCGTCATCATGCCGCCCATGGCGCGCAGCATGCCGGGCGTGTTGGTCATGACATAGTCGGCCTCGGCGAAATTCATGGTGCCGCAGTCGAGCGTGCAGATTTCCGGCAGGCATTGGCGCACATGTTCCATGCGGTTGGTGGCGCCGCCCATGTCTGTGCCTTTTTCGTTGAGCGGCAGCGGCGCTTCCGGCGATCCGAACACCATGTCGCCGCCCATGCCGGCGGTCAGGTTGAGGATGACGTCGACTTCTGCCTCGCGGATGCGCTCGGTCACTTCGCGGTAGAGATGCACATCGCGCCTGGGCTTGCCGGTTTCGGGGTCGCGGACGTGGCAGTGCACGATTGCGGCGCCAGCCTTGGCCGCGTCGATGGCCGAATCGGCGATCTGCTTTGGCGAGCGCGGCACATGAGGGCTGCGGTCCTGCGACCCGCCGGACCCAGTCATGGCACAGGTAATGAAGACCTCGCGGTTCATCGCAAGCGGCATGGAATTCTCCTCCAATAGTATGCATGTCGCCCAAAAGTGGGAACCGGTTTTGGGATAACGACATGCACAAAGATGACCACAACAATGCCCGACTTGCCGGAAACTGTTTTGCGTTTTACGAAGCTTCCATGACGAAAAGCGAAAAACCGACGATCTTTCGCGCCGAGCGCTCGCCGCTCAAGGTGACGCTGCTGGTGTTTTCCGGCTCGTCCATCATGTGCGTCGCATCCGCCGTCGATCCACTGCGGGCCGCCAACCGCATCTCCGGCGAGACCCTGTTCGATTTTCGGCTGGTCTCGGTGACCGGCGAGGCTCCGGTCACCACATGCGGCCTGCCGGTGGCGGTCAGTGGCCGTTTCGACGCGGGCGAGCCAACCGACGTCCTTGTCGTCGTCGCCGGCTTCGGCACCCAGAATTATGCAACGTCGGCTCTGTTGTCCGGACTGCGCCGGGCGGCACGCACGGCGCGTGCTTGCGGCGGTGTCGAGGCGGGCACCTGGCTGGTGGCTCGCGCCGGCCTGCTGGAAGGGCGCAGCGCCACCACCCACTGGGAGGACATGGAGGATTTTTCCTCGGCCTTTCCCGGCGTCGATGTCCGCCCTGACCGCTATGTCATCGACGGGCCGGTGTTCACGTCGGGTGGCGCGTCGCCGACCTTCGACCTGATGCTGCATCTCATCCGTACGCGGCTCGGCATGGCCGTCGCACTCGATGTCGCCAGCGTCTTCATCTACGACCAGGCGCGCGCCGCCACCGACGCACAGCCGCTGGTCTCGCTCGGCCGGCTCGACGGCTACGACCCGCGCCTTGCGCAAGCCATCCGGCTGATGGAAGCGCATGTCGACCAGCCGCTGACCATAGAAGCAGTGGCAAAGCGCGCCGGGGTGACGGCGCGGACATTGGAGAGCATCTTTCGCAAGTCGATCGGCGAGACGCCGGGCGCCTATTATCTCAGGCTGCGCCTCGGTGCCGCGCGCCGGCTGGTGGTCGATACAAGGGTTGCCATGGCCGACATTGCCGGGCGGACCGGGTTCTCGTCCGCCGCGGCATTTTCGAGGGCGTTTTCAAAGACTTTCGGCGAAGCGCCGGTCAGGTTGCGGAGGGGGTAGGTTTCAACGCGCGATCAGGCCGCGTTCTGGCGGTCGCCGTCGATTTGCGAGCGCATCTGTCTGGCCAGACGGGTCTCGAAGCGGCTGGCCACGGCGCGATCCCATTCATTCGAAATCTTGGCGTCGTCCGTTTTCCGCGGCATCGCCATCAGCCGGTCGATGATCGATCCAGCCTCGCCAGGTGAGAGCAGGGCGTCGATTTCACGTTCGTTCTGCATATCGGTTCGCCTCCTTCTTCCTCTCCCGCCACGAGCCAGTCTTATACGAGATTCGTGACGGCTGTTTGAAGGCAAGAGCGAGGTCATTGAAGGGCGTCGAAGGGCAAAACCGTGTCGCGGGACCGGGCCATGCGCAAAGCTGTTCCTGCGCCTTGGCAGGTCAGGTCAAGGAGAGATCTACAGCCGCTTTTCGAACAGCACTCGTGGTAAAGCCACTGTCCCATTCGTCGTCTGGATAGCGGTTTTTCTCGACATAGCCGACCGCCTTGTAGAGGGCTTGTGCCGGCAGGTTGAACGTGTCGGTTTCCAGCCGCGCCTGCGCCAACCCGGCGGTGCCGATTGCCTGTTCGGCATGGGAAAGCAGCTTGCGGCCGACACCTTGGCCTTGACGGGATGCCATGACGTGCAGGGCCTCGATGAAATCCGCGCGCCAATGGATCAGGCCGGCGACCTCGCCATCGATCTCGGCAACGGCGAACTCAGGCCAGCTCCGGTCGACATAGCGCCCGCCAATATCCGTCTCGACATAGCACCGCGCCGCTGCTTCGGTGATGTTCGGCAGCCATGTGCCTTCGAACGTTTCCTGCAGCACCTGCTTCAACGCCGGAATATCGCTCGCCTGCGCCGGGCGCACGATGATTCGATCCTCTGCCATTTTCCGTCTCCCGCCAATGCATGTCGCCCAAAAGTGCCAGCGGTTTTGGGATGACGACATGCATAAAAATAAAGGCTGCCGCACGGGCTCTCTTTCGGCGACACGCGTGGCATCTTGATCTCACGCTGGCTGCCGAAGATCTGTGCGATCCTCGGCAGCCTCTCGC
Source organism: Mesorhizobium sp. WSM4809 (assembly GCF_055811655.1). Classification (NCBI taxonomy): domain Bacteria; kingdom Pseudomonadati; phylum Pseudomonadota; class Alphaproteobacteria; order Hyphomicrobiales; family Phyllobacteriaceae; genus Mesorhizobium; species Mesorhizobium sp. WSM4809. Next base: position 424,760 of record NZ_JBVVQW010000005.1, read on the forward strand.
GAAGTGGGCTGACTAGCAGATAGCGATGGCGGCGGCTTTCATCCAGTGGTGCCGGATGTCGGTCCAGAGATGGAGCGGCGCGCGCCTTACACGTAGCGGTTGACGATATTTTCCAGCAGTTCCTGGCGGCCGGACCTCGGCTGCGGCTCGATCTTCTTCTTGACGACACGCTCGGCGATATCCTCAAGCGTGCGCTTGCCGGCGAGCATCGCCTTGCCCTCGGCCGTGTTCCAGCCGGCATAACGTTCGGCCAGCGGCGCCGATAGCGCCTTGTCCTCAACCATGCGGGCCGCGGCTTTCAGGCCACGTGCGCAAGAGTCCATGCCGCCGATATGGCCGATCAGCAGGTCCTGCGGATCGAGCGACTGGCGGCGCAGCTTGGCGTCGAAATTGGTGCCGCCGGTCTTGAAGCCGCCGGCCTGCAGGACCTGGTAGTAGGCCAGTGCCATTTCCGGCACGTTGTTGGGGAACTGGTCGGTGTCCCATCCCGACTGATAGTCGTTGCGGTTCATATCGATCGAACCGAAAATGCCGAGCGCATTGGCCAGAGCCAGTTCGTGCTCGAAGGAATGGCCGGCCAGGATGGCGTGGCCCTGCTCGATATTGACCTTGACCTCCTTCTCCAGCCCGAAGCGCTTGAGGAAGCCGTAGACCGTGGCGACATCGTAATCATACTGATGCTTGGTCGGCTCCTGCGGCTTCGGCTCGATCAGGATCGCGCCCTTGAAGCCGATTTTGTGCTTGTAGTCGACGACCATGCTGAGGAACCGGCCGGCCTGTTCCTGCTCGCGCGCGAGGTCGGTGTTGAGCAGCGTCTCATAGCCTTCGCGCCCGCCCCACAGCACGTAGTTTTCGCCCTTCAGCCGCTTGGTGACGTCGATGCAGCTTTTTACCGTCGCCGCTGCGTAGGCAAAGACATCCGGATCGGGATTGGTGGCCGCCCCCGACATGAAGCGGCGATTGGAGAACAGATTGGCGGTGCCCCAAAGCAGCTTGACGCCGGTCTGCTTCATCTTCCCCGCGAAGTAATCGGCGATCTCGTCGAGGCGCGCGGCACTTTCGGAAAAATCCTTGCCTTCCGGCCGCACATCGGCGTCGTGGAAGCAGAAATAGGGCGCGCCGAGCAGCGAGAACATCTCGAAGGCGACGTCCGCTTTCAGCTTTGCCAGCTCCATCGTGTCGGTGCCACCTGCCTTGGGGAACCACGGCCGGTCGAAGGTCTGGCCGCCGAACGGATCGCCGCCCGGCCAGGCAAAGGAGTGCCAGTAGGCGACGGCGAAGCGCAGATGGTCTTCCAGCCGTTTGCCGGCGACGAGCTCGTCGGGATTGTAGAACCTATAGGCCAGCGGATTGGTCGAATCCGGCCCTTCATATTTGATTTTCTTGATGTCGCCGAAAAATCCGCTGCTCATGATTTCTGTCCTCTCACAAAGTTCTGCCGCCATTACCTCAGGCGTAATTGGTTTCAGGCCAGCGCCGGTTGAAAAGGGTCATGTCAAAACCGTCAAATGAAGGAGACAGACCATGACCGACCTCACCAAGATCGCTGAAAACTACATCACCGCCTGGAACGAAAGCGATGCCGTCCGCCGGACCGAATTGCTCAAGGCGACCTTCACGGAAGACGTCAGCTATCGTGATCCGCTCATGCAGGGCGACGGCCATGAAGGCGTCGCGGCTCTGATCGACGGCGTGCAGCAGCGCTTTGCCGGCTTCCGGTTCTCGCTGAAGGGCACGCCGGACGGTTTTGCCGACAAGATCCGCTTCTCGTGGAATCTCGGGCCTGAGGGGACGCCATCGGTGATCGAAGGTACCGACATCGGAATCATCGAGAACGGCCGCCTGAAGAGCGTCACCGGCTTTCTCGACAAGGTGCCTGCGCAGTAAGGACTTCTGGGCGAGGCGGGTGCGAAGCGCCCCCCTCTGGCCTGCCGGCCATCTCCCCCTCAAGGGGGGAGATTGGCTGTCTTTCCCGCCATCGCTAATTATCAACCTTGCAAGACGAGTAAAGCCGTCAACGCTGCCGATCTCCCCCCTAGAGGGGGAGATGCCCGGCAGGGCAGAGGGGGGCGCCTCGCACTGAATCACGCGGTTACAGCCCTGATCGCCGGGTACAGCTCCCGGTAGCGCTGATAGGCATCGGCATAGACGCCGCCAAGCGCCGCGTCCGGTTCGATCGTGGCATCCGTCCTCGGTGCCGTACAGACTTCCAGGGGATCGGCACCAGTCGCAGCGATCAGGCCGAGCCGTGCGGCGCCAAAGGCGGCGCCGAAGTCGCCGTCGGCGGGAATGTCGACAGGCAGTTGAAGCGCGGTGGCAATCGCCTTCAGCCAGTAGCGCGAGCGGGAACCGCCGCCGATCGCCGTCACCCGCGTCAAACTCGTGCCGGCCTTCGCCAGGGCGTCGAGGCTGTCGCGGAAGGCAAAGGCCACACCCTCCAGCACGGCCTGGGTCAGCACGGCACGGCTCGATTCATGCGCCAGCCCGGCGAACGCGCCGCGAATGGCGGCATCATTGTAGGGTGTGCGCTCACCCGAGAGATAAGGCAGGAAGGACACGCCGCTGGGCGCCTCCAATGTGTCGCCGAGTTCAGCGGTCAATTCGCCGGCGCTCTTCCCGGTGATTTCGGACAGCCAATTGAGCGAATCCGTTGCCGACAGGATGACCCCCATCTGGTGCCAGGTGTTCGGCAGGGCGTGGCAGAAGGTGTGAACCGCGCTAGCCGGGTTGGGCAGGTAGGAAGCGTTGGCGGCAAACAGCACGCCCGATGTGCCGAGCGAGACGAAAGCGTGGCCGGCGCCGACCGTGCCCATGCCGCAGGCCGAGGCCGCATTGTCGCCGGCGCCGCCGGCGATTGGAATGCCGGCCTGGACGCCCCATTTCGAGGCCAATTCACTGCGCAGTGCGCCTGCCTTGTGCGTACCCTCGACCAGCGACGGCATCTGCTCCTCGTCGAGCGACGTCGCTGCGAGCAGGTCCGTACTCCAGCGCCGGTTGCCGACATCGAGCCAGGAGGTACCGGCAGAATCCGACATCTCCGAAATGTGTTCGCCCGAAAGCCAGAGCCGCAGGAAATCCTTGGGCAGCAGCACTTTTGCGACCTTGGCGAAGAGAGCGGGTTCGTTGTTTTTCACCCAGGCAAGTTTCGGCGCGGTGAAACCGGGAAAGACGATGTTGCCGGTCAGAGCGCGGAAGCGCGGATCGGCATCGAGGACAGCCGCCTCGGCATGGCTGCGCGTGTCGTTCCACAGGATGCAGGGACGCAGCACCTTGTCGGCGGCGTCGAGCAGCGTGGCGCCATGCATCTGCCCGGACAGGCCAATGCCCTTGACTGCCGCGAGTTCATCCGGATGGGAGGATTTGAGCTCGGCAATTGCGTCTTCGCAGGCCCGGATCCAGTGCTCGGGATTCTGTTCCGACCAGCCGGGATGCGGCCGTGAAACATCAAGCGAACCATGGCCGGAACCGACGACGGTTTGCCCGGCAACGATCAGCAGCGCCTTGACGCCCGACGTCCCGAGATCGAGGCCCAGATACATGTCTTCCTCCCACGCCAGTTAATTTTTTCGGGTCTCGAAAAAATCTGGCTTGGCCAGTTTTTAAAACAAGATCCGCTTCGGGTCAATTCTCCGACAAATCGGCGGCGCGTCGCACAAACAGCGCTGACAGCGGACTGTCGGGCCGCGCCATCGAACGCTCGGCCGTGAGCGCCCTGGCCAGCGCACCGTCACCGGCGCGCAACGCTGCCTCGATCAGCGTCAGGTCGATAACATCGCGCTGGGCGTGGCTGCCGCCGAAGCGATGGGAGATCGATCGGATCGGCCGGATCAGGCGCACGGTCTCGGCGTAACTGCCCTCACCGAATGCCTTGATGGCGAGCGTCAGCGGATGGCCGACATCCCGCGTGAAAGCCGCATTGTCGTCGCTGCCACGCATGGCCTCGCGCTGAGCCTCAAGCAAAGCGAGGGCCGGCGCATCTAACCCTGCACCGACAAAGGCCATCATCGCGTGGGCATCGTTGAAGGCATAATTGCCGGCGCCGGCCTTATGCCAATTGGCGGCGAGCGCCGCCCAGCGGTCGCCGACATCGACGCCGCCGAGGGCGAGCCGCCACAGGACTGCCGAGGCATCGACCATGTTGAGCGCCATCGTCGATTGCACGATGTAGATGGGGCCGTCATAGAGGGCCAGCACCGCGTCGGTCTCGCCGAGATCATAGTGGAACAGCGCCAGGTGCCACCAATTGTGGACCTGCAGGAAACTCTCCCTTGTCCACGCTTCCGGGTTGGTCAGCATCCAGGCGATGCCATCCCTTTGCCGGCTCTGCATTTCCATGACATGGGCGACGGCATGCTGCGCCCAGCCGTCGCGCGGCTCGAAGTCGACCGCCGCGCGGCCAAGCTGCTCGGCCCTGACATAGTCACCCATTTCCTCCAGCCCGAAGGCGTGCATGCCGAGCATGGCGTGGTAGCCGGGCATGCCGCTTTGCCAGGACGGCAGGGCGCGTGCGATGCGGTCGCGCAGCATGCGTGCATTGCCGGTGAAGAAATCGATCTGGTGGCCGACCTGCAGCGCCAGCCCGTCGCGCGGGGTCTCGATGGTGATGTCCTCGAGAATGCGGCTGGCTTGATGCCAGCGTCCGTTGGCGAGATGACCCAGGGCTGTGACATGCGCCCGCTCGCGCGTGGTCGCGGCAAGCGGCAGTGACGCCTCATGGCAAGCCTTGGCCACCGCTGTCGCCTCCCGCTCGGTGGCGAGGCCGAACAGATAGCCCTTGAAGACATGCGCCATGACGAAGCCGGGATCTTCCGCGATGGCGTGGTCGATGGACGCCACGGGATCGCCGATGAAGCACTGCAGTTCGCGCACTGCCTGGCTGTAGGGGGCGAACCCCGCCTCCGTTGCACCCGAAAGCGTCAGGCCGAATGCGTCCCTGGTTGCCATGCGATGTCCTTTCATCGATCCGTGACAGGGCCTCGATCCTTCGGCCCAAACCGATCCTAAAGCATGGGCCACGGACACGCCAACCGCGCGCTACGCCAGATCATTTCAGTAGTCTTTGCAGTTTAGCAACCATGCGGGGCAGATTAGGCTTTGTAAAATCGAATGAATTGTGTCTTCATTACGGCGACTGGCGGGGGCTGGAAATCGCGAATCGAGAGGGGACGCGATGTGGCATATGAAGAACTCGCTTCCGAACAGTCGTTCGGAGGATGCGCAGGTGACAGTTGCTTCGCCACGGCGAAAGCCGCATCCGCTACACCCTTGGCTTATTAGCATCCTCTCAACTACGGCCTTTGCGTTGCTGCCCAATTCAGCTGCGTTTGCCGCATGCGTGCTGGGCCCAATCGCCGGAAATACCGTCTACACCTGCGATAGCGGCGACTCGGGCGGCAGCCTCACCGATGCCGATGGCGATAACACGCTGAATTTTCCCGCCGGCGGCACCGGGCAGATATCAGGCAACGTGACCTTTGGTGTCGGCACGGACCGCATCGACATGCAGTCCGGCACCATCACCGGCACCGTCGATCAGGGCGGCGGTACGGATTTCTTCACCATTGGCGCGGGGACCGTCGGCGGCAATGTCCAGCAGGGCGCCGGCATCGACGACTTCAACATGAGCGGCGGCCAGATCGGCTCGCTCAACCAGGGCGACGGCCTCGACACCTTCACCATGACCGGCGGACGCATCGTCGATTTCTTCGACGATGGCGACCGCGCCGTGATGACCGGTGGCCGCATCGGCCGCGTCAACATGAAGCTCGACCAGAACTATTTCAACATGTCCGGCGGCACCATCGACCGCAACCTCGTCACCGGCTTCGACAAGGACACGATCATCCTATCGGGCGGCACCATCGGCGGCAACATCAGCGTCAGCGGCGGCAATGACAGCGTCACGGTCACCGGCGGCACGGTCGGTGGCGATATACTGATGAGCTTTGGCGCCGACGATTTCGTCTGGAACGGTGGCGGCATCATCTATGGCGCCGTCGATCTCGGCGGCGACAACGACACCGCCAGGCTCAGCAACCTCACCAACGCCAATCTCGGTGCCACGGATGCCATATCAGGCGGCCTCGGTACCGACGCGCTGACACTGGACAACGTCAAACTGGATGGGGTCAGCCGGCTCCAGAACTGGGAAAGCATCGACGCCACCAACGACACCGAACTGACGATGGACAGCAATCTGGTGCTCGGCGATAGCGGCACCGGCACAGGTTCGCTCAGTGTCGATGCCGCAAGCACGCTCTATGGCGGCGGCTTCAATGCGGCGATCCAGGCGTTTACGGCAGGCCAGTTGGCGCAGGTCACCAATGCCGGCCGCATCGACCTGACCAATGGCAGCACCGGCGCCACCGACAGCCTGACGATTTCGGGCAATTATGTCGGGCTGGGGGGCCTGCTGCTTATCCAGACCGAGCTCGGTGACGATTCCTCCGCATCCGACAAGTTGGTCCTGTCGAGCGGAACGGCTTCCGGTTCGACCGGGATCTCCGTGGTCAATCTCGGCGGCGCGGGGGCTGCGACCACGCAGGACGGCATCATGGTCGTCCAGGCAATCAACGGCGCCACCTCGGGCGCCACGACATTCGCGCTCGACGCCCCGGTCGCCGCCGGTGCCTTTGAATATTATCTGTTCAAGGGCGGCGTCAGCGCCGGCAGCGAGGAGAACTGGTACCTGCGCTCGACGCTGAACACGCCGGCCCCTCCGGCCGCCGCCCCGCCGGCGCTGGAACCTACTGCGCCGCCGGAACCAGAGCCGCCGGCGGCCGAACCGCCGCCGCCGCCGCCTTCCGAGCTGCCGCCGACGCCGCCTCCGACCGAGGGCGACATCAACAACCCGCCGGTCGATCCGACACCGCCGGTGCAGGCCGCCGATCCGGAGCCCGAGCCGCCGCCGGCACCACCGCCGGCACCAGTTGCGGATCCGCCCCCGCCGCCGCCGGTTGTGCCAACGGATGTGCCTGACCTGCCGACACCGGCGGCGGGCGAGGAGATCCTGCTCTATCGCATCGAGGTTCCGGTCTATTCCGCCTTGCCCCCGGTCGCCGAACATCTGGCGATGACGACGCTCGGCACCTTCCACGAACGGCGCGGCGAGCAGAGCCTGTTGTCGAACACCGAGCTGTCGCCGGTCTGGGGCCGCATCTTCGGCCAGGACAGCAAGATGGCGTATTCAGGAACCGTATCGCCGTCCTTCGACGGCACCCTGTTCGGCCTCCAGGCGGGCTTCGATCTGTTCGGCCGCGAAACCGCGTCGGGCCAGACCGATCGCGCCGGCCTGTTCGTCGCCTATGCCAGCATGAATGGCGACGTGCGCGGCCAGGCGCTGGGCTGGGACAATCTGTCCGTCGGCAGCATGGATATCAACGGCACCAGCGTCGGCGGCTACTGGACCCGGATCGGTCAGGGTGGCTGGTACCTGGACGGCGTCCTCATGGCCACCTTCTTCGGCGGAGACGCAACATCGTCGCGCGGCATCGGCATCGACGTCGGCGGGACCGGTGTCACCGCTTCGCTGGAAGGCGGCTATCCCATCGCGCTGGGGCAAGGCTGGACGCTTGAACCGCAGGCGCAACTGGTCTGGCAGCAACTGTCGCTCGACGATGCATCGGACCGCTTTGCTTCGGTTTCCTTCGATACCGACGGCAACGTGACCGGCCGGCTCGGCGCACGGCTGCAAGGCGAAACAACGATCAATGGCATGGCGCTGCAGCCGTACCTAAAGGCCAACATCTGGCACGATTTCGGCGGCACGAGCCATGTCAATTTCGACACCACCGATATCTCCACCGAGGGCAGATCGACCTCGTTCGAATTCGGTGGCGGTGTGATCGCCAAGGTGACGGACAAGGTCAGCATCTTCGCCACCGGCGACTACACCACCAATCTCGGCGGCGACGAGCGTCGGATACTCGAAGGCAATCTTGGGTTCAGCGTCAAATGGTAAGGTTGATCATGACCCGAAAACAATTTCGGGGTCATGAGCAAAAAGACAGCTAATTGCTGGAACGCATCGCCACCGTGGCGATGCCGGCGCCGACCAGCAGCGTGCCGCCGGTGCGGTTGAAGATCCGGATCGCCTTGGGATTGCGCACCACGTTGCGTGCGCGTGAGGCGATCAGCGCATAGCCAAAGGCATTGGCGAAGGCGAGCGCCAGGAAGGTCGTCTCGAAGATCAGCATCTGCGTCCAGAAATCGGCGTGCCGGTCGAGGAACTGCGGCAGAAAGGCGACGAAGAAGGTGATGCTTTTCGGGTTGAGCGCGGTGACCAGCCAGGCGTGCGCCATCATCTTGGCCGAGGAGACCGCGTCGGTGCGCGGTTCGGCTTTCAGCGCGCCGCCGGCGCGAAACAGTTTCACGCCGAGATAGATCAGATAGCCGGCGCCGATCAGCTTCAGGATGGTGAAGACACCAGCCGAAGCTGCCAGCAGCGCGCCGATGCCCAGCATCGACAAGGTCATCGCGGTGAAGTCGCCCAGCGCCACGCCGATTGCCATAGGCAGAGCGGTGCGCCAGCCCTGGCCCAACGCGTAGGACACGACGAGAAGGATGGTCGGACCCGGAATGATGAGGAGGATCGTCGACGCGGCGGCGAAGGCGGCCCAGTTTTCGAAGGACATGCTCGTCTCCCTTGAGCTTAAAGAAGAGGATAAATCCTCAGGCCCAGGAGAATGTAAAGAGGCGATTTCCCTGACTGCGCCAGCGGCAGATCGGTGTCAGTTCGCGCCGCTCAGCGTGCTCACGATATCGGCCAGGCTGACATTGGCACCGAGAACGGTTGCCGCCGCGACAATGGCAGCGGCAAAAAGCTTGATGTCGGTTTTTAAGATCTTGCACATGGAGGCCCCTCGCTGATGGTTCGAGGAGTAGGAAACGCCGGCGCCGGGAATATGACCCGGCCGAGGTCTTTTTGTGCAGCAGCCTTCGTTCAAGCCCAGGCAAGAAGGTCGGACATCGTCAAGGCCATGCGCAAATGCAGGCTGTGCAACGTCTTCACGCTTTATCAACCATGAATGATGAAAATGCCCGCTATCCGGCCGGACCGTGCTTCCCGCCGACAGCGTAGGGTCTGGGTATATGCGTGAGTTGCCGCAAGGTCTGACGCCGCCGCGAAATGGCGACGCAATCGAAACCGATCATCATCTTTCCCGCCGCGCCATCCTGTCCGGGGCAGGGGCGCTCGCGCTGCTGAGCGCCGCCGGTTGCTCGACCTCGGGCTTGGGTCTGCCGGCGCTCGAGCTCGACGACGTCACCACGGGTTCCGTGCGGCCGATCCGGCCAAGCATCAGCGTCGACAAGAACATCACCAGCCCCGGCGTCATGTATGCCGGGCTGACCGACGGCGGCTTCAACGTGCCGGAAGTGCCATATCTGAAGGTCAAGCCGGAATTCCGTCGCCAGATCGTCGTCGACACGACAGGCGAGGCGCCCGGCACCATCGTCGTCCATCTCAAGGAGCGCATGCTCTATCTCGTCCAGCCGGGTGGCGACGCCATTCGCTACGGCGTCGGCATCGGCAAGGATGGCTTCCGCTGGTCGGGTCGCGCCAACATCCAGTACGGCAGGGAATGGCCGACCTGGACGCCGCCGCCGGAGATGATTGCCCGCAAGCCTGAACTGGTGAAATGGCAAGCCGGACAGCCCGGCGGCCTCACCAATCCGCTCGGCGCGCGTGCCCTCTACATCTACCAGGACGGCAAGGACACCGGCTATCGCATCCACGGCTCGCCCGAATGGTGGAGCATCGGCCAGGCGATGTCGTCGGGCTGCGTGCGCCTGATCAACCAGGACATCATCGACCTCTACAGCCGCGTCTCCAAAAAAAATCCGGTCGTCGTCGTCTGACGCTTATGCGGCGTGTTGGCGCCGCTCGAAACTCCCGTTGCGCGATGCGGCAAGACAGGCCAAGGTGCCTTGAAAACCATCGCGCCGGGAGAAATCAAGCATGGCTGGAACGTTTGTCATCGCGCAGGGCGGCGGCCCAACCGCCGTCATCAACCAGACGGTTGTCGGGGCGACACTGGAGGTCCGCAAGCGGCATCCCGGTGCCAAGGTGCTGGGCTCCATCCATGGTGTGCGCGGCATCCGTGACGGCAATTATATCGACCTTTCCGCCATCCCCGAGGACCGGCTGCGGCTGATTGCCGGCACGCCGAGCGCCGCCCTCGGCTCGACCCGCGACAAGCCCGACGCCGCCTATTGCGATGTCATCCTCAACGGCCTGAAGAAGGCCGGCGCCGACGCCTTCATCTATATCGGCGGCAACGACACGTCGGGTACCCAGCAGATCCTGACCGATGCCGCCGGCGGCTCAATTGCCTTCGTCCATGCGCCAAAAACCATCGACAATGATCTCGAGGAAAACGACCACACGCCGGGCTTCATTTCGGCGGCCGAGTTCGTCGCCGGCGCCTTCCTGTCCGTCGATCTCGATTTTCGTGCGCTGCCCGGCATCTATGTCGGCATCGTCATGGGCCGGCATGCGGGCTTCCTGACCGCGGCCGCGGCCGCCTGGCAGCTCGACCCCGACAGCGGCCCGCACCTCGTCTACGTGCCCGAGCGCCCATTCTCGGCCGCCGGCTTTATCGACGACGTGCGTGCCACGCTCGATCGCCACAAGCGCTGCATCGTCGCCGTTTCGGAAGGCGTCAGCACCGCCGACGGCAAGGCGCTGGTCGAAAGCCTGGTGCCGCCGGACAAGCTTGAGCGCGACGCGCATGGCAACGTCAAGCTGTCGGGCAGCGACCTGCCGGCCGCACTCGAGCGCGCGTTGGCGGAAGGCCTGCCGGGCAAGCGGGCCCGCGTCGATGCGCTCGGCTACATGCCGCGCGGCTATATCGGCGCCATCAGCGCGGTCGACGCGCAGGAGGCGTTCGATGCCGGCGCTTTCGCCGTCACCGTCGCCGAACAGGGCGGCGGCTCGGTGGCGTTGCAATATGACGGCACCAGAACGGTGCTGAAGAAAGTGCCGCTCAAGAACGTCGCCGGCAAGACACGCCACATGCCGGACGATTTCATGAAGCCCGATGTCAATCAGCTGTCGGATGCCGGCATGGCCTATCTCAAGCGGCTGGTGCCGGAAAAGTACAAGGTCGGGAAGCCCTTCGTCTGATGCCGGGCTCACACTTGATGCCCGGCTCACAGGTGATGCCCGACTGGTTCAGCAGGAGCGTCGTCGACGACAAGACGACGATGCTGACCGAGCCCTTCGTCCATGCCTATGTTCGGGCCAATATCTGGCATCTGCGCGGTCGCGATGCCGACCTGCTCGTCGACACCGGCATGGGCATCTGTCCGCTGGCGCCGCAGATCGAGACGGCGGAAGGCAAGCCGCTGCTGGTCGTTGCCACCCACATCCATCTCGACCATGTCGGCTCGCTGCATGAATTCCCGTTGCGGGCCGGGCCAAGGATGAGCGCGGCCCGGTTCGAGACCATGGATGAGGCCGCGACCTACGCCTACATGTTCCATGACCTCGACGGTGCCGTCTCGAAACTGCCGGCGCCCGGATGGAAGTCGGCCGACTACAGGATCCCGCCCGCGCCGTTGACGCGAACCCTGGACGAGGGCGATGTCGTCGATCTTGGCGACCGGCAATTTCGCGTGCTGCATTTGCCGGGCCATTCACCGGATTCGATCGCGCTGTTCGACGAGGTCGACGGCCTGTTCTTCAGCGGCGATGCCATCTACGACGCCATGCTGATCGACGACCTGCCGGATTCCGACCGAGCCGCCTATGTCAGCACGATGCGGCGCCTGCTCGACCTGCCGATCCGCATCGGTCATGGTGGACACGGACCGAGCTTCGACGGCAAGCGCATGCGCGAGATTGCCACGGCCTATCTCGAGCGAAGCGCCGGTGGCTGAGGCTCCAGCGAGACAGCAAGGTGCCGCCCAACGACTTTGCGGCCCTGCCGCCGTGCGGATATTAAATCTTCGTAAGGTCGCCCTAAAACCCTAAATCGGGCGAATCCGCGCCCTAGATGCAAGGCCGTCGATCCGGTTGGCTGCCATGTAGGCGAGACGGGCAATTGCGACCTCGACACGCCGATGACCGATTTCCCCGCACGGGAGAGGCCACGGCGCTGGATCAACTCTCGCCCGGACAAACGACCATGTCAGATATCCTTCGTAGGCATCGCGTCGCGGCCTTGCTGGGCGCTGCGCTGATCATATCCCCCTTCGTCATGTCTTTCGCCCAAGGCGAGGGCAACACCATTCCGACAACCCAGACGCCTGTCGCCGGCATCACCGCGCCCAATGGCTCGTTCGCACCCATCGTTGCCGCCGACAAGCCGGCGGTGGTGACGGTCACCACCGTCATGAAGGCACAGCCTGAAACGATGAGCGATGCATCTCCTTTCGACGGCGGCTCGCCTTTCGATGACTATTTCCGCCAGTTCTTCGGTGACCAGGGCATGCCGACGCCGAAGACGCCGCCACAACAGCAACCGCAGCGCGCCGAGGCGCTGGGTTCCGGCTTCATCGTCGGCGCGGATGGCACCGTCGTCACCAACAATCACGTCATCGATGGTGCCTCTTCGATCAAGGTGACGCTCGACGACGGCACCGAACTTCCGGCCAAGCTTGTCGGCCGCGATGCCAAGAACGATCTCGCCGTACTCAAGGTCAAGTCGGACAAACCCCTGCCGACCGTCAAATGGGGCGATTCCGACAAGCTCATGCCAGGCGACCAGGTGCTGGCCTTCGGCAATCCGTTCGGCATCGGCACCACCGTCACGGCAGGTATCGTCTCAGCGCGCGGCCGTGACCTGCATAGTGGCCCGTTCGACGATTTCATCCAGATCGACGCGCCGATCAACCACGGCAATTCCGGCGGTCCGCTGGTGGATGTCGCCGGCAATGTCGTCGGCATCAACACGGCGATCTATTCACCCAATGGCGGCAGCGTCGGCGTCGGCTTTGCCATTCCGTCGGATCAGGCCCAGAAGGTGGTCGCCAAGCTGATGAAGGGCGGCTCCATCCAATACGGCTATCTCGGCGTTCAGATCCAGGAGGTGACACCCGATGTCGCGAGCGCCATCGGGCTCGGCCATTCCGGCGGCGCGCTGGTTTCAGAGGTCAACGACGGTTCGCCGGCGGCCAAGGCCGGCGTCGAGACGGGTGACGTCATCACCAGCTTTGCCGGGCAGGACGTGAAGGATCCCAAGGACCTGTCGCGGGCGGTCGCCGATGTCGCGCCGGGCGCCAGGGAAACGGTGGATGTCTGGCGCAAAGGCAAGCCGATGCGGATTTCCGTCGATGTCGGCCAAAACAGCGCCGATGCGAAGACCGCGTCGCTGGACGACGGGTCCGACGCGCCGAGCGCCGGGCGCGCTCCCGCGATAGGACTCGGCTTGATGGATATAACGCCCGACATTCGCCAGCAGATGAACCTAGCCGGCAAGCAGCACGGCGCGGTGGTTGCCAGCGTCAACCCCGACAAAGCGGCCGCCGCTTCCGGAATACAGGCCGGCGACATCATCGTTGCCGTCAATCAGGTGCCGGTCAAGAACGCCAGGCAGGTAACCCAGGCGATCGCCTTGGCCGGCAAGTCCGGCAGGAAATCGGTGCTGTTGCTGGTCGAGCGTGGCGACGCTCAAATGTACATCGCGGTGCCTTTCGCCAATGGCTGAGAAATGGCGTTGACGTGAACATGGGACCGGCAGGTCCATCGGTGACGATCCCGCCGGTCTCCGCCCGTCAAGATTTCGGTTGCCCGTCAGGGCATCTTCGAGAACATTGCGTCAGGCCGATAGTGGCCTGATTGCATGGGGATTGCCGCTATGGTCACCCGAGGTTTCTCTTCAGGACGGCGCCCGCCAACCGATGGCGATGCCCGCATCCCGCCGGGCCAATATCTGGAACAGGGTTTTCCGGTGCTGTCGGCCGGTCCGACGCCGCGCGTGCGTACCGAGGATTGGTCTTTCACGCTGAAACATGGGCCACGCCCGATCAAGAAATGGAACTGGGCCGAGTTCAACGCCCTGCCACTGAACAAGATGACGCGCGACATCCATTGCGTGACCGCATGGACCAAGTTCGACACGCCGTGGCAAGGCGTGCTGGTCGACGATATCCTTGCCGATGCCGGTTTGGAGCCGCCGACCGGCTTCACGCTGGCGCACGCGTTCGACGGCTACACCACCAACGTGCCGGTCAAGGACCTCACCGCCGGCAAGGCCATGGTGGCGCTGCTCTACGAAGGCAAGCCGATCACACCGGACCATGGCGGCCCGGCAAGGCTGCTGGTGCCGCATCTTTATTTCTGGAAGTCGGCCAAATGGTTGAACGGCCTGCAATTCACCACGCGAGACGAGCCCGGTTTCTGGGAATTGCGCGGCTACCATATCTATGGCGACCCATGGCGCGAGCAGCGCTACACGGACGATCCATGAGCGATGCGGCGGCAGTGCAGTCGCCCTGGCAAACAGCCGGCATCGTCCGCATCGAAAAGCGCACGCCGCGTGTCACCAGCTTCTTTTTCCAGCCGTCTCGGCCCTTCGCCTATCGCGCCGGGCAGCATGTCGACGTCAGGCTGACGGCGCCGGACGGCTATCAGGCGCGCCGCTCCTATTCCATCGCCTCCGCGCCCGAAACGAGCGGCGCAATCGAACTGGCGATCGAAAAACTCGACGATGGCGAGGTCTCGCCCTTCTTCCACGAGGTCGCGGCAGTGGGCGATGAAATCGAACTGCGCGGGCCGCTTGGCGGGCATTTCGTCTGGCCGGAGGATGAGAGTGGACCGCTTGTTCTGGTCGGCGGCGGTTCGGGCGTCGTGCCCTTGATGTCGATGCTCCGCCACCGCGCCGCGCGTAATTCAGCGGTGCCCGTCGTCCTGGTCTTTTCGGTCCGGGTCTGGGACGAAGTGATCTTTCGTCACGAGTTGATCGCCCTCGACGAACGCCAGGACGGCTTCGACCTGATGCTGACACTGACGCGCGAAGCCGCACGCCGTCCAGCCGACTATGCGCGGCGGGTAGACGTCGCGATGATGGTTCAAGCCATGACGCGGCTGCCGGAGCCGCCTGGCATCGCCTTCGTCTGCGGCTCCAACGCCTTCGTTTCCGCGGCCGCCCAAGCGCTGATCGATGCCGGCGTTGCAGCGGAAATCATTCGCACCGAACGCTACGGAGTTTGAACGGACTCTGGCGGTTCGGTCGAGACACGATGCTTCAAGCCTTGAAAATCGACCGATGAGGTAATACCTTGTCGGAATATGGTATTACCAAGGAGTGAAGATGGCCACCACCGTCACGGCAAAGGGACAAGTGACCATTCCCAAACCCGTCCGCGACCTCCTGGGGATCGTCCCGGGCAGCAGAGTCGATTTCCGGCGCGCCGCCGATGGCAGCGTGGTGTTGGCTCGGGTTGACAGAAAGCCGCCTGCGAGCCGCTTCGCCAATCTGCGCGGCCATGCCGGCGAGGGGCTCACGACCGAGGCTATCATGGCGCTGACGCGTGGCGGAGCGTGACGTTCGTCGACACCAACGTTCTGCTCGACCTTGTTACGGACGATCCCAATTGGGCGGGCTGGTCGATCGCGCAACTCGAGGCGGCAAGCCTCGATGGGCCATTGTTGATCAATGATGCGGTCTATGCAGAACTTGCCGTTCGCTACATCAGAATCGAGGATCTTGAGGCATTTCTGGATGCGGCCGGTCTCGAAATGGCTCCGATGCCAAGAGCCGCCCTTTTCCTTGCTGGAAAGGTATTCACGCAATACCGCCGATCAGGAGGATCGAGGACCGGCGTCTTGCCTGACTTCTTCATCGGCGCACATGCCGCCGTCACCAAGCTTCCGCTTCTGACCCGTGATGTCGGCCGCTACCAGACCTATTTCCCATCCTTGAGGCTGATCACTCCCGACGCCTTATAGCTGCCGGGTGGGCCTTCCTTCAGCCGACCGGAAAGAAATCCGCCGACAGCAACTGGAAAGGCAAGGCGCCATAGGCGGCCACCGTGGCCGCGTCGTTCCACTCGCGAAACTGTCGCGATGGTCGCGCCTCGAGCGTCAAGGCAACTCGCGCGCCGTCGAGAGTCACCTTGCCGCGAAAATGCAGCACGCGTTCCCTGCCGGACCGGCTGATGGCCATGGCGCGCAGGCGGGCAATATGCTCGCCACCGTCATTGATCTCCATCTCGATGCGGCGCCGGACCGGCGGAACGCCGATCCTGACGATGATTTCGAGCATCATGTCGCCGGTCGTTTGCGGACAGGCGATGGCCTGCGAAAACACCAAAGGCGCCGATGCTGCTTGAGGCTTGCGCGCGGCCGATCTGCCGCGCCAAGGTGTGGCGGGCGGCTCCTGCTGCAACCGGCCCTTCTTCCGCTTCAGGCGCAACTGCTTGGCAAGCCCGCGCGATAGCCAGACCAGGCCGCCGAAATCCGTGCGCGGCTTGGCTTGCAGAACCGACGACCAACGCGACAGGCCAACCCCGTCGGCCATGTCCAAGATTCTGGCCATTGTCGGTTCCGGCACCGGAATGCCGATCTCGAACGTTAGATAGGATAACGCCACCGCCGCTGGAACCGCCAGGCCGCGTCTGCCGACGATGTCGAGGAACGTGTCCCAATCGACGTCTTCGCCATGAATGGCGACCGCGCAGTCGACAAGCCAGTCGCTGTGGGTATGGGCGTCGAGGCCGCCATGGGCGATGGCCAGGGCCATGCGATCGGCCGGCGACGGCACGAAGACCGCGACGCCGCTGAATTGTGCCGGGACCGCCCGTTGCCAGATCGCCAGGTCGTCTTCCGCGCTCGTCTGCGACCCGTCATAGCCGAGCTGGTGCAGGTCGATGTCACCGAAACGGCCCTTGAAGAAGTTCATCGACCGCAGCGACGCCAACCGGGTTCGCAAATATTGCGCGCTGACGCCCGAGGCGATCTGCCAGTCGCGATCGCGCAAGATGTCGAAGACGGCAGCCATGTCGCGCGGGCGCACCAATATGTCGATATCATGCGCCACCCGGCCACGCTGCGCCGACGCGTTCAAGGCAATGCGGCTGGCGCCCTTTATCAGCATGATGTCGGCGCCGCCGTCGGCCATCGCCTTCAGCGCCGGCTCGGCCTCGCGCATCGCCATGCGCGACTTCGTCCACAGCATCTTCTGCAGGCCGACGAGGCGCGGATGGGCGGCATGCCCGGCCAGCTTCCTGCCGAACCTGTCGGAGATGGCGGCGAGCAGGCGATGTTCTCGAAACGAGACGAGATCGATGTCGTTCTCGTCCAGCCAGCGCGCGGCACAGGCAGCGGCTGCGTCCTCATCGGAGAGCAGCGCCGCCTTCAGCAACAGGTCCAGCTGGCCGGTGGGCCACGACCAGCCATAGTCCGGGAAGCGGCGGCCGATGCGGCGAACGGGCGTGGCGTTCAACTGGAACCTGCCTTGTTCTGGGCTCGCCGCTGCATGGCGAGCCTTGCGACCTGGAGGTAGCCCCGGTCGCGTGCCGGATCGCGGCCGTAGGAAAGGCTGCCCGGACGGATGCGGCGCAATGCAAGCACGTCGTCGAGCATGGCAAGGGCAAAGCCTGCCTCACGAACCCGGGCGATCCAGTCGATCATCTCGCCGCGACCGCCTGGTGGGTCGATGATGGGACCGACGCTCTGCACCACCTCTTGGCGGATCATCATCGTCGTGCGCGACCAGCCAGCTCCACTGGTCGCATCGGGCAAATCGGGGCTGTCGCCGCGAAACGTCCGCCAATGCGTAAAGACGCCCGTTGTCCCGGGATGACGGTCGAGATGGACCAGCTGCTTTTCGATCTTGTCCGCCAACCACAAATCGTCGGCATCGAGCGTCGCGATGAGCGGCGTCGAGAGTGCCGCAATGCCACGGGTCGTTGCGCTGCCAGGTCCGGCATTGTCCTGTCGCAGCACCGTCACCGGCAAGTTCATCGCATTGATCACCGCAACCGTATCGTCGGTCGAACCGTCATCGACCACGACGACGGCCTCCGCCCTTGCCGTCTGGGCCAGGACGGAGTTCAGGGCCGCGCCGATGGTGGCGGCCGCGTTGAAAGCCGGAATGACGACGCCGTAGGCTGCCATCAAAGGAACCGCCACTGCGCGAGATCCTTGAAGTCGAAGATTCCCTCCACTCGGCGCAAGTTGGGGTCGGCCTTACGACGCTTCATCGACTTGTGAAGGGCGCGCATGAACTCGCGAAAGGGCACATCGGCTTCCTTGGTCATGTTGCCGGGATGACGCCTGTAGTAGAGAGCCACCGTATCGGGCATAACGTATTTTGTCTGGCTCTCAAAGATACGCAACAGATAGTCGGTGTCCTCGGCCTGTTTGAAATCCTCGTCGAAACCACCGGTGCGCTCGATGAGGTTTCGCGCAAAGATCCCGGCGGACAGGTGGATCCCTCGCACGGTGATGGAGTGGCTGTCGGCGGCCGGTTCCAGCGTCTCGCCATCTATCTTGTCGACCAGCGTCATGCGCGAATAGGTCAGGTCGAGGCCAGGATTCTCTCCGAAACAAGCGAGATCCGCCTTGAAGCGCCCAGTCGGGGAGATGTCGTCCGAATCGAGAAACGACACCAGATGGGTCTGCGGCAGCAACTGCTTCAGCCCGGCATTGCGCGCTTTGGTGACCCCGCCATTGATCTGCTGGAAAAGACGAATGCACGGGGCCTCGTCGATCAACGACCGTACGACGGCTGCCGAACCATCGGTCGACCCATCGTCGATGACGATGATGTCGAGATCGATGTCTTCGCGCTGCCTGAGCAGCGAGCGCAGCGCGAGGCCAACGAATTGTTCGCGATTGTAGACGGGCATGATGACGCTCAGCTTCATGGGCGTCTCCGGCAGCGTTGCGGGCTTGGCTGATCCGACTTGATTGTGTCGAGCATCATAGCATCCGCCAATCGGTGGGACTCTTCAATTCGAAGATGCCCTGGACCTCTCGCCGTGACGGATCGGCCTTGCGCCGCCGCATCGACTTGTGGATTGCACGCAAGTGGTTGCGGACCCTGCCGCTATGTTCCTTGGTGACATTTCCGGCATGGCGTCGGTAGTAGATCGCGACCGCGTCCAACAATTCGTAGTTCGGTCCCGCCTCGAAAACGCGCAGCAGATAGTCGGTATCCTCAGCCTGCTCGAAATCCTCATCGAACTCGCCCGTCCTGTCGACAAGCCCTCTGCTGAACACGGCGGCGCTCAGCGAAATTCCCCGAAGCGTCATCGTGCGGCTGTCGGCTGCCGGTTTCAGCCGCTCATCGTCAATCCGCTCGACCAGCGTCATCAGCGAATAGGTCAGCTCGAGTCCGGGGTCTGCTCTGAAGCGTGCAAGGTCCTTCTTGAACCGTCCGGCCAGCGAGATGTCGTCAGAATCCAGAAACGAAACGAACTCCGCATCCGGCGGCAGTTGCCGCAGCCCGGCGTTGCGCGCCTTGGCCACGCCCATGTTGGATTGCTGGGACAGTCGGATGCAGGGGTTTTCGCGCATCATCGAGCGCACGGCCTCAGCAGAGCCGTCGGTCGAGCCGTCGTCGATGACGATGATGTCGAGATCGGCGGCGTCCCGCTGCCGCACCAGCGAGCGCAATGCCGAAACGACATAGCGCTCACGGTTGTAGACGGGCATTATCACGCTCAGTTTCACGAAGCGCCCCGCGTGAGAAAGTCGGCAATCGTACCGGCTATCTCCTGTGGCTGCGTCCCCAGCGACAGACGATAGCACGGCAGCAGGCGGGTCAGGTCGCTGAAGAAGCGAAAGCCGCTCTCCCGCTCGCCCGGCATCTGCGCTATGCCCGACGGCGCCAAGGCAATCATGGCATCCCTGCGCGACACCGGCACGATCGAACTTGCCTCGCCTCCGCCGATATGTGGCACCAGCAGCGCGATGATGTCCAGAGTTTCGGGCACCGGCCGAGGCGCGATGTCATCAATGTGAAAAGCATGCTTGCCTTGCCAGTTGAGCGGACCATGCGCTTTCAGCCGATGCTTCAGCCCAAGCCGAACGAACCCCTGGGGATCCTGTTTGAGTGTTGAAAACAGTGGGCGGGCAGTCACCCCGTTGGAGAGGTCGACCAGCACATAGTCGTCGCCGACGCTGTCCAGTCCGTTGAGGAGGCCGGCGGCGACGGTTCCGGATTTCCCGGCCCCGCCCGCGCCGGCCAACAGCACGCCCTTGCCATTGGCCCCGAGCGTGCCGGCATGGGCAAGGCGCATGCCGCGCGCCGCATATTCCCAATGGAGGAAGGGGCGCAGCGGCGCTCCCGGCTCCCACGGTGGAAAGGCATCGGCCGAAGCCATCAACTGCACCCCAACGCGACGTTGCGGATCATAGAACTGCCAGAAATCCAGGTCGTGAAAATGGTTGCCGCGCAATCCGGCCTCCGCCAGCCGGGTGGCGAAGCCATGCTGCGTGAAGGGCCCCTGGCCCCAACTGACCGGTGCCGCGATGCCGTCTATGCCGGGATGTGCGACGAAGACGCGGCAGATATCGGCAGGCGTTCGGTTGCCCGGAGCAGGGACAAAGCCATGAGCGATGGCATCCGCCAATGCGCCGGCGCTGACATGCGCGGTCAGATCCAGATGCGGCAAGCCCACCTTGCAGGTCAGCGGATAATGCGCGGCGCTGCTCTCTGCTTGCGCCAGGACATGGCGTGCGTAGTCAACCAAGTTTTCGAGAGTGACGTTCGGCATGGGTCTGCCTGTTCCGGAGCTGTCCGGCAACGAGAACCTGATGGGCGCTTCAGTTGGCCTGCTTCACCGCGGGCCAGCCGAGGGGCTCCTCGACCTCGTGGATGGGATCGACGACAATGAGATCGGCGAGATCGTCATGGATGTCGACCTTGAGGGGCTCTCTGGCAGCGGCGAGCTGAGCCAGCAATTCGCTTGGAGCCGGTCTTGCCACGCCATCGGTTACGGCCGCCAGCAAACCGAATTCGAGCAATTGTGAAACAAAGCCGTCAATCGCGGCGGCATCGAGGGCGCCAATGCCGGTCGTGGCGCCGACCAGTTCGGAGGCAGGCACGCCGGACGACAGTGCATCCCAAAGTCTGCTGCCTGAATCAGAGAAGCCGAAATATTTGCCCGTGGTCAGGTCAAGAACGACGGCTTCGCCGTCGAAGGATTCAAAGACGATATCCTTGCTGGCAATGGCATAGATGCCGGATTGTCGCATGTTTGCTCCCCGCCGAGCAGGCCGCGGAGATGATCTTCGGGCCTTACGGTCAACCCCACCGTTGCAGGCGTCTAACCATTTGCAGGGTTTTTGGCAAGATGGCGCAGGCTTGGGGGCGAGCGCAGCCGGTCACGCTTCGATTTCAAGCGCAGAAAGCGGCTTCGAGCAACAGGCGAGGATAAAGCCGTCCTCGATTTCGTGATCGAGGATGCCGCCATTGTGACTCATCTCGACATCGCCGGCGACCTTCCTTACCTTGCAGGTGCCGCACAGGCCGAACTCGCAGGCGGCGGGAATCCGCACCCCAGAGGCGCGTGCCGTCTGCAGCACGGTCTGGCCGGCGACGCATTCGGCATCGACATCGGAAAGCGAGAACCGGATTGGTGTGACGGCCTCGACAGCAGCAGCCACGCCGTCTTCCGCCGGCGGCGAGAACGGCGCCGGGATTTCCTCCACGGCAGGCGCAGCAAAGCTTTCCTGATGGTATTTCGCCATGTCGAAGCCGGCGGCGTCCAGCATGCCGCGCACGGCGCGCATGAAGGGATCGGGGCCGCAGCAGAAAATCTCGCGCTCGCGGAAATCGGGCGCCAGCAATGGCAGCCGGATCGCGTCGATGCGGCCCATATGGCCGAACCAGCCCTCGCGGCTCGACCGCTCTTCGATCATGAAGCCGAGCGACAGGCCGGGCATGCGGCTGCCGAGCAGCTCGAGTTCCTTGCGGAAAATGATCTCTTCCGGGCGGCGCGCACAGTTGACGAAGCCGACATCTGTCCATGGCGCACAGTCGTTCAACCAGCGCAGCATCGACATCATCGGCGTCACGCCGGAGCCCGCCGAAATGAACAGATATTTGGCCGCCGGGTGGCTATGCAGCGAGAAGTCGCCGGTCGGCCCGTAGGCCTTGACGTGCGAACCGGGCGTCAGATGGTCGAACATCCAGCGCGTACCGGTGCTGCCCGCCTGTGCCTTGACCGTCACCGCGATCGAGAACGGCCGCGACGGCGAGGACGACAGCGTGTAGGTGCGCATCAGCGGCCCGTCCGATGTCGGCAGTTCCAGCGTCACGAACTGGCCCGGCTTGTAGCGGAACCAGGTCTGGTTGTCGGAGCGGAAGGTGAAGGTCTTCACGTCCGGCGCTTCGTCGCTGACGCCGATCACTTCCAGCACCTGCAGCCGGTCGTTCCAGGGCGTCATCTGGTCGAGATGGCGATAGAGGCCAAGGTCCGTCATCGCATTCATCCTCTTGTCCCCTGAGCTAGGCGACGCTGCGCAGGGCCGGCCGGCCGCCTTCGGCAAGGCGCGGCCCGATGAACGACGCGTACCACTCGACGAACTGGATCACGCCGCCCTCATGCAGCTCCGAATAGGGGCCTGGTTCGTAGGCCGGCGACAGGATGCCGAAGGCGTTTTCCTCGACGATGCGGCGGTCCTGGTCGTTGGTCTCGGTCCAGACATGGGTGAGCTCAGCGAGGTCGTAGTCGACGCCTTCGACCGCATCCTTGTGGACGAGCCATTTCGTCGTCACCGCGGTTTCCGTGGCACTGATCGGCAGCACGCGGAAGGTGACGGCATGGTCGCCGAGGATATGGTTCCAGGTTGTCGGATAATGATAAAGCAGCAAGGAGCCGATGCGGTCGGTTGAAACGCTGTCGGACAGGTTCTTCTTCACCGCCCGTTTTCCCGTCATGGTGTAGCTGACGGCATCGCGCAGCAGCGGCGCGCGGGTGGCGCGGTACTGCCCTGCCGGATCGATGCGGAATTTGCTCGGCAAGCCTGATGCCTCGCATCTGGCCCAGTGCGCGACCATTTCAGGGTCGCTGTCGGCGCCTTGGACGCCGGTCACGGTCGGAGCCTCGGGGAAGGTCTTGCACAGTTCGGGGTGATTGGCGACGCAGTGGTAGCACTCGCGGTTGTTTTCCCAGACCAGCTTCCAGTTGCCCTTCTCGATGATCGTGCTCTCAAAGGCGATCTTTGCCTCACGCAAACGGTGCGGCAAAAGATAAGGTTCGATCATCGCCCGCATCGGCGCGAAATCCGCCGGCTCCTTGGCCAGGCAGATGAAGATGTAGCCGCCGACGCTCTCGCAGGCGACCGGCTTCAGGCCGAAATCACTCTTGTCGAAACCGTCGGCCATCTGGCGGGCAAACAGCAGGCGGCCGTCCAGCTCATAGGTCCACTGATGATAGGGGCAGACGAGCTTTGCCGCCGTACCCTTTTCCGCGTTGCACACGCGGCTGCCGCGATGGCGGCAGGAATTGTGGAAGGCGTTGATCTTGCCTTGCTGGTCGCGGACAAGGACGACCGGATAGTCGCCGATCTGCACGGTGATGTAGCTGCCCGGCTTCGGCAGTTCGCAATCATGGCCGATGAACAGCCAGTCGCGATACCAGATCAGCTCCATGTCGAGCTTGAAGTAGTCTGGATCGGTGTAGAAGGGCTGCTCCAGCGAAAAGCCTTGCCGGCGCCCCTTCAGGAGCCTCAGCATGTCGTTGCGGGTATCCATGTCCTGTCCTCGTTTCTAAGGACTGAACTGGTGGTGATGGAGGAAGGATTGAAACCCAGGCCGGCTAGGTGCCGGACATGCGCTATCCACCTCTTGACCGCCCACCGCGATCAGTCGAGTCTAAAAATCTCGGGCTGGTTTCCGGGCTCTGGAGTTGTCCTTGCGGACCATCGCGACACCTTCCCAGGCAGTTGCCCAGTGGTCTCCCGTTGCGACTTGAACTCCACCACCGTTGCGGGGGCAGCGCCGGATTCTGACCGGCTTCCCAATTCTCCGCCTCGTCGTCACGAAGCGGCACCTGAGATGGGTATGATCTAACCACGATCGCTGGCGCGCCGTCGGCATGAAAACGACATCGTATCCATGCGGCGCGACACGGCATGCGAAACGTCACCGCAGATCGTCTGGGGCCGAAATCCCGCCTCCCGGGCGGCCACTTGCCGGCTGCGATCTTCCCGAATCCGACCCTTGGCGGGGTCAAAAAAGGTTAACGGTTTCGAAAAGTGACTATTAGCTTGACCTAAAATCGAACCGAACGGTTCGTTTCTGTTGACGGTGCGTGCAGGACGGTGTGAACGCCGGGCCTTTGAAACAGTCAGTGATCCATCGGATGGTTAAACTTAACATGCTGATATAGAGAGGAAAAATGCCTCTCTAGATTCCCCTGGCACAATTTCAAGGTGTGGATTCATGGTCCACACGGAACAACTTCGTGATTGGAAAAGGCGGGGTTGCCCTCCCACATCGGGGCTGTCCGAACGACGCGATTTCATTTCCAAGACACGCCGCTAGACGGACGGAAAAAGACGATACTGGAGTACAAAAATGAAAAAGATCATTCTCACTGCCGCAGCCCTTCTGGCCATTTCCGGCAGCGCCTTCGCTGGTAGCGACCACTACGGTTCGAACGCCGCGGCAGCCACTGCTGTCGACAGCTCGTACACCGCTTCGACCAAGAAGTCGGAACCGGCTGCTCAGGCGCCTGCCCAGGGTGCTGACCACAACCTCTTCGGCAACAACTAACAGCCGATTCCCAGTCGACGGCGGGCTCGCCCGCTGCCCTGGCGAAATTCAGACATTCGAAATTCAGACATTCGAAATTCAGACATTCAGGAGTATTTAAGATGAACAAGATCCTCATTGCTGCCGCCGCCGTTCTGGCCATCTCCGGCAGCGCTTTCGCGGGCAGCGACAACTACGGTTCGAACGGCGCCAACCAGCCTGCCGCCGCTGTGGACCAGTCGTACACGGCTTCCACCAAGACCTCGGAACCGGCTGCCCAGACACCCGCTCAGGGCAGCGACCGTAACCTCTTCGGTCGCTAAAACCAATTTCGCAAGCGACGGCAGCTGTGTCTGCCGTCTGGCGAAATCCAGAATTCAGGAGACTAAAATGAACAAGATCCTTATTGCTGCCGCCGCCGTTCTGGCCATCACCGGCAGTGCCTTCGCCGGCAGCGACAACTTTGGCTCCAACGGCGCCAACCAGCCTGCGGTTACTTCGGTTGACAGCGCGCATACGAACTCGGTCCGCAACAGCGGTGGCCTCGTCGAGAAGCTGCTCAATTCGTCGGGCGACGTAGAGAAGTCCGCTCCTCAGGGCAGCGACCGGAATCTCTTCGGCCGTTAACAGTCGAAGCTGATCTTCAAAAAAAGAGCGGCGGGCCTGGCCCGCTGCTCTTTTTTGTCCAAGACGCGGTTCTGCCTCAGGCCGCCTTCGCTTCAGCCTCATGAAGGGCAAACGACCGTCCGTCAGCGTCGAAGAGATGCAGGTCCTCGCCATTGGCGCTCAGCCGCAATGTCGAACCGCGCTTGACCTCAACATTGCCGGGCAGCTTGGTCACCAGCGGGAGGTCGGCGCGACCGATGTCGACATAGACCAGCTGAACCTCGCCGAGCTGCTCGACATAGTCGACCGTCCCCTCGAACAGATAGTCCGCGCCGCTGGCGATGATCAGGTCCTCCGGCCGCACGCCGAAACTAACCGCAGCGCCCTTCGCCGAAGCCGGCGTCGCGATCGGCACGGTTGCCTTGCGTCCGCCGACATGGCTGACGACGGTCGGATTGCCTGATTTGTCGATGGTTGCGGGCAGGATATTCATGGCCGGCGAGCCGATGAATTGCGCAACGAACAGATTGCCGGGCTTCTTGTAGAGGTCCATCGGCGTGCCGACCTGCTCGATATGGCCGTCCTTGAGCACCACGATGCGGTCGGCGAGCGTCATCGCCTCGACCTGGTCGTGGGTGACGTAGATCATGGTCGTGTTGGGCATCGATTCCTTGAGCTTGGCGATTTCGATGCGGGTGGCGACTCGCAGCGCCGCATCAAGGTTCGAAAGCGGCTCGTCGAACAGGAACACCTTCGGATTGCGCACGATGGCCCGGCCGATGGCGACGCGCTGGCGCTGGCCGCCCGACATCGCCTTGGGCAGGCGGTCGAGATATTTGGTCAGCTGCAGGATCTCGGCGGCCTGACGCACGCGGCGGTCGATCTCGGCCTTGTTCTCTTTGCCGATCTTCATCGAGAACGCCATGTTGTCGTAGACGGTCATGTGCGGGTAGAGCGCGTAGGACTGGAACACCATGGCGATGCCGCGCTTCGACGGCGGCACGTCGTTCACCACTTCGCCGGCTATTCTAAGCTCGCCGGAGGTGATTTCCTCGAGCCCGGCGATCGATCTCAGCAATGTCGACTTGCCGCAGCCCGACGGGCCGACGAAGACGATGAACTCGCCCGATTTAATATCGAGGTCGATGCCGTGGAGAATGTTCAGATTGCCGTAGGACTTCTTCACTTGTCTTAGCGTGACATCGGCCATTTGGTTTCCTCCAGTGATTGGAATTCAGTCGAGACGCCCGAACCAGGCGCCGTAGCCGCCAAGCTCGATGGAACCGCTGTTCGCCTGCCCCGAAAATCCGTGCCCGGGCAGAGGTTGCAGCGATCGGCCGCCAAGGTCAACCTTGGCCGGCCCGGCTCCCAGATTGAAGACGCAGACGATCTGCTCGTTGCCTGCGCGGCGCGTGAAGGCGACGGTGTCGTCCTCACTTTCGATGAAGGTGATGTCGCCCTTGGCGAGCGCCGGATGGGCACGCCGGAAGGTGAGAAAGCGCCGGTAGTGCTCGAGCAGCGAAGCCTCGTCGCCCTGCTGGACATTGACCGCTTGCGCCAGATGCTTGGCCGGCACCGGCAGCCAGGGCTTTGCCTGGGAGAAGCCGCCATTCTTGGCGCTGCCATCCCACACCATTGGCGTGCGGCAGCCGTCGCGGCCCTTGAATTCCGGCCAGAAGCGGATGCCATAGGGATCCTGCAGATCCTCGAACCGCAGCTCTGCCTCACCGAGCCCAAGCTCCTCGCCCTGGTAGATGCAGACCGAACCGCGCAACGACATCAGCAGCGCCGAGATGACCTTGAGGTAGGCGGTCGGGTCGGCCTCATTGGCGGCCCAGCGCGAGGCCGGGCGCATCACGTCGTGGTTGGAGAAGGCCCAGCACGACCAGCCGTCGCTGGCGACTTTGCCGAAGGATTCCAGCACCGAGCGGACCTTGCCCGCGCTGATCTTTTCCGGCGCCAGGAAATCGAAGGAGTAGCACATGTGCACGCGCTTGCCGCCTGCGGTGTAGGCGGCAACCACTTCAAGCCCGCGCTGCGAATCGCCGACCTCGCCGACCGCTGCGGTTGCCGGATACTCATCGAGCAGGGCACGGAACCGTTCGAGGAAGCCGAGGTTCTCGGGCCGGCTCTTGTCGTAGAGATGGTCCTGGTAGTTGTAGGGGTTGACCGCCGGCGCGGTCTGGTCGTTGCGCTCTTCCGGCGGCAGCGGCGGATTGTTTTCCAGGCCCTGGCTGTGGAAATAGAAATTGATGGTATCGAGCCGGAAACCATCGACGCCGCGCTCCAGCCAGAAGCGGGTGACGTCGAGCAACGCGTCCTGGACCTCGTGGTTGTGAAAGTTGAGGTCGGGCTGTTCGGCCAGGAAATTGTGCATGTAATATTGCTGGCGGCTGGTGTCCCATTGCCACGCCGAGCCGCCGAAGATCGACAGCCAGTTGTTGGGCGGCGTGCCGTCCGGCCTGGCGTCTGCCCAGACGTACCAATCGGCTTTCGGGTTGCTGCGGCTCGACCGGCTTTCCTTGAACCATGGGTGGTTATCGGCGGTGTGCGACAACACCTCGTCGATCATCACCTTCAAGCCCAGCCTGTGTGCCTCGGCGGTCAGCGCGTCGAAGTCGGCCAGCGTGCCGAACATCGGATCGACATCGCAGTAATCCGTCACGTCATAGCCGAAATCCTTCATCGGCGACTTGAAGAACGGTGAAATCCAGATGGCATCCGCGCCGAGTGCGGCGATGTAGGGGAGGCGGCCTATGATGCCCTTGAGATCGCCGATGCCGTCGCCGTTCGAGTCCTGGTAGCTGCGCGGATAGATCTGGTAGATCACGGCGCCTCGCCACCAGTCGCGATCGATGGCGAGGTCAGGCTTCGAGCTGGCCTTCAAAGCGGATTGCATCGTCTCAGCCTCCTTTCACCGAGCCGGCAAGCAGCCCGCGGACAAAATAGCGCTGCAGCGAAAAGAACACGATCAGCGGCACAATGATGGTCACGAAAGCCGATGTCGTCAGAATCTCCCAGTCGCCGCCGCGTGAGCCCAACAGCGCGTTGAGCTTGGCGGTCAGCACGATCTGGTCTGCCTCTGTACCGAGGAAAACCATCGCCACCAGCAGATCGTTCCATACCCACAGGAACTGGAAGATGGCAAACGAAGCCAGCACCGGGAACGACAGCGGCAAGACGATCTTGACGAAGATCTCGAAATCGCTGGCGCCGTCGATGCGCGCCGATTCCATGATTTCGCGCGGCAGGCCCGCAATGTAGCTGCGCAGCAGGTAGATGGCGAAG
This sequence comes from Mesorhizobium sp. WSM4809, assembly GCF_055811655.1. Classification (NCBI taxonomy): domain Bacteria; kingdom Pseudomonadati; phylum Pseudomonadota; class Alphaproteobacteria; order Hyphomicrobiales; family Phyllobacteriaceae; genus Mesorhizobium; species Mesorhizobium sp. WSM4809. Next base: position 453,307 of record NZ_JBVVQW010000005.1, read on the forward strand.
GGCAGGCCGAAGCCGGTATGCGCCAGCCAGATGCCGAGATAGGTCTTCGACGGCATGCCGAAGAAAGCGCCGACACCATTATAGAGTTTCAACAACGGGATCAGCGACATCTGCAACGGCACCACCAGCAGGCCGATGATGACCGCGATCAGCAACGCCCGGCCGGGAAACCGCATCCAGGCCAGCGCATAAGCGGCAAAGGCGGCGATCAGGATCGGGATGACGGTAGCCGGAATGGTGACGGTCAGAGAATTCATGAATGACCGTCCGATGCCTTCGGAGAACAGCACGGTTCTGTAATTGTCGGTGGTGAATTTCGGCGGCGCCGACGAAGCATAATAGACGCGCTGGCCGCGATCGCCTTCGAACGCTTTCGGGGACTGCATGATGAAGCTGCCGTCGGCATTGAGCTGCAAGGTCATGCCGTCGCCGAGATCGGCTGTGGTGCCGGCGGGATATTGCGTCGGTGCCGCCGATTTGACTCCGAAGGCGCTGATGTCGCGCTTGGCGCCGTCGCCGAAGATATTGCCTTCGAGGACGAACTTGCCGTCCTTCTCGACTTGCGCCGAGGCGGGCGGCAGCCGGCCGGCTTCCGTCTGGGTGGAACTGGCGAACGAGTTCCACCAGCCCGAGGCGATGATCTGGTTCTTGTCGCGCAGCGACGAAACCAGGATGCCGAGCGTCGGTATGGTCCAGATTGCGACGAAGATGAGCACGGCGATGTGGACGCCAAAGCGGCTGGCGAAGGAATTTCCGGTCGCGACGGCCATCTCAATGTTCTCCCGTCTCTTTGTTCGCCTGGCGGATGTTCCAGACCATGATCGGGATGACGGCAATCATGATGATGATGGCGATGGTGGCGCCGCGGCCGAAATCGCCGCCGCCGCGGAACATCCAGTCGAACATCAGATTGGCCAGCACCTGGCTGTTCCACTGGCCGTTGGTCATGGTCAGCACGATGTCGAACACTTTGAGCACCAGAATGGTGATCGTGGTCCAGACCACGGCGATGGTGCCCCAGATCTGCGGCACCATGATCTTCCAGAAGATCTGGAACGGATTGGCGCCGTCGATGACGGCGGCTTCCAGCGTTTCTTCGGGAATGCCGCGCAGGGCGGAAGACAGGATGACCATGGCAAAGCCGGTCTGAATCCAGATCAGGATGATCATCAGGAAGAAATTGTTCCAAAACGGCAGCGATATCCAGACCTGCGGTTGGCCGCCGAAATGCTGGATGATGGCGTTGAGGATGCCGATCTGGGTCTGGCCCTCGCCCCGATACTCGTAGATGAATTTCCAGATCACGCTGGCGCCGACGAAGGAGATCGCCAGCGGCAGGAAGATCAGGCTCTTGGCGATCGTGCCCCACCAGATCTTGTCGGTGAGCACGGCGATGATCAGCCCTAGGAACGTGCAGGCGGCGGGCACGACCGCCAGCCAGATGATGTTGTTGAGGATCGAGTTGCGGAACTCGCGATCGCCGAACGCCCATTCATAGTTCGCCAGGCCGACGAAATTGATGCCGCCGCGATCGAGGAACGACAGCCGCAGCGTCTCGACCACCGGGTAGATCAGGTAGATGGTGAGGATAATCATCGCCGGACCGACGAACAGCCATGGCCTGACCAGCCCTTGCCGGCGCAGATTGTCGATGGCCGCGGCACCGGCGACGCCGCGTGACGGGAATATCAGGTCGACCAGTTTGTTGGCGCCCCAGAAATAGGCGACGCAACCGCCGACGCCGACGATGATGACTGTTATGGCCGAGAAAATCTGAGCCGCCATGGGTCCCTCTCCCCCTGCGCATGACCCGACAAGGAATGACCTTGGTGACGGGGACCAGGCGCCGATTCAGTTGTTTGGAGCGCGTCATCGGCGGCTTGCGCACATTGCCGATCGCGCTTCATGTCAATGCGCTCATGACGAAAGGCTGCGGCACGGGCCGCCGTCGGATCCGGGCCAGTACGGTCCGGATCCAGTGCGAGAATGGTTGGTCGTCTACGTGCCAGCCGTCTACTTGATGGCGTCCCAGCTCTTCTGGATGTCGGTGGCGACGTCCTGCGCCGACTTGCCGCCGACCAGGTCGATCATGCCGGTCCAGAAGGCGCCGGCGCCGATCTTGCCCGGCATCAGGTCGGAACCGTCGAAGCGGAAAGTCGAGGCATTGGCGAGGATTTCGCCCTGCTTCTTCAGCGCGTCGCTGGCATAGGCATCCTTGTTGACCGACTTGAGCGGCGTCACGAAGCCGCCTTCGGCCATCCAGATCTCGTGGGCGAGCGGCATCTTCAGGAATTCGATGAACGCGCGCGCACTCTTGCTGTCCTTGGTGATCATCGCCAGCGTACCGGCGCCGAGCACGGGCGTGCCCAGTTCAGGCTTGGAGGCATAGGGGGGGAAGTAGAAGAAGTCCGCGTCCTGGCCGACCTTGGTGCCTTCCGGGAAGAAGGTCGGAATGAACGATGCCTGGTGGTGCAGGTAGCATTTCGGCGGCACCGAAAAGAGGCCCTTCGGGCTGTCGCGGAAGTCGGTCGCCGCAACCGCCTTGGCGCCGCCGTCGACCATCTTGTCGTCGGTCGCGATCTTGCCGAAAATGTCGATGGCGTTGACCACCGCCGGATCGTTGAACGGGATCTCGTTCTTCACCCATTTGTCGTAGACCTCCGGAGGCTGGGTGCGCAGCATCAGGTCTTCGACCCAGTCAGTCGCCGGCCAGCCGGTGGCGCCGCCGGAGCCGAGGCCGATGCACCACGGCTTGCCGCCATCGGCGATGATCTTCTTTTCGAGATCGGCGAGTTCTTCCTGCGTCTTCGGCACCTTGTAGCCGGCTTCCTCGAAATTGTCCGGCGAGTACCAGACCAGCGACTTCACGTCGGCCTTGTAAGGGAAGGCGAAGAAGCCCGGCTTGCCGTCCTTGTCCTTGAAGGTGCCGAGATCGACCCATGACTGGCCGGCACCGTAATTGTCCTTGACCCATTTGGCGGTGTCGTCACCGAGCGGCGTCAAAAGGCCCTTCGACGCCAGGTCCTGAATGAGGCCCGGCTGCGGCAGCACGGCGATGTTCGGCGGGCTGCCGGCCTGCGTATCGATGACGATCTGCTGCTCGTAATTCTCCGAGGAGGAGTATTTGATCTCGACGCCGGTGGCTTCCGAGAAATAGTCGAGAACGCCGCGCACCAGGCCTTCGTCCTCGCCGCGCCACGGTCCGAAGATCGACAGCGTCTCACCCTTGAGGTCGACTTTCTTGAGCTCTTCGTAGTTCGCCCAGTTGAAGCGCTTGTCTTCGCCGGGCTTGAACTTCAGTTCGGCCTGCGCGGGCGCGTTCAGGGCGAACGTGGCAAACGCAGCACCCAGCAAAAGCATTTTCTTCATCGGTATTCCTCCCAGTGGGTCTCACACACCGGACGGAACCTCCATTCCGCCCGCCGACGCCGCAGGACTGTGACTCAGTCGGAAAGGAACCGCAACCTTTCGAAGAGTCTTCCAAAGCGCTTTGGCTTTTTCGATCACGCCATTGAATTGCTGGGAAGTCAAGAGGCCGGCGGATTAATCGATTTAGGTTCGCGCATTTGCGCCCCCGAAAGTGCGCTGCAACATACTATTATGGCGATGCAGCAGCAGTTTTTGTTTCAAACACGCCCGAACCGCGTCTATGGTTCGGCTTGGTATGGCTCGGCCCCGCTGGCACTTGGGTCGATTCAATTTAAAAGCGCTTTGAGGGAATGGAGACCTTTCGTGAACCTCAAGCAGCTCGCCCATATGCTGGCACTTTCGCAAACCACGGTAAGCCGTGCGCTGAACGGCTATCCCGAGGTCAACGAGGAGACGCGCAGGCGTGTCATGGATGCCGCCAAGCGCCATGGCTATCGTCCCAATCCGAGCGCGCGCCGGCTGGCGACCGGCAAGACCGGCATGATCGGCTATGTCCTGCCGACCGGTGCGTCGGTCGACATCGATCCGCATTTCGTCGAGTTCCTGTCCGGCCTTGGTGACTATGCCCGCTCGCACGAGCTTGACCTTGTGCTGTCGCCGGCCGACGCCGACGACCAGGAGACGACCTACCGGCGCATCGTCGCCAACCGGCAGGTCGACGCTGTTTATATCTCCTCTCCAAGGCCCGTTGACCGACGCGTGGCGCTGGTCAACACGCTCGGCATTCCCTTCATCGTCCATGGCCGCAGTGAGGGCTTCGACTTCGACTATGCTTTTACCGACATCGACAATGAGGGCGCCTTCCACGAGGCGGCCAGGCTGCTGATCCAGCTCGGTCATCGGCGGCTGGCGCTGATCAACGGTGACGACCGCGAGACCTTCGCCATCCATCGCGAACGCGGCGTGCGCCGGGCGCTCGCCGCGAGCGGACTGTCATTGAGCGAACGCCATGTCTGCTCGGTCGATATGACCGAGGAGAACGGCTATCGCGCCACCAGGCGTTTGCTGGAAGAGGACGACGCGCCGACGGCGATCGCCTGCTCCAGCCTGATCATGGCGCTGGGCGTCGTGCGCGCGGTGCGCGACCTCGGCCTGAGCATTCCCGGCGATGTCTCGCTGATCGCCCATGACGACGTCTTCCCCTGGCTGAGGCCGGAGAATTTCTCGGTGCCGCTGTCGACGACGCGTTCATCGATCCGTCTCGCCGGCGCCCGTGTCGCCGAGCGGCTGGCGGCGCGGATTTCAGGACTGGAGGAGGGGGCGCGAGGCGAGGTCTGGCCGGTCGACCTGGTGGTCCGGGGATCGGTGGCAGGGGCGCCTGGCTGAGGTCCGAACTTAATCACCTGTAGCGATCGCGCTCGACCCAAAGCCTACGTCCGTCTTCCACGACGCTAGTGGCCGCTACGCGCCTCAAGCCAGCCGTTGAAGTGGGCCACGTGACCGACCGGAAGCAGACATCCGGCCGCGCTGTCCCCCGGCATTTGCCCCGACGAGCCTAATGCAGCTTGAATAAGTCGAAGCTAATATGCTATTCTACATGATGCGCGGACTGCTGGCACTTACTATGCTGGTATTGGCGGCTACAAGAGTAGTCGCAGGTGAGCCGTTGTTCGACTCCATCACCGCCGGCGACAAGAATGCCGTGGAGCAAGCCTTGGCGGGCGGTGCCGACGTCGACAGCCGGGCACGCGACCAGGCAACGCTCCTCATCGCTGCTGCTCTCGACGATCAGCTTCCCATTGCGGAATTCCTGCTGAGCAAGGGCGCCGACGTCATGGCGCGCAATTCCGGTGGGTTTACCCCCCTCCACGCGGCTGCCTTTTCTGGAAGTCTCCCAGTCGCCAAGCTGTTGCTCGAACAGGGGGCGGTGCTCGAAGACTCGGCTAACAAGTCTGGGGTCACACCCTTGGTGATAGCGGGTGAGGAAAACCATGTAGAACTCGCAGAATTCCTCATTGCGCAAGGTGCGGATGTGAACCATGCCGAGGGTCATGGCTACATGCCGATTACCCGCGCGTTCTGGAAAGGCAATACCGACATCATAAAACTATTCAAACGGCATGGCGCGACGTGCCAGGCGAACGTCCTTGGCGAAGCGAACGCTGCGAAGTGCGAAGCTATCCACGATTGAACGGAGAACGCAGATGAACAGATCGACTAGACTGGTTTCCAATTCGGCGTCGGCAGTCATATGTGCGCTCACCTTGATGGCCGGTGCAGGCTCTGCCTTGGCCGACTCGGTGAATACCGGCTACTTCGGCGGAGTGGCGATCATGGGCTACGACACGGTCGCTTATTTCACCGATGGCAAGGCCGTGAAGGGTTCCGAAGACTTTTCCTATGAGTGGCTTGGCACGCCGTGGCATTTCGCCAGCAAGGAACACAAGGAAATGTTCATGAGCGAACCTGCCAAATACGCTCCTCAATACGGTGGTTACTGCGCGGGCGAGGTCGCACTCCACGAATCCGTCACCGTCAATGTCGATCCGGAAGCATTCAAGATCATCGATGGCAAGCTCTACTTGATCTACGACGAAGGGAACGCGGCCGCCTTTGCGGACAATGCCGATGATCTTGTTCCGAAGGGCGATGCAAAATGGCCGATCGTCGAAGCAAAGTTGGCAGTCGATGTGCCGGATTGGAACTTGATCAATAACCCCTGAGTCTTGCGAGCTCAATTCACTGTCACGAAGTGAAACACCATACCTGTATTGACATACGAATACCCGTTGCCGGCAGCGTCCCTGCGTCTGTAGACGGGACCACAGATGGGCCGCCCAAACATATTTTCGCTATGCTCACATAAGAGGTCGCGATCGACGTAGACCCTCTCGGTGAGCATTCGTGTCATCGTTCGGAAGACTGCCGTGCCGTCCTGTTCTATCTGCATAATGGCTGGAAGCCCGTCCGGTTCGAGGTTGCCTTTCAAGGTCTTGCCAACAACAAAAGATGCGATTTCCGCACCGTTCAACCGGTCCTGTTCGTCGGCGGTGAAGCCGAACGGCCATTCGGGAAGTCCTGCCAGACGGAGGGCGTCGATGAGCGGTGCCAAATCTTCAGCGTTGCGAAGATGGGCATAGTGATTCCGAAACGCGTCCAACGACCGCAGTCGAGCCAAGGATTCGGTCTTCGTCACCAGCCGGAGGCCGTCCGCAATCGCCGCTTTGGCGTCCTCTGTGCGGCCGGCGCGGGCATAGGCCGCTGCGAGCAGAATCCTCAGGCTGCCCGCCTCTGGAGCATCGTCGCGAGCGCGCTCGAGAGTCTCAATGGCTTTCCTGATGTCCCCGAGCAAAAGCAAGACAACCCCGACAACCTCCCGGTCTATCGGAGCCAGATTGGGATCAAGTTTCAATGCCGTCTCGACCGCCAATGCCGCTTTGTTATGGTTGCCGGCGAACAGCTGGATATAACCAACGGCAATTTCCGTCGCAGCGTCTCCGGAGCCTAATGCGACAGCACGCTCCGCCGAGGTGATCGCATCTTCATAGCGGCGATCCATGACCTGCATAATCCCGAGAACGGCGTAGGGCGATGAAAAATCCGAATCGAGCTCCAAAGCACGGCTTGCCTTCTCATATGCTCTCTTTCGCGCAAGCGCGCTCTGAATGATATCATCGGAGGCAGTCCGCCAAAGATAGACACTCAGCCGTGCGTCGGCGGCAAAGGCCTCGGCGAAGGTGGGGTCGAGCTTCTGCGCCTTCTCATACAGCGCAAGCGCCTCGCGCAATCCGTCGCCTCGACCGGTGCGCGCCTCCCGCTCCGCACGGAGGTAGGTATCATAGGCTTCGAGATTTGCAGTCGGCGGGCGTGCCATTCGCTCTCTCTCGGCTGCCGAAGCTTGGACGCCAAGCGCCTTGGCGATTTCCCGGCTCATCTCGTCCTGGACCGCAAACACGTCCGCGATGCCGCGATTGAACCGATTAGCCCATAGATTGTCGCCAGTGGCGATATCGATGAGCTGCGCGTTGAGGCGGATTTGATCGCCGGTCCGCCTCACGCTGCCGTCAACGACAAATTGCACGCCAAGGTCACGCCCAATATCTGCCAAAACGGGGGAGGTTCCTTTGTAGGCGAAGACGGAGTTACGGGCGATCACATCGAGCCCGGAAAGCTTCGCAAGATCGGTGATCAAATCTTCAGTGATGCCGTCGGCAAAATAGTCCTGGCCAGGATCGCCGCTCAGGTTCGTAAACGGCAGTACTGCAATGGAGGGCTTTTCGAGCGCGGAGAGTTTTTGCCATTGCCATGCAAAAATGCCTGCAAGCAAGACGACGAGCAGCGCTGCTACTCCTGCCAAAATCATGATGGGGGAACCTGGCCGGCTTGGCGCCGCTAAGATCTTCCCCGCGTCTCCGGGATCGAGCAGAACCCGATAGGCGCGAACCGAATCGGCGATATTTTTGAGGCGCTGCCCTCCGAGATCCGCAAAGCCGACATCCACTTTGTGCACCGCGTGATCGAACGCCGTCCCGGAGATGCAAACACCGCCTGGCTCGGCCATCGCTTCCAGGCGCGCCGCGATATTCACGCCATCTCCATAGATGTCGTCGCCCTCTACGATGACGTCGCCGAGATTGACGCCGATGCGAAACCGGAGCTGCCGGGCTTCGGGGATACCCTTGTTGCGGTCGACCATCCGGCGCTGGATCACAGCAGCACACTGGACGGCATCGACGACGCTGGCGAACTCGACGAGCGCGCCGTCGCCCATTAGCTTGATTATGCGGCCGTGGTGTTTCTTGATCTCGGGGTCGATCAGTTCGCGACGGCAGCTCTTCAGTCCCTCAAGCGTTCCTACCTCGTCCTCGCCCATGAGGCGGCTGTAACCAACCACGTCGGCAGCAAGTATTGCTGTAAGCCGTCGCTCCATACGTGCCCTGCGCCTTCCCTGGTCGGTCCAAGCGGCTTTGGCTCCAGCCTATTCTAGTCCTGCTTCGGACGCGAGTGTGCGCGACCGTGTTACGGCACAGCTAGAGGGGCGGTGTTACTCGGAATGGCAACGCGCCGGACCTTCCACCCACGAATCTGAACGGAATGCTCTCTCGACAAGATGTCCGCTTAGGTCATCAGCGCCGGCTTGGTTTGAGTGTCCGCTTTGGAGACGCCGAAATGCTCTGGGAATGACCGGAATGGGTCAGATCGCGTCGATGCTCCCCAAGTTCTGAAAGTCCGCTTCCACCCCTTTAACAGTTGAAAGCCGACCGTCAGTTTCCGGCCTCATCCCGGTCATTCGACAACGGTGGCGGATGACTGTTTCTGGTTAATGTAGTTGCTGCTCGGTGCCAGCCTCGGGCTTCCGCTGCCCACCCATCTCAGCCATTGACGGCAGTCACTTGATAGAGTTTTGACCCAAACCCACTTTGACTGACCTTATTCCCTCGCCGCCGCCCTGATGTCCAGCAGACCGTAGCCGAAATCATCGTCGCGTCCCTTGGGGCCGAGATCCCTGGCCGTCGCCGCGAGCGCCTTCTCGATGTCGTCGGCCGAGCGATCGGGCGCGGCATGGATGAGATTGGCGATGGCGCCGCTCACGATCGCCGCCGCAAACGAGGTGCCGGTGACCACGTCCGAACCGCCGCCGCTCGGCGCCACCATCTCGACGCCGGGCGCCGAGATGAAGACATAGGCGCCGCGATTGGCCTGCGGCATCAGCCCGTCCTTGGCATCAGTGGCGGTGACTGCGATGACACCATCGAAAGCCGCCGGATAGCCATAGGGCGCCTTCGGCCCGTTGTTGCCGGCTGCGGCGACCAGCACCATGCCGAGTGCGCGGGCATTGCGGCAGGCGACGCCGAGCAAATCGTTCTTCGGCCCGACGAAGCTCATATTGATGATGCGCACGTCCTGTTCCGCCGCCCAGTCGAGCGCCGACAGGATGACGTCCATGGTCGACTTGCCGCCCTCGAAGGCGCGGGCGTGATAGATCTTTGCGCCCGGCGCCATGCCTTCCAGCACGCCGACGCCGGCGATCAGCCCGTCGATCGACGTGCCGTGATCGCGCTTTTCGATCGGCACGTCGGGCATGGCGTCGAACTGCCCGGCAATGACGCCCGACAGCGCCGGGTTGGTGTCGTCGATGCCAGTGTCGATCACCGCGATGCGGACGTTTTCGCCGCTCGCCTGCTTGGCATCGAGCGCGATACGATCGAACGCATAGTTGACGATGCCGGCGGCCTGCTGCAGCGAATAGACATGGTTGGGCTCGCGCCGCTGGGTGCGGCCGTCGGCGGCCAGTTGCGCCAGCACGACGCCGACGGGCCGGCCGTCGGGAATGCCGAAGCGCACCAGCGTGGTGCCAAGCAGAAGCGACTGGCGCTGCGAGCGCACCTGCAGGCCGAAGGAGGCGGCGATCTGCTGGACAGCGCCGGCATCGCCGTCGACGGTCACCAGCACCTCGTCGGGCACGAAATCGCCAACCACCGCGCGCGGCGGCTGAACGGCAATAAGATCGGTCGGCGAGACGATCGGGCCACCGGGCGGGGGGCCGGCTTGAGTATCGGCCGGCGGCGTTGCGGGCGCCGGCCGGGGCGTCGGTACCGGTGTTGGAGACGCCGCCGGGTTGGGAAACAGGTCGACGATCAGCGCCGGCAGGAAGACCGCGCCGGATTGGCCTGCGTCCGATCCGCTCTTTGTGTCATTGCCATCCTTGGCGCAATCGGCGCCCGCCGCGTTGGTCCCGTTGCGGCAGTCGATTTTCGTCTGGTCTGGATTGGGGTCGTTGGTCTGCGCCGACGCGGGCACGACGATTGCCATCGCCGTCGCAAGCACTGCCGCAAATCGAATGACCGCCTCAGCCGCCATCAACGGGTTTCCTTCCCTCGATCACAGTTTCCGTGAAAGCCTGGGCGGCAACAAGGCCGATTTGCTTGTTGTAGTCGGCAGCTGTCGCGGCCGGAATGCCAAGCCGGAACACGCCGTCGGCGGTCGGTCCGCCGATGATCTTCAGCCCGTTGCTGCCGAGGAAGGCGGAAATGTCCGACATCTTGGCATCCGGCTTGAACTTGACCAGGGCGAACGGCATTTTCGCCGGATCGTCTTGCGCGCCGGCAATCTCGAAATCATTGCCCTTGCCGCCGGGTTCGACAAACGACTGCACCATGACCAGAGCCAGCAGAACCGCGGCTGCCGCCCAGGCGACACCGACCGGCACCGCCATGAAGCGGCCCCAGGCCTGCGCCAGCCAGGACGATCCTGCCGGCTTGCGCGCAGGCCCGGCCTCGGCGTCGAGTGCCTTGGCAAAGCGGCTGAGCGCATCGGCCGGCGGCCGGATTGCTTCGTTGGCGGCCGTGGCGCCGGAGAATTCGGCTTCAGCCTCGCCAAGGGCGGCAAGTGCGGCCGGATCGCTGGCCAGCCACTCCTCGACCGCTTCCAGGTCGGAACCTTCCAGCGAGCCGTTCAGGTAGAATGGCAGCAGCGTTTCCATTTCGTCGCGGCGCGACATCTTTTCAGCGGCGCTCATGGCCACCCCCTGTCGTAACCGGCGGCCTTGAGGGCCTCGCCGAGTTTCTTGCGGGCGTAGAACATCCGGGTCTTGACGGTGGCGACCGGAATGTCGAGCACCTCGCCGATCTCGCTCACCGACTGTCCGTGATAATAGGCAAGATCGATGACCACGCGATGCTCTTCGGGCAAGGTGTCGACGAAGCGCCGCAGGGCGGCGGCCTTGTCTTCCTTCATGGTGACGACTTCCGGCGTGTCCGCGCCATCGGGCACCGCGGCGGCGGCCTCGTCGTCGATCCAGTCTTCCTTCTTCTTGCGCAGAAAGGACAGCGCCTTGAAACGGGCGATGCCGAGCAGCCATGTCGAGACTTCGGAACGCCCTTCGAAGCCGGGCGCCTGGCGCCATAGCTCGAGGAAGACTTCGTTGGCGATATCGTCGGCCATCATTTCCGATCCCGTCTGGCGCGCCACGAAGCGGTAGACCCGCGCGTGGTGACGCATGAACAGGAGCCGCACGGCGGCACGGTCGCCCTTCGCGACCCGGTCGACGAGAGCGCGATCGGTCTCCGTCGCTGCCGTCATGGCCGGTCGAGCCGCCTGGCTCCTGTCTGCTCTGTCGCTGATCGGTCCAAAAAGGTTCATCCTCCGCCAAGGAATTTTGCGGAGGCTAACCGAAGTAAGGAAGTGTTGCCAGAGGCAGGGTCTTCCCTTCCCCCACAAGGGGGGAAGGGAAGAGTTCTGCGCGCCCGCTCACTCCAAGAAAGATTTAGCCTTCATCGTCTCCGGTATTGCCACACCCAGCCGGCTCAGCACTGTCGGCGCCAGCTGCAGCTGGTCGAGCAGCGTGTCGGCCTGCGGACCCTTACCTTGTCCAAAATAGTACAGCGCGAAATCCTGCATCTCGTCGTCATGGCCGCCATGATGGCCACGATCGGTCTGGCCGTGATCGGCGGTGACGATCACCTCATAGCCGGCTTCGATCCAGCGCGGCAGGAAGGCGGCCAGCATCCCGTCCATCGCATAGACGGCATGGTCCATCTCGTGGCAGTCGTGGCCGAAGCGGTGTCCCATCGAGTCCAGCGTGCAGGTGTGCAGGATGCCGTAGTCGATGCCATGGCGTTTCGTCAGCATCGTCAGCGTCGCGAACAGGTCGACATCGCTCGGCGTCATCTGGTTGCGAAGATTGTACCCGGTCATGGTGTGGAAGCGGCCATGCGTGATCGGCCCGCCTGGCTCGTCGAATTCCATGTCCTCGACCAGGTCGAACGGATAGCCGCGGAAGAATTCCGACCAGTAGGAATGGGTCACCGCCCCCGTCTTGCCGCCTGCCTTGCTGACTTCGGAGAAGATATCGGGCTGCTCGACGCGGAACCGGTTCTCGTTGGAGAGAATCCCGTGCACCTGCGGTGAGACCCCGGTGTGGATCGACGCATAGCAGCAGGCCGAGGTCGACGGCAGCACCGAGCGTATCTTCCAGACGCGCGCCTCGCCCGATTGCACCCAGCCTTCGAGATTGCCCATCAGCCGGCGCCAGTTCCGGTAAGGCACGCCGTCGAGGATGATCAGCAGAAGCTTGGACTTGAGCGCCACGGGCTGCTCCATGCGGTTGGCGGTTGAAACGGGAACGCCGTGTGCCGTCTTGGGCACACGGCGTTCTTGCTAGATGAAATCGGACGATCAGAGTCCGCTCAAGCGTTGAGCCAGCACTCGGCAAGCGCGTAGCCGTCCATCATTTCGCCGATAGGGCTCTTGGCATAGCCGCCGATCTTGCTGGTGGCGGCCGCGTCGATGAACTGGTTGAAGAAGGGCACGATCAGCCCGCCTTCGTCACGCATCATCACTGCCATGTCGTGGTAGATCGCCTGGCGCTTGGCCTGGTCGAGCTCGCCGCGCGCGGTAAACAGCATCTTGTCGAATTCCGGCCGCTTGAAGCGCGTGTCGTTCCAGTCGGCGGTCGAGACATAGCCGGTGGAATACATCTGGTCCTGCGTCGCGCGTCCGCCCCAGTAGGAGAGCGAGAAAGGCTGCTTGTTCCAGACCTCCGACCAGTAGCCGTCGCCGGGCTCGCGCTTGATCTCGATCTTGATGCCGGCTTTGGCGCAGGACTGCTGATAGAGCTGTGCGGCATCGACGGCGCCCGGGAAGGCGACGTCCGAGGTGCGCAGCACGATCGAGCCGCTGTGGCCCGATTTCTTATAGGCTGCCGCCGCCTTGTCCGGATCGAACTTGCGCTGCTCGATGTCGGCGGAAAACAGCGGATAGGCCTCGTTGATCGGGAAGTCGTTACCCACCGAGCCATAGCCGCGCAGGATCTTTTCCAGCATCTCGTCGCGGTCCATGGCAAGCTTCAGCGCCATCCGCAGATCGTTGCTGTCGAAGGGGGCGGTGTCGCAGAACATGTTGAACGGATAGTAGCCCTTGCCCGAGACGTTCTCGATGGAGACGCCCGCGATGCGCTTGACCAGATCGACGACCTTCGGCTCGACGCGGTTGATCATGTGCACCTGGCCGCCCTGCAGGGCGGCAAGCCGTGCGGTCGCGTCATTGATGACGATGATCTCGACCTGGTCGGCATGGCCGGCCTTGTCGCCCAGCCAGTAATTGGCGAAGCGCTCGCCGCCATGGCGCACGCCGGGCTGGTTGACGCTAACCTTATAGGGACCGGCGCTGATGCCGGCGTTCGGATCGTCCTTGCCGCCATTCGGCTGGATGGTGAGATGGTAGTCGGCCATCAGATAGGGGAAGTCGGCATCGGCGTCGCCGAGCGTGACGATGACCTCCTTGCCGCTCGCCTTGATCCCCTTGATGTTCTTGAGGATGCCGAGTGCTCCGGACTTGGACTTCTCGTCCGCATGGCGCTCAATGGTGGCAGCAACATCCTCCGCGCCGACCGTCTTGCCATTGTGGAACTCGATGCCGTCGCGGATCTTGATTGTCCATGTCTTGGCGTCGGCCGAGGCGCCAATCTCCTCGGCAATCAGGTTGACCAGCTTGTTGTCCGGGGTGAGGCGCACGAGATACTCGCCCCAAAGCTTGCCGAAGCTGAAGGTAACCTGGCTGAGGTTCAGCGCCGGATCGAGGCTGTTGGTGGATTCACCGCCCTGCAGACCGGCCTTGATGATACCGCCCTTCACCGCCGTCTGGGCAAATGCCTTGCCGGCCAGCGCCGGCATCAGGGCCGCCGATACGCCGAGCGCGGCGGCGCGCCCAAGAAAGGCGCGGCGCGATATCCGGCCTTGACCGGCGAGTTCGGCGAGATAATCGAGTTCAGTCTTCATGTCCTACCCCTGTTTTAAAAGTCGTGCGAGCAGCGCTCGTCCCGAAGGACGTTTGGCGCTCTTGTGTTGCATCCGGATGACGGTCGCCGGCGCCCCATGTGGCGGCTTGGTCTGGTGCAATTCCCAGGGGAAGCGCCATGCGCTTCTTCTGGGAGAACCGGTTCCAGTTTCCCCGAATTGCTTTAGTTGCCCGCGCTGGTCATGCGCCGTCCCTTGATTGCCTTTTCCAGCCAGCCGATTTCCATCTCTGGAACCGAGGAGAGCAGCAGGTCGGTGTAGGCGTCGAAGGGCGGGCTTAGCACCTGGCTCTTGGGGCCGTAGCGCACCACCTCGCCGCGATACATAACCGCGATCGAATCGGCGATCGACTTCACCGTGGCGAGGTCGTGCGTGATGAAGAGGTAGGCGACGTTCTCCTCCTTCTGCAAATCGAGCAGCAGCTTGAGGATGCCGTTGGCGACCAGCGGATCGAGCGCAGAGGTCACCTCGTCGCAGATGATCAGCTTCGGCTTGGCGGCAAGCGATCGGGCAATGCAGACACGCTGTTTCTGGCCGCCGGAAAGTTCGGCCGGATAGCGGTCGGAAAAGCCCTTGCCCATCTCGATCTTGTCGAGCAGTTCGGCGACGCGCCTGTCGCGCTCGCGGCCGCGTATGCCGAAATAGAATTCGAGCGGCCGGCCGATGATGGTGCCGACGGTCTGGCGCGGGTTCATCGCCACGTCGGCCATCTGGTAGATCATCTGCAACTGGCGCAAATCTTCCTTCGGCCGGTCGGCCAGCCGATTTGCCAGCGGACGCCCGTCGAAGGTGACGGTGCCCTGTTCGGGCGGCAGCAGGCCAGTGATGGCGCGTGCCAGCGTCGATTTGCCGGAGCCTGACTCGCCGACGACGGCCAGCGTCTGACCCGGATAGATGTCGACCGAGACGTTCTTCAGCACCTTGATGTCGCTGCGGCCATAGGCGGCGGTGACGTTCTTCACCGACAGGAATGGCGACGTGCCGGGTTTCTGCTCCTGATGCTCGATCTCATGCACCGAGACCAGCGCATTGGTGTATTCCTGGCGCGGCTCCTTGATGATCTGCCTTGTGCCGCCCCATTCGACCAGCCTTCCATGGCGCAGCACCATGATCTCGTCTGAGACCTGGGCGACGACGGCAAGGTCGTGGGTGATGTAGAGCGCAGCGACATGGGTGTCGCGGATGGCATCCTTGATCGCCGCCAGCACGTCGATCTGCGTCGTCACGTCGAGCGCCGTTGTCGGCTCGTCGAAGACGATCAGGTCCGGCTCGGAGCACAGCGCCATCGCCGTCATCACGCGCTGCAACTGGCCACCCGAAACCTGGTGCGGAAAGCGCTCGCCGATGGTTTCAGGGTTCGGCAGGCTGAGCTTCTTGAACAGCGCAACCGCGCGCTTCTCGGCCTCGGCCCGCGTTGCCGTACCGTGCAGCAGCGTGGCTTCCACCACCTGGTCCATCAGCCGGTGCGCCGGGTTGAAGGCGGCTGCCGCCGATTGCGCGACATAGCAGACCTCGCGGCCGCGTAATTTGCGGAAGCCGTCCTTGCCGCCCTTGAGGATGTCGCGACCGTTCAGGATCACCTCGCCGCCGGTGATGCGCACGCCGCCGCGGCCATAGCCCATCGACGACAGGCCGATGGTCGACTTGCCGGCGCCGGACTCGCCGATCAGGCCGAGCACCTTGCCTTTTTCAAGCGTCAGCGAGACATCGTGCACCAACACGATGTTCTTTGGCGGCTCGCCGGGCGGGAAGACGGTGGCTTCGATGCGCAGGTTGCGGATGTCGAGCAGCAGGCCTGATTTCGCTTTGGTGTCGGCCATCACCCGCGTCCTCCCTTGAGGCTGGTCGTCCGGTTGAGCACCCAGTCGGCAACCAGGTTGACGGAAATCGCCAACAGGGCGATCGCCGCCGCCGGGATAAGCGCGGCCGCGATGCCGAAGACGATGCCATCCTTGTTTTCCTTGACCATGCCGCCCCAGTCGGCGTCCGGTGGCTGCACGCCAAGGCCGAGGAACGACAGCGTCGACAGGAACAGCACGGCATAGATGAAGCGTAGGCCGAGTTCCGAAACCAGCGGCGACAATGCGTTGGGAAGGATCTCGCGGAAGATGATCCAGCCGCTGCCCTCACCACGCAGTTTCGCCGCCTCGACATAGTCCATGACGTTGATGTCGACGGCGACCGCGCGCGACAGGCGATAGACGCGGGTCGAATCCAGAATGCCCATCACCAGGATCAGCGTCACCAGATTGGTCGGCAGCACTGACAGCACGACGAGACCCATGATCAGCGTCGGGATCGACATCAAGAGATCGACGAGGCGCGACAGCAGCGTGTCGAACCAGCCGCCGAAGACGGCCGCCGAGAAGCCGAGGATGGCGCCGAGCGAGAATGACAGTGCGGTGGCCAGCACCGCGATGAACAAAGTGATGCGGGCGCCGTAGATCATGCGAGACAGAAGATCGCGGCCGAGATTGTCGGTGCCCAGCAAATGGGCAGCCGACATCGGTTCCCAGACGTCGCCGACGATTTCGCCATTGCCGTGCGGCGCGATCCAGGGGGCGAAGATCGCCGCCAGCACGAACAATGCCGTCAGCACGATCCCGATCAGCGCGGGGAGGGGGATGCGTTTGATATCGAGCATATCCGCCCCCTATTTCGGATGTCTGAGACGCGGATTGGCGACGATCGCCGCTATGTCCGCAATGATATTCAGGCTGATATAAACGGCGGCGAAGATCAGGCCGACCGCCTGCACCACCGGCACGTCGCGTTTGGTGACGTGGTCGACCAGATACTGCCCCATGCCCGGATAGACGAAAATCACCTCGACCACGACGACGCCGACGATCAGGTAGGCGAGGTTGAGCATGACGACGTTGATGATCGGCGCGATGGCATTGGGGAAGGCGTGCTTGCGGATGACGTTGAAGGCCGACAGGCCCTTCAGTTCCGCCGTCTCGACATAGGCCGACTGCATGACATTGAGGATCGCCGCGCGTGTCATGCGCATCATGTGGGCGAGCACGACCAGCGTCAGCGCGGCCGCCGGCAGAGCGATCGCCTGCATGCGCTCGCCAAAAGGCATGCCGTCATAGACGGTCGAGATGCCAGGGAAGATTTGCCATTTCACGGCGAAGAAATAGACCAGCACATAGCCGATGAAGAACTCGGGAAAGGAGGTCGAGGCCAGCGCCAGCCCGGAGATCAGCTTGTCGACCCAGCCATTGCGGTAGCGCACCGCGATCAGGCCGAGAATGATCGCCAGCGGCACGGCGACGATCGCCGCCCAGAAGGCGAGAAACAGCGTGTTCCACAGCCGTCCCTTGATCGACGTGGCGATATCCTGGCCGCTCGACATGGCGGTACCCAGGTCACCTGTCACCACCCCGCCGAGCCAGCGGAAATACCTGATATAGGCCGGATCGTTGAGGCCGAGCTGCTCGCGCAGATTGGCGAGCGACTCCGGTGTCGCCGATTGCCCAAGAATGGCTTGCGCGACATCGCCGGGCAGGATCTGCGTGCCGGCGAAAATCAGGACCGAAACGGCCAACAAGAGGAGAATGCCCAGCGCGATGCGCTGGGCAATCAGTTTCAGGATGGGTGAAGACATATCCGCAAAGCCGGCTCAGGCCTGCAGCCAGCACTTCGCCAAGGCGTAACCGTTCATCAGCTCCTGATGTGGATCGTCGACCCAGCCGTCGACCTTGGCGCCTGTTGCGTCGATGAACTGGTTGAACATCGGCAGGATCAGGCCGCCTTCGTCGCGGACCATGACAGCCATGTCGTGGTACATCGCCTTGCGCTTGGTCTCGTCAAGTTCGGCCCGGGCCGCCAGCACCATCTTGTCGAAATCCGGGCGCTTGAAACGCGTGTCGTTCCAGTCCGCCGTCGACAGATAGGCGGTCGAGTACATCTGGTCCTGCGTCGAGCGGCCGCCCCAGTAGGAGGCGCAGAAGGGCTGCTTGTTCCAGACTTCCGACCAGTAGCCGTCGCCCGGTTCGCGTTTGATCTCCAATTTGATGCCGGCCTTGGCCGCGCTCTGCTGATAGAGTTGCGCGGCATCCACGGCGCCGGGGAAGGCGACGTCGGAAGTCCGTAGCAGCACGGCCCCGTCATGGCCCGACTTCTTGAAGTGGAACTTGGCCTTGTCGGGATCGTATTTCCGTTGCTCGATATCGCTGAACAGCGGGTAGGAAGCGTTGATCGGGAAGTCGTTGCCGATCGAACCGTAGCCACGCAGGATCTTGTCGAGCATTTCTTCGCGGTCGATGGCCAGCTTGAGCGCCATGCGCAGATCGTTGTTGTCGAAGGGTGCGGTGTTGCAATGCGCGATGAAGACATAGTGGCCGGGACCCGCGTGGTTGCGGATGGTGACGCCCGGCAGGCGCTTGATCAGATCGACGATCTTTGGCTCGACGCGGTTGATCATATTGACCTGGCCGCCCTGCAGGGCGGCCGTGCGCGCCGTCGCATCGTTGATGACGATGATCTCGATCTGTTCGGCGTGGCCCATCTTGTCGCCCTGCCAGTAATTGGCGAAACGCTCGCCGCCATGGCGCACGCCGGGCTCATTGGTCGTGACCTTGTAAGGACCGGCCGAGATGCCTGCGTCGGCCTTGTCCTTGCCGCCATTCGGTTGGACGATCAGGTGGTAGTCGCTGAGCAAATAGGGCAGATCGGCATTGGCTTCCTTCAGGGTCAGCACGACTTCCTTGCCGCTGGCCTTGATGGTCTCGATGCCCTTCATGTAGCCGAGCGCGCCGGATTTCGACTTCTCGTCGGAATGGCGCTCAAGTGTGGCGGCCACATCCTCGGCGGTCACCGTCTTGCCGTTGTGGAATTCGACGCCGTCGCGGATCTTCAGCGTCCACACCTTGGCGTCGTCCGACGAGCCGATCTCCTCGGCGATGCGGTTCTCGAGCTTGCCTTCCGGCGAAAGCTCGACGATCAATTCGCCCCACATCTTGCCGAAGGCGAACGGCACCTGAGTCATGAACAGTGCCGGATCAAGGCTGTTGGTGGACTCGCCGCCGACAAGTCCGGCTTTCAGTGTACCGCCCTTGACCGGACCTGCCGCGCGTGCAGCGCTTGAAAGCAGCGAGTTGGCGAAGGGCGCGGAGATACCGAGCGCCGCCGCCCGGCCGAGAAAATCACGACGGCTCAGTTTGCCCGACGCGACACGCCGGCTAAGAAATTCCAGTTCGTTCGACATTTTGAGTTCCTCACTCTGTTGGTTCGACTCTGCGGTCGTTTTTCTTATTTCTTGTGAGGAGAATAATGACCGCAAGGGAAAGCGGTAAGCAAGACCGAATGCGACATGCCGTGGCGTAAATCGTACGTCGCAATTGGACCAATGAACTCGGTGCTCAAAGAAGCGCGCGCGGCACCTTCTCCTCGAAATTGCGCTCGAAGACGAGCGTTTCGTCCTCATAGGCCTCGATTCTGGCGCTGACGATGAAGTTTTGCGCGTCCGACCGCATTTCGGCTGTCGTTTCGGTGCGTACCGACCATCCGTTTCGCGACAGGGTCTGCGTCCAGTGCGTCTTCCCCGAGGCCGACAGCGGATCATCGGGGTGGATCGTCCAAGTCTCGCGGGCGATGCTGCCATTGGCCAGGCCATGAGCGAGATCGCGCACCTCGCCGAAATCATCAACGATGGAAAGCGTCACGATTCCCGTCTTTTCGTCACGATCGATATGGCGCTCGGAATTGCTGGCGCGGATCGTCTCCGTTGCCCAGGGAGTGGCACCTTCCGGCTCGGCGAACGCCGCTTCGTCGTCTGTCGCCAGCGGCCGCAGCGGCAAGCGGAGCGTCGCCGCCGACAAGGTCAGACGGACCGGCTCCGGCGACGGCCAGATGGCAGGCCAATAGGCGTTCGAAACGGCAACGCGCAGGTGGTGGCCGGCAGGCACGCGGTAGGCGCATTGATCGAGCACTACGCGCGCAGACACGGTTTCACCCGGCACCAGCGCCTCCGGAAATTCGTGCGAATTGCGGTGGGTCAGATTGAGTACGCCATAGGAGATCAACTCCGAGGCGCCGTCGGGATGCACATCGCAAAGCCGGACCGCGATGTTGGCCTGCGGACGATCAGAGGATAGCTGCAGCTCGACCTCCGGGGCGCCGACGATGTCGATCGGCTCGCTGAGTTCCGGCTGGTCGAAACACGCCGACAGGGCATCGTCGGGGCGCTGATCGCCAGGCAGTTCGGGGCCGAAGGTGAAAGGAAAATACTCGCCGCCGGCCAGGCCGCAGCTTTGCGGCGAGGCCACGATGGCGGGTTTTTCCGTTGCGGGGATCAGATCGACCGTCTGCGTCTTGATGTTGGACGATGGCCATTCCTGCTCCGCCACCCAGCGGCCAGGCCGCTCGGGGTGCCAGCGCGCTGGGCGCACGCTGTCCATGACATAGGCGCGGTAGGCCGGGTCGGACTCGACACCGGTGTCGACACCCTTCAGCCAGCGGTCCCACCAGCGCAGAGCCTCCTGCAGGAAGCCGATGGCGGGTTTTGGTCCTGCGTAGTGCGGGTATTTGTGGATCCATGGCCCGATAATGCCCTTGACCGGGGCTTCGATGTTGCTGGCCAGATGCGAGACCGTGTTGCGGTAGCCGTCATGCCAGCCGCCGATCGACAGCACCGCGGCTTTGACGGCGGAGAAATCCTCGCAGATCGAGCCGCGCTTCCAGTAGGCATCACGGTGCTGGTGTTTCAGCCACAGCGGCGCCAGGAAGGATTGGTTCTCCAGCCGGGTCAGCCACAGATCGCGCCATCTGTTGTCGCCGGCCAGCAGCGGGTCCGGTGGCCGCGACGAGTAGGACAGCATGGTCGAGGCCCAGCCGAAGTTCTCGATCAGCAGGCAGCCGCCCTTGTAGTGGATGTCGTCGGCATAGCGGTCGACGGTCGAGCATAGGCTGATCACGGCTTTCAGCGCCGGCGGCTGCTTGGCCGCCACCTGCAGGCAGTTGAAGCCGCCCCAGGAAATGCCCATCATGCCGACATTGCCGTTGCACCAGGGCTGGCTTGCCGCCCAGGCGATGACGTCGCAGGCGTCCTGCAATTCCTGCTCGGAATACTCGTCGTCCATCAGCCCTTCGGAATCGCCATTGCCGCGCATGTCGACGCGGATCGAGGCATAGCCGTGGCCGGCGAAATAGGGATGCGTCAGCTGATCGCGAAAGATGGTGCCGTCGCGCTTGCGGTAGGGCAGGTGTTCGAGGATCGCCGGCACCGGATCGTCGCCCGCATCCTCCGGCATCCACACCCGCGCCGAGAGCCGGCAGCCGTCCGGCATGACGATCCCCATGTCCGGGAATTCGACGACCTTGCGGGAAAATTCGGTGACTGTTTTCATGGCATGCTCCAGGATCGTCAGATGATGGAGCCGGTGGGGTCGCGTCGTGGGCCAGCCAACGAATTCGGCTGGTCAATCCGCGTCAATTCAGCGGAATGTCGTTATCGTCCTTATTCGCCTGATAGACGCCGGACAACTCATCGTAGCGCGCCGAAATCGCGCCGATACGTGTTTCCAGCCGTTGCCGTTCGGCCTCGGGCAAAGCTCGCACCAGCCGGCGAATGGAAAAGCTCTTCCAGTAGGCGTTTTCGGCGTTGTAACCGCCGGGATCGAGGGTGAAGACCTCTTTCAGGATTTTCAGATCGTGCGGGATGGCAAAGCTGTCGCGCGAATCCTCGTGGCTGAACAGATAGTAGAAATTGTCGAAGCCGGTCCAGGTGATAGCCGACAGGCAGAGCGAGCAGGGTTCGTGCGTGGCGATGAAGATGGCGTCTTTCGTATCGACGCGTTCAGCCCTGGGCATTTCGTAGAAGCGCTTCAGGCAGTGCACCTCGCCGTGCCAGAGCGGGTTTTCCATCTCGTTGTTGGTTTCGGCCAGCACCAGCGACCGGTCGTCCTTGCGCAGGATCGCGGCGCCGAACAGCTTGTTGCCATGGGTGACGCCGTCGGCCGTCTTCGGCACGATGTCGTGCTCGATAACGTCGAGCAGGCGGTCGATCAGCGAAATATCCGTCATCAGGGGGTCTCCTGCCGCATGTCGCCCAAAGTGCCCCCGGGTTTGGGGTAACGACACGCACAAAAAATTAAGGGAGATGGATCTCGTAGGCGTGCGAGAAATGGAACTCTTCGAGGTTGGAGCCGTCGCCGCCACGGTCGACGATCAGGAAATCCTGAGGCTCGCCGAGCGGCGTCAGCACGCCATGCCAGAGATTGCGCCGGTAATTGATGCCTTGGCTGGGTGCGGTGATGAAGGCATGCGGCTCATCAGGCCCTTGCTTGCCGTCATGGCAGACGACGACCAGGAATGGACGCGGCGACAGCGGGATGAAGGCCTGGCTGCCGAAGGGGTGGCGCTCGACCATGCTCAGCTTCAGCGGCAGTTCGTAAGGCGTGCCGCGCACCATCGAGATTAGCACGCGGGCATTCGGTCCGATCGCCTCGGCGGTCGCCAGATCGTGATAGCGTTCCGCGCGGCCGCCATTGATCGGGTAGTGGTTGTCGCCGCCCATATCGATGACGTCGCCGAACGGAGCAAAGCTCTCGCGGGTCAGTGGCCGCGTAATGATCCGCGTCACGGCGTCCGCCCAGGGACACCGGCGCCGCCGAGCTTGGCGTGCCGGTTGACGTCCTTGTAGAGCAGATAGCGGAATTTGCCCGGGCCGCCGGCATAGCAGGCCTGCGGGCAGAAGGCGCGCAGCCACATATAGTCGCCGGCCTCGACCTCGACCCAGTCCTGGTTGAGGCGATAGACCGCCTTGCCTTCCAGCACATAGAGCCCGTGCTCCATGACATGGGTCTCGGCGAAGGGAATGACCGCACCCGGTTCAAGCGTGACGATGGTCATGTGCATGTCGTGGCGCAAATCGGCTGGATCGACGAAACGCGTCGTCGCCCAGCGGCCCTCGGTGCCGGGCATCGGCGTCGGCGCGATCTCCTGTTCGTTGGCGAAGAAGGCCTCCGGCACATCGAGACCGTCGACCGCCTCGTAAGCCTTGCGAATCCAGTGGAAGCGAACATCGGCTTTGCCTTCGTTGCGAACCTTCCAGCCGCTGGCCGGCGGCAGGAAGGCAAAGCCGCCGGGCCTTAAACTATGCTTTTTGCCCTGAAGCAGAACCGTCAGCTCGCCTTCGACCACGAACAGCGCACCTTCGGCACCGGCATCGGGTTCAGGCCGGTCGCTGCCGCCGCCTGGCGCAACCTCGACTATGTATTGCGAGAACGTCTCGGCAAAACCCGACAGCGGTCGCGACAATATCCAGACGCGGGTCTCGTCCCAGAACGGCAAGGCACTGGTGACGATATCCTGCATCACACCCCGAGGAATGACGGCATAGGCCTGGGTGAAGACGGCGCGACCGGTCAGAAGCTCGCTCTGGCCGGGGAGGCCGCCATGTGGCGCGTAATAGGTTCGCTCGGGCATCCTGATCGTATCCATGGGTTCAAACCTATTGCGGAAGCATGTCCTTGAGGCGGAGCAGTGCGATGCGCTCGACCTGTTTGCAGGCGGTCTCGAATTCAACGCCGCGATTGTTGCCGATGCGCGCCTCGAACTCCGCCAGGATTTCTTGCCTCGTCTTGCCCTTCACCGCGATGATGAAGGGGAAGCCGAAGGTGGTGACGTAGGCGGCGTTGAGCTTGGAAAACAGTTCGCGCTCCTTGTCGGTCAGCGCGTCGAGGCCGGCCGAGGCCTGTTCCCTGGTCGATTCCGCCGTCAGCCGTTTGGCCTTGGCCAGCTTGCCGGCAAGGTCGGGATGGGCGTTGAGCACCGAAAGCCGCTCGGTTTCGCTGGCGGACCGGAAGATGCGGCAAAGCGCATTGTGCAGACCGCCTGAGGTGTCATGCGCCGGGCCCAGTTCCAGTTCATAGGCGCGTTCGGCGATCCAGGGCGAATGCTCGAACACGCCGCCGAAAGTGTGGACGAAGGTCTCGAATTCCATCTTCGATGGGCGGAGCGCCGGCGGTTGATAAGGATTGACCTCTTGCCAGTGCCTGGCGATGTCGATGCGCCTCGCCAGCCAGACCTTGTCGTGCGACTTCACATAGTCGACGAAGCGCTTCAGCGCCGCCACCCGGCCCGGCCGCCCGACGAGGCGGCAATGCAGGCCAATGTTCATCATGCGCGGCCGGCCGGCCTGGCCCTCGGCATAGAGCGTATCGAAGCTGTCCTTCAAATAGGCAAAGAACTGGTCGCCCGAATTGAAACCTTGCGGCGTGGCGAACCGCATGTCGTTGGCGTCGAGTGTATAGGG
Source organism: Mesorhizobium sp. WSM4809 (assembly GCF_055811655.1). Taxonomy (NCBI): domain Bacteria; kingdom Pseudomonadati; phylum Pseudomonadota; class Alphaproteobacteria; order Hyphomicrobiales; family Phyllobacteriaceae; genus Mesorhizobium; species Mesorhizobium sp. WSM4809. Next base: position 477,736 of record NZ_JBVVQW010000005.1, read on the forward strand.
AATGATGAGCTGCGCGCCGCCCTCATGCTCGAACCAGTAGGGCAGCTCGTCGTCATAGGTGTCCGACACATAGTCGAAACCACCTTCTTCCGCCACAATCCGCACTGTGTTGATCGATGTGCGACCCGTATACCAGCCGGTCGGGCGCACGCCGGTCACTTCGTAGTGCAGCTTGATCGCCGCCTTGAGGTCGCGGCGCTCATCTTCGGCGCTGTGGTCGCGGTAGTCGATCCATCTCAGCCCGTGCGAGGCGATCTCCCAGCCGGCTTCCTGCATGGCCGCCACCTGATCCGGCGAACGGGCGAGTGCGGTGGCGACGCCGTAGCAGGTGATCGGCACTTGCGACTCGGTGAACAGCCGCAGCAGCCGCCAGAAGCCGGCGCGGGCACCGTATTCGTAGATGGATTCCATGTTCCAGTGACGCTGGCCCATCCAGGGTGCCGCGCCGACGATTTCCGACAGGAAGGCTTCAGACGCCTTGTCGCCATGCAGCACGCAGTTCTCGCCGCCTTCCTCGTAGTTGACGACGAACTGCACGGCGACATGTGCCCCGCCAGGCCATTTCGGGTCCGGCGGATTGGCTCCATAGCCGCGCATGTCTCTGCAGTAACGCATCGTCCCTCCCGCCGGGCACGGCCCGAAGTATGATCAGGATATCGAAAGGGTGCTTCTCGCATTCCCCCGAAAATTTTTGAAAGTGTTTTTGTCGCACTCCGCTCGACCGGGACTTATGCATCGCCTTTAATTGGCGCACAATTCACTGTTGATACTTGATCGTACCGGGTCAATTCGCTCGTACCGGAAATGGAGGCGGCCAATGGCAGAAACGTCGAATGCCGATGGCGGGCGTCTGACGACCCATGTCCTCGACACGGCGACCGGCAAACCGGCGGCGGGACTGTCGATCGCGCTTTATCACCTCGACGGCAAGGCACGGACACATTTGAAGACCGTTGTCACCAATGCCGACGGCCGTTGCGACAAGCCGCTGCTCGTCGGCGCGGAGTTCCGCACCGGCGAATACGAACTGGTCTTCGCCGCCGGCGACTATTTGCGCCAGCAGGGGTTGAGCCTGCCGAAACCGGCCTTTCTCGATGTGATACCGATCCGCTTCGGCATGGCCGAGCCCGTGCACTATCATGTGCCACTGCTGGTCTCACCTTACGGCTACTCGACATACAGGGGGAGCTGAGGCATGGCCAAAATCAGCATCCGCAAAGAAATCCGCTTCATCCTCAACGGCAGGGACGTCGCGCTTTCGTCGGTGGCGTCAGACGCGACCCTGCTCGACTGGCTGCGGCTAGAGCGGTCGCTGCGCGGCACCAAGGAAGGCTGCGCCGAGGGTGATTGCGGCGCCTGCACCGTGTTGGTCGGCAAGCTCTCGGCCGGCGGGCTGGTCTATGAAAGCGTCAATGCCTGCATCCGTTTCCTCGGCTCGTTGGACGCCACCCATGTCGTGACCGTCGAGCATCTGCGCGGCGTATCAGGCCAACTGCATCCGGTGCAGCAGGCGATGGTCGATTTCCACGGCTCGCAATGCGGCTTCTGCACGCCGGGCTTCGTCATGTCGCTCTATGGCCTGTGGATGAAGTCATCGAATCCGTCGAACGCGGATATCGAAAAGGCCTTGCAAGGCAATCTCTGCCGCTGCACCGGCTACGAGGCGATCATCCGCGCGGCGCATGCCATTTCCAGCTACGGTAAGGCGGCGGAGGATCCGCTGGCCGCGGAGCGCAAGGCGATCACCGAGAGGCTCGAGGCCCTGCATGACGGCGCCCGGGTCGAGATCGGTTCGGCCAAGGCGCGGCTGGTCGTGCCGGCCGATGTCGATGATTTCGCCGCCGTGCTGGACAAGGAACCCGGCGCCACCATCGTCGCCGGCTCGACCGATGTCGGCCTCTGGGTCACCAAGCACATGCGCGATATTTCGCCGGCCATTTTCATCGGCAATCTCGACGGACTTTCCACCATCTCGGAAGAAAACGGCATCATTTCGATCGGCGCGGGCGTCACCTACACTGATGCCTTCGCGACATTGGCGAAGCGTATCCCGGCGCTGGGGCCGTTGTTCGATCGTATCGGCGGCGAACAGGTGCGCAACATGGGCACCATCGGCGGCAACATCGCCAACGGCTCGCCGATCGGCGACACGCCGCCGCCCTTGATAGCGCTCGGCGCGCAACTGACGCTGCGCCGTGGCAAGAAGCAGCGCACGATCGCGCTGGAGGATTTCTTCATCGCCTATGGCAAGCAGGACCGGCAGCCGGGCGAATTCGTCGAGGCGGTGCACGTTCCTGTTCCCGCCAAGGGCACAAAATTCGCGGTCCACAAAATCACCAAGCGCCGCGACGAAGACATTACCGCAGCCCTCGGCGCCTTCTTCTTGACGCTGGCCAGCGATGGCACGGTCGCGGAGGTGCGCATTGCCTATGGCGGCATGGCGGCGACGCCGAAGCGGGCGTCTTCTGTCGAAAAAGCGCTGCTCGGCAAGCCGTGGACCGAACAGACGGTTGAAGCGGCGATGGGCGAATATGCAAGGGATTTCACCCCTCTGACCGACATGCGAGCCTCGGCCGAATACCGGGCGCTAGCGGCAAAGAACCTGTTGCTGCGCTTCTTCGCCGAGACCACGGATACCCGGGCACCATTCCAAGTGTCACGCAACGAGGCGGCATGATGAGCACCAATGCCAGTGAACAAACAGCCGAACGGTCGCGAGTAGCGTCCTTCTCCCCGTTCACGGGGAGAAGATGCCGGCAGGCAGATGAGGGGCGGCGCCGTCGTCGATCTTTGTCTGCAAGGCTGTCGACGTCGGCGCTGCCCCTCATCCGACCCTTCGGGCCACCTTCTCCCCGTGAACGGGGAGAAGGGAAAGGGCGCGCATGATGAACAAGCACGCTGCCCCTAACCTCAAGGCTGAAAAGATCGCCGGCGGCGTCGCCACCGATCAGCGCCACGATTCCGCGCACAAGCATGTCAGCGGCACCGCCGTCTACATCGACGACATGCCGGAACCGGCCGGCACGCTGCATGGCTGCCTCGGGCTTTCCACCGCCACGCATGCCACCATCGCCAGCATGGATCTCTCGGCGGTGCGTACAGCGCCCGGCGTTGTCGGCGTGCTGACGGCCAGTGACGTGCCGGGCGAGAACGATATTTCGCCGACTGGCCGTCACGACGAGCCGGTGCTGGCCGACGGCAAGGTGCAATTCTACGGCCAACCAATCTTCTGCGTCATTGCGCAGACCCGCGAGCAGGCGCGCCGCGCCACCAGGTTGGCCAAGGTCGAATACAAGGAATTGCCCTTCGTCACCGACATTGGTGCGCTCGATCCTAGGAAGGACAAGCTCGTCACGCCGCCACTGACGCTGAAGCGCGGCGATGCCGCTACAGCGATCCGTCAGGCGCCGCGCCGGTTGAAGGGAAAAATGCGCATCGGCGGCCAGGAACACTTCTACCTCGAAGGCCATATCGCCATGGCCATTCCGGGCGAGGATCAGGACGTCACCATCTATTCCTCGACCCAGCATCCGAGCGAAGTCCAGCATATGGTCAGCCACGCGCTCGGCGTGCCGAGCAACGCCATCACGGTGGAAATCCGCCGCATGGGCGGCGGCTTCGGCGGCAAGGAGACGCAGGGCAACCAGTTTGCCGCATTGGCCGCGATCGCCGCGAAGAAACACCATCGCGCCGTGAAAATCCGGCCCGACCGCGACGACGACATGATCGCCACCGGCAAGCGTCATGATTTCCTCGTCGACTACGAGGTCGGCTTCGATGACGAGGGCAATATCCTCGGCGTCGATTTCATGTTCGCGGCGCGCTGCGGTTTTTCGTCGGACCTTTCCGGCCCGGTGACCGATCGCGCGCTGTTCCACTGCGACAACAGCTATTTCTGGCCAGCGGTGCATGCCCAGTCGGCGCCGCTCTACACCAACACCGTGTCGAACACCGCGTTTCGGGGTTTCGGTGGCCCGCAAGGCATGGTTGGCGCCGAGCGCGTCATCGACGAGGTGGCCTTTGCCGTCGGCAAGGATCCACTCGAAATCCGCAAAAAGAATTTCTACGGCACCAGTGGTGATAGCGAGGGGGGCCGCAACATCACGCCCTACCACCAGACGGTCGAGGACAACATCATCCAGCGCATCGTCGCCGAGTTGGAGGAAAGCGCCAGCTATGCGCGGCGGCGGCGTGAGATATCGGCCTTCAACGCCAACAGCCGTTTCATCAAGCGCGGCCTGGCGCTGACACCGGTCAAGTTCGGCATCTCGTTCACCGCCACCCACTACAACCAGGCCGGCGCGCTGGTGCATGTCTACACCGACGGTTCGGTGCATCTGAACCATGGCGGCACCGAAATGGGGCAGGGCCTCTATATCAAGGTGGCGCAGGTGGTGGCGGAAGAGTTCCAGATCGACCTCGACCAGGTCAAGATCACCGCGACCACGACCGGCAAGGTGCCGAACACCTCGGCCACGGCAGCGTCGTCTGGCTCGGACCTCAACGGCATGGCGGCGCAGAACGGCGCTCGCCAGATCAAGGATCGGTTGACCGATTTCGCCGCCGAAAAATACCAGGTGCCGCGCGATCAGGTGCTGTTCCTGCCCAACCGGGTGCGCATCGGCAACCAGGAAATCGCCTTCGCCGACCTCGTCAAGCAGGCCTATATGGCCCGTGTCCAGCTGTCGGCGGCGGGTTTCTACAAGACGCCGAAAATCCACTGGAACCGCGACAAGGGCGAGGGCCGCCCCTTCTATTATTTCGCCTATGGCGCGTCGTGTTCGGAAGTCTCGGTCGACACGCTGACCGGAGAATACATGGTGGAGCGCACCGATATTCTCCACGACTGCGGCCGCTCGCTGAACCGAGCCATCGACATCGGCCAGATCGAGGGTGGCTTCATCCAGGGCATGGGCTGGCTGACGACGGAAGAACTGTGGTGGGACGCCAAGGGCCGGCTGCGCACGCATGCGCCGTCGACCTACAAGATCCCGCTCGCCTCCGATCGGCCGAAGATCTTCAACGTCACCTTGGCCGACTGGCCGGAAGCGGGCGAGCCGACCATCCACCGCTCCAAGGCGGTCGGCGAGCCGCCGTTCCCGCTCGGCATGTCGGTGCTGCATGCGCTGTCGGATGCGGTGGCCAGTGTCGCCGACAACAAGATTTGCCCGCGCCTCGATGCCCCCGCCACACCGGAGCGCGTGCTGATGGCGATCGAGAGGCTGAAGAAAGAGGCCGTCGCCTGAGTCTGGCGCAAGGTCGGCAATGCGTGCAATCCGGGCCGAAAAAACCTATATTTCCCGCACGGGAATGCGAATGATGAATTCGAAAGTGCAAAGCCTGAGAGACTTCCTTGCCAGCGCCGACTGGATTGCCCTGGTCGAAGTGGCTGGCACAAAAGGTTCGACGCCACGCGAGAAGGGCGCATTTATGCTCGTCTCGCGGGCGGCGATCTTTGGCACGATCGGCGGCGGTCAGCTCGAATACATGGCGATCGACAAGGCCAGGCAGATGCTCTTCTCCCCCCTTGAGGGGGAGATGTCGGCGAAGCCGACAGAGGGGGTCCTATCAGAAGGCACCGCCAGGGCGTTGAGCCCGGTCGATCCGACCCCACCCGGCAGCTTCGCCGCCACCCTCCCCTCGAGGGGGAGGGGAACCCGCATCGAGGTTGACAAAGTCTGCGCTACCTTGGACGTCCCGCTAGGCCCGGAAATCGGCCAATGCTGCGGCGGGCGCGTCGAAGTGCTGATCCGGCTCGTCGATGCCGCGCTTGCCGCCGAACTGGTTGCGGTTGCGGAAGCCGAAGAGGCACACCTGCCATATGTCTACGTCTTCGGCGGCGGCCATGTCGGCCAGGCGTTGGCGTCGACGATAGCACTTCTCCCCGTGCATTGCGTCGTCATCGAGACGCGGGCCGAGGCACTGGAAGGCATGCCGGAAACCGTCGAGCCGCGGTTGACGCCGATCCCCGAGTCCGAGGTGCGAAACGCTCCCGCCGGCACCGCCTTCGCCATCCTGACCCACGATCATGCGCTGGATTTCCTGATCGTCGCCGAGGCGCTGAAGCGCGGCGACACCGCCTATGTCGGCATGATCGGCTCGAAGACCAAGAAAGCGACGTTCAGGAACTGGTTCCTGAAATCAGCGGCAGGCAGCGAGGCCGAGTTTGCCCGCCTCGTCTCGCCGATCGGCGGCGATACGGTCAAGGACAAGCGCCCGCAGGTCATCGCGGCGCTGGCGGCAGCCGAGATCATGACGGCGCTGGTCAGTCACAACGCAACCTCAAGTGCCGACCATCAAATTCCGCATGGCAGGGTGATGGCAGGCTAGGCTGCGCCGCAGTTAACCGGCTGTTTCAAACCCAGTTGGTCGCGCAATGTGCGGCCCTCGTACTCCTTGCGGAACAGGCCGCGTCGCTGCAATTCCGGCACGACGAGCATCGCAAAGGCATCGAGTTGGCCGGGGAAATAAGAGGGCATGACGTTGAAGCCGTCGACGGCACCGCCTTCGAACCGCGCCTGCAACTCATCGGCCACCTGGGCCGCCGTGCCGACGATGCGCCAATGGCCACGCGCGCCGGCGAAATGCCGGGCAAGCTCGCGGATAGAGAGGCCGTCGCGGCGCGATTGCTCGATGACCAGCGCCTGCCGGCTTTTCATCCCCTCGCTCTCCGGCAGGTCCGGCAGCGGCCCGTCGATCGGATAGCGCCACAGATCGGAGATGCTGAGATAGCTGGACAGCAGCGCCACACCGACGTCGTCGGGGATCAGCGCCTGTAATTCGTCATATTTTTCACGGGCCTCCGCTTCGGTCTCCGCCACCACTGGCGCGACGCCCGGCATGATCTTGATGTCGTCAGGCTCGCGCCCGTAGGCCGCCAGACGTCCCTTGAGGTCGTCGTAAAAGGCCTTCGCTTCCTCGAAGGTCTGCGCCGCGGTGAACACCACATCGGCGGTGCCGGCGGCAAGGTCGCGGCCGACATCCGAGGCGCCGGCCTGGACCATCACCGGCGCGCCCTGCGGCGAACGCGGCAGATCGAGCGGGTCGCGAACCGAAAAGCTCTGGCCGTCATGTCCGGATCCAGAAGCGCCATCGAGCTTGCCGTTCCAGAGCCCGGTTACCACCTCGGCGAATTCGCGCGCGCGCTCATAGCGATCGGCATGGGGCTTGAGGCCGGTCGAGCCGAAATTGGCGGCCTCGACGGGGCTGGCCGAGGTGACCAGGTTCCAGCCGGCCCTGCCGCCGCTCAGATGGTCGAGCGACAGGAAGGCTCGCGCCAGGCCATAGGGCTCGTTGTAGCTTGTCGAGGCTGTCGAGACGAGGCCGATGCGGCTGGTCTGGACGGCGAGCGCCGAAAGCAGGCTGATCGGCTCGAAGCCGATCGAGCGCGAGGTCTGGCTGGCGATGCCGACATTGGCCTCGCGCAGGCCGGCGGCGTCCTCGCAGAAGATCATGTCGAACTTCGCCGCCTCCGCCGTGCGCGCCAGCTGGATGTAATGATCGATGTCTATGCCGGCGGTGACGTGTGCCTTGGGATGGCGCCAGGCCGCGATGTGGTGGCCTGTCGCCCACAGGAAGGCGCCGAGCTTCATCTGGCGAGCGGTCATCGGTCACCTCCGCCGGCAAGCCCGAGATGCGAGCGCAACGTCGTGCCGCGATAGTTCTCTCGAAACAGGCCACGCTGCCTCAGTTCCGGCAAAACCAGATCGACGAAATCGTCGAGCGCTGAAAGCTGTGCCGGCATCAGGATGTTGAACCCGTCGCAGCCTCTCGCCCGGAATTCCTTTTCCAGCCTGTCGGCGCGGGCAGCCGGCTTACTATCGGCGGTAGGCGCGACGTTCGTCAGCACTTTCACAGCGTCCGGATCGCGTCCGCACGCCGTGACACGGCGCCGGATATCGTCGTAGCGTTCTGTCGTGCCGTCCAACGGTCCGCCATCCAGCAGGATGACATCGGCGGTGCGGGCGGCAATATCCAGGTCGGCTTCGCTCAGGTCCGACAAGACGAGCACTGGCGTATCCTGCGGCGAACGGGCGACGTTCAGCGGTCCGCGCACGGAAAAGAACCCGCCCTTGTGGTCGAGCAGATGCATCTTTTCGGGGTCGTGGAAGCGGCCGCCGCTCTGGTCGAACAGCATCGCGTCCGCGTCCCAGCCCCGCCACAGACCTTGCACGATGCCGATATATTCCTCACTGCGACGGCGGAAATCGTCAGGCGAAAATCCTTCGGCCCGGCTGAAATTGGCTGCTTCCCGTGGCGCTTGCGTCATGGTTGCGTTCCAGCCACTGCGGCCATGGCTGATAATGTCGAGCGAGGCGAAACGGCGCGCCAGATTGTATGGCTGGTGGGCGACGGTCGATGCCGCGGCGACCAGTCCGATCCTGCTTGTGACAGTCGCCAATGCGGCCAGCAAAGTGGTCGCTTCGAAGGGCATCGGGCTGTTCGCGGCACCGCCGCCGGACGCCGGTGCGGAATCGGCAAGCAGCACCATGTCCAGGCCCGCTGCTTCGGCCTTTTGCACGAAACCAGTCAGGCGGCTGAATCCCGGTTCCGGCGATGGATCGGCGATCCCCGGAAACAGCGAAACGGCAAGATGCATTGTGGCGCCGCTGTCCATCGATGGTGCCTGCGAGACGAAATACCACCCGAACTATGTTCGCCACTTCAGGGGATGGCAACCGCTGGCGCTGGGCCAACCGCCGGGCACGTGGAGGCCAGCATTATTTCCCAGCTAGCAGATCGTTGATCAGTCGCTGGCAGCGCTCGGCCATGAAGTCGAGCAGCAGCCGCACTTTTGGATCCTGCAGCTTCTTGTGCGGATAGACGGCGGCGAACTGCACCGGTGTCGGCGGCGTGCTGCTCAGGATCACCTTCAGCCGCCGGTCGCGGATGAACGGCTCGACCTCAAAGCGCGGCTTGTTGATGATGCCGCGGCCTGAAAGCGCCCAGCCGGTCAGCACGTCGCCATCGTCGGTGTCGTAGGGTCCGTGTACCTCGAACTTCTGCGGGCCCGTGGGGGTCTGCAGCGTCCACACATATTCGCGCGCGCCGGAATAACGCAGCATCAGGCAGTCGTGCTTCTTGCCGATCAGTTCCTGCGGCTCGATCGGTTCGCCGCGCGCCTCGAGATATTTCGGCGCCGCCACCAGCACGCGCTCGCATTCCATGATGCCGCGCATCCTGAGGCTGGAATCCTCGATGATACCGAGCCGGAAGGCGACGTCGATGCCTTCCTTCATGATGTCGACATTGTGGTCCGAAAGCCTCAGCCTCACCTCGATGTCTGGGTATTTGTCGTGAAAATCGGGAATGCCCGAGGCCACCAACCGACGGCCGAGGCCCAAGGGGGCGGTGACGCGGATGGTGCCGCGCGGCTGACCGGAAAGCGCCGAGACCGCGGCTTCCGCTTCGGTGATCGCCTCCAGCACCTGCTTTGCGCCCCCGTAAAAAACCGTGCCATGCTCGGTCGGCATCAATTGCCGCGTCGTGCGGTTGAACAGACGCACGCCCAGGTGCTTCTCCAACTCCTTGATGCGGTTGGAGGCGACCGCCGGCGAAATCCGCATGTCGCGCCCGGCCGCCGACAGATTGCCGAGTTCGACCACGCGAACGAAGACGGCAATGTTGTCGAGATAGGCCATGCGGTTTCGTGGCTTTCCTGAGGCCGCTTTCGGGCGGCTCCCATCCTGCTGCGTGTGACTACCCTAGTATTTTCCATTTTTTTTTGAAAGTCATCGTGCACCTCGCCTCTTTCCGTTTGCGCTCCAAGCCGTAAAGTCGCCCAATCGGCAGGGACGATTTCAATGATGGATTTCGCGATTTTCTGGGACTGGCTGAGTTTTGCCGTGCGCTGGCTCCACGTCGTCACCGGCATCGCCTGGATCGGCTCGTCCTTCTACTTCGTCGCGCTCGACCTCGGCCTGCGCCAGCGTCCCGGCATGCCCGTCGGCGCCTTCGGCGAGGAATGGCAGGTGCATGGCGGCGGCTTCTACCACATCCAGAAGTATCTGGTGGCACCAGCCGAAATGCCGGAACACCTGACCTGGTTCAAGTGGGAATCCTACGCCACCTGGCTGTCCGGCTTCGCCATGCTGTGCGTCGTCTACTACGCCGGAGCCGATCTGTTCCTGATCGATCCCAACGTGCTGCCGATGTCGGTGCCTACAGGCATCCTGCTGTCGCTGGCGACGATCGGCGTCGGCTGGGTGGTCTATGATCTGCTGTGCCGCTCGCCGCTGGGAAAAAGCGATACCGGCCTGATGCTGGTGCTCTACTGCGTGCTGGTGTTCATCGCCTGGGGGCTGACGCACCTGTTCACCGGCCGCGCCGCCTTCCTGCATCTGGGCGCCATCACCGCCACGATCATGTCGGCCAATGTCTTCATGGTTATCATCCCAAACCAGAAGATCGTTGTCGCCGACCTCATCGCCGGCCGCAAGCCCGATCCGAAATATGGCAAGATCGCCAAGCAGCGTTCGCTTCACAACAATTATCTGACGCTGCCGGTGCTGTTCCTGATGCTGTCGAACCACTATCCGCTGGCGTTCGGCACTGAGTTCAACTGGGTCATCGCCTCGCTGGTGTTCATCATCGGCGTGCTGATCCGGCACTATTTCAACTCGATCCATGCCCGCAAGGGCAATCCGACCTGGACCTGGATGGCGGCACTCGTCCTGTTCATTGTCATCATCTGGCTGTCGACCGCGCCGAAGGTGCTGACCGGCGAACCCAGGGAATCGGCATCGGCGCAAATCTATGTCGCTTCGGCGCATTTCCCGGCCGTGCGCGACACCGTGCTCGGCCGCTGCTCGATGTGCCATGCGGCGGAGCCGGTCTACGAAGGCATCTATCATGCGCCGCAGGGCGTGATGCTCGACACCGACGCGGATATCGCCAACCACGCCCGCGAGATCTATCTGCAGGCCGGCCGCAGCCACGCCATGCCGCCCGCAAACGTCTCGCAGATCACCGACAAGGAACGGGCGCTGCTGGTGGCCTGGTTCGAAGGCGCGGGGAAATAGCATGACCTCGACACTCCTGCGCGGCCGCACGCTGTCCTTCGCGCGCTGGCCGCAGACCATCGACGATCATTCCGCCTGGCGCTACGAGGAGGATGGTGGCCTGCTGATCCGCGACGGCAGGATCGTCGCCGCTGGCACCTATGCCGATGTTGAAAAGCAAGCCGGCGAGGTAGCGAAAAAAATCGACCACCGGCCGCATCTGCTGCTGCCCGGCTTCATTGACGCGCATGCGCATTTTCCGCAGATGCAGATCATCGCCTCCTATGGCGCTGAGCTGCTCGACTGGCTGAACACCTACACCTTTCCGGAAGAGACGAAGTTCGCCAACGCGCAACATGGCCGCCGTATCGCGCGGCTGTTCCTCGACGAGATGGTGCGCCACGGTACAACGACGGTCGCCGCCTACTGCTCGGTGCACAAGGCTTCGGCGGAGGCCTTCTTTGCCGAATCGCATGACCGCAATATGCTCAACATCGCCGGCAAGGTGATGATGGATCGCAATGCGCCCGACGGCGTGCTCGACACGCCGCAATCGGGTTACGACGACACGAAGGCGCTGATCAAGGAGTGGCATGGCAAGGGACGGCAGCTTTATGCCATCACGCCGCGCTTCGCCATCACCTCGTCGCCGGAGCAGATGGAGATGGCGGCCGCGCTGTGCCGCGAACATCCCGATTTGCACATGCAGACGCATCTGTCGGAGAACCACGCTGAGATTGCCTTCACGCAGGAACTCTACCCGTGGTCGCGCGACTATACCGACGTTTACGAGCACTACGGGCTGTTGGGCAAAAAGAGCCTGTTCGGGCACTGCATCCATCTCTCGGAGCGCGAAGCGGATGCGCTTTCCGACAGTGGCTCGGTGGCGGTGTTCTGCCCGACTTCCAACCTTTTCCTCGGCTCCGGCCTGTTCGATTATCAGCGCATTCGTCGCCGCGACAAGCCGCTCCGCATCGCCGCCGCCACCGATGTCGGCGGTGGCACCAACTACTCCATGCTGCGCACCATGGACGAGGGCTACAAGGTGATCGCGCTGAATGGCGAGAAGCTCAACCCGTTCCAGTCCTTCTGGCAGATGACGCGCGGCAATGCCGAGGCGCTGTCGGTGGCCGACAAGATCGGCACGCTGGACGAGGGCACCGATGCCGACATCGTCGTGCTGGACGCCAGGGCAACGCCGGCGATGCGGCTCAGGATGGAAACGGTCGAGACGCTGGCGCAGGAACTGTTTCTCCTGCAGACGCTTGGCGACGACCGCACCGTGCGCGAGGCCTATGTCGCGGGGCGCGCAGCGAAGAGCGATCTGCTATAGTGCAGCGGCAGGTGCGAGGGGAGCCCGTCGATGACCGTCCGTCAGAATAAACTCATCGGTATGGTAGGCGGGATGAGTTCGGAATCGAGCGCGATTTACTATCGGCTGCTCAATCAGGCCGCGCATCGGCGCCTCGGCGGACATCACAATGCCAAGTCGGTCCTGTTCACGTTGGATTTCGACGAACTGAACGAGATGGCCGCGCTCGGACGCTGGGATGATCTCGCTGAAACGGTAGCCGAAGCGGCGCGAAACCTGGAAAGGGCCGGCGCCGATTTAGTGATGCTCACCTCAGTCACCGCACACCGTGTGGCCGACCAAGTGGAGGCTCAGCTTTCCGTCCCACTGCTGCATGTCGCCGATGCCACAGCGCAGGCCATTCAGTTACGGGGCTTCGCGCGTGTGGGGCTGTTGGGAACGCGATATACGATGGAGCAGGATTTCTTCTCGGGACGTCTGCGCCAGCGTCATGGCCTCGAAGTCCTCACACCGCCGCAGCAACAACGTGAAGCCTTGCACAGTATCATCATCGATGAGCTGACGTTGGGCATCGTGAAGCAGGACTCAATGGCTGCGCTGATGGATATGGCATTGGACCTCCAGGCGCGCGGCGCGCAGGCGGTGATCTTAGGTTGCACCGAGCTTCCGCTGTTGGCCGCTTTGGACGACTATCCGTTGCCAGCTTTCGACGTCACCCAACTTCATGCCGAGGCGGCGCTGGACATAGTCCTAGCAGATGGGCGCGCCTGACCGCTGACGTCTTGACCGCGCCGCGATAGTCGGCGAAAGCCAACAACGACATCGGGAGCGAGACAGTGGCCGACGACATCGAGACTATTAAAAGACAGGAAGCCACGCTCGTCTTTTCGGAGTTCGACGAGGCCATTGCCTTTGAGATCGGTACCGCGATTCGCGATAGGGCTTTGGCCGGCAACCTGCCAATCATCGTCGATATCCGGACCTTCGACCGGCCGCTGTTCTATGCCGCGCTGCCGGGCTCGAATGCTTCCAATCCCGACTGGGCGCGGCGCAAGATCAATGTGGTCGAACGGTTCCTGAGAAGCACCTATCGCATGGTGTTGGAACAGCAGCGCCCCGACCGCACCTTCAAGATTGGTGAGGGGCTGGATATTGCCGACTACGTGCTGGCCGGCGGTGGCTTTCCGGTGACCGTCAAGGGCGCCGGCGTCATTGGTGTGATCGCCGTCTCCGGACTGCCGGAGCGCGAGGATCACGGCGTCGTCGTCGATGCGCTGTGCGATCATTTGGGCGTCGACAAGCGCGGCCTGGCATTGCCTCCGGAAGCCGAATGACCGTGCTTGATCCCAAGACATTCTTGATCTCCATCTTCGACGCCGCCATCGCCGCCGCCGATCCGGAGCGAACCATCCGGGATCATCTGCCGGCCAAGCCAAAGGGCCGTACCATCGTCATCGGCGCGGGCAAAGGCTCGGCGCAGATGGCGGCAGCGTTCGAGAAAGTGTGGGACGGCCTCATCGAAGGGCTGGTCGTCACCCGCTATGGCTATGGCGCGACCTGCGAGCGCATCGAGATCATCGAGGCGGCGCATCCGGTGCCGGACGCTGCCGGTCTGGAAGCCTCGCGGCGCCTGCTCGCCAAGGTCCAGCGTCTGACTGAGGATGATCTGGTGGTGGCGCTGATTTCCGGCGGTGGCTCGGCGCTGTTGCCGTCGCCGGCCGGCAGCCTGACGCTGGCCGACGAGATCGCCGTCAACGAGGCGCTGCTCGCCTCGGGTGCGCCGATCGCGGCGATGAACACCATCCGCAAGCACCTTTCCACCATCAAGGGCGGCAGGCTGGCAGCGGCCGCATGGCCGGCCAGGGTGGTATCGCTGATCGTCTCCGATATTCCCGGCGACAATCCGGCAATGGTCGCCTCCGGCCCAACCGTACCCGATACAGGCATCCGCGCCGACGCGCTGGCCTCGATATCGGCCTATGGCATGAAACTGCCGGCCTCGGTGATGGCGCATATCAATTCGCCGGCCGCCGATGCGCCAAGCCCGGATGACGAGCGTTTTTCGCGCAACGAGGTGCATCTGATCGCTTCGGCCGGGGTATCGCTGGAAGCCGCCGCTGCGGAAGCGAAACGGCAGGGTGTCGAGGCCTTTATCCTCTCCGATGCCATCGAGGGCGAAGCGCGCGAGGTGGGCGGCGTCCATGCCGCGATCGCGCGCGAAGTGGCGACGCGCAACCGACCATTTTCGAAGCCGGTGTTGGTCCTGTCGGGCGGCGAGACAACCGTCACGCTACGGGCAAAAGGCAAGGGCGGCCGCAATTCGGAATTCCTGCTCGCCTTTGCTATCGGCATCAACGGCGTCGAAGGCATCCACGCATTGGCCGCCGACACCGATGGCATCGACGGTTCGGAAGACAACGCCGGCGCCTTCGCCGATGGCTCGACCGTGTCGCGCATGCGCTCGGCCGGTGTCGATGCCAAGGCCATGCTTGCCGGCAACAATGCCTGGACGGCCTTCAACGCGGTTGGCGATCTCTTCGTACCCGGCCCGACCGGTACGAATGTCAACGATCTCAGGGCAATTCTGATCAGGTAGCTGAAGCAATTCCAGGAAAAGTGTGAAGCGGTTTTCCGTCCGGAATTGCGCAAAGCAGACTAATCAGGCGGCCATCAGCCGCTTCACCAGCTTCATATCCTGCAGGAACCGTTCGCGTTCAGCCTCCTTGTCCGCGGACTCGCGGATGCGCAGAATGAAGGAGGGATGGATGGTGATGAACACGCGCAATCCGTCCTCGCGCTCGATCACTTGTCCGCGCATCTTTGTCACCGGGATCGCCTTGCCGAGCAGTGACATCGCCGCCGTCGCGCCCAGTGCCACGGCGAGGTTCGGCTTGATCAGCTCGAATTCCTGGTCGATCCACCAGCGGCAGGCCTGAATCTCACCGGAATTCGGCTTGGAGTGGATGCGGCGCTTGCCGCGCGGCTCGAACTTGAAGTGCTTGACCGCGTTGGTGACATAGACCTTTTGCCGATCGACACCGGCATCATCCAGGATCGCATCGAACACCTTGCCGGCCGGACCAACGAAAGGTTTGCCGGCAAGATCCTCCTGATCCCCCGGTTGTTCGCCGACGAAGATCACCTTGGCATTGTCGGGACCTTCACCGAAGACGGTCTGCGTCGCGTCGCGCCACAGCGGGCAGCGGCGGCAGCCTTTCGCTACCTCACGCAACTCGGGAATCGTGTCTGGATCATCTTCCGGTGCTTCGGCGGGCTGCTTCGGCCAATGCCGTGCCTGCACCTTGGCGTGGTGCGGCGCGGGTGTTGTCGGCATCTTCGCAATCATGTCCTTGGCGGCCTTGTCCGCTCCTGCGATCATGTCTGGAATGAGCGAAGCCTCGGGAAGGTTCCGCCAATATTTCTTCGGCATCTCCTTCTGCATGGCCTTCACCTTCAATCGCGCCGGATTGAAGATGTTCTCGAAATAGATGCGCCAGAGCGCCTCGGTGTCGTCTTGGTCCGGCGCATCGCCCTTGGCCGCGCCCGGTCCGATAGCCAGCCTTTCGCCATCCCAATCGGCGGAGGCGTAGGGCGTCAGGATCGTCCAGCGCATGCCGGTGAAACGCCTGACGAAGAAATCGGCGTTGCGCTCGACGATGAAATGATCCGGCTCGAACCAGGCGACATAACGCTCATCGGCACCGTCGCCGATTTTCCGGAAGCGTACGAAGGCATGCATCTTGTGGCTGTCGCGCCGAACCGCCTTTTCCATGGCCTCAAGCCGCCTGGTGTCGGGATCCGACGCGATTTCCAGCAGTTTAGGCTCGTCGCGCAACCGCCAAAGCATTCGGTAGAGAAAGGCAAACCGGCCGGGATCGGAATGGCAGAACGCCGTTTCGGCATGCCCGATGAAGTCGCGCGGCACGACGAGTTGCGCGCCCGCAGGCACTTCAGGCAATTCTGTCTGATCAAGGCCCGGCGCGACATGCCAGCCGACGTCCTCGGGCCTGACCTCATTCAGGGCCAGCCGCCGTGCCGCGTCACGCCAGCCGGCAAAATCCGTCTCGCTGTCGAGCCGTACACTGTATCTGGCGAGATCAAGTTCAGCAGGCCGCATGATTAAAACAACGATAATTGTTCGCAGGAGGGGGCGATCCTGTCGCGCAGGCCGGCCTTGTCGGTCAGCGCACCAGGCGACCAGCATTCGGCGATGATGAACGGCCTGAGCTTGGCGATCGACTGGCAGACCCGCCCGACATCCTCCAGCCGCATGCGCCGATGCCGGCGCGTCTCCAAAATCTTTGCCACCACCTTGGTGCCGAGACCCGGCACCCGCAGCAGAGCTTCGCGGTCGGCGCGGTTGATGTCGACCGGAAACTGCCCCCGGTTGCGCAGCGCCCAGGCGAGCTTCGGGTCGATGGCGAGATCGAGCATGCCGTCGCTGCTCCCGGCGAGGATTTCCGGCTGCGAAAACCCATAGAACCGCATCAGCCAGTCGGCCTGATAGAGCCGGTGCTCGCGCATCAGCGGTGGTTTCAGCAAGGGCAGCGACGATGACGAATCCGGAATGGGGCTGAAAGCCGAGTAATAGACGCGCCGCAGATGATAGCTGCCATAGAGCCGCGCGCTGGTGTGAAGGATGCCGTCGTCGGATGTCTTGTCGGCGCCGATGATCATCTGCGTCGACTGGCCGCCCGGCGCAAAGCGTTCGCGCTTTTTGGTTTTCAAAGTCGGCTCGGCCTTCTCCTCCATCTTCTGGCGCAGCCTGGCCATGGAAAGCCGGATTGTCTCCGGCTTCTTCTCGGGCGCCAACCGCTTCACACCCTCGTCGGTCGGCAGTTCGACATTGATCGATAGCCGGTCGGCATAAAGCCCTGCCTTCTCGATCAGTTCGGCCGAACTTTCCGGAATGGTTTTCAGGTGGATATAGCCGGAGAACTTCTCCTCCAGCCGCAGCCTGCGTGCCACCTCGACCATCTCGCCCATGGTCTCGTCCGGCGAGCGGATGACGCCTGAAGACAGGAACAGGCCTTCGATGTAGTTGCGCCGGTAGAAATCCATGGTCAGCTTCACCACCTCGTCGATGGTGAAACGGGCGCGCCGCACATTGGAGGACGAGCGGTTGATGCAATAGCTGCAATCGTAGATGCAGAAATTGGTCAGCAGGACCTTGAGAAGGGAAATGCAGCGGCCATCCGGCGCATAGGAATGGCAGATGCCCATGCCCTCGGTGGAGCCGATGCCGCCTGATTTCAGCGAGTCCTTTTTCGCCGCACCCGAAGAGGCGCAAGAGGCATCGTATTTGGCGGCGTCGGAGAGGATCGCCAGCTTTTCACGGACGGTAAGTGCGCTCATATGTTCATGATATGTTCTAAACAGGAGATCCGCTACCTCATTTGATGGAGGCGGCGAAAAAGTGATCGCCGCCCATCATGAATCCATCAAACCTCGTGCAGATAGAGGTGGTAATCCAACTCGCTGACCGTGCGTGCCACCCGCAGATATTCGGACTGTTTGATCGCCACGAAGGTCCGGTGCAGGTCCTCGCCGAGCGCGTTCTTCAGGAAGCTGGACGTCCGCGCCGCTTCGATCGCGGCGCGCCAGTCGACAGGCATGGTCGTGCGCGTGACCGCTGCCTCATAGCCGTTGCCGGTCGTTTCGGGACCCGGATCGAGGCCTTCATCCATGCCCTTGATGATTCCGGCGAGCACGGTTGCGGCGATCAGGTAGGGATTGGCGTCGACGCCGGACGGCCGGTGTTCGATGCGCCGGTTCTTGGCGTCGCCGGCCGGCACGCGCAGCGCCACCGAGCGGTTGTTGACGCCCCAGGTCGGCGCCACCGGCGCATAGGATTGCGAGACGAAACGCCGCCAGGAATTGGCATGCGGTGCAAACACCAGCATCGATTCCGCCATGGTCTGGATCAGGCCGCCGAGCCCCTGCAGCAGCGGCAGCGACCAGCTCTCGCCCCCAGCTTCGGCAAAGACGTTTCGGCCGGCCTTGTCCTGCAGCGAAACATGGAAATGCATGCCCGAGCCGGCATATTTCTCGATCGGCTTGGCCATGAAACAGGCGGTGACGCCATGGCGGCGCGCCTGCGCCCGCACCAGCCGCTTCAGCATGACCAGATCGTCGGCCGCCCGCATCACATCCTTGCGGTAGTTCAGCGTCAATTCGTACTGGCCGGGCGCATATTCGGAAATCACCGTCTCGGCCGGAATGCCTTGCGCCTTGGCCGCCGCATAGATGTCGGAAAACAGCGGCTCCATGCCGTGCAGATGGTCGACCGAATAGACTTCGGTCTTGCCCGAGACGCGGCCATCGAGCACCGCGCGCGCCGGCTGCACCTTGCCGTCAGCGTCGCGTTCGTTGGCCAGCAGGAAGAATTCGAGCTCGAAGGCGCCGGCCGGATAGAGACCTTTGGCCGCGAGGATCTCCACCTGCCGCGCCAGCGCCAGCCGCGGATCCGACGACATCGGTCGGCCGTCGAGCATGTACATCGCCATCAGCAACTGGCCGCGCGGCGGGCTCGTACCGTAGAGCGGCACCAGCGTGCCGGGGATCGGCCATGCCCTAAGGTCGCCATCACCGGTCGTCCAGATCAGTCCGGTCTCGTGCACATCCTCGCCGGTGATGTCGAGGCCGAGGATCGAGATCGGCATATGGCGGCCGCCCTCGAAGATGCTCTTCAGTTCATGCCGGCGCACGATCTTGCCACGGCCGACGCCATTGGCATCGGTCAGCACGATATCGAAGGCCTCGATCTCGGGATGGGCGTCGAGAAAGGCGTGCGCCTCGGCAGGTGTCGAGCCCGAAGGTGAGGTTATCATGGCATTAGGGTGGTCCATCGCCGCTTGTCTCATGCCGCAAGCTTCGCCGCAACCGCGCCGAAGGCGGTGATCAGCCGGTTGACCTGGGCAGCCGAGGTCGCCGGCGAGATCAGCATCATGTTGTGGAAGGGTGCGATCAGCACGCCGCGATTGACCAGCGCGACATGGATGGCGGCCTCCAGTTCCGGTGCATGCGCCATTTCCGCCTCGGCGCCATTGCGCAGCGGACCGGGCGCACAGATGAACTCGACACGAGCGCCGACGCGGGAAACATGCCAGGGTAGGCGATAGCGATCGATCACGCCGGTCAGCCCGGCATCGAGCCGCCGCGCCAGATGATCCATCCGGTCGTAGTTTTCCTGCGTCATCACCTCTTCGAGCGTGGCGCGCATCGCCGCGAACTGAAGCGGGTTGGCCGAGAGTGTCGTGCCCATGCCGGAATAGCCCGGCTCCTTGGTCCTGTTGTAATCCGCGTAGCGTGAGGCAACGTCGTCGCTCATGCCCCAGACACTGGCCGGCACGCCGCCGGCGATCGGCTTGCCCAGCACGAAGAAGTCCGGGTCGAGACCATATTTCCTCGTGTAGCCGCCGGGGCCGGTCGAGATCGTGTGCGTCTCGTCGATCAGAAGCAGCGTGCCGGTTTGGCGTGTCAGTTTGCGCAGGGCGTCATGGTAGCCCGGATCGGCCAGCACCATGCAGGAATTGGTCAGCACTGGCTCGGCGATGACGCAGGCGACGTCCTTATCCCCAAGCGCGGCTTCGAGTGCTGAAACATCGTTGAACTCGATGACCTTGGCCGTGCGGGTCAAGTCGCGGAACTCGCCCGCCAATCCTGGCCTGTTGACGGGCTTGCCGTCGATCAGCCGCACCATCGTTTCGTCGACCGAGCCATGATAGCAGCCGTTGAAGACCAGGATTTTTTCGCGGCCGGTGACGGCACGGGCAACGCGCAATGCAAAGCGGTTGGCGTCGGTCGCCGTCGTCGCGATCTGCCAGAACGGCAGGCCGAAGCGCTGCTGCAGCAGCGGCCCGATGGCCAGCGCATCTTCCGAAGGCAGCATATAGGTCAGGCCGCGTCCGGCCTGCCGGCGGATGGCGCGAGCCACCGGTGGCGGCGAATGGCCGAACATCGAGCCAGTGTCTCCAAGGCAGAAATCGTCGAGCTTGTTTCCGTCGATGTCGGTGATGTTCGCGCCCCTGGCGTTGTCGACCAGGATCGGGAACGGCGTCGGCCAATCGTTCATCCAGTGCATCGGGACGCCGCCGAAGAAGCCGGGCAGGCCGTTGCCGATCTTGGCTTGCGATTTTGGCCGCGCCTTGCGGAAGGCTGCCCCCTCGGTTTCGCGCAAATCGGCAATGCGGTCGCGGCCGATGCCGCCGATGGACGTGTTGGACGTGTCGCTGTGCATGAAAACCCCTCTGGTCGATCCCTCTTAGCCAATCCGTGTCCGCATCCGCAATTGGCCGCGCATCTGCCCTGCGTTGGCTCAGCCTTTGGCGGCGGCGCTTGACCGTGCTGCCGAAGTCAGCGCCAATATGAGCGGGAATTGAGGTGGAGGGGTAAAATGCGAACGATCATGTGTGTGGCAATGCTTCTGTCGTCGGCTGGCGCTGCCTTCGCGTCGGGTGGCATCTGGTGCTCCACCGAGGACACGGCGGCGACATTCGAGGTCGAGGCAGGCGTCACCAGAGGCATGGGCGGGCCGACCTTCAACTTTCGCGGCAACCTCGAAATTCTGAGCCGGCCTGCCGGCGACAGCCTGCGCAAGACCGTGTTCGAGGATTCCAACCTGACGCAGTACTGGCTCGACGGCAAGGAATTGCGGCTGAACATCTATCGCGAGCACGAGGTCGCGCAAAAGATCAATTCGGTCGAACTGACGATCCTGACCAAGACCAGCGACGAAGGCGTCTACGACGGGAGCTATACGCTCTCCATCTACGACGCCGCGGCGGATACGGACCAGGACGGCAAACCGGTGGAAATCAGCGGCAAAGTGTCGTGCGGAGCGGAGTGAGCGGGGTCAGGCCGTGATATCGATGACGCCGCAATCGCCGGCGGCACTGCCGAAGGCGACCCGGCGTTCTTCCTTGTCCCACATCATCGAGGTGATGGCGCCCTTGCCCGGCCGTCGCAACAGCACTTCCTTGGCGTCGGCAAAACGCACCGCCATCACCATGCCGTCATCATAGCCGACGGCAACGACATCCTGGCTCGGGTGGCAGGCGACAGCCGTCACCATGGCGTTGCCGCGCGTGCCGAGCTCCAGCGGTGCCTTGCCCATTGGACCATCCTTGCCTGAAAACGGCCAGACGATCGCCGCCGGCGCGCCGGAACTCGCCAGCCACTTGCCCTTCACACTCCACGACAGGCTTTTGACCTTGCCGGGATAGCCGGTCATGCGCATGTGCTTGCCGTCGGCGAGCTTCCAGCCGTGCAATGCGTTCTCTTGCATGGTGGTGACGAGGAAGGCGCCATCGGGAGAGAAGGTGATGCCGGTGTGGGCGCCGGCCCATTCAAGCTCCACCGGCTTGCCCTCGGCGGCCGGGAAATGCAGCGTCGCGCCATTGTAGCGGGCGACACCGAAGCGCATGCCCTTGGGCGAGAAGGCCAGCCCCTCGACCGAACGCGGATGGACGAATTCCCTCGTCTTGCCGTCGGCGAATCGCACGAAGGCGGTCTTGCCTGAGGCATAGGCGATGGCGCCTTGCGGCCCGGCGGCAACGCTGGTGATCCACTTCTTGGCCGCGCTTGCCAATTCCGTGACCTCGCCGCCCGCTTTCACGGAAAACACCTTGCCGTCCTCGCCGCCGGTGATCAGCCGGTCATTGGCCGCATCATGGAAGGCGGCAAGCACCCCGTCATTGGCCTGAATTGTCTTGTGGCCATGGTCGAGCCGATGGACGGCGCCGTCGGCCATCGCAAAATGAGGCACGTCGCCGAGAAAGACGGCGGCGATGCAATGGCCTTCGAGATCAAGCGGGGCGACGGTTGGCATGGGAGATTATTCCATTCGAGATTTATGCTGGTCGTCTAACCTCGCTGGGTCGCCAGCGCGGCTGGGTGCGGCCGGCCTTCTCCCCTTGTGGGAGAAGGTGGATCGGCGCGCAGCGCCGAGACGGTTGAGGGGTGGGTGACGGATCTCCGTCAGCGCCAAGCTGGAACACCCCTCATCCGACCGAGCTTCGCCCGGCCACCTTCTCCCACAAGGGGAGAAGGAAGGAGGGGCAGCGCTAGCGCTATAAAGTCTCGAAATCAAGCCGCCTGGCAGGCGTCAAAACTCTTCTTCAGCCGCTCGGCGTCGAGTTCCCTGCCGATGAACACCAGCCGGCTCTCATGCTTCTCACCGTCCTTCCAGGCGCGCTGGTGGTCGCCCTCGATGATCATGTGCACGCCCTGGATGACATAGCGCTCATCATCGCCCTTGAGCGCGATGATGCCCTTCAGCCGCAGGATGTTGGGGCCTTCCATCTGGGTGATCTTCTCTATCCATGGGAAGAATTTCTTCGGGTCCATCTCACCGCCGCGCAGCGACACCGATTGCACCGTCACGTCATGGATGTCGGAAGCATGCGCATGATGGTGGTGCCCGTCATGATCATGGTGGTGATCGTGGCTGTCATGGTCGTGGTCATGATGATCGTGATCGTCATGCGCTTCGAGGAAGTGTGGATCGTTTTCCAGCGCCCTCGGCAGGTCGAAGGCGCCGCGGTCTAGCACTTCGGTCAGGGCGACGCCGGCTCGGGTCGTGCGGTGGATCTTCGCCGCCGGATTGATGGCGCGGATCGTCGCCTCGACCTTGGCGAGCTCTTCTGATGTGACGAGGTCGGTCTTGTTGAGCACGACGACGTCGGCGAAGGCGATCTGGTCCTCGGCTTCCCTGGAATCCTTGAGCCGCAGCGGCAGGTGCTTGGCGTCGACCAGCGCCACCACCGCGTCGAGCCTGGTCTTGGAGCGCACGTCGTCATCCATGAAGAAGGTCTGCGCCACCGGCACCGGATCGGCGAGCCCGGTGGTCTCGACGACGATGGCATCGAAGCGGCCGGGTCGGCGCATCAGGCCCTCGACGACACGGATCAGGTCGCCGCGTACCGTGCAGCAGACGCAGCCATTGTTCATCTCGTAGATTTCCTCGTCGGATTCCACGATCAGGTCGTTGTCGATGCCGATTTCGCCGAACTCGTTGACGATGACGGCGTAGCGCCTGCCGTGGTTTTCCGACAGGATGCGGTTGAGCAGCGTCGTCTTGCCGGCACCGAGATAGCCGGTGAGAACGGTTACGGGGATCTGCGTCTGTGCGTCGCTCATGGCTTGCCTCGAATTATCTGGGCCTCGGAAATTCGGCCTGAGAAAAGGGAATGTCGGCTCCATATAGGATGTGCGCCGGGCTTTTGCACGGGGCAAACCGATGGGCCAAACCGGCTTGCTGCATTGCCGAATCGTTGGCGAAAGCCGTTGTGATCGCCTAGATCAGGGCGACAGAGGCCAATTCGAGAGGCAAGATATGTCCGGCAAGCCATCCTCGTTCTCAATGAGCCGGCGCCAGGCGCTCGGTTTGATCGCGGTCACCGCCGGCGGTGGTGCCTTCCTGCCCGCCGCCGCGATGGCAGACCAGACTTCACCCTATGCCGGACTGGCCTTGTTCGAAAACGGCGCCGGTGTCTGCACCATCACGCCCGAGGCGACCGAGGGACCGTTCTATTTCGATCCGAAGCTAGAACGTGCCGATGTCACCGAAGGCAAGAAGGGCATAGCCCTTGCTGTCCGGCTGCAGGTCGTCGACGCGGCCTGCCGTCCGCTGGCCGGCGCTCGCGTCGACATCTGGCATTGCGACGCGCAAGGTGCCTATTCCGGCTACCCCGGACAGGGTGACGGCCGCGATCTCGACACCTCGGGCCAGACCTTCCTGCGTGGTTGGCAAAGGACCGACGCGAGTGGCATCGTTTCCTTCGCCACGATCTATCCCGGCTGGTATCGCGGCCGCACCACCCACATCCATTTCAAGGTCTTTCCCGACGACAGTTCGGTGATGACCGGACAGTTGTTTTTCCCGGACAGCCTCAGCGAGCAGATTTTCACCACGGCCGCACCCTACAACGACCGGTCGGGCGAGCGCGACACCTCGAATGCCGCGGACGGCATAGCCAGGCGGGCCGGACCGCAATCGCAGGCTGCGCTGCGCGAGCTGGAGGATGCCTATCAGGCGCTGATGATCATCGCGGTGAAGTCCGGCTGAGCGGCGGTCACTCCATCACTTTGCTCGCGGCGAAAATTCCGGCTGGGAATTCGTTTGTCATCTAACTGAAATAAACATCTGGCATTAGCCACGGCGGACACCACAATGCTTGCCGGCAAAGCTGTTTGAAGCTCCGGAATCTTTTTCATCGTCGATTGCCAACCGGCCGGCTGCCTCTATGCTGCCCGCACCGGTACGGCCGAAGAGGGATGACCATGGCCAAGGCGGATAAGACTGCGACAATGAGCCGGCTGCATTCGGCGGCAAGGCTGGCAAGAACGGCGCTGGCGGCCCGGCTTCTGGCGCACGGCTTCTATGCCGGCCAGGATCAGATCATGCTGGCGCTCGACCGTGAGGACGGCCAGACGCCGGGCAATCTTGCCGGACGCCTCGGCGTGCGCCCACCTACCATCACCAAGACAATCAACCGGCTGCAGGCCCAGGGTTTTCTGGAAAAACGCGCCTCCTCGGCCGACGCTCGTCAGGCGCATATTTTCCTCACCGACACCGGTCGCGACATCATCCACGCCATCGAGAAATCGGTGAAGAAGACCGAAAAGCTGGCGCTGAAGGGTCTCGACAAGAAGGACCAGAAGTCGCTGTTCAAACTGCTTGCCCGCATCGAGGCCAACCTCTCGAACGAGGAACTGGTGCTCATCGACGACGACGCCGAATCGGACGACTGACCGGCGGATTGTCGCGGCAGGCGATCAGGCCGCCGCGGCAGAGCCCTGGATCAGCGACGACCAGCGTCCCGGTGTCATGCCGAACGCCTTCTTGAATTGCCTGATGAAATGGCTCTGGTCGCTGAAGCCGGCTTCGACCGCGATCTGTGCCAACGGTTCGCCGGCGGCGATCATCCGCCGCGCCCGCTGAAGCCGGCGCATCACCAGGAAGCGATGTGGACTGGTGGAGAAAGCGGCACGGAAATGCCGTGACAAGGCATAGCGATCAAGCCCGGTTACAGCTTCCAGTTCGCCGGAACGCACCGGCCGGTTCAGGTTTTCCGTGAGATAGTCGCGCGCCAGCGCAGCCGCCCGCCACGCCGTCCTGGTCATCGGCTTCGCCGACTGGCCGCCATGCCGGATCAGGCCTTGCACCAGTTGCGTCAGGAAGTCGTCGACGAACAACTCGTCGAGTTCCTGCTCCAACGGACCCAGCGCCGAAAGCAGCGTTGCGCAAAAGGCGGCGTCCGTCACCACGCCATCCCTGACAAAAGGCAGCGAAGCGCCGCCAAGGCAGCCGAGCATCAGCGACGGCTCCAGATAGAGCATCCGGTAGCGCAGGCCGTCCTCGGTGCCGGCGCCGCCGTCATGCAACTCGTCGGGATGCAGCACGATGATCTGGCCCGGAAGGCTGTGGCGCGCAGCGCCGAGATAGCGAAACGTCTGCACACCGTGCAGCGTCACCCCGATCGCATAGGTGTCGTGGCGATGCAGGTCGAAGGCGCTGCCATGGAAGCGCGCCTCGATCCGCTCCATGCCTGCGGGATCGGGGGCGGAGATGATACGGTTTTCCGCCGCATCGACGCACAAACGTCCAAGACCCTTGTAGGCCTGGCTGTCTAGATCGTGCGACATCATCTCCTTCAGCCTCGCATTGGGGCACAAACCGAATGGCCAATGTCTCATGTTCGATACGAAATTTGCAATCGTGCTCAGGGAAGATCTGCCGGTCTGGCAGAAACTCAACGTCACCGCTTTCCTGACCAGCGGCATCGTCGCGCAGTTTCCCGATATCATCGGTGCACCCTATCGCGACCGCGCCGGCAATCTCTACAACCCGCTGTCGATCCAGCCGGTCATCGTTTTGTCCGCCGACCAGACGACGCTGGGCACCATCCACCGGCGCACGCTGGAGCGCGGCGTGACCACCTCGCTCTATGTCGAGGAAATGTTTTCGACCGGCTTTGACGCGGCCAACCGTGCCGTCTTCGCCGAATTCGCGCCTGAAGACGCCAAGGTGGTCGGGATCGCGCTTCGCGCCGACAAGAAGCTGGTCGATAAAATCACCAAGGGCGCCCGCATGCACGCCTAGCCAAGGCACTACGCCTGCCGGCGGCTCTTGTTGTGCCAGCAGGCTTTCATGTCGCGGCAGTCGACAATTGGCTTGCCGGGAGCCGGCAATTCCCGCAAAGGTGGGCTCCAGCCCAGCTTCCCACCCGGCCTGCAAGTGAGTGCTCCCCAAAGACATGTAGAAAGCGCGACGCCCCCGGTGGCGATCGTGTGCATGCTTTCCACCTATGTCTTCTTCACCTTCCTCGACACATCAAGCAAATACCTCGTCCTTGCCGGCGTTTCCGTGCTGGTCGTTGCCTGGGTGCGCTTTGCCGTGCATGTCGTGCTGGTCGGCGCGCTGCTGCGCGGCTGGCGCCAACCGGTGCGGTTTCGTCCGGTCAACCTGCCGGCGCATATCCTGCGCGGGGCGTTCCTGTTCGGATCGACCATATTTAATGTCCTGGCGCTCAAATCCCTGCAACTGGCCGAGACCACCTCGATCTATTTCTTCGGGCCGATGGTGATCACGGCACTGGCCGGTCCGCTGCTTGGCGAGTGGGCCGGCTGGCGGCGCTGGCTGGCCATCCTG
Source organism: Mesorhizobium sp. WSM4809 (assembly GCF_055811655.1). Lineage (NCBI taxonomy): Bacteria > Pseudomonadati > Pseudomonadota > Alphaproteobacteria > Hyphomicrobiales > Phyllobacteriaceae > Mesorhizobium > Mesorhizobium sp. WSM4809. The sequence goes on from NZ_JBVVQW010000005.1 coordinate 504,701, forward strand.
GCGGCCTTTGCCGGCGTCCTCATCATCACCCGGCCGGGCGTCGGCGTTTTCGGCATCGGACATCTCTTCGCGCTCGGCTCGATGCTGTCGAACTGCTTCTACGTCATCATGACGCGCCGCATGTCGGCGACCGAGACATCGGAGAGCCTCATCCTGTTTTCGGCGTTGGCGCCGGCGCTGTTGCTTCTGCCCCTGCTGCCGTTTTCGTTTTCCCTGCCGCATGACGGTTGGCACTGGTTCGTGCTGCTGATGCTCGGCGTGTTCGGCGGCGTCGGTCACTGGCTGCTGGTCCAGGCCTACCGGCTGGCGACAACCACGGCTTTGGCGCCCTATCCCTATTCGCAGATGGTGTGGATGATCATTTCCGGCTGGATCGTCTTCAAGCAGTTTCCCGACCGCTGGACATTGGTCGGCGCCGCCATCATCGTCGCCAGCGGTCTCTACATCGTCCATCGCGAGCATAGGCTTCGGCTGCGGAGCCGCGCGGCCTCGGATGTCGAGGCCGAGGCGTTGGCAAAAAAACTTTGATTTGCCCCCGATCGGTGGCATAACGCCGCCTTTAAACAGTTTAGGTCTGGAAATTCAGGTCCGGGGAGCACACGTCGCTGGCACAAAAAATCAAGCTTTCGACGATCGCGGATGCGCTCGGCGTGTCCACGGCTACGGTCTCGCTGGCGCTGCGCGACAGCCCTCTGGTTGCCGGTACCACGCGTGACCGCATCAAGGAACATGCCCGCGCCATCGGCTATATCTATAACCGACGCGCCGCCAGCCTGCGCACCTCGCGTTCCGGCATTGTCGGCGTCGTCGTCCACGACATCATGAACCCATTCTTCGCCGAGATCCTGCGCTCAATCGAAAGCGAGCTCGACCGCAGCCGTCAAACCTTCATCCTGTCCAATCATTACGATCAGCTCGAAAAGCAGCGCACCTTCATCGACACGCTTTTACAGCTCGGCGCCGACGGCGTCATCATGTCGCCGGCCATCGGCACGCCGGCTTCCGACATCCTGATGGCCGAGGAGAACGGCCTGCCGGCTGTGCTGATCGCGCGCACCGTCGAGGGTGCCGACGTGCCGGTCTTTCGCGGCGACGACTCTTATGGAACAGGCCTCGCCACCAACCATCTGATCTCGCTCGGCCACAAGCGCATCGCCATGATCGGCGGCACCGACCAGACCTCGACCGGCCGTGACCGCTACCAGGGCTATGTCAACGCGATGGAGGCGGCCGGGCTGGAAGTCAGGCCGTCATGGCGCATCGCCGGCCCACGCACCAAGCAGGCCGGCTTCGAGGCCGCCGGACAGTTCCTGGCGCTGAAGGACAGACCGACGGCTGCCTGCTGCTGGAACGACCTTGTCGCCATCGGCCTGATGAACGGCATTGCCCGTGCCGGCCTTGTGCCCGGCATCGACATCTCCGTTACCGGCTATGACGACCTCGAAGAGGCGGCGATCGCGACGCCGGCCCTGACCACCGTCTGGAACGGCCAGCGCGAGGTTGGCCGCCGCGCCGCCAGCGCGTTGCTCGACAAGCTCAACGGCCAGACGGTGCGGCCCTCGCAGGAATTGATCAAGCCGGAACTGCATGTGCGTCAGTCGACCGGCAAGCCGGTGGAGCGTGCATGACCAAGGCCGAACAGTTGCAGACCGTCGCCATCCTGGTGCCGGGCGATTTCAACGACCATGCGGTCGACCGCATCAACCGTACGTTCAGGCGTGTCAGAATAGAACGCGCCGATCCGTCCCTCATCACCGACGAGATGCGCAGCGATGTGCGCGGCATCGCTTCGTTTGCCGGCATCAACGCGGCGATGATGGATGCATTGCCCAACCTCGAGCTCATCGCCTCCTTCGGCGTCGGCTATGATTCGGTCGATGTCAGCCATGCCCGAGCGAAGAACATCATGGTCACCAACACGCCCGACGTGTTGACCGAGGAGGTCGCCGACACCACGATCGGGCTGTTGATCAACACCATCCGCGACCTGCCGCGCGCCGAAACCTGGCTGCGCGACGGCAGCTGGCTGCGCAACGGCAACTATCCGCTGAGCCGGCTGACCTTGCGCGGGCGCAGTGTGGGTATTTTCGGCATGGGCCGCATCGGGCAGGCCATCGCCCGGCGTCTGGAAGCTTTTGGCTTGCCGGTCGCCTACCACAACCGGCGCCGTGTCGAAGGTCTTTCCTACCAGTATCATGCGACCCTGAAAGGGCTTGCAGAAGCCGTCGATACGCTGATTTCGGTCGCGCCGGGGGGCGCCTCGACGGAGAAGGCGGTCAATGCCGAAATCCTGTCGGCACTTGGCGCCAACGGCGTCTTCGTCAACATCGGCCGTGGCAGCACTGTCGACGAAGCAGCGCTTGCGGCAGCCCTTGTCACCGGCACCATCGCCGCCGCCGGCCTCGACGTCTTTGCCGACGAACCGAACGTGCCCAAGGCGCTGCTCAACGCGCCCAACACCTCGCTGCTGCCGCATGTCGGCTCGGCCTCGGACCACACCCGCCGCGCCATGGCGGATCTGTGCGTCGACAATCTGGTGTCCTGGTTCACCGAGCGTCGGCCGTTGACGCCGGTCCCCGAGACAGCAGAAGTCAAGGCTAGAAACTGATCGGTGGCCGCCACATTTATTAACGTCAGCTTAACCATTTGGAATCATTGTTCAACCTGTCCGTGTCCGTGGATGAAAAATGATGAAAGCACTTTCCGCATTGATCGCTGCCGCAGCGCTGTTTGGCGGCATTCAGCTGTTTCATGGCGGCAGCCGAGAAAGCGGGGCCAACGAGGCCGCCCCGTCCAACAGCTACAGGCTGGTCGCCAATGGCGATGAGGCGGTCTGTGCAGTCAGCCGCGGGGCCGAAATTTCGGACGGTTTGTCGCTGGTCACCGTTGCTCCGAAATGCCGCCGGCTCTTGCCCGGCATAGAGCAGGCGAAGTTCTGGCGCGAGCAAAACGACGGCACGGTCGCCTTCAGCGCCAACGGCGTCGATCCGATCGTCACCTTCGCGGCTGCCGATGGCGACGGCTACGAATCTTATGCCCCGGCGCTACCGTTGCTGTCGCTGAATAGCTATTAATGCCCAGCGGCCTATTCTGCCGCTTCAAAGGGCAGGTATCGCACCGCCATGGCGGTTTAGCCAGCCAATCATAGTGGCCGTTCTGCCACGCCGATTGCGAAAAGAAGTTCCACGCTATTTTAGCATCTTGCGATACAAACGAAGATAGATCGTTATGCACCATTCAATTGGGGGCCTAACGTGAAATCCATCCTTCTCGCATCCACCATGCTTGTCGCCCTTTCGGGTGGCGCTTTCGCTGCCGACGCGCTTGTCGAAGCTCCGGTGGCTTACGAATGGAGTGGCTACTATGTGGGCGCGCAGCTTGGATACAATTGGGGGCACGTCGATAGCCACGACGTCAATATCGACGACGGCAGTTCCGATTGGGCTGACGCGTGGAAGTCCGACGGAGTGATTGGAGGTATCCACGCCGGCTACAATCAGGCCTTCAATTCGATCGTTCTTGGCGTCGAGGCCGATCTCGAAGCCTCGGGAGCGGGCGGCTCCGTGGATTCCGCGTATGCGGGCAATATCAAAACCAAAATCGACGTTCAGGGCTCGTTGCGCGCACGTCTTGGCTATGCGGTGGGACCGGCTCTCCTGTACGGTACGGGCGGTCTCGCAGTCGCTCACTTCGATACCAAATATGACGACGGCACCACGACGGATAGCTCGTCCAACACAAAGGCAGGTTGGACTGTGGGCGCTGGTATCGAATATGCCTTCGCGCAAAACTGGACGACGCGGGTCGAGTATCGCTACAGCGATTTTGGCACGTTCTCCGACAATCCAGCGACCGACAGTTCCTGGCTTTACCCAACCGACGTGACGACTCAAACCGTACGCTTCGGCGTCAGCTATAAGTTCTGATCGCGGGTTCGCGCCAGGGGGCGGACCCGGTCGTTTACTCTGCCGCCGTACGCGCTGCCTGGCGGATCAGGGCGTGGCCCCTGACCGCATCGCCGAAGGCCCGGAATATCTTCACCGAATTGCTGTCCGACTTGACCCAGTATTCCGGGTGCCATTGCACGCCGACGGCGAAGGCGCGGGCGTCGCGCACCGAAACCGCCTCGACCGTGCCGTCGGTGGCGACGGCCTCGACCTGCAGCTTCGAGCCGAGCCGGTCGATGGCTTGGCGGTGCAACGAATTGACCTTGATGTCGCCGGCACCGAACACACCGGCCAGGCAACTGTCAGGTTTGATCGAAATGGTCTGGTGGATGGCGAAGCGTTCGTCCTGCTTATCGCTCACCGGCGCGCGGTGGTCGAGCGAGCCCTCGCGCTCCTGGATCTCGGTGCCGAGCGTGCCGCCCAGCGCCACGTTCAATTCCTGGATGCCGCGGCAGATGGCGAGCAGCGGCACGCCGCGTTCGATCGCCCGGCGGATCAGCGGCAGCGTCGTGGCGTCGCGCGCCGGATCATAGGGGCCATTGGCTTCGCTGGCGTCGCCGCCATAGAGCGAGGGATGCACATTGGATTTCGAGCCGGTGACCATGACGCCGTCGACCGACGATAGAAGTTCGTCGAAATCGAGCCGGTCGCCGAACGATGGCACCAGCACCGGAAACACGCCGGCGCCGGTGACCGCCGCTTCCAGATATTGTTGTGGGGCGGCGTGCCAGGTGTAGTTGTCGAACTGACGGACGTCGGTCGATATGGCGACGAGCGGCTGATGCATTTTTGCTCTGTGTTCCATCTGGGCAAGGGATACCTGCCGCTAAAATAGGCGATCCCCGGTTGTTTTTCCATGCCAAGTTTCGGCGTGTCGCATGGGCCACGAAACGGCCTGTTAGACTATAGTTGCAGGGCAGCCGGGCTTCGCCGTCAAATCGGGTCGGCCTGCTGGACTCGACTTCTTGCCCGTGTATTGTCTCGAACGAACCGACAGGGAAACCGAGGATTTCCTGACGTCGGCCTGTTGATCCAAAAGGGAGGAAGTTCATGGATCGTCGTTCATTCATTCGCAAGGCCGGTGTCACCGGCGTCGGTGCCGCCGCGGCGGCGGCCACGCTGGCAGCGCCTGCAATCGCCCAGTCCAATCCCAAGGTGACATGGCGGCTGGCGTCGTCCTTCCCGAAGTCGCTCGATACCATCTATGGCGGCGCCGAGGTGTTCTCGAAGATGCTGTCGGAAGCCACCGACGGCAATTTCCAGATTCAGGTTTTTGCTGCCGGTGAGCTGGTGCCTGGCCTGCAGGCCGCCGACGCCACCACGGCCGGCACGGTCGAGGCCTGTCATACGGTGGCATATTATTACTGGGGCAAGGACCCGACATGGGCGCTCGGTGCGGCGGTTCCCTTTTCGCTCAACGCACGCGGCATGAATGCCTGGCACTACCATGGCGGCGGCATCGACCTGTTCAACGAGTTTCTCGCCACGCAGGGCCTTTTCGGCCTGCCGGGCGGCAACACCGGCGTCCAGATGGGCGGCTGGTTCCGCAAGGAAATCAACACGGTGGCCGACCTTTCCGGCCTCAAGATGCGAATCGGCGGTTTTGCCGGCAAGGTGGTGCAGAAGCTCGGCGTCGTGCCGCAGCAGATCGCCGGCGGTGATATCTATCCCGCGCTGGAGAAAGGCACCATCGACGCGGCCGAATGGGTTGGTCCCTATGACGACGAGAAGCTCGGCTTCTATAAGGTCGCGCCCTATTATTACTATCCCGGCTGGTGGGAGGGCGGCCCGACCGTCCACCTGATGTTCAACAAGGCGAAGTACGAAGAACTTTCGCCGACGTACAAGTCGCTGCTGCACACTGCCGCGCAGGCGGCCGACGCCAACATGCTGCAGAAATACGATTATCTGAACCCTGCGGCGGTGAAGCGACTGGTAGCCGGCGGCGCGAAACTGCGCCCGTTCAGCCAGGAGATCATGGCCGCCTGCTTCGAAAAGGCCAACGAGGTCTATACCGAAATGGAAGCCTCCAACGCCCCGTTCAAGAAGATCTGGGAATCGATCAAGGGCTTCCGCAAGGAGCATTATCTCTGGGCGCAGGTGGCCGAATACAATTACGACACCTTCATGATGGTCCAGCAGCGCAACGGCAAGCTGTAGTCGGCCGGACTTCTGCTCAAAAGCTCTCTGGGCGGAACCCGCTCAGGGAGCTTTTCTGTATATACCGGAGGCGAAACCGGCGCTTCAGCCTCGGCGCGGCACCACCAGAACCTTGACCTCGCCGGGCGCCGGCGGATTGGCGATCACCGCTGGCGCTTCTTCAAGCGACACCTGCCTGGAGATCAGCCTATCGATCTCGATCGTGCCGGAAGCAATGAGTTCGGCGGCACGGCGATGGGTGTAGGGATTGAGGAAGGAACCGAGCACCTTCAGTTCCCGGAACAGCAGGTCGAACGGCTCGAATTCAGCTTTCACGCCTTGCGGCGTCACGCCGACGATGACGACCGTGCCACCGGCGCGGGCCAGCCGCATCGACTGCTCGACGGTCTCTCGCACGCCCGCACATTCGAAGACGACGTCGACACCGCCTGGCACCAGCCCCACCGGTCCGGCGATGGCATCGATGACATCGGCGGTGGTTGGATCGATAGTCATTGTCGCGCCGAGGTCCTCGGCGAGGGCGCGCCGCGAGGCTTGCCTGGTCGAAAGGATGATGGTCGTGGCTCCCGCCAATCTTGCCAGCTGCACGGTGAGCAGGCCGATCACGCCGCCGCCAAGCACGACCACCGAGCTGCCCGGTTTGATCCCGGCAAGGTCGACGCCGTGCAGGCAACAGCCGAGCGGCTCGCAGAACGCGCCGTGCATGGGATCGAGACCCGCAGGCAGGACGAAAGCCTGCTTCTGCGGCAAGGCAAGGTATTCGGCAAAGCCGCCGTCGCGATGAATGCCGATGGCGCGCAGATTGCTGCAGAGATTGATTTGTCCCGCGTGACAACGCGCGCAGCGCCCGCAGGCGATGTTGGGGTCGCCGGTGACACGATCGCCGATGGCAAAACCCGAGACCGATTTTCCGATCGCCTCGACGAGACCGGAGAACTCATGGCCGGGCGTCACCGGCGGCGTGCACGGAAATTCGCCGTGAAACAGATGCCGATCCGTGCCGCAGACGCCGCAGGCTTCGATGCGCACCAGTAGCTCATCCGCACCGATGTCAGGCATGTCGACGTCGCGCAGCGTGATGCCGCCCACTGCTTCCAGCCGCACCGCTTTCATGGTTTTGACCATGCCGGTTCAGTTGAAGCTTGGCGGTTGCGACAGGTCGGGCTGTGGCGTTGCCGGCTTGGCCGGCGGCGCGTCGCCGAAGCTCGGCGGCTGCGACAGATCGGGGGCGGCGGGAGCCGTGCCGCCGCCGGCAGGCGCTGCGCCATCCGCCGGCGGCGTGCCGAGCGGCGACAGGCCGGGCATCTCCGGCACCTGGTAGTCGATCGTGCCCGGATCGACGGTCGTTCCCTTGTAGTGCATCACCATTTGCGGGAAGGCGATGGTCAACCCGATCATGATCACCTGGATGCAGACAAAGGGCACCGCGCCCCAATAAATCTGTCCGGTGGTCACCGGCGCGATTTGTTTGCCGGTGAGACGATCGAGATAGGGCACGCGCGCAGCCACCGAACGCAAGTAGAACAGCGCGAAGCCGAAGGGCGGGTGCATGAAGCTGGTCTGCATGTTGACGCCAAGGAGCACGCCGAACCAGATCAGGTCGATGCCGAGCTTGTCGGCGGCGGGCGCCAGCAGCGGTACGATGATGAACGCCAATTCGAAGAAGTCGAGGAAGAAAGCGAGGAAGAAGACGAGCATGTTGACGCCGATCAGGAAGCCGACCTCGCCGCCCGGCAGCGACGTCAAAAGGTGCTCGACCCAGATGTGGCCGTTGACGCCGTAGAAGGTCAGTGAGAACACCCGTGCGCCGATCAGGATGAAAAGCACGAAGGACGATAGCCTTATCGTCGAGGCCAGTGCCTGCTTGACGACGTCAAGCGACAAGCGCCCCTTTGCCGCCGCCATGATCAAGGCGCCGACGGAACCCATGGCGCCGCCTTCGGTCGGCGTGGCGATGCCCAGGAAGATGGTGCCCAGCACCAGGAAGATCAGCGCCAGCGGCGGGATCAGCACGATGATCACCTGCTGCGCGAGCCTGGACATCATGTTGAAATTCAGGCGTTTGTCGGCAATGGCGACGATGTAGATGAACAGGACTCCGGCAGTCGCGCCGAGAATGTCGGCATTGTCGCCATGCGCCGGCGCCAGATAACGATACGCCGCGTAGGAAACCGCTAATGTGACCAGCAAAGCCACCAGCAGCGACATCACGCCATGGCCGAGTGTACGGGCTTCCAGCGGCAGCGCCGGCATCGAGTTCGGCCGGATGATCGACATGATCAGGATGTAGGACATATAGAGGACGGTGAGCACGAGGCCGGGGATCAGCGCGCCGGCATACATGTCGCCGACCGAACGGCCGAGCTGGTCGGCAAGCACGATCAGCACCAGCGACGGCGGGATGATCTGGGCAAGCGTGCCGGAGGCGGCAATGACACCGGATGCGAGCCGGCGGTCATAGCCATAGCGCAGCATGATCGGCAGCGAGATCAGGCCCATGGCGATGACGGAAGCCGCCACCACGCCGGTGGTCGCCGCCAAGAGCGCGCCGACGAAGATCACCGCATAGGCAAGGCCACCGCGGATTGGCCCGAACAGCTGGCCGATCGTGTCGAGCAGGTCTTCGGCCATACCCGATCGCTCGAGCACGATGCCCATGAAGGTGAAGAACGGGATGGCCAGCAGCGTGTCGTTCGACATCACCCGGCTGCCGTAGAAATTATCCGGCAATGCGTGCAGGAGCGGCCAGGCGAGGTTGATCGATCCTCCGGAATAAGGCGACAGCAGCACGCCGATGAAGAAGAACATCAAGCCGTTGGCGGCCAAGGAAAAAGCGACGGGGTAGCCGATCAGCAGGAAGATGATCAGCGAAGCGAACATGATCGGCGCCATGTTCTGCGCGATGAACTCCATCACGAGCGCACCTCGTCGGCCAGCGCCTTGGCTTCGAGTTCGGCCTGTTCATGCACGGAAATGAACGGATTGGGATCGTCCATGTCGCCGCGCATGATGGCGATCTTCTTGATGATCTCGGAGATGCCCTGCAGCGCGAGCAGGAAAAAACCGACGAGCAGGATGGCCTTGGCCGGCCAGATGATCAGACCACCGGAATTGTTGGACATCTCGCCGCTGCGAAACGACAGCGACACATAGGGCACGAAATAGATCACCATCAACGTCACGAACGGCATCAGGAAAAAGAGATGCCCGAGCAGGTCGATCCAGTGCTGCACGCGGCGTGAAAACAGGCCGTAGACGACGTCGATGCGGATATGTTCGTTCTGCTTCAGCGTATAGGCGGCGGCCAGCATGAAGGCGGCGCCGAACAGATACCATTGCAGTTCGAGCCAGGCGTTCGAGGATATGTCGAACACCTTGCGGATAATGGCGTTGGCGGCGCTCACCAGGATCGCCAGCAGGATCAGCCACGATATCCACTTGCCGATGAATTCGTTGGCGCGATCAATTGTCCTGGATAGAGCAAGAAGCCCTGCCATGCATTCCTCCCTTGTACCGGAGGCGTGCCGGCTTCCCCCTTTTTGTCCGTCACGCCGCGTGGTCCAACGGTATGCCGCGCGTGGACTGACGGGTCAACAAGGATAGAGGGAGCAAATGTCATCGCATGGCAGACAGTGCCCAATACCGGCGATCTGCCCTGGCGTCATGCAACCAAAGTCTGACGTTTCAGGCGATTTTGCCGGTGTCGCGGCCGGCGCCGATCAGGATCAGCGTCGTGACCAGGAACAGATACATCCACGCATCGCGCCATTCGACCGGGAAATAGCCGGCCCACAGCGATTCGGCCATGCCGAAGGCGGCCGCGCCGAGTGCCGCGCGCGACGGCGAGAGATAGCCGCCGACCGCCGTCACGAACAGGATTTTCAGGCCGTAGACGAGGCCCGAGCCGAAGCTGACATTGCCGTAATAGAGCCCGGCCATCACACCGGCCAGCGCGGCGCAGAAGCCGCCGAACAGGACCGCGTGCCGGAACACCGCGCGCACGTCGACGCCGCACATAGCGGCTGCCTTGGGGTCGTCGGAGACGGCGCGCCAGCGCCGTCCGAAGCTCGACCGGGCAAATGCCCAGCTGGCCAGCGCGATTGCCGCCACCACCACGGCGCAGTCGATGAGCTGGATGAGCGTCAGCGTTGCCGTGAAGGTGGCGCCCTGCGCGAAAACGATAGGCTGCGCCAGCATCGGCGGGAGCCACAGATCATGCGTGTCGGCGGCGATGCGGCTCGCTTCGGACAGCAGCAGCAGGATGCCGAGCGTCGTCACCACAATTGCATTGGGCGTGCGGTCGGCCAAAGGTTCGAAGACACTGCGCGACAGCACGTGGCTGATCAGCGCGGCATAGAGGAACGCAGCGACGACGCCGAGCGCCACCGCCGCCAGCAGCGTCAGCCACAGCATCTGATAGCCGAAGGCCGCGGTCAGGATCATCGTCTGGCCGCAAAAGGCGAACAATGCGCCATAGGCGAGATTGGTGCGGTGCAGGATGCCGTTGGTCAGCACATAGCCAAAGGCGAGCAGCGCATAAAGCGCGCCCGAATGCAGCCCGTTCAGCACCTGCTGGAAGAAATAGAGCATGCAAAACCTCGAAGCATGCCGCCCAAAAGTGCGAAGCGGTCCTGGCCAACGACAGGCTCAAAAGGCTGCGAAGATCATCGCAGCCCAGAGTGAGGGTGCATCGCTGAATCTAACTTGTCAAATACGATTTATAGGTTAGATTTTCGCCATGACGGTATCCTGGACCCCGCACCGCTTCACCGGCGGCCTGCTTGCGCTCGACACAGCGAACACCGTCGTGCTGCGCGGCGATCCGGGGCGAACCTTCGATCGCTTCGACGATCCGGCCGAGATTGCCCGCTTCGCCGATGCGGCGAGCCGCTTTCGCGCTGCCGAACTTGGCGACAGGCCATTGGCGGTATCCTCGGCGGTGGCGATCGCACCCGTCGTGCTGTCGATCCGCGAGGCGACCGACCGGCTGTTTCGTGGAGCGGCGTCGAAGGGCGCGGTTGCCACCACTGATCTGCCCGGATTCCTGAGAGCCTGCGCCGATGGCCTTGCCGGCAGCCGGACCGAGATCGGTGCGCCGGGGCGGCCGTTCGGTGATCCCCTGACGCCGATCGCCTTCGAGGCGGCACTGGCGGTTTCGGCGTTGTCGCTTCTGCGTGACGACACCGTCGCGAGGCTGAGGATCTGTCCCAATTGCACCTGGCTGTTCGTCGACAGAAGCCGCAATTCCAGCCGCCTTTGGTGCGACATGGCGGTGTGTGGCAACAGGCAGAAGGCAAGCCGTCACTATCGTCGCCGTCGCATGGCGGAAAATGAGGTCAGGAATGCGTAGCGGCCTTTCCCGTTCGATCCTTGTCGGCGTGGCACTCATCGCGGCCGTTGCGCTGGGCGCCTGCCGCGATACCGGCAATGACGAAGGCAAGCTGTTCGAGATTTCCGGCAAGATATTCGTCTTCAACTACCGCCTCGCAAGGGCGACTTATGTCGTGACCCTGCGGCCGCTGAAGCCGATGGGAGAGGGCCAGGTCGCGGTCGCCAGCTTCCAGGATCCCGCCGGCGGCGCGCCTCTGGTGGTCGAGCAGAAGGTCTGGCCGAAGCTCGACAAGGTGACGCTGGAGAGTCCGGCACTGACCTGCGTCGTCAAGAACAAGCCCTATGCGATTGCCATCAGCATCAAAGGCGCCGACGGCGCGGTCCTGCAGAAGATCGACACCACGCTGATGTCGACGGAAGACCAGTCGATCCTGCCCGACCGGCCGCTGGTCATCGACCAGCTCTACACCGCCAATCCCGATCTCGTCGGCCATCCCGACGGCAAGCTGCCGGGCGAACCGAAGCCGGATTGCTCGAAGGGCGGCTGACGCGTCGCGGCCATCCGGGCCGCAGCTGAAATTTTCGTGCGCCGGGCAATGTCCGTGGATCGGTTTCATACCCGATTCAGGATGGCCGCGGACTGTCCGTTGCGCGTTGCCTGGCATCTGCGATTTTGTTTGACCTGCCTTGCAAGGGGAGAAAGGATGCGTCATCCGACCCCGACGTTGGCTGCCTGCCCCGCGTGGCCTCCGCAGAGGAAATGCCTGATGACGCTGCACGACGTCGCGCTCGACGACAAGTTCGATCTCGCAAAGGAGCGCATCTTCCTGTCTGGCGCGCAGGCGGTCATTCGCATGCTGCTGATGCAGCGCGAGCGTGATCGCCGCGCCGGCCTGAACACGGCCGGCTTCGTCTCCGGCTATCGCGGTTCGCCGCTCGGCGGCCTCGACATGCAGCTTTGGAAGGCGAAGAAACAGCTCGCCCAGGCTGACATCGTCTTCCAGCCGGGTCTCAACGAGGAGCTTGCCGCCACCGCTTGCTGGGGAACGCAGCAGACGGAACTGCTGGGCGAGGGCACTCATGACGGCGTCTTTTCGGTCTGGTACGGCAAGGGACCGGGTGTCGATCGCTCAGGCGACGTGTTCCGCCACGCCAACCTCGCCGGATCGTCGAAGCATGGCGGCGTGCTTGCGCTGATGGGCGATGACCATATGGCCGAATCCTCGACCAATGCGCACGCCACCGAATTCCTGTTCGTCGACACGATGGTGCCGATCCTCAATCCCGCCGGTGTCCAGGAGATCATCGATTACGGGCTCTACGGCTTTGCCATGTCGCGCTTTGCCGGTACCTGGGCGGCGATCAAATGCGTCAAGGATAACATCGAATCGACCGCCTCGGTCGATGCCGCGCTCGAGCGGCTGAACATCGTCGTGCCGGATTTCGACATGCCATCAGGCGGTCTCAACATCCGCCACGAGATCGATATGCTCGGTCAGGAGGAGCGGCTGCATGAGCACAAGCGCGCCGCGGCTTCCGCCTTCATCCTTGCCAACGGGCTGAACCGCATCGTCTATTCGGGCGGCCGCAACCCGAAGATCGGCATCATCACGCTGGGCAAGAGCTATCTCGATGTCCGTCAGGCGCTGGAGGACATCGGCATCGACGAGGCGGCCGCCAACCGCATCGGCGTGCGGCTGTTCAAGGTCGGCTGCCCCTGGCCGCTCGACCTGCATCACATCGCCGATTTCGCCCGCGGCCTCGACACCATTGTCGTCGTCGAGGAGAAGCGCTCGCTGATCGAAGTGCAGCTGCGCGAAAGCCTTTATGGCACTGCCACCCAACCGGTCATTATCGGCAAGAAGGACGAGCGCGGCGACTGGCTGTTTCCGGCCAAGGGCGCGCTCGATCCCAACGAGATCGCCATTGCGCTTGGCGAGAGGATCGTCAGGACCATCGGCCCGTCCGAAGAGATTTCGGCGCGGGTGGCGAAGCTGCGCCAGTTCCAGGCAATGCTCACCGAGGCCACCGACATCGGCTCGCGCACACCGTTCTTCTGTTCCGGTTGCCCGCATAATTCGTCCACCAAGGTGCCGGACGGCTCTATCGCCGCGGCCGGCATCGGCTGCCACTTCATGGCGCTGTGGATGGACCGCAACACCGTCGGTTTCACGGCCATGGGCGGCGAGGGCGCGCAATGGGTCGGCCAGGCGCCGTTCTCCAAGCGCGAGCACATCTTCCAGAATCTTGGCGACGGCACCTACAACCATTCCGGTACGCTGGCGATCCGCTTCGCGCTGTCGAGCGATGCCAACATCACTTACAAGATACTCTACAATGACGCCGTCGCCATGACCGGCGGCCAGCCGCACGAAGGCGGCCTGACCGTCGACATGATCGCCAGGCAGGTGCGCGCCGAAGGCGTCGACCGCATCGCCATCGTCACAGATGAGCCCGGCAAATATGCCGGCAAGGCCGAATTCCCGGCCGGCGCCACCATCCATCACCGCGATGACCTCGATCTCGTCCAGCGCGAGCTGCGCGAGGTCAAGGGCGTTTCGGTGCTGCTCTACGACCAGACCTGCGCCGCCGAAAAGCGCCGCCGCCGCAAGCGCGGTACCTTCCCCGATCCCGACAAGCGGGTCTTCATCAACGAGCTGGTCTGCGAGGGCTGCGGCGATTGCGGCGTGCAGTCGAACTGCGTCTCGATCCAGCCGGTCGAGACCGAATTCGGCCGCAAGCGCAAGATCGATCAGTCGAGCTGCAACAAGGATTTCTCCTGCGTCAACGGCTTCTGCCCATCCTTCGTCACTGTGCACGGCGCCAAGATCCGCAAGGCCGAGGGCCTGGCCGGCAAGGCCGATCCGCTGGAAGGCGTGCCTGTGCCGGCGCAATTCCCGCTTGGCGAGCAGGGCTGGGCGGCGATCATCGACGGCGTCGGCGGCACGGGCGTCGTCACCGTAGGTGCGGTGCTTGGCATGGCGGCGCATCTCGAGGACAAGGGCTGCGGCATGATCGACATGGCCGGCCTCGCCCAGAAGGGTGGCTCGGTGTTCACGCATGTCCGCATCGCCCGCACCCCCGACGACATCCATGCCATCCGCGTCTCGGCCGGCAAGGCCGATCTCGTGCTTGGCTGCGATCTCGTCGTTTCGGGCGCCAAGAAGGTGCTGACCGCGGTGCGCGAGGGCCACACCATCTTCGTCGCCAACACCGCCGAGATCATGCCTGGCGAATTTGCACGCTCGGCGGATTTTTCGTTGCCGATAGAGCGGCTGAAAAAGGCGATCCGTGCGGCCGCGGGCGACGACAAGGCGCATTTCTTCGACGCCACCCGCACCGCCACGGCACTTTTCGGCAACTCGCTCGGCGCCAACATGTTCATGCTCGGCTTTGCCTTCCAGCATGGCGGCCTGCCGCTATCCGCCGAGGCGGTCGAGAAGGCGATCGAGCTCAATGGCGAAGCCGTGGCGATGAACGTCGCCGCGTTCCGCTGGGGGCGTCGCGCTGCCCATCAGCCGGAATTCGTGCGCGGCCTCGTTGCCCAGCCGGGTCCAGCCGTGGCTGGGAAGGCCGGCCCGGGCACGGATGTCGCCGAGACACTGGACGATATCATCGCCCGCCGCGTCGCCTTCCTGACAGCCTATCAGAACGCCGCCTATGGCAGGCGTTATGCCGAAAAACTGGCCGTTTTGCGCGCCGCCGAAGCGAAGGCCATACCCGGGTCGACCACGGTATCGCAGGCCGCCGCCAGGAACCTGTTCAAGCTGATGGCGATCAAGGACGAATACGAGGTGGCGCGTCTTTACACGGACGGCTCTTTCGTCGCCGAACTTGGAAAACAATTCCAGAGCTACGAAAAGCTCGAATTCCACCTCGCGCCGCCGATCATGGGCCGTCGCGGCAATGACGGCAGCCCTAGGAAATCGAGCTTCGGCCCGTGGATGATGAAGGGTTTTCGCCTGCTGTCGGCGATGAAGGGCCTGCGCGGCACCGCCTTCGACCTGTTCGGCTACACCGCCGAACGGCGCATGGAGCGACGGCTGCTGGCGCAGTATGAGGCGGATCTGGAACTCATCGCCGGATCGCTGGCCCCGGCCAAGGTCGATGCGGCGGTTGCGCTGGCCTCGGTGCCGGCCCTCATTCGCGGCTATGGTCACGTCCGTCGAGCCAGCGCCGACAAGGCCTCGAGCGAACGCCAAAGGCTGCTCAAACGCCTATCGAGTACGCCGGCGCGGCCGAAACTTCAGGCCGCGGAATGATCGATACGCCTTGTTTACCTGAACGACAGTTTCCTTGCTTTCCGTTGCGTCACCCGGCTTGACGGCAGGAGCGGCGGGGCCTCTCTAAATCTTTCTTAAGGCGGATGTGGCACTGCTTGGCTCCCCAGGGTTGGGATTCAGGCGTTGAATCTGATAAAGAAGAACGAGATCCCGGTCGACGTCTACATTCCGTTCGTGGAAACCTTGTTTCGCGACGGGTTGACGCTTTCGATAGGATTCTTTGCCCAAACCCTGCTGGTCGTGCTGGTTTACTGGAAAACCATGGATCCGGCCTATCTCGCGGTCACACTCGGACTGCTGGCCGTCGCCTTCCTTCGTCTTCGCAACATCAGGAAATATCGTCACGCTCCTTCGCCTCAAAATTGGGAAGAGGCGCGTCGCCGCGAGAACGACTACATACTGTACGGCTCGATGCATGGCTTCATGCTTGGTGCCTTCTGCTTTGTCGGCATCTATCTTGCCTATGACCCATTCGCGGAAATAGCTGCCGTCTGCGTGACGCTTGCCTCCGCCACGTCTATTGCTGGCCGCAACTATGGTTCGCCCAGGATGGTCGTGATCTTCATTATGACCATGACTTGGCCGATCTCGCTGGGCTTCATCCTGCGGGGCGATCCCTATCACTTCATTCTCGGCCTGCTTTCGGCGCCATTTCTTTTTGCCATCAAGCGCTTCGCCGATCTGGTCCGCGAGGTGCTTTTCGCCGCCCTGTCCGAGGAAAAAAAGGCCAATCGCATCGCCCAGCGCTTCAACCGAGCGCTCAACACCATGTCGCACGGCCTTGTCATGCTCGGCCCGGACGGCCGCGTCGCGGTGGCCAATGCCGAGGCGGCGCATCTGATGTCGCTCAAGTCGCCCGACGCGCTGCTCGGCCGGTCGATCCATGGTCTGTTGATGCGCGGTGTCGCCGGCGGCATGCTGGCGCCCAAGGATTGCCGCTACATCGAGGCCCAGCTGACGCGTGCCCTGCGCGAGGGCCGCGACCGCAAGGTGCTGGTTTCCCTCGCCAACGGCCAGCATTACGAGTTCTCGGCTCGCGAAGGCAGCCAGGAACTGGGCGTCATCACCTTCGAGGACGTCACCGCCCGTGTCGAGGCGGAAGACAAGATCCGCTTCATGGCACGTTACGACAACCTCACCGGCCTGCCCAACCGCGCCTATTTCCATGAACTGGTCGGCGAGGCCATGGTATCCGGCGATCGCGATCGTCTCTGCGGCCTTGCGGTGCTCGACCTCGACGATTTCAAGAGCGTCAACGACACGCTTGGCCATCCGATCGGCGATGGCTTGATCTATGCCGTTGCCGAGCGGCTTGCCGCCATTGCCAGGCAAGATATCACGGTCAGCCGTTTCGGTGGCGACGAGTTCATGATCTTCTTCGACCGCGTCGAGGATGAGAGCCATCTGACCAGCCAGCTCGACGAGATTTTCGCCGGCCTGCAAGGGGAAGTCGACGTCGCCGGTCACGGGCTGCGTATTCAGGCCAGCGGCGGCGCGGTGCTGTCACGGGTCAAGGATACCGATGTCGACGCCATGATCGTCAAGGCGGACCTGGCGCTCTACAAGGCCAAGGAGCTCGGCAAGAACAGCTGGCGGCTGTTTGAAGCCTCGATGGATGCCGCCTTCCGCAACCGTCAGCTGATGAAGGCGGACCTGCGTACAGCCGTGGAAAGCAAGGGCTTGAGGGTGGTCTATCAGCCGATCGTGGCGATGAGCACCATGCGTATCGCCAGCTGCGAGGCGTTGTGCCGGTGGGATCATCCCGATCTCGGGCCGATCTCGCCCAGCATCTTCATTCCTTTGGCTGAGGAAATGGGCATCATTTCCGAGATCAGCACCTTCGTGCTGCAGGCAGCCTGCGCCGAATGCGCCAAATGGCCGGACCAGACCAGCGTCTCGGTCAATCTCTCGGCCAAGGATTTCCGCAACCGCGACGTCATCCAGAAGGTTCGCGATGCGTTGGCCGGCTCCGGCCTCGCCGCCTCCCGGCTCGAGATCGAGGTCACCGAAACGGCGCTGCTGGACGACAAGTCGCTGACGCGCCAGTATATCGAGGAGCTGAAGCAGATCGGCGTACGCATCGCGCTCGACGATTTCGGCACCGGCTATTCGAGCCTGAGCTATCTGCACAAACTGCCGCTCGACAAGATCAAAATCGACCGCTCGTTCCTGATGGACGTCACCCAGAACCCCCGTTCGCTCGAGCTGCTCAAGGGTATCGTCAACCTATCGCGGCCGCTGGGCCTTTCGGTCACCGTCGAGGGTGTAGAGACCTTCGAGCAGCTCAAGATACTGGCGCTGCAGGTCAAGCCCGACCTTGTCCAGGGGTTCCTGTTCGGTTCGGCGCTCAGCGCTTCCGGCATCGAGACCATGTCGAACACGGTATGGCCCTTCGCCAAGGACATCAATTCAGCCAAGAGAGCCGCACGCCGCTGACCGGTGCCGGGAAGAGTGTCGCCTTTTCATAAAAATTTACGGATCGTTAACGTTAATGATCGGTAAACGACGTGTGCTCCATTTTCATCTTTTACATCTCAGGGTCCCGTCGTAGGTTGAACTGCGGCGGAAACTTACGAGGGTTTGAGTATGGATGTGCAGTTGGAAGCGCTTGGCCATGTGGCGGGCGGGGGTGAAGAAAATTCGCCCGACAGCATGTCGAGTTTCGCCCGCAATGTTTCAGCGATGCTTGAGCGGACGGAATATCGCCGCTGCGACAAGGGAGAGGATCTCGAAGACATCTATAGGTTACGCTACAAATCCTATCGCTTGAATGATATGGTGCCGGAAAACCCGGAACATATTGTGCATGACGAGCTCGACGAAGCTGAAAATTGTTCCAAGTTCGGCGTCTATATTGACGGCATCCTGGTCTCCACGGTGCGCATTCATCATGCCTGCCGGGCCACGCCGCAATCGCCGTCTACAACTGTCTACGGCGACATCCTGCGCCCGATGCTGGCTGCCGGGGCGCACTTTGCCGATCCGAGCCGCTTTGCTGCCGACCCAGACTGGTCGAAGGTCTATCCGCAGATCCCCTACCTGACGCTGCGCCTTGCCGGAATGGCCTGCTTCTACTTCGACGCACCTTACTGTCTCTCGACTATCCGGCCCGAACATGCGGGTTTCTACCGTCGTATCTACTGTTCTGAGCAGATCGGCGAACTGCGCGACTATCCGGGCCTGAACTACAAGGTCGTGCTCTATCGCGCCAATGTCGCTGCCATTCGCGAGCGGTCGTTCTCGCGCTTCCCATTCTTCCGATCCACATCTCTGGAGCAGCGTATGCTGTTCGAGACACCTGGTGCTGGAGAATTGGCGCCGCTGACCATCCTGCCGACTGCCAAATATTTTCGCGAAGCCGCCTGAGATTAGGCGTTCGCAGAACCACTGGAGCTTTCCGGCCGGATACGCGTTCTGATGGCTCGGCGCCTTGTCGTCCTCGCCATTGGTCGCCGAATCCACGGATATGCCAAAGGAACCCGTCATGACCATTTCCACACTTGCGCTCACCCCGCTTATCTCGCTGATCGCCGGCGTGCTGATCCTGGTCATGCCAAGGCTGTTGAACTACATCGTCGCGCTCTATCTGATCGTCGTCGGGTTGCTCGGGCTATTTCCGCATCTAGCCGGCTGAGGGCGCCGGCTTAGGCCACGCAAGCGTCTGCCTTCGAAGCATCTTTCCGCATCAAGCATCAGAATCCAGCGATCGGACTCCGTCGCGCGTTGGCAGCCGGCTTCAACCTTTCCTTGAGGCAGTTGTCCGCTGTTGTGCGGCAATAGCGCCATTGCTCTCGGCCCGGCTTTTCGCTATGTGCCTGAAAGATGTCTTCGAAGGGGTATTCCTATGGCTGATCACTCGCCGACCGGTCCTGTCGAGCTGGGCGCGAAGATGGACTATGCCGAGCATGACCGCACTTATGCGGGCTTCCTCGCGCTGGCCAAATACGGATCGCTTTTCTGCGGAGCCCTGCTTCTGGCGATGGCCTTCGGCTTCTTCGCGGGCGGCTTCTTCTCGGCGACCATCCTGTTCGTGCTGATTATGGCCGTCGGCGCCTTTATCCTCCGATAGATTTTCCGACACCTTGTCCACGGCGCCGCCGCGAGGCCGGCCGGCGTCTTGCGGGAAATAGCTTCCGGCCGAAAGGATCATGCGGTGGGACAGACGGTTTTCATCCCTCGTGAGCTCGATGCCAACGAGCCGCGCGTCGCGGCCTCGCCCGATACGGTGAAACGGCTGGCGGCGTTGGGCTTCGACGTCGTCGTCGAGGCCGGTGCCGGTCTGAATTCGCGCATCGTCGATGCCGATTATGCGAGCGCCGGCGCCGCCATAGGCAAGGCTTCCGATGTCGCCAAGGCCGATGTCGTGCTGAAGGTGCGTCGGCCCGGCGATGCCGAGCTGAAGAGCTACAGGCCCGGTACAGCGGTCATTGCCATCATGGATCCCTATGGCAATGATGCCGCTGTGGCAGCCCTGGCCAAGGCCGGTGTCACCGCCTTCTCGATGGAATTCATGCCGCGCATCACCCGCGCGCAGTCGATGGACGTTTTGTCCTCGCAGGCCAATTTGGCCGGCTATCAGGCGGTGATCGACGGGGCTTCGGAATATGATCGCGCGCTGCCGATGATGATGACGGCGGCCGGCACGGTGCCGGCGGCGAAGGTCTTCATCATGGGCGTCGGTGTCGCCGGCCTGCAGGCGATCGCCACCGCGCGCCGGCTTGGTGCGGTCGTCACCGCCACCGACGTTCGCCCCGCCGCCAAGGAACAGGTCGCCTCGCTCGGCGCAAAGTTCCTTGCGGTCGAGGACGAGGAATTCAAGGCCGCAGAGACGGCAGGCGGCTACGCCAAGGAGATGTCTAAGGAATACCAGGCCAAGCAGGCGGCACTCACATCAGAGCACATCGCCAAGCAGGATATCGTTATCACCACGGCGCTGATCCCCGGCCGACCGGCGCCGAAGCTGGTCTCAGCGGCCATGGTCGCCTCGATGAAGCCAGGCTCGGTTCTCGTCGATCTGGCGGTCGAGCGTGGCGGCAATGTCGAGGGCGCCGAAGCCGGCAAGGTCGTCACCACCGCCAACAACGTCAAGATTGTCGGCCATCTCAATGTGCCTGGCCGCATCGCGGCGTCGGCCTCGCTGCTTTATGCCAGAAACCTGTTTGCCTTCCTGGAAACGCTGGTCGACAAGACGACCAAGACGCTTGCCATCAACCGCGATGACGATCTGGTCAAGGCAACGATGCTGACCGACGGCGGCAAGGTGGTTCATCCGGCATTCGTGAAGTCTGACCAGCAGCCCCATGTCGAGCCGGCGGCGATCCCGGCCAAGACCATGGTCGCCGACGCTTCGCCCAAGAAAGCCGCGCCCAAGAAACCGGCCGCATCCAAGTCGCCCTCGTCGAAGTCGAAAGGCATTGCGTGATGGATCAGACCCTGCAGAAAGCCCTTGACCAGCTCGACCAGGCTTCCGCCGCCGTCCGGCTGGCGGTGCAAAACATAGCGACCGCGCCTGGTGGTGCCGACGCGGCGGGTGATGCTGCGCATGCGCTGTCCGGCGGCGCCATCGATCCCTTCGTCTTCCGCTTCGCCATCTTCGTCCTGGCGATCTTCGTCGGCTACTACGTCGTCTGGTCGGTGACCCCCGCGCTGCACACGCCGCTGATGGCCGTCACCAACGCCATCTCCTCGGTCATCGTCGTCGGCGCGCTGCTTGCCGTCGGCATCGCCGCCTCCGGCATTGCCGCGGGCTTCGGCTTCGTCGCGCTGATGCTGGTGTCGGTCAACATCTTCGGCGGCTTCCTCGTCACCCAGCGCATGCTGGCCATGTACAAGAAGAAGGACAAGTAGAGCGCCATGAACGCCAACTTCGCGTCCTTCCTCTATCTTGTCTCCGGCGTCCTGTTCATCATGGCGCTGCGCGGCCTGTCGCATCCGACCACCAGCCGCCAGGGCAATCTCTACGGCATGATCGGCATGGGCATCGCCATCGCCACCACGCTGGCGCTGGCAACCCCCTCGGCCGGCCGCTTCGGCCTGATCGTGCTCGGCCTGGCCATTGGCGGCGGCGTCGGCGCCGTCACCGCGCGCCGCATCGCCATGACCTCGATGCCGCAGCTGGTCGCCGCGTTCCACTCGCTGGTCGGCCTCGCTGCCGTCATGGTGGCGGCCGCCGCCATCTATGCGCCGGAAAGCTTCGGCATCGGCACGGATGGCGACATCCACGCCCAGGCGCTGATCGAGATGAGCCTTGGCGTCGCCATCGGCGCCATCACCTTCACCGGCTCGGTCATCGCCTTCCTCAAGCTCGACGGCCGCATGTCCGGCAAGCCGATCATGATCGGCGGACGCCACTTCATCAACGCGGCACTTGCCATCGCGCTCGTCGTGCTGATCGTGCTGCTGGTCACCACCGAGTCCAAGCTGGTCTTCTGGCTGATCGTTGCCGCCTCGCTCGTCCTTGGCGTCCTTCTCATCATCCCGATCGGCGGCGCCGACATGCCGGTCGTCGTCTCGATGCTCAACTCCTATTCGGGCTGGGCGGCGGCCGCACTCGGCTTCACGCTCGGCAATCTGGCGCTGATCATCACCGGTGCGCTGGTCGGCTCGTCCGGCGCGATCCTGTCCTACATCATGTGCAAAGGCATGAACCGAAGCTTCATCTCGGTCATCCTCGGCGGCTTCGGCGGCGAGACGGCAGCGGCCGCCGATGACGGCATCGAACGCACGGTCAAGCAGGGTTCCGCCGACGATGCCGCCTACCTCATGATGAACGCCCAGAAAGTCATCATCGTGCCGGGCTACGGCATGGCGGTTGCCCAGGCGCAGCATGCACTGCGCGAAATGGCCGACAAGCTCAAGGCCAATGGCGTCGACGTCAAATATGCCATCCATCCGGTCGCCGGCCGCATGCCCGGCCACATGAACGTGCTGCTCGCCGAAGCCAATGTGCCCTACGACGAAGTGTTCGAACTCGAGGACATCAACTCGGAATTCGCGCAAGCCGATGTCGCCTATGTCATCGGCGCCAACGACGTCACCAACCCGTCCGCGCGCGACGACAAGTCTTCGCCCATCTACGGCATGCCGATCCTCGACGTCGACAAGGCCCGCACCTGCCTGTTCGTCAAGCGCTCGCTCGGTTCCGGCTATGCCGGGATCGACAACACGCTGTTCTACAAGGACGGCACCATGATGCTGCTCGGCGATGCCAAGAAGATGACCGAAGAGATCGTCAAGGCCATGGATCACTGATCCGACCACGGCGCGACGGAAGCAAACAAAAGCCCGGCCTTGCGGCCGGGCTTTTGTTTTGGGCGTCTTGGCCGGATCAGCGGCTGGTGAGGAACACCGCTTCCTCGTCGTCGCGCTGCCTGCCGCCGAGAGCCGCGGCGGCGCTGGCGATGAAGGCGCCGATCGCCAGCGACAGCGCACCAAGCAGCGCAAAGGTCGCGCTGGCCTTCCTGGCGGTGTCGGCGGCCTGTTGCGCCTTGACCTTGGCGTCCTGAGCCTTGGCGATGACCGCATCCACCCGCGTCTTGGCATCCGCCTCGGAAAGCCCCGTGCGGGCGGCGACCAGTTGCGACAGATATGTCTTGTCCTCGGCCGACACTTCACCCGCCACGGCGCCGGCGATCAGGATGCGCGAGGCCTGCCCGGCCGCCGCGGCATCACTGTCCGGATTGGCGGCCGCCAGTTTGCTCGGATCGGCCGGACGAAACAGCGAATCCACCAGATAGGATGTCGCATTGTCGACCGACGGGGTGCCGGCATTGGCCGAGGCCCCAGCCGATGCCCCCATGGCAGCGCCGGACGCGACGGTGGACACCGCCTGCACGCCTGAACCGATCGCCGCGGAAAGCGCTGAGCCAAGCACGCCGACGACGAGCAATGTGGCGAGTGCCCAGGCGAGAAAACCGTGGGCGGTGTCACGGAAATAGACCTCGTCGGTATGAACGCCGACCCATTTGGTGCGCAGCCGTCCGGCAAGATAGCCGCCGAGGCCGGAGGACAGCCATTGCACGATGACCAGCCAGACCGCGGTGGAAACCGCGAATGTGGTAACGGTTGTGCCAGACCCCGACCAGGGAGACACCATGCTCAACCCCAGCCCCGAACCAAGCAGCATGAGGATGAGGGTCAGCGTCGAAGCCGCGAAGGCGCCGGCGACGATAGGCCCCCAACTTACGGCGGTGGCGGAGGATTCGGTTGAGGCGGAAACGTCGACAGCCGATAGGGTGGACTGCATGACAGCCCCCTATCGCGCGAACAGCATGATCAAAATGATGATCGGGATCGGAATGCCGAGCAACCAGAGCAAAATGCCGCGTCCCATGAAGGCCTCCTGTTAGAAATCGTGATCGATGTTGTCACAATGCTCCAAGGGGACTTCCGTTCCGGCGGACTATAAAATGATTTTCTTGCCGCCGGCGAACAATTGGCGCGCACAGCGCCAATGTCACAGACCAGATATCAGATGTCCAGATTGGCGACGGACAGTGCGTTGTCCTGAATGAATTCTCGCCTGGGTTCGACCTCGTCGCCCATCAGCCGCGAAAACAGCGAGTCCGCGTCGGTCGCGTCATTGACCTTGACCTGCAGCAGCGAGCGCACGTTCGGATCGAGCGTGGTTTCCCACAGCTGTTCGGCATTCATCTCGCCGAGACCCTTGTAGCGCTGCATTGTCAGGCCCTTGCGGCCGGTTGCAAAGACCGCATTGAGCATCGCCAGCGGCCCCGAGATGGTTTCGGAGACATCCTTGCGGCGCAGCACCGGCGGCGAGCCGTAGACCTCGCTGAGGCGCTGTGCGTAGCGGTCGAGCTGGCGTGCGTCGGCCGAATTGATCAGCGCCAGATCGAGATGCGCGTATTCCTTGACGCTGCGCACCGTGCGCTCGAACACATAGCCGCCGACACCTTCATTCGAGGTCGACATGCGGCCGGTCCAGCCGCGCTCGGTGTCCTCGGCAATGATGTCGAGGCGTTTTGCAATCCGCTCCGCCATGGCGTTGGCGCGGCCGAGATCGGTGAACACGTCCGGGTTGAGCCCGCCGGCAATCGCCGCCTGTTCGACGACGCCTCTGTTGTAGCGCGTGTGCAGGCCGTTGATCAGCTGGCGCACCGCCAGTGCGTCGTCGATGGCTCCGCGCAGGTCCTGCCCGATGCGAACCTCGCCCGAGCCGAGCGTAAGCGATGCTTCCTCCAGTCCCGAGCCGATCAGGAACTCTTCGAATGCGCTCTCGTCCTTGATGTATTGCGAGCTCTTGCCGCGCGTCACCTTGTAGAGCGGCGGCTGGGCGATATAGAGATGGCCGCGCTCGATCAGCTCCGGCATCTGCCGGAAGAAGAAGGTCAGCAGCAAGGTTCTGATATGGGCACCGTCGACATCGGCGTCGGTCATCAGGATGATCTTGTGGTAGCGCAGCTTGTCGGCGTTGAACTCGTCCTTGCCGATCGAGGTGCCGAGCGCCGTGATCAGCGTGCCGATCATGTCGGAGCCGAGCATGCGGTCGAAGCGCGCCCGCTCGACATTGAGGATCTTGCCGCGCAACGGCAGGATCGCCTGGTTCTGGCGCGAACGCCCACCCTTGGCCGAGCCGCCGGCGGAGTCACCCTCGACGATGAAGATTTCGGACTTCGCCGGGTCGCGTTCCTGGCAGTCGGCCAGTTTGCCGGGCAGGGAAGTGACGCCGAGCGAGCTCTTGCGGGTGATATCGCGCGCCTTGCGCGCCGCTTCACGCGCCGCCGCGGCCTGGATCACCTTGTCGACGACCACCTTGCCTTCGCTCGGATGTTCTTCCAGCCAGGTGCCGAGCGCTTCGTTGACCAGGCCTTCGACGACAGGACGGACTTCCGACGAGACCAGCTTGTCCTTGGTCTGCGAGGAGAATTTCGGATCTGGAACCTTGACTGAAAGCACCGCCGTCAGGCCTTCGCGGCAATCGTCGCCGATCAGCGAGACCTTTTCCTTCTTGGTCAGGCCGGAGGATTCGCCATAGCCGGTGATCTGGCGCGTCAGCGCGCCGCGAAAGCCGGCCAGATGCGTGCCGCCATCGCGCTGAGGGATGTTGTTGGTGAAGGCCAGCACGTTCTCGTGGTAGCTGTCGTTCCACCACATCGCCACTTCGACGGTGATCCCATCGCGCTCCGCCCGGATGGCGATCGGCTTGTCGATCAGCGGTTTCTTGACCCGATCGAGATATTTGACGAATTCCTCGAGGCCTCCATCATAGTGCAGCTCATGGCGCACGACATCGGCGTGACGGGCATCGGTCAAAATGATGCGCACGCCGGAATTGAGGAAGGCAAGCTCGCGCAGCCGGTGTTCCAGCGTGCTGAAGTCGAACTCGACCATGGTGAAGGTCTCGGCCGACGGGAAGAAGGTGATCTGGCTGCCGCTGCGGCCCTCATAGGTGCCCGGCTGCTTGTCCTGCTCATAGCTGCCGGTCGCCTTCAGCGGCGCGTCGGCATTGCCATGCGTGAAACTCATCTCGAAGATCTGGCCGTTGCGGCGGATTTTCAGCTTCAGCCACGCCGACAGCGCGTTGACCACCGAGACGCCGACGCCATGCAGGCCGCCCGAGACCTTGTAGGAATTCTGGTCGAACTTGCCGCCGGCATGCAGCTGCGTCATGATCACTTCGGCCGCCGAAATGCCTTCTCCGGTGTGGATATCTGTCGGAATTCCGCGGCCATTGTCGATCACGGTGACCGAACCATCGGGGTTGAGCGTTACGGTGACGAGATCGGCGTGACCGGCCAGCGCCTCGTCGATGGCGTTATCGACCACTTCATAGACCATGTGATGCAGGCCCGAACCGTCGTCGGTATCGCCGATATACATTCCGGGGCGTTTGCGGACAGCATCCAACCCCTTCAAAACCTTGATGGAATCGGCGCCGTATTCGGCTTCAGCGCCGTTGTTGTTGTCGATCTGATCGCTCATGAAAACCTGTTGTCTGGATGCCGCTTGCACGGCGCGAAAAACCCGCTCCGAATCGCGCCTCTGATATGCACTAGATATAGGCGCAAAAGGCGGTTTTTCCAAGGTTTGCAGGCATTTCACGGGGAATGAGCCGGCTGTCCATGGCAGCCTCCCGTCAGGCCCTATTTCACTTTGGCCAGCCGGTCCCTGAGAAACTTGATCATGAACTTGTATCGCGGCGCCAGCCGCCCGCTGCGGTCGAGCTCCAGCGTCATGTCCAGCGCCTGCGAAAGCACCGTCTTGGGGTTCTTGGCGACCTGAGCGTAGTCGATCATGGCAACCACCAGGTCGCGCTGCCAGGTGGCGTTGTTTGGGTCGGACCGGGCGAGCTTCTGGCGGATGTCGAGACTGTCCTGGAAAGCCTGCCGCGCGCCTTTGACGTCGCGCTGCTTGGCCTTGAGCATGCCGATCTCGGACAGGGTGATCGATAGGTCGCGTTGCCAGTCGGCATTGGCAGGGTCGAGCTTGGCCAGCCGGTCGGCGATAGCGAAACTGTCTGTATAGGCCTTGAGTGCTCCGGCGCGGTCGCCCTGTATCGCCAGAATGCCGGCGACCTTCTCCAGGCTGACCGAGAGGTCGCGTTGCCAGTCGGCGTTGGCAGGGTCACTGGCCGCCAGCACGCGGGCTATCGAGAGGGCTTGCCTATAGGCGGCGAGGGCTGCCGGCCATTCCTCTTGATCGCTCAGCGCATTGCCCATCTTTGCGTTGCCGACAGACAGGTCGCGCTTCAACTCACTGTTGTCGGGGTCGCGGCCCACTAATTGTTCGACGATCGCATGGCCCGCTTTATAGGACGCGAGTGCGCCCGCCGCATCGCCGCGCTCGCGCTTGAGGTCGCCGATCGTATCATGGCTGACCGACACATCGCGCTGCCGTTCGGCATCCTGCGGCTTCTTTTCGGCCAATGCCAATCGGATCTTCAGGCTCTCCTCGTAGGCCATCTGGGCGTTGTCCAGTTGCCCCATGACCCGGGCAAGGCCGCCGATCTCGTCATAGCTGATCGTCAGGTCGCGCTGCAGTTCGGCGCGCTCCGGCTCGTTGTCGGCAAGCTGCTTCTTGACCGACAAGCCTTCCTGGTAGATCTGCGAGGCCCCAGCCAGATCGCCTTGCGTCACAAGCACATTGCCGATCTTGTCGTCGGCCATGGCGAAGTCGCTGAACCATGACAGCCGATCGGGTTCGGCAGCGGTCAAATCCCTGAGCATGGTTCTGGCGGTCCGATAGTTTTCCAGCGCTTCCGGCAGGTCTCCTTGCGCCAGCTTGATGTTGCCGAGCTTGATGTGGCTGACGGCAAAATCGCGCTTGACGCTCGGGTCGGTTTCCCGGGCCGAACGCAGCTCGAGATTGGACACCAGCGCTGCAAAGGCGCGGCCTGCCGCATCGGTGTTGCCGACAAGGGTGTAGAGCTTGCCGAGCTCGTCCAGGGTTCGGATCTGGCGGTCGGCCTGGTCCAGGGTCAGATCGGTTTGCCCGGCCTCGCCGTAGAGGACCAGCACCGATTTATAGTCCTTGATGGCCGTGGCATAGTCGAGGTCGGCACGCGCCGCACCGCCCGACAGGAAACGCGTCGCCGCCTCGGACAGCGTGCGGTTGACGAAGTTGGCCTTCAAGGCGTTGCGCGAAACATTGTCGATGTCGGCGGCCTTTGCGAGGATGGCGCGAGCCCCATCGAAGGCGCCGAGCGAAAGCTGCTCCTCGGCCTGCCGGCGCAATTCCGTCACCTGCGGATCATCGGAGGCCAGCGTCCTCATTTCGCCGCGCACCTTGACGAAGGCGTCGGCCGCCTCGCGCAACCGGGCATTCAGGCTGTCCGCGGAAAGGTGGCTGGCGTCGGAGCTGATCAGCACGCCGTAGAGAGGCGCCAGCGGCATGTCGACATCGCTGGCGACCTGCTCGACCTCACCGCGCATTTCCGGCGTCACGTCGGCCATGGCAAGCAACAGGCGCTCGCGCTCCGGCAATTGTTGCTTGGCGGCCGCGGCAAAAAACAGCTTCGGCAGGCCGCTCTCGACGTAAGGCAGCTGTTTGCCCCGCGACAAATCGTAGACCTCCTGCTGCACCAGCGTCAGCACCGAGCGGATCTCGAGCCCGTCGGTGCCGAGATATTTGGTCAGCGCTGTCGTGAAGGGCGAGTTCTGGCCGGTGCCGTCGGCAGCCGTCTCGCCCGGTGCGGCGGAGAAGGCGAACAGGATGTTTTCGGCGCGGCCAATCCGGCCGAGACCCGGCTTCACCTTGTCGGAGACATCCTTTGCCAGCGATGTCGCGCCGCGCCCTTCACCGCTGCTTCCCGAAAAGGGATCGCTGCGGCAGGCGTCGAGCATGATCAGGCCGACCTTGGCCGTGGCGGCCACGCTGTCGCGCACCTCTTCCAGCGGCAGGCTGGTCTTCTCCAGCGCATCGAGCGAGGAGGCGTCGGCATCGATCGGGAGCAGCCGGTTGTCGCCCGAGATTTCCACGCCGTGGCCGGAGAAGTAGACCAGCGCCACGTCGGCGCCTTTGGCATCCAGGCGAAAATCGTCGAGCGCGCGGCGCATTCGCCGCAGGTCGCGATTGGTTTCGAGAATGACCTCGAAGCCGAGCTTCTTCAGCGCCGCTGCCATCGCCTCGCCGTCATGGACCGGATTGGCGAGCGGCCGAACCAGGCGGTAGCCGTCCTCGGCTATGATCAAGGCCACGCGTCGCTCAGCCACCGCGGCGGCGGTGCTCATGAGCATCAGCAGCAAGGCAAAAAGCAAGCGCAAGTCGAACCGCCCCCCGGCTTGTCCATTTGCGCAAACATTCCACCTCTTTATGCCATGAGCAAGCCGGGCTTTTTGCGGAAGACCAGCGTTTTCAGGCAACCCGCATAGGCTTCAAAGCCTCGCTCCAGCGCAACAGCTCGTCGAGCATGGTTTTGGCTCCGCCCTGCACCTGTTCGCTGGCGTTGAAAGCGCCGTTCTCATCGAGCAGTTTCTGGTACATCGGCAGCGCGACGCCTTCCGAGATCGGCATGACGCCGACCGATGTCAGCAACGGCTTCAGCGCTTGCGCCGCGCGCAGGCCGCCGGAGACGCCGCCATAGCTGAAAATGGCTGCAGGCTTGTACTTCCATTCACGCGCGAGATAATCGACCGCGTTGACGATCGCCGGCGCCACGAAATAATTGTATTCCGGCGCCACGAAGACGAAGGCGTCGGCGGCATCGATCGCTTTCGACCAGGCCTTGGTATGGTCGTTCTTGTAATTGCCGAGCCTTGGATGGTGCGGTTCGTCCAGCACCGGAAGCTTGAACGTATCGATGTCGGTCAGTACCGGCTCGAATTTTCCATGCTCGCGCGCGAACGTCTCCAGCCACTCGGCAAAAACCGGTCCGGCGCGGCCTGGCCGCGTGCTGCCGATGATGATGTTCAACTGGTGCTTCAAGGCGGGCTCCTAGGTCTGGCGGTATCTGTTGGTGACCTACGGCAGGGCGCGGCCGCGGACAAGGCGGCACCGCCATGGAGGCGGTCACAATCGGCTGAACGGATCGCCTGCTGTGACGCCTCGGGCTGCATATTTGCGCCTGCCGTTCGGTCACATGGACGCCCGCATTGCCAGCCATTACATTGGGGTATCAGCGGAGCAGCCCATGGACATCCAGCCCGCCCCCTTCATTCCCCCGGCGCCGAAGCCGCGCACCACGCCGCCCTCGACGCTGGAGATGATCCGCATCGTCTACCGCAACCCGCTCGAATTGTGGGGTGAGCACACCTACAACGAGCCGTGGATCTCGGCCAGTGGTGTTGGTGGACATCTGATCGTCGCCAATGATCCCGGCCTGATCCGCCATGTGCTGGTCGACAACGCCAGGAACTACAAGATGGCGACGGTGCGTCAGAAGATCCTGCGGCCGATCCTGCGCGATGGCCTGCTGACCGCCGAGGGCGAGGTCTGGAAGCGGTCGCGCAAGGCGATGGCGCCGGTGTTCACGCCGCGCCACATCTTCGGCTTCGCCCAGCCGATGCTGAGACGCACGCTGGACTTCGTCGCCCGCTACGAAGACGGCGGCACGTCCGACATCGCCCATGACATGACGCTGCTCACCTACGACATCCTGGCCGAGACGCTGTTTTCCGGCGAGATATCAGGCGAGCCCGGCAGTTTCGCCAACGAGATCGACCGCCTGTTCGAGACCATGGGTCGCGTCGATCCGCTCGATCTGTTGCGCGCGCCCGACTGGCTGCCGAGGCTGACCCGTATCCGCGGCCGCAAGACCATGGCCTATTTCCGCAAGATCGTCACCGATACGGTCAAGATGCGCGAAGCGAAATTCAAGCGCGACCCCGATGCCGTGCCGCAGGATTTCCTGACGCTGCTGCTCAAGGCCGAGGGACCCGACGGGCTGACGCGGGCCGAGGTCGAGGACAACATCATCACCTTCATCGGCGCCGGCCATGAGACGACGGCGCGTGCGCTGGGCTGGACACTGTATTGCCTGGCTGAATCACCGTGGGAGCGCGACCGGGTCGAGCAGGAGATCGACCAGGTGTTGGCGCGCGAGCCCGATCCGACGAAGTGGCTCGACGCCATGCCGTTCACGCGTGCGGCTTTCGACGAAGCGCTCAGGCTGTATCCGCCGGCGCCGTCGATCAACCGCGAGCCGATCGAACCGGAAATGTGGAAGGATCTTCATATTCCCAAGCACGCCGCGGTGCTGGTGATGCCCTGGGTCGTGCATCGCCACAGGAAACTGTGGGACCGGCCGGATGCCTTCCTGCCGGAGCGCTTCCATCCGGGGAATCGCGAAAAGATCGACCGCTTCCAGTATCTGCCGTTTGGCGCGGGTCCGCGCGTCTGCATCGGCGCCAGCTTCGCCATGCAGGAGGCGATCATCGCGCTGGCGATCATGCTGTCGCGCTTCCGCTTCGACACGACAGCCGAAACCAAACCCTGGCCGGTACAGAAACTGACCACGCAGCCGCAAGGCGGTCTGCCGATGCGGGTCACGCCGCGACCGGCATGAGACACAGCTTCAGACGGTTGTGATAAATCAAGCAGCAGGCTTGCGTTGCTGGAACTGGCCGGCGGCGCGGTAGCGCCAGAGATAGCTGGGCAGGATCGTCGCGATCGATTGCGGCTGGATGCCGAGCCCTGCAAGCGTCCTGTTGGTCTTGTTGGCGGCGTCCGAAACGATGTTGTGCTCGCGCAACTGCGTCACCTGGTCCTTGGTCAGCAGCGGATTGGGCAACAGGCCGAGGATCGAGGCCTGGATGTTGGCCACCCACCACGGCACCGGCACCAGCAGCCGCTTGCGCTCGATCACGTCGAGCAGCTCTTCCATGCACTGCTTGAAGGTGAGCACCTTCGGTCCACCAAGTTCATAGATCTGGCCGCCATCCACCTTGCCGTCGACCGAGCGCGCCACCGCTTCGGCCACGTCGCCGACATAGACCGGCTGGAACTTGGTCTGGCCGCCGCCGATCAGCGGCAGCACCGGCGAATAGCGCGCCATGTTGGCGAAGCGGTTGAAGAAGCCGTCTTCGGGTCCGAAATTGATCGACGGCCGGAAGATCACGGCGTCCTTGATCGTCTCCAGCACAGCCTTTTCGCCAAGCGCCTTGGTGCGCGCGTAGTCTGATTCGGAGTCCAGATCGGCGCCAAGCGCAGAAATGTGGGTCAGGCCGGCGCCGACCGAGCGTGCGGCCTCGGCCACTGCGCGGGCGCCGAACTCGTGCACGGCGGAGAATTTCTGCCGGCCGCTCTCATGCAGGATGGCGACCAGATTGACGACGTGGTCGGCGCCCTGCACGGCGCGGTCGACCGACCAGCGCACGCGCACATTGGCCTGCACCGGCTGGATCTGGCCGACATTGCCAAGCGGCTGCAAATGGCCGGCAAGATCGGGCCGCCGGCAGGCGACCCGGATGCGATAGCCGCGCTTGGCCAACGCGCGCACGACATGGCGGCCGACAAAGCCTGACCCGCCAAAGACGACGACGAGCTTTGGGGTCTGCAGGATTTCGGTCATGGCTGGCTCCGGCGCTCGCAAGCTTGGCTGAAGCCGTTTCATAATCCGTTTCGTGCCAAAGGCAAAGGGCGACGCGTCGTCGCTATCAGCCTGTCAGAACGCTTTGCCCATACGGGCGTCGACCGAATGGCGGTTGCCGCCGCGAATGACGAAGAAGAGCAGGATCGCCGCCCAAAGCAGCGACTTTTCCGCGCCCGAATAGCCTTGGTCCATCGTGACCCAGTGGAACCAGACCGTGACCAGCAGCACGAACAGGCCGGCAAAGGCGGCCGGCCGCGTCAAAAACCCGATGGCGATGAAGATGCCGCCGAAGAATTCAGTGCAGGCCAGAAGCAACGACCACAACGCGCCCGGATAGAAGCCGAGACCCTCGACCATCTCGGCAGCGCCGAAAGGATTGGTGATCTTCTGCGAACCGTGGATGGCGAAAAACCCGCCGGCGACGACGCGAAGAACGGTTTCGGCACCATCGTGCAGAGCCGCGTAAAGCCTGCCAAGGACCGGGATGACAAGGGCGTTGCGGGGATTGTCCATGCTTGCCGGCATTATAGCTCCTCTGTTTTGCTCAATCAGCGCAAACGGCCGGTCGGGTTGGCCGAAGTCAAATAAACAAAAGTTGACCAAAACAAGAATGTTTTACCATTGTGCGATCAAAACGCAGAAAACCCCGCAGAAGCGGGGTTTTCCGGGTGACATCCATGCGAAGTCAGGGGCCGACGGAGCGGCCTGACCTGAGACGGTATCAGGAGGGCGTGAAGCAAGTACGCCCACCCCAGCCCTGAACATCCGACATGGTGCCACCAACCTTCTTGCAGGCGGCGACGAAATCGGCGCTGCAATTGGCGAATTTTGCATGGCCGTTCTTGCAGTAATGGTCTTCGGTGGCGCCGCCGCTCGGGGCGGCGATGACACCCGGGCTGGTCGGCTTGATCGGCGCGGCCTTCAGGGTGGCTGCCTGTGTGGCACCCATGAACGAGCCGAGCAGAAGGACGGCGGTCAGCATGGTAATCTTGGTGTTGGTCATGACAATTTCCTTTGATTTGGGTTGAGGTTTCCGAGGCGCGAAGGACCGGCCTTCGCGTGATGCAGGCTTTCGATTTCGGTTTGCTGCTTCCCCCGGTGTGGATCGGGCAAGCTCGCCTTGCCCTGGACAAAGCTGGGTCGCAGCAAGGCGCGGAAAGGTTCAGCAGCGCGCAAAGAAAATCGCACCGCGCCGCGCCTGCGGCGGGCAGATTTCAGATAACTATTTGATATTTAACAGCTATTCAGGAAGAATAGCGTGCGGCGAATTCGGAAATGCGCTGCACCACCGCCTTGGATGCCGTGATGCCCCGCGCTTGCGCCTTCTCGGCGGCCTCTGCGCGGGCACGACCGGGCACATGCACACCGAAGCGCCGCCGCAGCCGGTCGAGCTGATCCTTCATCCGCTGCTCGAAATCCGGATCGAGCAGCTTGGGTTCGATAGCAAGCACGAATAGTCCCGTGCCGGGGCTGTCCGGCCCGCCGCTGAACCATGGCGCGTCGAGCGACCAGTTGGCGCCCGACAGGCCCGCCGCCAGCACCTCGACCATCAGCGCGATGTTGGCGCCGCGCTGGCCGCCGAAGGCGAGCATTGCGCCCTTCATGGCGGCGGCGGGATCGGTGGTCGGGTTGCCGCTGGCGTCCAGCGCCCAGCCTTCCGGGATTGTCTTGCCCTCCTCGGCCGCTTTGCGGATGTTGACGAAAGCGGTGGCGCTCGACGACTGGTCGATGACCAGCGGCGCCCCGTCGGCGGCGGGGGCGGCAAACGACATCGGGTTGGTGCAGTAGACCGGCTTGACCGAGCCCGAGCCGGCAAGCACGGCCGGGCCGTTGGTGGCGGCGAACGACACCAGCCCGAGTGTTGCCAGCCTTCCGGTGAAATAGCCGAGCGCGCCGCATGTATAGGCGTTCTTCTGCGAGAAGATGGCGACGCCGAACAGTTTTGCCGCCTTGGCGAGGTCGTCGATGGTGCGGTCGAAGCCGGTATGCGCCAGCCCCCGGCGTGCATCGGAGAGATAGACCGCAAGCGCCGGCCGGGTGATCACCGGGTCGGCATTGCCGTCGATGCGTCCGGCTTCCAGCGCCTCGAGATAGTCGATGAAATGCGACAGACCGACCGAGGAAAGCCCTTCGGCCTCGGCTGATATGATCGAAGCAGTGAGCGATTGTGCCGCTTCCTCATTGGCGCCAGCGCCAAGTGCCGCCATCCGGCACAGTCCTTTTGCCTGGTCGAGACTGAGTTGCATGATGGCAATCCTAGGGGAATAGGGGAGTAAGGGAATAGGGGAATGGTGAGCAGTGAATAGCGAATGGGGATGGAATTGTGAACGTGAATAGTGGCTGGCTACTCCCCTACTCCCCTACTCCCCTACTCCCCTACTCCCCTACTCCCCTACTC
>NZ_JBVVQW010000006.1:0-121151 GCF_055811655.1 Mesorhizobium sp. WSM4809
GTCAACGGCGCCGGCCCCGCCCCGGGGCCGGCTCCGCCATTTCTGGCGGAGAATCGAAAACCAATCAGCCTGCGGTAGGCTGAAGATCCCAATCTCATTCAGTCGAATCGTCCCGCCTTCCCACGCCCGGAAGATCGAGGCACTATAGGCCGTCAGTTTCGCCTTCTGGATCACGGCCATGTTGGAAATCCCGGAAGATCGATGCGAGCGCCATCGCCTGTTCAACGTTATCGACGATGCCTTCAAGGCCGGCGACTTCGAGGGCCTCGGCGTGGCGTTGGGCGGCTCTTCCCGCTGGTTCGACGAGCGCATGCCGTTCGAGCTCGGCCTCGGGCATCCGCTGGAATATGCGATCTATTGGAGCCCCGTCGGCTTCATCTCGTCTTTGCTGGATGCCGGCTCGAATCCAAACTATCAGGATCACGGCGGGTTTCCGTCCATCATTGCAGCGCTGTCCACCGACCGCGCCGACCGGCTGGACATCGTGCGGGTGTTGATCGACGGCGGTGCCGACCCCAACATGCGGGGCGTCAACGACTGGACTCCGCTGCACTATTCGGTGGCCATCCGCAGTGTCGATGCGATCGGCCTGCTTTTGGCGGCGGGCGCCGACCCGGTGCTCGAAACCCGCATCGATGACTACAGGAACGTGATCGAGGAAGCCGAGATTGCCGGCTTTGAAGCCGGTGCCTCCTTGCTGCGCGATGCGATGGCCGGGCGCAACTCCGACAGACAGTGAGTTGGGGCGCTACGAACCACCGCCAGCAAATGCCAGGCCGACCTCAGACCTTCTTCAACCCCGCCTGGAAGCGCTTGCCGTTGGCAACGTAGTGCGCCGCCGAGCCGCGCAACCTTGCCACGGCCGCGTCGTCCAGCACCCTGATCGCCTTGGCAGGCGAGCCGACGATCAGCGAATTGTCCGGGAATTCCTTGCCTTCGGTGACCAGCGCACCGGCGCCAACCAGAGAATTCCTGCCGATTTTCGCGCCGTTCAGCACGATGGCGCCCATGCCGATCAGGCTGTTGTCGCCGATCGTGCAGCCATGCAGCAAGGCGCGGTGGCCGATCGTGCAGCCTTCCCCGATCGTCAGCGGGAAGCCGGGATCGGTGTGCATGACAGTATGTTCCTGCACGTTGGTATCGGCGCCGATGACGATGGGCTCATTGTCGCCACGGATGACGGCGCCAAACCAGAAGCCGGCATTGCGTCCGACCCTGACGTCGCCGATCAGCGTCGCATCGGGCGCGATCCAGTTCGAATCCGCATCGGCGAAGCTGGGCTCTGTTCCATCGATCGCATAAAGCGGCATTTCTGCTCTCCGAATCGTCTCAGCCTGGCAGCTCGGACCCTAGGAGACGGACCGTCCATGAGGCAATGGCAAGCACGACGACGCCCAGCGCCAAGGTCCACGCAATTGCCGTGCAGCCGCAGGACATCAGCGCCAACGTTGAAATGCGGCGCTGACGCCGGGCATCGATGGCATCATTGACCAGCATGAAGGGTCCGGCACAGGCCGTGGCGAGCAGCGAGCGCAAGACATGTGACGGCGACACATAGGGTTCGGTGAAGGCGACCTTGCGGCCCGACACCAGTTCCATAGCCGATCCGGCCAGCCCGCAGGCCGTCAACCCGACGGCAAAAGCAAAGAGTGTGAGTTCCAGCGGTCCCATCTTAACTTTCCATTTACCATGAAATTGCACAGTCGTTCCACGCAGGCTGCAAGAGCCGTGCCGTACGATGTGTGCCGCCCAGGGACACTGGAGGCGGACGGACGGCCCGAGATCCGAGGACTGAGATGAAGCAGGCAGTGCTCGCCAACGAACTCACTGTGGTCGATTCTAGGCTGATGAAGCGGGTGCTCTACGGATTCGCGGCGCTGGCCCTGCTTTCAGCAGCGATCAGCCTTGCAGGCAAATGGTTCGGCCATTCGATCGCCATGGCCGGATACACCGACGACGCAACGATGCACCAGGTGGTGATCGGCAACAATGTCATCACGGTCCCGGCCAACGCCATCCGTTTCGCCCAGGCCCGGCGCGACGGCATCGCCTCGCGGCTCGACCTCTATCTGCGCTATCCCCAGATGGACGGCTACAGCGAGGCGGCGCGGGATGATTTCAACCATACGGGGACAGCCAAAAGCATCGTCTTTCTGGCCTTCGAACAGCAGATGATGTCGCGTGACATGAGTGGCCGCTTCGCGCCGATCTACAGCTCGTTGATCACCCAACCCGGCATTGTCGGGCCTGGCGGCACGATGATTTATGGTTTCAACGAGAAATCAGGCTATCTGAACGAGGTGCTGGTTGTCGGCAATCGCCCCGGCAAGGAGCCGTTCGTGGCCCGTTGCCTGAGCGGACCGAGTGCCGACCAATCGCTGGCGCCTTGCGAGCGCGACATCCAGGTCGGCGACGAGCTCAGCCTCACCTATCGCTTCCCAAGGGAGTTTCTGGGCGATTGGCAGGCGCTCGACGCGGCAATCGCCACTGAAGCCGGGCGCGTCCTGAAAACAGGACAGTAAGAAAGCCTCGGAAGGTGCGGCCGGCCGGCCGCATTCGAGGCGGAGCCGGCCGAGCGCAAAATCGCTGGCTCAGGCCAGATCGATGTCGAGGATCGCCATCGAGAAATTGTAATCGCCGTCGTCCTCGTCCTTGAAGACGATGCCGAGGAATTCGTCGCCGACATAGACCTCGGCCGAATCGTCCTTGCGCGGCCGTGCCTTGACCTCGAGCTTGGGGTTCTGGAAGACGCGCTTGAAATAGGCGTCCAGCTTTCTGATTTCGTCCGGCTTCAACAGTCTTCTCCGATCATCGGGCTTGCTCGTTCGAACGCGCTTCTGGCACGTCGACAATGGCGATGTAAAGGCAAGCGGCCTGATAAGGCGAGACAACCACCTACTCATGCCAGCGGCCGGAATCCGGCAGCAGGCGGCGGCCTCGTGAAAATCAGATGTCGAAGCTGACGACCTGATCCATCGTCTGCGACGGCAGAAGCTGGTCCATCTGGCGCGACGGCTGATCGCAGCCGGTCTCGCCGACGACGCGGGCCGGCACGCCGGCAACTGTCTTGTTGTGCGGCACAGGCGACAGCACCACCGAGCCGGCGGCAATCTTCGAGCAATGGCCGATTTCGATGTTGCCGAGGATCTTGGCGCCGGCGCCGATCAGCACGCCGTAGCGGATCTTGGGGTGGCGGTCGCCGCCGGCCTTGCCGGTGCCGCCCAGTGTCACGCCGTGCAGGATCGACACGTCATCCTCGATGACAGCGGTCTCGCCGACCACGAGGCCGGTGGCATGGTCGATGAAGATGCCCTTGCCGATGCGGGCGGCCGGGTTGATGTCGGTCTGGAACACCGAAGACGAGCGGCTCTGCAGGTAGAGCGCGAAATCCTTGCGCCCCTGATTCCACAGCCAATGCGCCAGCCGATGGGTCTGGATGGCGTGGAAACCCTTGAAATAGAGCACAGGCATGATGAAGCGATCGCAAGCCGGATCGCGATCATAATAGGCCTGGATGTCGACACGCACCGTCGTCGGCCACTCCTTGTCGTCGGCCAGCATGGACTTGAACGTCTGGCGGATGAGATCGGAGCCGATGTCCTGGTGCGCCAGCCGCTCGGCCAGCCGGTGAATGACTGCTTCCTCCAGGCTGTCCTGGTTGAGGATGGTCGAATAGAGGAATGCAGCGAGCAGCGGGTCGCGGTTGACAGCCTCCATGGCCTCGTCGCGGATCGAACGCCAGATCGGATCGACGGGCTTCAATGCGCTGTGTCGGGAAATGCTGATGCTGTTCATCGCCGTCTCGTCCTGCGTCCTGCCTGGCTTGCCTGTTGTGCTTGCCTGTTGCCTGGCCGCACATATAAGCCAGATGATAGCACGATTGAACTCAATTTTCCTTAGTGCTTTGTCAAATGGATTTGGTTCGCGGGAATTCAAGCAGCCATGGAAAACGAACCCTTGATCGACGACGCGCTGAAAAGCGAGCTTTCGGCTCTCTACCGGGCGCCAGGCCGCCACTATCACAACCTTTTCCATATCGAGGCAATGCTGGCGCTCGCTGGCGACTGTCGAGAATTGCTCGGCGACCCCGAGGCGATCGAAGCGGCGATCTGGTTCCACGATGCCGTCTATGACAGCAAGGCCAAGGACAATGAGGCGCAAAGTGCTGCCCTTGCCGAGAAAAAGCTGGCGGGCCGCGCAAATCCTTCACGCCTCAACCGCATCTCGGCAATGATCGTCGCCACCGCCACGCACCAGGTGTCGCCGTTCGAAGACGCGGCGGCCACACGGGACGCAAGTCTTTTCCTGGATATGGATCTGTCGATCCTGGGAGCCGCGCCGGACGCCTTCGACGCCTATGAGCGCGCCGTGCGGCGCGAGTACCACTGGGTGGAGGAGCCGATGTGGCGGGCCGGACGCAGTGCTGTCCTGAAGACTTTCCTCGCCCGCCCGCACATCTTCCACACTGAAGAGTTTCGCCAGCGCTTCGAACCGCAGGCCAGGGAAAACATGACGCGGTCATTGCAGGCCCTGCAAACCCCTTTGTGATCTTCGCCGGTGGCGCGCTTGCATGTCTCCCTATCCCGCCACGGGCGTTGCATCGAACAATGCACCGAGAAACGCCTGAACAAGCGAGCGCTGGGCGTCGGTCTTGCGATAGGCGACGCGGTGTATGGAACTGAACGAATAGGCCCTTGGCTTGATTGCCCGCATGTCTCCGGCCGCGACCCAGGGATCGGCAAAATGGCACGGCAGAAAGCCGATGAAGTTGCCCGACAGGATCAGCATCAACTGCGCTTCCATGTGCACGACCGATGCACTCGCCTTGGGATGGCCGACCAGGTAGAGGTCGTCGAAATGCCGATAGCTGCGCACCGAGAACCGCGCAGCGTCGACGGCGCCTTGATCGATCCTTGAATCGGGCATCGCAAAGAGCGGGTGCCGACGGCCGCAATAGAGAAGATGCGGTTCGCCGCAATAGTCGCGATAGACGACCCCAGGCGCTTTCTGCGACAGCGGCCCGATGACGACGTCGCGACCGCCATCGGCAACTTGTTGCTCGAGTTCGGACGGCGTACCCACCGAAAGGTCGATGAAGACGTCGGAATCGGGCCCCATGAAGCGGCTGAGGGCGTGCTGGATACCCAGTTCACCACTGGTGAAGACCCCATCCGACGTGCCGACCCGCAAGCGGCCCGACAGGCTGCCGCTGGCTGCATTAATGCGATGTCCGAAATCGTCAAGGTCCCGGAACAGCTTCTGCGCCGCATCGTAGGTTGCCTGTCCAACCTCGGTCAGGCGGAATTGCTTGCGCCCGCGATGGCAGAGCTGCGCACCGATGCGTTTCTCCAGCTCCGCCAGATGCGTGCTCAGCGTCGGCTGCGACAGGTTGAGCGTGATTTG
Organism: Mesorhizobium sp. WSM4809; assembly: GCF_055811655.1. Classification (NCBI taxonomy): domain Bacteria; kingdom Pseudomonadati; phylum Pseudomonadota; class Alphaproteobacteria; order Hyphomicrobiales; family Phyllobacteriaceae; genus Mesorhizobium; species Mesorhizobium sp. WSM4809. The sequence goes on from NZ_JBVVQW010000006.1 coordinate 5,404, forward strand.
CGCAGCGGCGAACCCGCCTGAATCGGCCAGCGCCACGAAAACGCGCAGCAGGCGGATGTCGATATTGTCCAGCCGGCGCATGGCGCCCCCCATGATGCACAGAACGATACATCGATGTTATTCGATGTATCGTTCTAAATAAACTCATTTACATCAATGTCAGAAATCGCGAGCCTGTACGGAACAAAATTGGGGAACAATCATGAAACCGTTACTCGGCACCGCCTTGTCCGCAGCCCTGCTGCTCGCCAGTTCGCAGCTCGCCCTCAGCGCCGACCAGATCCGCATCCTGGCGCCGACATGGCTGGGATTTGCGCCTGTCCATATCGCCAGCGACCTTGGCTGCTTCACCGCCAAGGGCCTTGATGTCAGCATCAAGTTCGAGGATGACCTGACCAACGTCATGGCGGCGATGGCGCGCGGCGACATCGAGATGCAGATGCGCTCGGTCGGCGAATATCAGGGCCGCCCGCGCGATGCTTCGACGCCCGGCATCATCATCGGAACGATCGACGAATCCGTCGGTGGCGACGGCGTCATCACCGATGACAAGATCAAGTCGGTTGCCGATCTCAAGGGCAAGGTTGTCGCGGCCGAGCCCAACATCCCCTCGCGCCTGCTGTTGCAGATGGAGCTGAAGCAGGCGGGCCTGTCGCTGAAGGATCTGCAGATCAAGGACATCGCGACGGCCGATACGGGTGCGGTTTTCGTCGATGAATCGATCGCGGCGATCGCGACCTACGAACCGTTCATGTCGCAGGCGCTGAAGGCCTCGACCCGCACCGGTGCCCGCATGCTGATCTCGTCCAAGGATCATCGCGGCATCATCATCGACGCGATCATCGCCCGCAACGACGACTTCAAGGCGAACCCCGACAAATACGCAAAATTCCTCGGCTGCATCTATGAGGCGGTCGATTTCATCAAGGCCGAGCCGGAAAAATTCGCCGACATGGCGTCCAAGCATTTCGGCCTGACGCCTGCCGAAGTGGCCGACATCGTCAACTCCAGCCTGTCCTACACGACGCTTGCAGAATCCCTGGCCTACATGGGCAAGCCGGGAGAAAAAGGCACGTTGCACGGGATATTCGACACGGTGATGGATCTAAACCTGGAGAACGGCGCCGCCGACAACAGACTGGTGGCGGCCGACCAGATCGACAATTCGGCGATCAACAAGATCCCGGCGAAATAGCGGCCGCGCGGCCGGGCCGGCAGCTTGTCTCGGCTGTCGGCAGCGATGTCATTCCGGCTTACCGCCGGTGACGACCGTTCTTTCGATCATCCGGGGATAGTGATTTGTTCAGCAGCCTGTTCGTCTTCCGCGGACGCGGATCGCCGATGCTGGAGTTCGCCGTCAGTGTCGCTGCGGCTGCGCTCGTTATTGCCCTGTGGGAGCTGGCGGCGCGCGCGGGCATCATTGCCCCGCAGTTCCTGCCGTCGCCGAGCCGCGTCGTCGTCGCGCTATGGACGATGCTGACCGAACAGAACCTGCTCTGGCACGTCGCGGTTTCGACCACCCGTGTCTGGATTGCCTTCCTGCTGGCCGCCGTCATGGCGATCCCGATCGGCATCATGATGAGCAGCTACCGGATCGTCGGCGCCGCCCTCGAGCCGATGATCGATTTCATCCGCTATCTGCCGGTCCCCGCGCTGGTGCCGCTGTCCATCATCTGGTTCGGCGTCGGCGAGGAAACCAAGATCTTCCTGCTCTGGCTGGGGACGTTCTTCCAGCTCGTGCTGCTCGTCGCCGACGACATGCGGCGCGTGCCGCAGGAGTTCGTCGAGGTCGCCCGCACCGTCGGCGCCAATTCGAGGCAGGTCATGGTCGACGTCGCTCTGCGCTGGATGGGGCCGACGCTGCTCGACAATCTGCGCATCACGCTCGGCTGGTGCTGGACCTATCTGATCATCGCCGAGATCGTCGCCGCCGATTCCGGCATCGGCTATGTGATCTGGACGGCCCGGCGCTTCGTCAAGACACCGGAGGTCATGGCCGGCGTCGTCGTCATCGGCCTGATCGGCCTTGTCACCGACCAGCTTTTGCGCCTGCTTCACCGCGGGCTGTTCCGGTATCTGTAAGGAGCATGACATGACCGGATATGTTCAATTCGTCGACACGGCCAAGTCCTTTGGCCCCGTCGATGTCGTGCGAAACACCAGCCTTGGCCTCGACCGCAATTCGCTGGTCGTCTTCCTCGGCCCCTCGGGCTGCGGCAAGACCACCCTGATGCGCATGGTCGGCGGCCTCGACGAACCGAGTTCGGGCTCGATCCTGCTCGGTGGGGAAAAGGTCGTCAGGCCGGACCGTCGGCGCGGCATGGTGTTCCAGTCCTATTCGTCGTTTCCCTGGCTGACGGTCAAAAACAACATCGCCTTCGGCATGCGCTACAGGAAGGACCTCGGTGCCACCGAAAGAGCCGAGCGTATCAGCCACTATCTCAAGCTGTTCGGGCTCGCAGACTTTGCCGACTCCTATCCAAACCGTATCTCGGGAGGCATGCGCCAGCGCGTGGCCATAGCCCGCACGCTCGCCGCGGGTTCGGACGTGCTGTTGATGGACGAGCCCTTCGGCGCGCTCGACGCGCTGACGCGCGAGCGGCTTCAGGTCGAGCTGCGGCAGATCCAGATCCGCGAGGAAAAGACCATCATCTTCGTCACCCACGACGTCGAAGAAGCCGTATTTCTCGCCGACCGGATCATCCTGTTCTCGCGCCGTCCAGCCTCGATCGTCGCCGATATCGACGTGGCGGCAGAGCTTGGCCCGGACCGGCCGCTGGAGATTCGCGAAACCCAGAAATTCTTCGAGCTGCGCAACAAGGTCCTGCATCTGATCCGCAACGAAACCGGAGTGGTCGTATGAGCCTCTCCTTTTCCGGAAAGACGGTCGTGATCACCGGAGCGAGCCGAGGCATCGGGCTCGGCATCGCCAAGGGCTTCGCCCAGGCCGGCGCCAGCCTGCACCTCATTGCCAACGACGTGGCCGTGCACGAACGGGCCCACGACTTGGGCGCCACAGGCACGGAGGCCGACATCGCCGACCGCGAGGCGGTCGGCGCGGCCCTCGGACCGATCTCCCGGATCGACGTGCTCATCAACAATGCCGGCCTCGAGCTGATGACGCCGATCACTGACAGCAGCGACGAGGCCGAAGCCGCCTTCCGGCGCATCATCGAGATCAACGTCATCGGCACGGCGCTTGTCACCGCGCGCGCCTTGCCGCGCATGCAGGCCGGCGCTTCGATCATCAACACCGCATCGATCTGGGGCCGCGTCGCCGAAGCGCGGTTCGGCGCCTATGTCGCCTCCAAGCACGCCATCATCGGCCTGACGAAAACCTGGGCCAAGGAACTTGGATCGAAAGGCATCCGCGTCAATGCGGTCTGTCCGGGATGGGTCCGCACGGAAGCATCGATGCGCTCGCTTGGCCGCATGGCCGAGCAAGGCGGCGTCAGTGAACCAGCACTGCTCGAAGACATGGTCGGCGCGCAAGCCCTGCCCGGCCTGATGGAGCCGGCCGACATGGCCGGCACCTACCTGTTCCTGGCGTCGGATCTCGCGGCCAACATCACCGGGCAGTCGCTCGGCGTCGACAGGGGAGAAGTGCCTTGGTAACCCCGCTGCACGGAAAACGCGCGCTGATCACCGGTGCGGCCAGCGGCATCGGCCGCGCGACCGCGCTCGCCTTGCGGGACGCCGGAGCCATGGTTCTCGGCTTCGATCTCAAGGCATCCGAAGGCGATATCCCGATCCTTGCCTGCGACCTTGCCAATGAGGCCGACATTATTGCCGCGGTCAGGCAAGGAGCGGAACGGATCGGCGGCTATGACATCCTGATCAACAATGCCGGCATCCTGCAGGAAGCACCGCTTGGCGCGATTTCGCTCGACCATGTCGACCGCATGTTTGCCGTCAATGTGCGCGGCGCCATCATCGTGGCGCGGGAAGTCCTGCCGTACCTTCCCGATGGCGGCCGCATCATCAACATCGCCTCCGAGCTTGCCTATCTCGGCCGGGCGAGCGCCTCGGTCTATTGCGCGACCAAGGCCGCATTGCTCGGCCTGACCCGATCCTGGGCGCGCGAGCTTGCGCCTCGCATCCTGGTCAACGCCGTGGCGCCGGGGCCGACAGACACGCCGCTTCTCGGTTTCGAGGCGCTGAGCGAGAGCCAGCGCGCGCTTGAAACGACACACCCGTTAGGGCGGATCGGCCGGCCGGATGAAATCGCCTCCGCGGTGGTCTTCCTTGCCGGCCCCGGCGCCACCTTCTTCACTGGACAATGCCTGGGCGCCAATGGTGGCGCGGCGATGCTTTGAAACGAGATGATCATGAAAGACCGAGTTTTCCTCGCTGAACTGCCATGGCCCGAAGCCGAGAAGCGGATCGCCGCCGGCGCTCCCATCTTCCTGCCGCTCGGCTCGACCGAACAGCACGGCCACCACATGGCGATGAACGTCGATGTTGTGCTTCCCACCGCCATCGCCGAGACGGTGGCGAAGCAGGTTGGCGGCCTCGTCGCGCCGACCATTGCCTACGGCAACCGCTCGCAGCCGAGAACAGGCGGCGGCCCGGCCTTCCCCGGCACGATCAACATCACGGCGCATACGTTTTCGCTGCTGGTCAAGGATGTGATCTGCGATCTCTATCGCCAGAAGGTCCGGCGCATCGTTGTCCTCAACGGCCACTACGAGAACATCGGCCCGTCGATCGAAGGCATCGAACTGGCGCTCGACGCCATCGGCCGCGAGCGTGCGGCGGATCTGACGATCCTGCGCATCGATCATTGGGAAATGGTGCGCACAGAGACGCTGGCGAAAGTGTTCCCCGATGGTTATCCCGGCATCGAGCTGGAACATGCGAGCGTCATCGAGACCTCGATGATGCTGGCGCTGCGTCCCGAGTTCGTCGACCTCGGCAAGGCACTGCATGACGGCCCGGCGCAGTTCAGGCCATATGATCGCTATCCCAAGCCAGCCGAGGAAGTGCCGCCATCCGGCGTGCTGTCGCTGACCGAGGGCTCATCGGCCGAAAAGGGCCGGTGGCTGCTCGACGACTGCGAGACCCGCATTGCGGAAATCGTCAAACGTGAATTCTTCTGAGGTGCCGACACCATGAGCAGCAATTTCTTCCAGCCGATCGATGCCTCCGCCGTTCCTCGTTTCGCCGGACTTTCGACCTTCATGAGACTGCCGGCCGTGGCGAGTGCGGAGGGGCTCGACATCGCGCTCGTCGGCATACCGTGGGACGGTGGCACCACCAATCGCGCCGGTGCGCGGCATGGCCCGCGCGAAATCCGCAACCAGTCGAGCCTGATGCGGCGCGCCCATCACGTCTCGGGGACCGAGCCGTTCAGCATCGCCAATGTCGCCGATGTCGGCGATCTCTCGGTCAATCCAATCAACCTCCTGGACGGGCTGAAGCGCATCGAGGACGGCATCGCGGCGATCGTCACGGCGGGCGCCATTCCGCTTGCAGCGGGCGGCGATCATCTGACGACGTTGCCGGTGCTGCGCGCCGTGGCCCGCAAGGCGCCCGTCGGCATGATCCATTTCGACGCGCATTCCGACACCAACGACCGTTATTTCGGCGACAATCCCTATACGCATGGCACGCCCTTCCGCCGCGCCATCGAAGAAGGACTGCTCGATCCCAAGCGCATCGTCCAGATCGGCATCCGCGGCTCGATATACGAACCCGGCGAACATGACTGGGCGGTCGCCCAGGGCATCCGCATCATCTACATGGAGGAGTTCGTCAGGCGGGGCGCGGCCAGCGTCATGGAAGAGGCGCGCGGCATCGTCGGCGATACGCCCATCTATGTGACCTTCGACATCGACTGCATCGACCCGTCGATGGCGCCTGGGACCGGAACGCCCGAGCTAGGCGGCTTCACCACCCGCGAGGCCCAGGAAATGGTCCGCCTGCTCGACGGATTGACCATTGTCGGTGCCGACGTCGTCGAGGTGGCGCCGCCTTTCGACCTGGGCGGAATGACGGCGCTCGCCGGCGCGACGATGATGTTCGAGCTGCTGTGCGTGATGGCGAAGTCGGTTCAAGCAGCGAGAGCGCCGGACTGAGCACAAGCATCAAATCCGCCTGATGCATCGCCGTCCGCTCAGAGCGGATTCTCGGCATAGAACTCCAGCACGCGCTGCTTGAAGGTCTTGTCCCCGACGGCCAGCATATGGTCCCGGCCCTCGATGTGAAAGGCGCTGGCGTTCGGCATCAACGCTGCAAGCTCATCGGGCGAGCCGCCAATGTCGTCGGTGGTTCCGACGGCGACCAGCGTCGGCTGGGCGATTCGCGCGATATCCTGCTCGCTCAGCAATTCCCGCGATTTGGCGATGCAAGCGGCCAAGGCCCGGCGATCGCTGCGGGTCTGGTCGGCGAAGGCGCGAAACGACCGGCCGCGCGGATGGCTGGTGGCGGCCGGATCATCGGCAAGCAGGGCGGCGGCGATCGGATCCCAATCGCCGACACCGTCGACCATGCCGATGCCGAGACCGCCGAAGACCAGCGTCGCCACCTTGTCCGGATCGGACAGCGCCATGAACGCCGCGATGCGGGCGCCCATCGAATAACCCATGACATGGGCGCGCTCGATGCCGAGATGGCCGAGCAAGGCAGCGGCATCGGAAGCCATCTTGACCGGCGTGTAGTCGGCCTCCTCATAGCTCTTCGACGACGAGCCGTGGCCGCGATTGTCGAAGGCGATGGCGCGGTAACCGGCATCGTTCAGCGTCTTGAACCAGCCGGGCGACACCCAGTTGACATAATGGCTCGAGGCAAAGCCATGGATCATCAGCACCGGATCGCCCTCGCCCGATTCCGGCTGGCGGTCGAGGAAGGCAAGGTCGAAGCCGTCATGGATGAAAAACTGCATCTGCGATCCCGCCTGCGTGCTCAACCGCCACCGCCATTGGGCGCATCGCCATTGTCGGCTGGTGGCATGCCGGGGCCGGATACCGTGCCCACGGCCGGATGGCGCAAAAGGTCGCCATACTCGATGCCGTTCCTGGCGGCAGTGCCGGCCTTGAGCTCGAGCACGAAGCGCACCGGTACGCCGGGCGAAATGACGGCGTCCGATTGCGGCTCGCCGTGCTTGACCGCCCGGATCTTGCCATCCTGGCCGACGAAAATCAGATCAAGCGGCATTGGCGTGTTGTGCATCCAGAAGCCGACCTGCTGCTGGACCTCGAAGACGAACAGCATGCCGTGGTTGTCCGCCATGTCCTGGCGGTACATCAAGCCGGCCTCGCGCTCCGCGGCGGTGTCGGCGACTTCGATGGAAAAAGAGCGATCACCGCCTTTCGTCACCACGACCAATGGCGTCGGATCGGCCGGAAGGATCATCGCCCGGCTGTCCGCCGAGGTCGGCTTTTCGGAATAGAAGTAACCACCGGCGGCGGCGATGAAGGCAATCGCGCACATCGCGCCCGCGGTCAGCCAGTTCCTGTAAGCCATTCGAGATCCTCGGCCGGAAACGCCCTAGTGCGAGACCGGCAAGGTCCCCATATCGGGGTGAATTTCGGCGGCCATAAGGCCTTTGTCGCCGCGCCCGAAACGAACCAGCACGACCTGTCCGGGCCGGAGCTCGGTGATACCGTAGCGGCGCAAGGTCTCCATATGGACGAAGATGTCCTCGGTGCCCTCGCCGCGGGTGAGAAAACCAAACCCCTTGGTGCGGTTGAACCATTTCACCAGGGCGCGTTCGAGACCGCTCTCCGGCGTCACCGCGACATGGGTGCGCTGCTCCTGCATCTCGGCCGGGTGGACCGCGGTGGTGACGTCCATAGAGAGCACCCGGAAGGCCTGCAATCCGCGGTCGCCATGTTTGACGAGGCAGACCACGCGTGCGCCCTCCAGGGCCGTCTGAAAGCCATCCCTTCGAAGACATGTCACATGGAGGAGGATATCGCCGGAAATGCCGCCATCCGGCAAAATGAAACCATAGCCCTTGGCCACATCGAACCACTTGATGGCGCCGGCTATTTCGAGCAAGTCCGCGGCATCGCCGCCTTCGTCACGCTGCAAGGCGTCGCCGAGGGGTCCGTCCCGCCCCGTCAAAGAGGCCTTTTCCCCCATAAGAATGCCCCCTTTTTTCAAGAACACCGCAACTGATTCTTGCCAACAGATTAACACTGCGGCTTCCGGTCTGTGCAAGACCTGCCGTGCCTTTTTTCACGGTTCATTTGGGCAATACCGGATTTGTTCTTTGCCGGCATTGCGCACCGCCGCACGATTGCCCTTTGACAGGGCCGACCCTATGTTGCGCCGCAACGCAATTTATCGAGGAAATCACATGCGCTATCTGCACACCATGATCCGCGTCACCGACGTCGATGCCTCGCTCGACTTCTACTGCAACAAGCTCGGCCTCAAGGAAGTGCGCCGCTACGAAAACGAGCAAGGCCGCTTCACGCTGATCTTCCTCGCGGCCTCCGAAGACGAGCAAAGCGGCATCGCCGACAAGGCACCGCTGGTCGAACTGACCTACAATTGGGATCCGGAAGACTACAAGGGCGGACGCAATTTCGGCCACCTCGCTTATGAGGTCGACGACATCTACGCCACCTGCCAGCATCTGATGGACAATGGCGTCATCATCAACCGGCCGCCGCGCGACGGCAACATGGCTTTCGTCAAGTCGCCGGACGGCATCTCGATCGAGCTTCTGCAGAAAGGCCCGGCCAAGGCCAAGGCGGAGCCCTGGGCTTCGATGGCGAACACCGGAAGCTGGTAGCCGATCACGCTGTCTTGAGCGGACGATACCAGGCTGACGGCCCAGTACCGTTTGGTTTTTCAGGGGCGGCGCCTATCTGTCTGGCTGAGGCGCCAGGCTTGGGCCGGTGCCCCGGCCACGCAACAGGCGCTTGCCCAGGAGAATCCATGCCGACCAGCCATGCCGACGTCGCCACCGAACATGCCAGCCGCTACCTGCAGCAGCTGTGCAAGCACTGGGCGCACAAATTCCCGGTCGAGTTCGATCCCACCCACGGCACCATCGATCTTTCAATGGGCCGTACCGTCATGGATGCCGATGCGGCGACACTGCATATCACGGTGTCGACTGACGAAGCAGGATCGATCGGGCGCCTGGAAGGCGTTGTCGCCGATCACATCAAGCGCTTTGCTTTCCGCGAAGAGCTGACCTTCGACTGGAAACCCGCTCCGGCAGCTTAGGCGGCGAATTACTTCCCACCGGCCGGAGCGGCCATCTCCAGCAGCGCCTGCACCGAGCGCCAGTTGCGCGCGGTGCCCGGCACTTTCAGCATGCGCGGGATCAGCCCGGCAAACACCGATTTGCCCAGCCCGTCCGGCGCGTGCAAGTAGAGCACATCGCCCTTGATCTCGAAGCGTTCGGGGCCGGTGCACTTTTCGGTCAGTCGCGCCACCTCGTCCGCTGTCGGCTCGCGCTCCAGCACATAGGCATGCAGCTTGGTATGTTCCCCGGCAACTTCGGGGTAAGGGTTTTCGTTCACCAGCCGCTCGAACCAGGAAAGATCGCGCACCATGATGCGCGAATAAAAACCCCATTTCTTCTCGAAGGCTGCTTCGATCTGTTTCGCCAGTGTCGCTGCGTCGCCCTTCTTCGCCCGGAACACGGCATTGCCGCTCTGCACGTAGGTGGCGACATCGGAAAAGCCGAGACCCTCGAAGAACGACCGCAGCTCCGCCATTTTGACGATGCGGTTGCCGCCGACATTGATGCCGGAAAACAGCGCGACGAAGATTTTTCCTACCTCCTTGCCGCTCATATGATGAAACCGGCCAATGTCTCGTTGTCGGTGATGTCCTGATACTGGACGCCCTCGGCCTCGAACTTCGCCTTGAGCAGATCGAAATTGCGGCGGTCCTTGGTTTCGATGCCGATCAGCACCGAACCGAAATTGCGCGCCGATTTCTTCAGATATTCGAAACGGGCGATGTCGTCGTCGGGCCCGAGCAGTTCGAGGAAGTCTCGCAGCGCGCCGGGCCGCTGCGGAAAGCGGATGATGAAGTATTTCTTCAGCCCCTCGAAGCGTAGCGCCCGTTCCTTAACGTCCGGCAGCCGCTCGAAATCGAAATTGCCGCCCGAAACCACGGCAACGATGGTCTTGCCCCTGATCTCCTTCTTGGAGAAATCCTTGAGCGCATCGATCGCCAGCGCGCCGGCCGGCTCCAGCACGACGCCTTCGACGTTGAGCATTTCGATCATGGTGGCGCAGAGCCGGTTTTCCGGGATCAGCCGCACCGTTTCGGCCGGAAAATCCTTGAGATGACGCAACGGCTCGCGGCCGATCTCGGCCACCGCGGCGCCATCGACGAAATTGTCGACCTTGGCGAGTTTGAGCCGTTTTCCCGCCGCAAGGCTTTCGCGCAGGCTCGGCGCGCCTGCCGGTTCGCAGAAGACGAAGCGTGCTTCCCTGCCCTGATCGGCGAAATAATGGGTGACGCCAGCGGCAAGTCCGCCACCGCCGACCGGCAGCATGACGATATCGGGCATGCGGGCGCCCGGCATCTGGTCCGCGATCTCGTAGGCGACGGTTGCCTGGCCCTCGATAATGTCCTTGTGATCGAAGGGCGGCACCATATGGGCGCCGGAACTGCCAGTGAATTCCAGGGCCGCGCGATAGCAGTCGTCGAAGAAATCGCCGACCAGCCTGATCTCGATGAAATCGCCGCCGAACAGCTTGGTCTTGTCGATCTTCTGCTGCGGCGTCGTCACCGGCATGAACACAACGCCTCGCCTGCCGAAATGGCGGCAGACGAAAGCAAAACCCTGCGCGTGGTTGCCGGCGGACGCGCAGACGAACAGTTCAGCCTCGTTGCCGGCCGCCAGTGTCTTGCGGAAGAAATTGAAGGCGCCGCGGATCTTGTAAGAGCGGACCGGCGACAGATCCTCGCGCTTCAACAGCACCCGCGCACCGGTCTTTTTCGACAGATAATCGTTTTCCTGCAGCGGCGTTTCAGGGAAGATCTGGCGGATCGCGGCGGCAGCGGCAGCAACGCGGGAAGAGAAACTGTTCATCGGAAACCACCCTTGGGAAAGCCACCTTGTGTTGCACGCTGTCCGCGGACCTCTATCATTGATCGGGTCGCGCACGTTCGGTTGTTGAGCGCCGGGACAAGGTGCGGCGCGAGCCAGCCTATTGCATATCCGGCTACGTGGCGCCATCGTCCATCATGTGCGTCGTTCCGAGCGGAAATTTTGCGGAATATTTTCAGCTACTTGTGGGTGCATTCTAATGCCCCTTCGTATCGGGCGGCTTGAACTCGCTATCTCTGCGGGAATTGGAAAGCCGGCGACGGCGCCGCTCATTGCACGCATCACGCAGCCGTTTCCCGCCATTTTGGCTTTCGCGCAACACTGCGATGGCCGCAGCGGGGCGCCGATCACATTTCGACTGGACATGACTTAGTTCTGCCGCACTCTGCCTGTCCGGGAGGTATCGTGAGAATAGACAGGCCTTTCGGCCGGAGTTGGAAATTCAGGCGTGCCTTTGAAGAAGATTTTTGCCGTTCTCCTGGCCTTGTTCGTCGCCGGCTGCGCCGGCCAGCAAACACAGGAATTGCTGGGCAGCGCCATGGTGTCCGCGCCGGTGACGGAGATCGCCGGCAATCACTCGATCTTCATCGCCACGACGCGCAAGAAATCCGACGATCCCAACAAGGTTTTCGACGGCGAACGCTCGGCGACGCTGAACTATGCCCGCGTCAACGTCACCGTTCCGGGGCTTCACAAGACCGGCCAGATCGAGCGCCGCTCGCGCGGCAAGTCGGACGACCCGGCTAAATATTTCATGGCTTCCGAGGTCGTCGGCTACGACACGCAGCCGAAATTCTCCAGCGCGCTCAACGCCGACATCGCGGCGCGTGGCGGTCGCGTCATGGTCTTCGTGCATGGCTACAACACCGGCTTCGATGCCGCCGTCTATCGCCTCACCCAGATCGTCCACGATTCCGGCTATCCCGGCACACCAGTGCTGTTTTCCTGGGCATCGGGCGCAAGGACCACCGACTACGTTTATGACAAGGAAAGCGCCAGCGCCGCCCGCGACCAATTGGAGGTGACGCTCAGGATGCTGGAGCAGTCCGGCGCGCGGCGCATCGACATCGTCGCGCATTCGCTCGGGACCTGGGTCACCATGGAAACGCTGCGGCAGATGGCCATCACCGGCGACCGCGATCTCGGCGGCAAGCTCGGCGACGTGGTGCTGGCCTCGCCCGACATCGATGTCGACGTGTTCAAGAGCCAGATGCGGCGCTATGGCAAGCCCGACAAGCCGTTCATCCTGCTGTTGTCGGACGACGACCGCGCGCTGCGGCTCTCCGGCCTGATCGCCGGATCCCGGCCGCGCGTCGGCGACTACAAGGATGCCGCCGATCTCGCCTCCTATGGCGTGACGGTCGTCGACCTGTCCAAGGTCAAGGGATCGGACAGCTTCAACCATACGAAGTTCGCCGACAATCCGACGCTGGTGAAGATGATCGGCCAGCGGCTACGCGAGGATGACGGCTTTGCCAGCGACCGTGACGTGACAGACCGCATCAGCCTGCTTGGACAATAGATGCGGTCCCGCGGTTTTCGCCGTGCCTGTTCACCATTGCGGATGTATCGATTCACTTTGAACTGGACCGCGCCGGTCTCCGGCCTTATCGGAATAGCCAGCGACGTCATGCGTTTGACGTCCCCCTTTGCGGGAGCCGGCGTATGACCATGCGTTCGAAGAGTTATCTCGTCGTTGCATTGGCGCTCGCTGTCACCGGCTGCGCCGGCGGCAAAACGCACGACCTGCTCAACAAGACGACGGTCACGGTGCCCGCTTCCGACATCGTGGCCACGCATGAAATCTTCGTCGCCACGACACGCCAGAGGGCAACCAAGGACCCGCGACAGGTGTTCGACGGCGATCGCTCGCTGACCACCAGCTTTGCCCGTGTCGACGTCACCGTCCCGAAAAACCATCAGGTCGGCGCCATCGAGCGGGCCAAGGGATCCGCGAACAGCAATCCGGCCAAGGATTTCACCGCCAAGGACGTCACCTTCTATGAAGGCGCGCCGCAATTCGCCAAGGCGGTCGGCGCCGACATCGCCATGCGCGGCGACCGTGCGCTGGTTTTCGTGCACGGCTTCAACAACGGCTTCGATGACGGCATCTACCGGCTGACGCAGATCGCCCACGACACGAAATATCCCGGCACGCCGGTGCTGTTCTCGTGGGCATCGAGCGGCAAGACCACGGGTTACATCTACGACAAGGAAAGCGCCAACGCAGCGCGCGACGACCTCGAGGCGACGCTCAGGATGCTGGCCAAGACCAAGGTCAAGAGCATCGACATCATCGCCCATTCGATGGGGACCTGGGTGACCATGGAGGCTCTGCGCCAGCTTGCCATCACCGGCGATCGCGATCTCGACGACAAACTCGGTTACGTCATCTTGGCCTCGCCCGACATCGATGTCGACGTGTTCAAGAAACAGATGATCCGTTACGGCAAACCCGACAAGCCATTCGCCATCCTGCTCTCGGCGGATGACCGGGCTCTCAAGCTGTCCTCCCTGATCTCGGGCGATAAGCCGCGCGTCGGCGATTACGGCGATGCGGCCGACCTCGCCAGCTATGGCGTGTCGGTGGTCGACCTTTCCCAGGCCAAGGGCGGCGACCGCCTCAACCACGCCAAATTCGCCGACAACCCGATGCTGGTGCAACTGCTCGGCGACCGGCTGCGGGCGCCTGCCGGCCTTGCCTCGGACGAGCCCGTCCCGACTCAGCTCAACAATCTCGGCCAGGGCCTCGGCAAGGCCGTCGGGTCGGTCGCGGAAATCGTCATCACCACGCCGTTCAAGGTGCTGACCATCGCCACCGGCGGGTGAGCCAGCGGGCGACATTGGCCCTAGGATTGTTGAGTTCGGGTCAGGCCGAGCCGAAAGTGGTGGTTTTCGAGAACCGGAGCGGAGCGTACTTAAGTACGTGAGCACCGGAAGCGCAGAAAATCGCTAGTTGCAGGCCGGCATGGCCTGAATATCAACAATCCTAGACGAACAGATCGACCTTCTGGAATGTCGTCACGTCGATCAGGCCGACATCGGAAATCCTGAGTTCGGGGATGACGACCAGCGCCAGCAGCGAGTGCTGCATGTAGGCGTTGTTCAGCGAACAGCCAGTCTTGCGCATCGCCTCGGTGAGCTTCTCTGCCTTGGCCGCGACGATCTCGGCCCGCTCGTCCGACATCAGCCCGGCGATCGGCATTTCGACCAGCGCCAGTTCCTTGCCCTTGGAGAACAGCACGACGCCGCCGCCGACCGCACCCAAGCGATTGACGGCCAGCGCCATGTCCTGCTTGTTGGTGCCGACGCAGATGATGTGATGGGCGTCATGCGCGACGCTGGACGCCATGGCGCAGTCGCCCATATAGCCGAAGCCGGAAACGAAGGCGTTGGTGACGCCGCCCGTGCCCCGGTGGCGCTCGACCAGCGCGATCTGGCAGATGTCGTTGCGGCGGTCCATGGCGACCAGCCCGTCCTCGACCGGCAGATCGGCCTCCAGCGCGCGCGTCGGCGCCTGGTTCTCGATGACGCCGATGACACGCACCCGCACCTCGTTGGCGCCTTTGGGAGCAACGATATCGAAGTCGCCGCCCTTCAGCTTCTTGCCGAGCTTGACGGTGTTCTTCGCCGTCTTCGGGTAATCATAGGCCGGAATGTCGATTTCGAGCTTGCCGCCCTTGGCCAGCCTGACGCCGCGTGCATAGACCTCGTCGATGGTCATTGCGGCGAGATCCGAGACGATCAGCAGGTCGGCCAGCCGCCCCGGCGCGATCGAGCCGATCTCGCGCTCGAGTCTGAAATGCTGGGCGGTGTTGAGCGTCGCCATCTGGATCGCCGTCACCGGCTTCAACCCCTGTTGGATGGCGTGGCGCACCACGCGGTCCATATGGCCTTCCTGGACCAGCGTGCCGGAATGGCTGTCGTCGGTGCACAGGATGAAATTGCGCGGGTCGATGCCGCTCTCCGTCACCGCCTTGATCTGCGAGGCGACGTCGTACCAGGCCGAGCCGAGCCGCAGCATCGCCTTCATGCCCTGGCGCACACGGGCGATGGCATCCTCGGCGCGTGTGCCCTCATGATCGTCCTCGGGACCGCCGGCGGCATAGCCATGGAACGGCAGGCCGAGATCGCGCGAGGCATAGTGGCCGCCGACCGTTTTCCCCGCTTTCACCGTCGCGGCGATCTCGCCCGACATGACAGGATCGTTGGCGGCGACGCCGGGGAAATTCATCACTTCGCCAAGACCGATGATGTTTTCCCAGCTCATTGCCTCCGCGACATCGGCGACCGTCAACTCGGCGCCTGCATGCTCCAGCCCGGGCGCCGAGGGCACGCAGGACGGCATCTGTACATGCACGTTGATGGGCATGGCGACGGCCTCGTCATGCATCAGCCGCACGCCCGGCAGGCCAAGCACATTGGCGATCTCGTGCGGGTCGATGAACATAGAGGTGGTGCCGTGCGGAATAACGGCCCGGCAGAACTCGGTCACCGTCACCATGCCGCTCTCGACATGCATATGCGCGTCGCAGAGGCCGGGCACCAGATAGCGCCCGCCGGCGTCGACCACCTTGGTGCCCTGGCCGATGGCATGGCTGGCGTTCGGCCCGCAATAAGCGAAACGACCGCCGGCAATGGCGATGTCGGTGCCGGCGATGATCTCGCCCGAATGGACGTTCACCCAACGGCCGTTGCGGACGACCAGGTCAGCGGGTTTGCGCCCCATGGCGACATCGACCAGATGTGTCGCCATCTCGGTCCACGGTCTGGGTTTTGCGGGCGTTGCTTTCGTCATTCGCGATTCCTTCGGTTGTTGCCAGTCTCGCAAATGTCGGCGGGCGCCGCCAGAGCCGTCGGGCCAACACACCGCGGCAGACTGAGCTTGTTGACTAATCTGGCCAAAGCGCGATGCTGGCTACGGACCGAGCCGTAAGGGGGAAACATGACCCGTTTTTGCAAAGTGTTCGCCATCGTCATCTTGTTCGCCGCCTCGAGCGCTTTTGCCGCCGCCGAGGAACGTTGGCAGACCTTGCCGGAGCCTGCGGCCATGCCCAAACCCGATCAGAGCGGATATGCGCCGGTGAACGGCATCCAGATGTACTACGCCGTTTTCGGAGCGGGCGACCCCGTGCTGCTCATCCATGGCGGCCTCGGCCACGCCGACATCTGGGCCAGCCAGGTGGCCACGTTTTCCAAGACGCACAAGGTGATAGTCGCCGACAGCCGTGGTCACGGCCGCTCCACCCGCACCGAGCAGCCCTATGGCTATGACTTGATGGCGTCGGACTATCTGGCGCTGCTCGATTACCTGAAGATCGACAAGACCGCGCTCGTGGGCTGGAGCGATGGCGGAATTATCGGTATCGACATCGCACTGCATCATCCGGAGCGGCTGACAAGGCTCTTTGCGCAAGCCGCCAACGTAACCACCGACGGCGTCGATCCGGGCGTGATGACCAACAAGACCTTTGCCGCCTACATCGACCGCTCCGGCCGCGACTACAAGAAGATGTCGAAAACACCGGACCAGTATGACGCCTTCGTGGCGCAGATGAGCCATATGTGGGAGACCGAGCCGGCGTGGACCAAGGAGCAGCTCGCTGCGATAACCACGCCGACGGCGATCGTTGCCGGCGACCATGACGAAGCGATCAAGCGCGAACACACCGAATATATCGCCTCCGCCATCCCGGGCGCGAAGCTGATTATCCTGCCCAACGCCAGTCATTTCGCCATGCTGCAAGCGCCGGATGAATATAACCAGGCTGTGCTGGATTTCATCGACGCCAAATAGAGGATTCTGTGCGGCGACAGGGGGATTGCGATTGCGGCGAATGCGGTTATCCTTCTGGCGAGGATCTTTCTGAATCGTCATTTCGGGGAGTTCGATGTATCGCCTGATGGTCGCAAGTGCCGGTTTTCTTGCCGCTCTGGTCGTGCCGGCTTTCGCCGCCGACCCAGCGGCCGATGTTCCGATGACCGCGCCCGGCTTCGACTGGACCGGCTACTATGCCGGCATGCAAGCCGGCTATGGCTGGGGTCGGTCCGACATATCAGGAACAGAGGGCGAGCCGTTTTCGGCCACACCTGACGTTGACGGCGGTTTTGTCGGCGGCCATGTCGCCGGACTGTGGCAATTCGACCAGGCGGTGCTGGGCGCCGAGGCAGACCTCAACTATTCCTCGATCGACGGAACGACGATATCGGCCCTGGGAAGCACATTCGGCACCGACATCAAGTGGTTCGGGTCGGTCAACGCCAAGGCCGGCTACGCCATGGATCGCCTGCTGGTCTACGGCATTGGCGGCGTCGCCTTTGCCGGCATCGAAACATCGCAAGTCGCGGGTCCGGCGTTCGCCAGCACGCGCACGAATGTCGGCTGGACCGTGGGTGCCGGCGTCGACTACGCGTTGACCGACAAGTTCGTCGTCGGCGCACAGTATCGCTACTATGATTTCGGCTCCGAGCACTACGACGTAGCGGAACCCTTCAACGATCGCGATCAGAACGTGAAGCTCAACACGGTAGGCATCAATTTGAGCTACAAGTTCTGAGCAGGGCCACAATCGCGACGCTGCCGGACCAGGCAACCACTCAAAGGGCTCTTTCATGGAAGGGTGGCCGACGCTCCCAGTGGGCGGGGGGAATGGGTTGGGCCTGAGAGGCGCCGGCCTTGGCGGATCAAATCCACCACACAGGCATCCTACCATTACCCGCCGCGCCGATAATTCCGTGATCGCGCCAGTATCATCAAGCCGCCCCGTCTGTTTGCACGTTCGGCGAACGCTCAACAACACGACTTGACGGCCTGTGTCAGGCGTCTGAAAAGGGCTGGCCTGCGGACGTGGCGGAATTGGTAGACGCAAGGGACTTAAAATCCCTCGATCTCTGATCGTACGGGTTCGATTCCCGTCGTCCGCACCACCTTTCGCTCTTCGAGCTTCGGGTGGCGGGCCACCTGAAGCTCGAAGAGCGAAGGAGCGTCCTCCGAAGCCTTGGCGAAGGAGGACCGGTTCGAATTTTATCCGTTCAGGCGCACCAATTTCACCAGCCACGGCTTGTTGGCATCTCTACGCCTCGAACACTTTCTGTGTGAACCATTCCGCCAGCCTGGCAAGTTCCGGCCCCAGCACACGATCGGCGCCGACAGGCGGCACGATAGCTCTGATTTGATCGACGAAGGAGCGCAGTGCTGGCGGCGGCGTCCGTTCGGTGACGTGCAGCGCCTGCGAGGCGATCATCGCCAGCATCGCCATGGCGGCATCGACGCAGCGGCCGGCGGTTGCCTCCTTGGTCCATGCGAAGAACGCCGTCGTGGCGACATCGTCCTGCCCCGCGCCGGCCGATTCCGTTCCTGGAATGAAGGTGCGCTGTGCGGCCAGCTTGGCCTGCTCAAGATAGCCGGTGATCGCCATCGGCACGTAGCCGACATTGCCGTGGCCGTCGCTGTCGGCTGAGTGACGTGCGGTCATCAGCAGATCGGGCAGCAGCGACACCTTGCCGTTGAGCAGCTTGGAGGCGTGGCGATCACAAAGCAGGCAGATGTCGGCCCATATCGCCGCCAGATCATCCAGTGCCGGCGTCACCATGGCGTTGTGATAGCCGCCGGTCGAGATGCAGCGGCCGAGCGGATGTGCATCGTCGGGCGGGATGTAGACCGGATTGTCCGATATAGAGGCCAGCGACACAGTGGCTGCCTGCTCGGTCGACGACAGCGCACGATGCGCCTGGCCGAGGACGCGCGGCACGATGCGGTAGCTGACCGGCGCCTGATAATTGCGTCGCCCATCGCCGGCGCCAACCAGAAATTCCCGCAAACCCTGCAGGGCCGCGGCCTCATGCTCATCGCCCCAGAGCGTGTCGAGGGCGGCGTCATAGTGTTCGAGCGGGGCACGAAACGCCTCGATCGACAGCGCGAACACCTGATGCGCCATGCGGATCCGGCGGCGCGCCGCGAGCGCTGCGTCTGCCACCAGAGCAGCAGCGCAAGGCGAGCCGTTGATCAGCGAGCCGCGTTCCTTGACCTCAAGGTCGAAGCGCGTCGAAAGTTCTGCAAACAAGGGGTAGAGCGCCAGGATCTCACCGGCGCCGCCCTGGCCGGAGGCCGGCACCGTTGGCATCGGCCCACCGTCGAGCATAGCGGCCACGGCAAGCGCGATGCGCGGCGTTGTGGCGGCGTTGCCCTCGATGAAATTCGTCAGCCGGGCAAGCACGATCGCCCTGACCACGCGATCCGGCAAGGGATCGCCGAACGAGGTGGCGGCGGCAAACGCCTTGATGCGCGCATGGCGATCACGCTCGTCGAGTTCGAGCTTGCGGCTCGCCAGCTCTCCCATGGCGGTGGTGACGCCATAGATGACCGGTGGCGGATCGGATTCAATCAGCCTGAGAAACGAAGCGCGGCATTCGGCGATGCGCTGCAACGCCTTCTCGCCGATCGCCACCGTGTCCTTCTTCCAGGCGACGCGGAAAACAGTGTCGAGGTTGATGTCCTCACGCGTCGACAGGCTAACTGGCATGCTTCACACCGCTGGAATTAAGGGGCTTTAGTAGAGTGGTTCCTCGAACAGCGTCTTGTCGCCGTCCACCAGCGCCTTGATCTGCGCGGTGCCGTCGCCGGCGAGCGCAAGACGGATGCCGAACGGCCGCACCCGCATGTCGTTCTGGATTGCCATCCCCTCGCCTTCCGGCAGATAGAAGCGCTCGACACCGTAGTCCGGCGCGATGGTCGCCTCTTCGCCGCGAAGGTCCCAGCCCTCGGCGACGTGGCCTGATATATCGGCCTCGTCGGCAGCGGCCGGCGTCGGTGCCTTGCCGAACCAGGCTGTCGTCGGCTGCCAATAGCTGTCGGAGCCCTTCTTCAGGCGCACGACAATTGAGGTGTCCTCGCTTGAAAATTTGTCGGGCGGAATGTTGGCGATCATTTTCACCGGTATGCGCGAAATATCGTAGCCCAGGATAATATAGTCGCCGCGCAGGAGGTCGCGCGGATCGACAGGTTCGATCTTCAGCAGCACTTCCTTGCCGTTGCGCAGGATCGCCGCGCGGCCGGCGATGATCCAGCTCAGGAAGCCGATTTGAACGAGCGCCAGCACCAGTGCCGAGATGACAAGCCTTTTCCCGGTGATCATGCCGTGGCTCCTTTGGCATCTGGACCCTTCATGCGTTTTTCCACGCGGATGATGACGATCGCAAGGATGCCGAGCAGCACCGCGGCGGCCAGGAAGAAGCCGGCCGTATCGAGCATCGATTGCAAGGTCACCACATAGATGATGGCGAGTTCGAAGGCGAAGCCAAGATAGGCAAACCAGCGCAGCCCACGGCTTTCCCGCCCTGCCAGCACGATTGCGGCGACAATGCCTGCAAGCGCGATCACCGAAGCGAAGGCAAAACCGCTGTTGTAGGTGCTCTCGTCGGCGAGTTCGAACTGGATCATTGCGAGGCCGGTGAGGAAGCCGAGCAGTGCGTGCAAGGGCAAGCGGCCGCCGAGCTGCACGACCCGGTCGACCGGATCCGGCGCGAAGACCGAGGCCGCGAACAGCAGCGCCGAGACGACGACCAGCGGGAAAGCCACCTGCAGCGTGTCGTGGTTGGTGACCAGCAGCACAAGATAGAACAGAACCGACAGGATGATCAGGTGGCGCGCCGCCTGGCTGCGGGTCCAGAACGAGACGGCAAACAGCACGATCGCCATGATCACGAAGGCATGCGGAAATTCGCTGCGGCTGTAGTAGTCGAAGCCTTTGAGGAACAGCCAGGCATCGGCGATGCCGACCGAAGCGACCGTCAGCGGATTCGAACGCAGCGCAACCGCCGCCAGCGCCGTGCCGGCGCCCCAGGTGACCAGAGCAGACGACTCGTCGCCCGAGAGATGATACATCTGGCCGATCAGCGCGATCGAGCCGCCGAAAGCCGCGGCCGCCACGACCCAGAGCGCTTCCCCGATCGCCGCATGGTTGCGGGCCTTCAGCACCGCGCCGCCGACATAGCCACCAAGGATGACGGCAAACAGTGCCGCCACGCGCGCCAGCCTCGGGATCGCGTCCCAGTTGGCGGCGACGAAAATCAGGATGGCGGCGCCGAAAAGCAAGGCGGCCATCATTGCCAGGATAGAGCCGAAGCTGAGCGACTCGCGCGCGTTGGCCTCGACATCGCGCGAAAGCGAATCGGCTGTGGCGGCGTCAATCAGCCCGGCCTGCAGCCAACGCGCGATATCCGCCCTGACCCGCGACGAATACCCCGCCATGCTGCGTCTCCCCCAAGTTTGGTCTTTTTTTCAGCCGATCCGGTCAAATCGTTGACGCGGCGGCATTTTCCGATTCGGGTTTCTTTGTGTCAGGTCCGTGAACCCCGTTAATGCTGCATTGCACAATTTGCATTGCTGCCATGCAGCCATAGCGCTTTTAAATCGATATGGGTCCGACTATTTATAGTTCGTACACAAACGGAATGATCCGCAAGAAAGACGAAACGAGAACTACCATGAACCTGATCCGCAACTACCGCAACTGGCGCCGCTACAGGGACACCGTGTCCGAGCTGAGCCGCCTGAGCAACCGTGAACTGACCGACCTCGGCATCAGCCGCAGCGACATTCCTTACGTCGCTCGCAAGGCGGTCTAATTCTTCGGACCGCGAATGGTCCGAACCAGTTTTGAAAAAGAGAACGACAATGAACCTGATCCGCAACTATCGTAACTGGCGCGTTTATCGCGAGACGGTTACCGAGCTGGGTCGCCTTTCCAACCGCCAGCTGCATGATCTCGGTATCGTCCGCGACGAAATCAAGATCATCGCCCGCCAGGCGATCTAACCAGAATTTCGCCAGGGTCGACCTCCTCCCCGACCTTGACGAATACGGTCACCCCTTACCTCCTCCCAAGGGTTGACCACAAAAACGGCGCCCGCCGCACCTCCTCCCGCGGCGGGCGTTGTTTCCCAGGCAAAACGAATTTTGCCCCAAAGGTTTCGCCCCTTTTCAAACGGCGAAAGAGTTTTCGTCAAAGCCGACCTCCTCCCCGGCGATGACGAATAGGCCCAACCTTCACCTCCTCCCGAGGGTTGGCCACAAAAACGGCGCCCGCTGCACCTCCTCCCGCGGCGGGCGCTGTTTCCCCGGAGTAAAACGAATTTTGCTCCAGAGGTTTCGCCCCTTCTAAAAAATGGCGAAAGGAATTTCGTCAAAGCCGACCTCCTCCCCGGCGATGACGAATATGGTCGGCCTTCACCTCCTCCCGAGGGTCGACCCCAAAAACGACACCCGCCGGACCTCCTCCCCCGGCGGGTGTTGTCGTTTCAGGAGGCGCTCCCATCAGCAGCTGTTTGCCCCGCACCGCGCACGGCAATTGCAATCGCCGCACCAAGCGATTATTCCGGCGCTCATGAGCAAAAATCCCATCCACATCATCGGCGGCGGCCTCGCCGGTTCCGAAGCCGCCTGGCAGGCAGCGCAGGCCGGCGTTCCGGTCATCCTGCATGAAATGCGGCCCGTTCGCGGCACCGATGCACACAAGACCGACAGCCTGGCCGAGCTCGTCTGTTCCAATTCCTTCCGCTCCGACGACGCCGACAACAACGCGGTCGGCCTGTTGCATGCCGAAATGCGGCTGGCCGGCTCGTTGATCATGAGCGCCGGCGACGCCAACCAGGTTCCGGCCGGCGGCGCGCTGGCCGTCGACCGCGACGGATTCGCCGATGCCGTGACGAAAAAACTCGAAGCACACCCGCTGATCACCATCCGGCGGGAGGAAGTGCCAGGTCTGCCGCCGGCGGATTGGGACCAGGCGATCGTCGCCACGGGTCCGTTGACCGCCCCCGGGCTTGCCCAGTCGATCGCGGAAGCGACCGGCGCCGATGCGCTCGCCTTCTTCGACGCCATCGCACCGATCGTCCATTTTGACACGATCGACATGGATACCTGCTGGTTCCAGTCGCGCTACGACAAGGTCGGGCCAGGCGGCACCAGCAAGGACTACATCAATTGCCCCATGGACAAGGACCAGTACCTAGCCTTCGTGCAAGCGCTGGTCGACGGGCAGAAAACCGAATTCAAGCAATGGGAAGGCACGCCCTATTTCGACGGCTGCCTGCCGATCGAGATCATGGCCGAGCGCGGCGTCGAGACGCTGCGTTACGGACCGATGAAACCGATGGGGCTGACCAATGCCCACAGTCCGACGGTAAAGGCCTATGCCGTGGTACAGTTGCGCCAGGACAATGCGCTGGGCACGCTCTACAACATGGTCGGTTTCCAGACCAAGTTGAAGCATGCCGAGCAGGTGCGCGTGTTCCGCACCATTCCGGGTCTCGAAAACGCCGATTTCGCCCGCCTCGGCGGCCTGCACCGCAACACCTATATCAACTCGCCGACCTTGCTGGATGCCTCGCTGCAGCTGAAGTCGCGCCCCGGCCTGCGGTTCGCCGGCCAGATCACCGGCTGCGAAGGCTATGTCGAGAGCGCTGCGATCGGTCTGCTTGCCGGCCGCTTCGCCGCAGCCGAGCGTCTCGGCCACTCACCGTCCCTGCCGCCGCTGACCACGGCCTTCGGTGCCCTGCTCAACCACATCACCGGCGGGCACATCGTGTCCGACGATGAGCCGGGCAAGCGCTCTTTCCAGCCGATGAACGTCAATTTCGGCCTGTTCCCGCCGGTGGAGGCCCCGAAGACCGAAGGCAAACGCATGCGCGGCAAGGACAAGACTGTTGCCAAGCGGCACGCCATCACATCGCGCGCACGCGCCGATTGCCGGCAATGGCTGGGATTGGCGGCGCAAACGGAAACGGCCGAAGCTGCAGAGTAGTTTGCTGTTCTGATGGAACTCTGGTGTAAAGTAGGATAGTATCCTACTTTACACCTTGAGAGGCATCCATGGAACCCGCCGAGAAACTGTCGGTCACTGTCACGCCCGCTATGGCGCGCATGATCCGGGACAAAGTCGAAGACGGCTCCTTCGGTTCGGCAAGCGAGGTCATCCGCGCCGCCCTTCGCGCCTTTCAGCGTGAAGAGGAAGAGCACGCCGAGCGCATGGCGTCGATCAGGGCGCGGGTGAAGGCATCGATCGAGGACACAAGGCCGAACCATTCGGGAGAAGAGGTTCGCGACCATCTTCGGGGTCTCGCCGCGTAGTATTTGAGCCGCTGCGATGATTCAGCCGCTTAAGGTTGAATACGGCGAAAGTGCCAGGACCGATCCGGCCGACATTTTCAGACATATCGTCAACGCCGGTGGAAGTCCTGACGACGCGCTGAAGTTAACCTTACGCATCGAAGGCCGCTGCCAGAGCATCGGCGACGCACCGCGTAGCGGCCGATCGCGCGATGACATCGTGCAAGGCTTGCGAACGGTTCCGTTCGAGCACTCTGCCATTATCGAATTCATCTCCTCCGGGCCGGCCTGTTGTCTTAGGCAACAGTTTGGCGCGGGGACGTCTTAACACGATTGACGTTTACGTCAAAGCGCAGGCCAGCCCTTGCTCGCGCGACGCAGCAGCAGCCAATGCCGGCGCAAGGCCGACAGCCGCGCCACGCCTTCGAGCGGCGAACCATTCTCCATCTTGCCGAGATAGGCACGTGACAGGGCGAGCGGCAGGAATGCCGGACGCAGCGAGACAGGCAAGGTCGGTGCGCCTTGCTCGAAGGCGGAAAGATGTTCCCGTGCCAGCGCCATCATCGCCGCCACCGCGCGTTTGGCGCCGGGTCCGCCATCACCAGCAATGAATTCTTCCGGCGACGATCCCGCCGCCGCCAAAATATCGGCCGGGACAAAACACTGTCCGCGCCGGCGATGCAGCGGCAACAGCAGCAACAGGCCGGTCATCGCCTGCGCACAGCCTGCCCTGCCCGCCAGATCGGCAAAGCGCGGCGCCCCGACGGGATCGAGCACCATCGCCGCAAGCTGGATGAGCGCGGCAGCAGTCTCGCCGCAATAGCCTTCCAGGTCAGTGCGCGACGGCATCGGGTCGTCATAGAGGTCGAAGATGCGTGCATCGAGCATGTTCTCGAAGGCCGGCTTCGGCAGGCCGAACGTCGCTATCGTGGCGTTCAAGGCTTCGGCTGTGGGATGGCCGGCGCCCGCTTCTCCGCCAGCGGCAATGACATCGCGCCACCATTGCAGCCTCACCTCGCCCGGCAGCGCTTCATGGATGCGATCGCGGATTCCTGCGATCTCGGCATTGAAGGCGTAGAGCGAAAACAGCGCGTCGCGCTTGTCGTCGGGCGCGTAGAGCGCGGTCAGATAGCGGTCATGGTCGGCGGCGCGCACCGCGTCCATGACGATTTTGGCATTCTGGGACATGTCAATCGACGGCGATGAGCGCGGCGGCCACGGCGCGCTCTTCCGCCAGAAGGACATTGTAGGTCCGTACCGCGGCACCGGTCGACATCGGGTCGGACGCAATGCCGGCAGCCTTCAGCGCGGCTCGCAGTGCGGCGGGCAATGGCCGGAGATCCCTGCCCATGCCGACCAGCAGGATCTCGACCTTGCCGGCCTCAGCCAGCAGCTTGTCGAAATCCGCCACCGTCAGCACCAGAGGATCAGCCGGTTCCCAGCCATGGATGCCGGATGGCAGGCACATGAGCGAACCGCGATGCGACATGTCGGCAAAGCGGAACCCGCCATTGCCATAGGCTTCGATCGGCGCGCGGCCCGGAAAATGCGCCTCGCGGATGACGATGCCTTTGCCGGTCACCGCTATACCCCTTCGGGGCGGCGCGTCAGGTCGCGACCGCCTTGCCGCCATTGACCGGCTTCTCCTCGTCGGCCGAAGCCTGCGGCCTCAGCTTGAACAGGATCAGCAGCGGTGCGGCGATGAAGATGGACGAATAGGTGCCGAAGACGACGCCGAACAGCATGGCCATCGTAAACGAGCGGATCACCTCGCCGCCGAACAGCACCAGCGCCAGCAGCGCCAGGATCGTCGTCACCGAAGTCAGCGTCGTTCTCGACAGCGTCTCGTTGATGGCGTTGTTCAACAGCTGCGGCAGCGGCATGCGCTTGTATTTTCGCAAATCCTCTCGAACACGGTCATAGACCACGATCGTATCGTTCAGCGAATAGCCGATGATCGTCAGGATCGCCGCCAGCGATGACTGGTTGAACTCCAGTCCGGTGATGACGAAGAAGCCGAGCGTCATGACCACATCGTGCACCGTCGCCACGATGGCGCCGACCGCGAACTGCCATTCGAAGCGGAACCAGACATAGACCAGGATGCCAAGCAGCGCGATCAGCATGGCGATCGTGCCTTGCTTGGCAAGCTCGCCAGAAACGGTCGGTCCGACCACTTCGACGCGGCGGAAATCGTAATTGTCCTGCAGCTCGCCGCGTACCTTGTCGATGACGGTCTGCTCGGCATTCTCGCCACCATCCTGCGTCCCGACGCGGATCAGCACGTCGTTCGGCGTACCGAACTGCTGCACCTGAACTTCGCCGATGTTGAGCTCGGTCAGCCGCGCACGGAGGTCGGCGAGGTCGGCATTGCCGCTCTTGGCCTGCACCTCGATCAGCGAACCGCCTTTGAAGTCGATGCCGTAATTGATGCCAACGGTCATGAAGAGCACCACCGACAGGATCGACAGTGCGCTGGACAGCGTAAAGGTCCAGCGACGGATGCCCATGAAGGGGATCTTGGTGCCGGGTGGAACGAAGGTCACCGGCGCCTTCGGCAATTCCTTCGGGCGAGCCCGGCGCAGCCAGATCGAGACCAGCAGGCGGGTGAAGGTGAAGGCGGTGAAGACCGTGGTCAGGATGCCGATGGCGTAGGTGATGGCAAAGCCCTTCACCGGCCCGGTACCGAGATAGAACAGCACCACAGTGGCGATCAGCGAAGTGATGTTGGAATCGACGATGGTCGCTAGCGCCTTGGTGAAACCGGTATCGATCGCCTGGATCACGGAGCGGCCGGCGCGTCGCTCCTCGCGAATACGTTCATAGATCAGCACGTTGGAATCGACCGCCATGCCGATGGTCAGCACGATACCGGCGATACCAGGCAAGGTCAGCGTAGCGCCAAGCAACGAGAGCACGCCGACGATCATCGCCACGTGCACCGCCAGCGCGATGTTGGCCAGGAAGCCGAGGAAGCCGTAGGCGACGAACATGAAGGCGACGACGAGGATAGAACCGATGATGCCGGCGACCTTGCCGGCATGGATCGAATCCTGGCCAAGGCCCGGACCCACCGTGCGTTCTTCGATGACCGTCAGCGTTGCGGGCAACGCACCGGCGCGCAGCAGCACCGCAAGGTCATTGGCGCTC
This sequence comes from Mesorhizobium sp. WSM4809, assembly GCF_055811655.1. Taxonomy (NCBI): domain Bacteria; kingdom Pseudomonadati; phylum Pseudomonadota; class Alphaproteobacteria; order Hyphomicrobiales; family Phyllobacteriaceae; genus Mesorhizobium; species Mesorhizobium sp. WSM4809. The sequence goes on from NZ_JBVVQW010000006.1 coordinate 32,691, forward strand.
TGGGCAGTGAAATTGCCGGAAATCTGGCCGGTGCCGCCGAGGATCGGCTCGCGGATCTGCGGCGCCGATATCACCTGATTGTCGAGGATAATGGCGAACAGCTTGCCGACATTCTGCGCCGTGGCCTGACCGAAGCGCGCCGCCCCTTTCGAATCGAAGCGGAACGACACCACCGGCTCGTTGTTCTGCGAATTGTATGTCGCCTGTGCGTCAACGAGGTTTTCGCCCGAGACGATGACGCGATTTTCGATCAGATACGGAACCGGCGGATCGTCCTGCGAATACAGCACCGACGAGCCGGCGGGCGGACGGCCATTGAGCGCGTCCTGCACCGGCATCGACTGGTCGACCATCTGGAAGGTCAGCTTGGCGGTCTGGCCGAGGATTTCTTTCAGTCTCTGCGGGTCCTGAAGACCCGGCACCTGGACAAGGATACGGTCGTCGCCCTGCCGCTGCACGATCGGTTCGGTGGTGCCGAGTTCGTTGACGCGGCGTTCGACCACCTCGATCGACTGCGTCAGCGCGGTCGACGTGCGGTATTTGATGCCGGCGTCGGTGACGTTGAACTTGAGCAGGCCGGGCTCGGAATCGTCGAGCGTCATTTCCTGGACGGAGCCGCCGGTGAACAGGCCGGCAGCGACCGGATCGGTCAGCGTCTTCAGCGCCGTCTTGGCGGCATCGATCTGGGCGGGATCGGTGATGCGGACCTGCAGGGTCCGCCCCGTGCCGGCAAGGCCGGTATAGCCGATCTTGGCGTCGCGCAGCATCGTGCGGATTTCATCGCGCGTCGTCTCCAGCCGATCCTTGATCAGATCGTTCTGGTTCATTTCCAGCAGGATGTGTGAACCACCCTGTAGGTCGAGGCCGAGCGTCATCTGCCGCTTCGGCACCCAGCTGGGCAGTTGCGCCAGCGTGCTGGCGGAGAACAGGTTGGGCGCGGCGAGGATCACCGTGATGGCCACGGCCACCCAGATCAGGATCATCTTGAAGCGCGAAAAATACAGCATATGGCGTCGTCCGTCAGAGCGTGTCCGCGGATCGCTCCGCCTAAAATTGGATTATTTCTTGGCGTTTTGGTTGGCCACCGGCTCGCCCTTGACGCGCACATCGGCGATCGTCGAGCGCAGCGCCGTCACCTTCAAGCCGTTACCGAGGTCGATCTCGAGCTCGTTGTCGTCGATCACCTTGGTCACCTTGCCGACGAAGCCGCCGCCGGTGACGACCGTGTCGCCGCGACGGACAGCCGCCAGCATCTCGCCGCGCTTCTTCAGCTGCGTGCGCTGCGGCCTGATGATCAGAAAATACATGATCACGAAAATCAGGACAAACGGCAAAATGCTGATGAACATGTCGGGAGAAGCGCCGACGCCTTGGGCGTATGCCGGTGTCACGAACATCGAGGTACTCCTGATTTTTGAAAACAGCCGCCAATTTGGCGGCCCTTGAAATTTGGCCGGAATATAGTCGGTAAAGTTGTCAATGCAACTGCGCGGCCAGCCAAATCGGCTGCTTTTACGGCCTGTTGAGCCGTGTTAGAGCAGGATCGCGAAAAGCGGGAGCCGGTTTTCTCAGACAAACGGAAACCGTTTGCCAGAGATCACGCTCGAAGAAAAGGTTGCCACCGGTTTTGGATCAGAGGGAATCGGGCACGTTCACGCTCCCAAATGTCGAAACCGCGAAACAAAAGACAGACATGACCGACAGCAGCATTGAAGCCCTGAACCAGAAACTCGACCGGCTGATCGAGGCGGTGAGCCGCCTCGCCCCGCCGCCGGTGCCCGAAACCGACCTCGGCGAGGCCGATTGCTTCGTCTGGCAGGCCGATCCGGGCTATCTGGAGCCGGTGCGCAAGGTCAACCGCGTCGACATCGGCCTTATCCGCGGCGTCGACCGCGTCCGCGACATCCTTGTCGACAACACCGAACGCTTCGCCGCCGGCTATCCAGCCAACAACGTGTTGTTGTGGGGCGCGCGCGGCATGGGCAAATCGTCGCTGGTCAAGGCCGTGCATGCCGAAATCAACGCCAGGGCCAAGTCCGACCTGCCGTTGAAGCTGATCGAAATCCATCGCGAGGACATCGACACGCTGCCGAAGCTGATGGGCCTGCTCAAGGCAGCCCCCTTCCGCTTCATCCTGTTTTGCGACGACCTCTCCTTCGACCACGACGACACTTCGTACAAGTCGCTCAAAGCCGCGCTCGAAGGCGGCGTCGAAGGCCGGCCGGCGAATGTCATATTCTATGCCACTTCGAACCGCCGCCATCTATTGCCGCGCGACATGATCGACAATGAGCGCTCGACCGCCATCAACCCGTCCGAGGCGGTGGAGGAGAAAGTGTCGCTGTCCGACCGCTTCGGGCTGTGGCTCGGCTTCCACAAATGTTCGCAGGATGAATATCTCGACATGATCGACGGCTATATCAGGCACCATGGCCTTGTCATGGATCCCGAGCAACTGCGCGCCGAAGCACTGGAATGGGCGACCACCCGCGGCAGCCGCTCGGGCCGCGTCGCCTGGCAGTTCACCCAGGACCTGGCTGGACGGCTCGGCAAGCCACTGAGGGACTGACACGTTGGGTGGCGTCGCCAACGCCATCCAATGACAAGATCATTTGGGCTGCGCCCGGCGCAAATCACGCGGCGTTTGGCCGATCTCGCGGCGCATCCAGTGCGCCAGATGTGACTGGTGCGCAAAGCCCGTCAATTCCGCCACCTCGCTTGTGCTGAGATCGCCTCGCTGCAGCAGGGCGCGTGCGCGTTCGACGCGACGTCGCACCACGTAGCGGTGCAGGGTGACGCCCGTCGCCGCCTTGAACCAAGCCCGCAAGTGCGAGCTGCTCGCCCCGGCAACTCGGCTCAATCGCTGGATTGAAAGGGGCTCGTGCAAGCCAGCTTCGATATGCTCCAACACGCGCTTGAGCTGGGCATCTGACAACCGGTTTGTTCGCTCGACATCGGAATTCTCAAGACCGAGCAGCCTCACCGCCAGAGCGGCGCCAATGCTGTCGGCAAACAAAGATCCACTCGGTGAGTTTGCGCCGAGATCGCTCTCGAGTGCACGGGCGAGATGTTGGATGCGCTGATCACGAAGCAGATGACGTGTGTCGAGCGGCAACGCGCGCGCCTTGCCACCTAGCTCAGCCGCCACCCTTTCCATCAGGGCTGGTTGTAACGCGATCTCGATCGTGTCGAACGGGGTTTCGGTCTCGAAGCCGCCCTCTTGGCCAGCGGGCACCAGGTCAATATCGCCGGCGCGCCTCACGAAATATCGACCAACCTCATTGCAGTAGGAACGCGTCGCCGCGCTTGCATGCACCATGATGCGATGATGGGCCGCCCTGGAGAGACGATGGACGCCCGCTTCGATATGCCAGAAGGCCATTGTGACGTCGGGCGGAAATCGGGCCGGAACAGACTGCGAATGCATGCTCTCTCGCTTCCTGGCAAAACCTGTCCAAGAATTGGCAATTCCCGCGCGATTTTCAATGCCATGGACATGTACCTACGCCTCTCCATCGAGCTTGGACGAGAGGTTAGCCATGAGTTTTTATGTAGTTGTCGGAGCAGGCCCGGTCGGGCACGAGACCGCGCGCCTTCTGGGCGAAGAAGGACATGATGTCGTTCTCACGAGCCGGAGTGTCGGCTCAAACGCGTTGCGGAACGTCCGGGCGGTGCAGGCCGATGCCACCGATGCCGTTGAACTGGCGCGTATCTGCCGAAACGCCGACGCCATTTTCATGTGTGCCATGGCCGCCTATCACCGGTGGCCGACCGACTTCTTCCCAATCATCGACGGCACCGTGCGTGCCGCGGAAGCGGTCGGCGCGAAGCTTGTGGTTCTCGGAAACCTCTATGGCTATGGGAAACATGCCGATACCCCGCTTCACTCCGACCTGTCTCTGGATCCGACTTCGAAGAAAGGGACCGCCCGCACGATCATGTGGCAGCGGGCGGTCCGTGCGGACGTGCCGGCAATCGAAGTGCGGTCCAGCGATTATCTTGGACATGGCGCGATCAGCTCTTTCTCACTGGTCGCGCTGCCCTCAATAATCGAGGGGAAGCCGACTGCTTTCATTGGAAACCTCGACGCGACTCATGCCTGGTCCTTCACGAAGGACGTGGCCAGGACGCTGGTCGCCGCTTCCCGCTACACGGGCGAATGGCGACGGGCGTTCCATGCTCCATCGCAACACGCCTCACCCCGGGAACTCATCCTGACGACGGCGGCAATGCTTCACCGTGAAATTCCAGAAACACGTTCCTATTCCATCCCCGAAATGGAAGCATTGGGCATGCATGAACTCATCGAGATGAGCTATCTCTTCGACAATCCCTTGCTGGTCGATTCCTCCGACGCGGAGACGCTTCTCGGAATCAAGGCCAGCGGCCTTGACGTCATGATCGCCGACACTCTGCGTGATCATCTTTGAAGCTTGAAGACTGGCGCGTCGCGTTGAAACTGAAAAAGCCCGCTCCTTTCGGAACGGGCTGAGCCGGCGGGCCGGACTGGAGGTCAGACGGCCCGCAAATTGCTTTTTTTCTTCTATTCGAGGTAACCCGAGGGATCGACCGGGGCCGAGTTCTTGCGCACTTCGAAGTGCAGCTTCGGCGAGTCCGTCGTGCCGCTCATGCCCGACAGCGCGATTTCCTGGCCGCGCTTGACCTTCTGGCCGCGCTGCACCTCGATCGAGCTGGCGTGGCCGTAGACGGTGACCAGGCCATTCTCGTGGCGCACCAGCACCGTGTTGCCGAATTCCTTGAGGCCGTCGCCGGCATAGATGACGACACCGTTCTCGGCTGCCTTGACCGGTGTGCCCGAGGGCACGGCGATGTCGACGCCGTCTTTGCCGGAGCCGAAACCGGAGATCACGCGACCGCGCACCGGCCAGCGCATCTTGCCGATGCCGGTGGCGTCAGGCGCGACGGCATCGTCGGCCTCGGCCTGCTGGATGACCTTCGAATCCTTCTTCGGCGGCGTGTAGGACGCCAGCGTTTCCGACGGCGTGGTCTTTGCCGCGGGCTGCGTCGTGGCCGTCGTCACCGGATCGACCTTGGCCGGCTTGGCGGCGGCGACGGTCGCGGTTCCGCCGGCGGGCACCTTCAGGGTCTGGCCGATCTTGAGCAAGCCATCCTGCATGCCGTTGGCCTGCTTGATGGCAACGACTCCGACACCGGTTTTCCTGGCAATCGAGGAAAGCGTGTCGCCCGACTGAACCGTATAGGTGCCAGCTGCATTGGTCGCCTTGGCCGCGGCTACCTGCGGCTTGGGCTCCTTGGGCTGGCTCGCGGCGGCCGACGTGTCGACCTGAGCGGTGGATTTGCCCTCCCTAGGCTTCGGCTGCTGCGGCAGGACGGCGACCTTGTCCGGCGCAGTGGCCGGCAGGTTGTGCTTGGTGTCTTTCGCCGGCTTGGCATCCGCGAGCTTCGGCTCGCTCTTGCTCGAATAGGCGTAGGCCGGGATGACCAGCTTCTGGCCGGTCTTCAGCCCCTTGGTCGCGCTCAGCCCGTTGACCTTCATGATCACGTCGGACGGAACCTTGTAGCGCTGCGCCAGGCCGCCGATCGTTTCGCCGTCCCTGACGACGATCTCGGTTGCATGCGGAGTGCCGGAAGCAGCCACGCGGGGTTCGTCAGGTTGCGAAACCTTGAAAGGCGATGCCACCGGGGCGACGGTGCCGGTCGTGGTCCTGTCGACATGCGGTGCGGGGGCCAATGCGGTGCGCACCGGCTTCGATACCGGCGCCACTTCGGGAGCCTGGGCAACGGGCGGAGGCAGCGGCCGCGTCGAGACCGGATCGAGGCTGGAGCGGCTGACCGACTGTGTATGGCTGCCATCGATCGGAGCGGCGGCGACATCGCCCGGATAAGGCTGCTGTACGGCATCCTGCTTGTTGATGATGGTGCGCTGATTGTTGGTCGAGGATGTAAAGACGTCGTCGACGCCATTGAACCGCGAAACCTGGGAACTGCACCCCGCAGCAGCACCCGCGACCATCAGTATGGCGCAGCCTCGCGCCAGATTGCGACCGCTTGTCTTCAAAACACTGAGTTGCATCGCACTAACCCGCACATACCCGGTACAAACTAGGCATGATTAAAGCGCGTTAATGTTACTCGACGGTTAACCCCATGGAATCCGGCGCAATTTTTCTTAAAATATTAGAGAGCGAGCCCAGGGGAGATTTTCAGGTCATGCCGGCCGGGGCCGAAGACGGGCGCGCACCCGACGCGGCGCGGCCTGATCATCGGCATACGCGCTAGATGATAGCGGCGACACCGCGCAGGATCGGCTGCAGGCGAACGAGGCCGATGTCTTCACGCTCGAAGCGGCTGCCGACCTTGGTCAGCTTGGCCAGCACCTGTTCGCCCTCTTCGGGGCCGATCGGCGCGATGACGATGCCGCCGCTCGACAATTGGTCGAGCAGGAAACGCGGCAGGCTGTCGAAGGACGCCCATGCAACGATGCGATCGTACGGCCCTTCATTCGGCAGGCCACCGGAACCATCGGCGTGGCGCACGATGACATTGCCGATGCCGAGCGCCTCGAAGCGCTGCCTAGCCTGCTCGGCGAGCGTCTTGTAGCGATCGGTGGTGATGACCCGCGCCGCCAGCCGCGACATCACCGCCGAGGTGTAGCCCGAACCGGTACCGATCTCGAGCACGCGGTTGCCCTGCTCGATAGCGAGCGCCGCGATCACCGCCGCCTGCATATCGGCACCTTCGATCGCCTCGCCGCATTCGATCGGCAGCATTCGGTCCGACCAGGCGATCTGATGGAACTGGGCCGCCAGGAAGCCGCGCCGCGGCGTCGCCTCGAAGGCCGCGATCAGCGCTTTCGGTACAGTCCCCCGACCGCGCAGACGCAGCAGAAAGGCGGCAAAACCTTCGCGGTCATCGATCGGGAGGCCCTGGTTCATGCAAGCGCCTTGCTCAATTGGTCACGGATTTCATGCGCGGTCAGATCGAGCTGCAGCGGCGTCACCGACACCAGCCTGTTGCGCAAGGCGTAGAGATCGGTGCCTTGCTTGCCCTCGACCGGCTCGCCGCCGAAGCGCAGCCAGTAGTATGGCAGGCCGCGCCCGTCGCGGCGCTCGTCGACCCACAGGGAGTGCACGAGCTTGCCTTGCGTGGTGACCACCGTGCCGGCGACCTCTTCGGGCGTGCAATTGGGAAAATTGACGTTGAGCAGCACGCCGTCCGGCAACGGCGTCGCGACAAGCTTCTTCAGCAGCGCCGGCGCCAGCACCTCTGTCGTCTCGTAGGGCACGACGCGATCTTCGCCGACATAGCTGTAGCCCTGGCTGAGCGCGATCGAGCGGATACCGAGCAGCGCGCCTTCCATGGCGCCGGCGACGGTGCCCGAATACGTGACGTCATCGGCGATATTGGCGCCCGAATTGATGCCGGACAGGATCAGGTCGGGTGCGCCAGGCAGGATTTTCTTGACGCCCATGATGACGCAATCCGTCGGCGTGCCGCGCACGGCGAAATGCTTCTCGCCGATCTTGCGCAGCCGCAGCGGCTCCGAGATCGACAGCGAATGCGCGTAGCCGGACTGGTCCTGCTCGGGCGCCACCACCCAGACATCGTCGGACAGCGTGCGCGCGACGCGTTCGAGCGACGCCAGGCCCTCGGCATGAATGCCGTCGTCATTGGTCAGGAGGATACGCATTATTTCGCTTCGATCTTTTCCAGGCCGCCCATGTAAGGCCGCAGCACTTCAGGAATGGTTACGCTGCCATCCTCGTTCTGGTAGTTTTCGATGACGGCGATGAGCGCGCGGCCAATGGCTGTGCCCGAGCCGTTGAGGGTGTGGACGAAGCGGTTGCCCTTGCCGTCTCTGTCCTTGTAGCGCGCGTCCATGCGGCGCGCCTGGAAATCGCCGCACACCGAGCAGGACGAGATCTCACGATAGGCGTTCTGGCCGGGCAACCAGACCTCGATATCGTAGGTCTTGCGCGCGCCAAACCCCATGTCGCCGGTGCACAGCGTCATGGTGCGGAACGGCAGGCCGAGCCGCTTCAGCACTTCCTCGGCGCATTGCGTCATCCGCTCGTGCTCGGCAAGTGACGACTCCTGATCGGTGATCGACACCAGCTCGACCTTGTAGAACTGATGCTGGCGCAGCATGCCGCGCGTGTCGCGCCCGGCCGAACCCGCTTCCGAGCGGAAGCACGGCGTCAGCGCGGTATAGCGCAGCGGCAGTTTTTCATGCGCGGTGATTTCTTCACGCACAAGGTTGGTGAGTGGGACCTCGGCGGTGGGAATCAGGCCAAGCCTGCCCTCCCCGTGCGGCGCGAAGAACAGATCTTCCTCGAACTTCGGCAATTGGTTGGTGCCGAACAGAACATCGTCCTTGACCATCAACGGCGGGATGACTTCTTCGTAGCCATGTTCGGTCGTATGCAGGTCCAGCATGAACTGGCCGAGCGCACGTTCCATCCGGGCCAGTCCGCTTTTCAGCACCGTAAAGCGCGAGCCCGACAGCTTTGCCGCGCGCTCGAAATCCATCATGCCGAGCGCTTCGCCGATCTCAAAATGCTCCTTCACCCAGTTCGGCCGCGTCGGCACCTTGCCGACGAGGTGCTTGACGACATTGTCGTGCTCGTCCTTGCCGACAGGCACGTCGTCGAACGGCACATTGGGCAGCACCGCCAGCGCATCGGTCAGCGCCTTGTCGAGCTCGCGTTCGCGCGCCTCGCCGTTCTGGATGAAGACCTTGATCTCGCCGACTTCGGCTTTCAGCTTCTCGGCCAAGGCGGCATCGCCCGAACGCATGGCGTTGCCGATCTCCTTCGACGCGGCATTACGGCGCTCCTGCTTGGTCTGCAGCTCGGTGACGTGCTCGCGCCGGGCCTCGTCCGAGGCGATCAGCCCGTCGACCATGGACTGCGCCTCACCGGCCGACCACGAGCGCTTCACCAGCGCCTCGACAAGGGCCTTCGGGTTGTCGCGAATCCATTTGATGTCAAGCATGGTTTGAAACGCTCCTGGGTAGCATGTCGCCCAAAAGTGCACAGCGATTTGGGACAACGACATGCTCAAAACAAAACTGAAACGCATCGCTTTGAGCGCGATGCGTTTCAGCCAGAGGGCGTAAACCGCATCCGAGATCGATGCAAGAGGACGGGGCGACGACTGTGTTTTTCCGCCGCTGCAGCCGCTCTGTCGCCTATGAGGAGGCAGGTGCCGGGGGCTCGTCCGGTGCTTTGTCCGCCACCTCTTCCGCCGCGTCCTGCTTCTCGCGTGCCACGCGCTGCTTTTCCCGATCGCGCTCGATCAGCCGGGCAGCCCAGATGGACACCTCGTAGAGAAGGATGGTCGGGATGGCCAGGCCGATCTGACTCATCGGATCGGGCGGCGTCAGTATCGCCGCGACGACGAAGGCAATGACGATCGCCCATTTGCGCTTCTCGGCCAGTCCCTTGGACGAGAGCATGCCGACCCGTGTCATCAGGCTGGTCACCACCGGCAGCTGGAACACCAGGCCGAAGGAGAAGATCAGCGTCATGATCAGGCTGAGATATTCCGACACCTTCGGCAGCAGCGAAATCTGCACCTGATCGTCGGTGCCGGCCTGCTGCATGGCGAGGAAGAACCACATCACCATCGGCGTGAAGAAGAAATAGACCAGCGATGCGCCCATCAGGAACAGGATCGGCGATGCGATCAGGAACGGCAGGAAGGCGTTGCGCTCGTTCTTGTACAGGCCGGGCGCGATGAACTTGTAGATCTGCGTGGCGATCAGCGGAAAGGCGATCACCATGCCGCCGAACATGGCGAGCTTGACCTGGGTGAAGAAGAATTCCTGTGGCGCCGTGTAGATCAGCTCGACCTTGTGCGGATCGAGCCCTGCCCACTGCGTCGCCCATTTGAACGGCACGACCAGGAGGTTGAACAGTTTCTTGGCGAAGAAGAAACAGACCAGGAAGGCAACGAAGAAGCCGCCCAGCGACCAGATCAGCCGCCGGCGCAACTCGATCAGATGCTCCATCAGCGGCGCGGACGATTTCTCGATTTCGTCCTTTTCGGTGTCCGAAACGCTCACTTGGCGGCTCCCGCCGTCTTCTTGGCCACCGGCTTCTTCACCGCTGCAAGCTTCGGTTCGGCTTTCGCCCCCATCTTGGTCGCTACAGTCTTGGTCGCCACGGCTTTGGCCGCGACAGCCTTGGCCTCAGCGGGCGTCTTGGCCCTGGGCGCTTCAGGCTGTGCCGCCGTCATGGCCTTCGCCTGCGTCTTGGACGCAGACGCTGCCTTCGCGGCAACCTTTGCACCATTTGCCGAAGCTTTTGCAGCCGGCGTCGCTTTTGCCGGTGCAGGCTTGATTAGTTTCTTCGCCGCGGACGCCTTCGGCGCCGCAACGGGTTCCGCCGGCGCTGACGAGGTCACCACCGATTCGTCGGTCATTGCCGGAAAAACCGGCGCTGCTGGCGCTGCTCCCGGCCCGTTGACGCCAGGCATGGTCGTTGCACCGTTCTTCAACGGCTCGGCCGCTTGCGGGGTCGAAGCGACAGAGCTTGCCGGATCGGCTGCCGGCTTCGGCTTCATCGCCGCATCGACGCCGGAGCGAACGTCGGCCGCGGCCTGTTCGAACGGATTGAGCTGCTTCCTGATCTCAGCCATCGGGCTCATGCCCCTGAGCTCGTCGACGGACTTCTTGACGTCGTCGAGCTCGGCTTCCTTCAGCGCCTCGTTGAACTGTTTCTGGAAATCGGACGCCATGGCGCGCAGCTTCGCCGTCGTGCGGCCGAAGGTGCGCAGCATATTGGGCAAATCCTTGGGTCCGACGACCACGATCATGACGATCGCGATGACCAGCATTTCGGTCCAGCCGACTTCAAACATGGCACTCTGTTCCGACTAGAACCTTGGGCTCAGCTCTTGCTGGCTTTTTCCTTCGCGGCCGCAACGGTCTCGTCGGCACGATGTTCGACGGTGCGCTTGTCTTCGGCAACCTCGTCGTCGGCCATGCCCTTCTTGAAGCTCTTGATGCCCTTGGCCATATCGCCCATCAGCTCGGGAATCTTGCCGCGGCCGAACACCAAAAGCACGATCACCAGCACGATCAGCCAATGCCAAATCGAAAATGAACCCATAGCAAATCTCTCTCGAATGTTTTCCCTGGCGATGATCTATGCGTTTTCGCGTTGGGATTCAAACACAACTGCGACAGAGTTTATGAAAGGGTGACGGATGTCACGCATTTTCGACGGGAACGCCCGCTACGAATCCGCGCATCCTCATCAAGTTGGCCGCCAATGCCAGTCAATCTTCCGTGACGCGCGGCGTCAGCAGGCCGAGTTCCTCGAGATCGATGTCGGTCAGCGCATCCTCGTCGTCGGTCAATGCGTCGGGATCGGCCGGCGGCTGCGGAATGGAGAAATTCGACGGCATGCGGCCCGAAAGCAGTCCAGCCCCCTTCAGTTCCTCCATGCCAGGAAGATCGCGGATCTCTTCCAGCGCGAAATGGTCGAGGAAGGTCTCCGTCGTGCCGTAGGTCACAGGGCGTCCGGGCGTCTTTCGCCGGCCGCGCATGCGCACCCATTCCGTTTCCAGCAGCGTGTCGAGCGTACCTTTCGAGGTTTCGACGCCGCGGATGTCCTCGATCTCGGCACGCGTCACCGGCTGGTGATAGGCAATGATCGCCAGCACTTCGAGAGCCGCGCGGGAGAGCTTCCTTTGCTGGACGGTATCGCGGCTCATCAGGAAAGCCAAGTCGCCGGCGGTGCGGAACGCCCAGGCGTCGCCGACACGCACCAGATTGACGCCGCGCCGCGCATAGATCTGCTGCAGCTCGGCCATGGCTAGGGCAATGTTGATGCCGTCAGGGAGGCGTGCCGCGAGCTGCTTTTCGCTGACGGGTTCGGAGCTGGCGAACACGATCGCCTCGGCCATGCGCACGGCCTCGGCCAGATACAGCCGCTCGGCCGGGTTCTGTAGCTGCTCGGCCGGATCCCGGGAAAGCGACTCCTCTTCGGGTGCATCGCCGACCTTGAACGGGATAACCGAAGCGTTGGCGCGTTCGCTCATGATGCCACCTCGACTGCCTTGATTGCCTGCGTGCGCCCGCGCAGGTAGATCGGCGCGAACGTCTGATCCTGCCGCACGTCCATCGTGCCGTCGCGCACCAGTTCCAATGTTGCCGCGAACGAACTGGCGATTGCCGTGCGCCGCTCCTCGGGGCTGGTCATGTATGCGATCAGAAAACTTTCCAGCGCCGTCCAGTCGCTTGCAGCCCCGACCAGGCGGGTCAGGATGTCGCGCGCGTCCTTGAGCGACCAGACACCGCGCCTGGCGATCGTCACATGGTTGATCGCCTGCTTCTGGCGTTGCTGGGCATAGGCGGTCAAGAGATCGTAGAGCGAGGCCGAATAGGCGTTACGCTTTTCGACGATGACCATTTCCGGCATGCCGCGCGCGAACACATCGCGGCCGAGCCGGTTGCGGTTGACCAGACGCGCCGAGGCGTCGCGCATGGCTTCCAGCCGCTTCAGGCGGAACTGCAGCACCGCCGCCAGTTCCTCACCGCTTTCGCCCTCGTCGCCGGGTTGCTTGGGAATCAGGAGCTTGGACTTGAGGAAGGCCAGCCACGCCGCCATCACCAGATAGTCGGCGGCAAGCTCCAGCCTGAGCGCCCTCGCCGTCTCGACAAAGGTCAGATACTGCTCGACCAGCGCCAGGATCGGAATGCGCGCCAGATCGACCTTCTGGGTGCGGGCAAGATGCAGCAGCAGGTCGAGCGGACCTTCGAAGCCGGCCACGTCGACAACCAGCGACGGGTCGCCGGTAACGCGTGAATCGTCATTCTCGGCCCACAGACGGTCCATCGGTGCGGCCTTCGAGGCCTTGCTTTCCAATGTCTCCGCCACTCCGTCACTTTCCCTTTGCTATGCCACCGCATCGAAGTAGGTGGCGAATTCGGCACGTATTTCGGTTTCTTTGACCGTGTCACGGTTCTTTATATAGGTCAGCGCCCGCTTGGCGCGCTCCAACGACGTGCCCTCAAGCCCCGTGGTACGCGATGCGATGCCCGCCATCTCCTCGAAAACGCCGTTGCAGTGAAGGACCAGATCGCAGCCCGCCGCAAGGATCGATGCCGCCTTTGTCGGGAAATCCCCAGAAAGTGCCTTCATCGAGGTGTCGTCGCTCATCAGCAGTCCGTCGAAGCCGATTTCGCGCCGGATGATCTCGTCGATGACCTTGCCGGAGGTGGTCGCCGGATTGTTGGGGTCGATCGCGCTGTAGACGACATGGGCTGTCATCGCCATCGGCAGATGGCTAAGCTCCTTGAACGGGGCGAAATCATGCCGCTGCAGATCGCTGAGCGAGGCATTGACCACCGGCAGTTCGAAATGCGTGTCGGCAAAGGCACGTCCATGGCCCGGAATATGCTTCATGACCGGCAGCACGCCGCCCGACATCAGCCCTTCCGCGGCTGCGCGGCCGAGCTCGATCACCGGTCGCGGATCCTTGCCATAGGCCCGCGCGCCGATGACATCGCTGGCGCCTTCGATCGGCACGTCGAGCACCGGCAGGCAATCGGCTGTGATGCCGTAGCGCAGCAGGTCGAAGGCATGCAGCCGCGCCATCAGCCAGGCCGCGCGGGCGCCGGCATCATGATCGTCGCGCCACAGCGCGCCGAGCGCGCCACCGGCGGGATAGTTCGGTGCCAGCGGCGGTCGCAAGCGCTGCACACGGCCGCCTTCCTGATCGATGAACACCAGCGCGTCCGGACGCCCTATGCAGTCCCGCATCTCGGCGACCAGATCGCGGATCTGTTCGGTCTCGCCAATGTTGCGCGCAAACAGGATGAAGGCCCACGGGCATTCATTGCGATAGAAATTGATTTCTTCGCGGGTAAGCGATTTCCCGGCACAGCCGAGGATCATGGATTTTGATTCGGTCATGTCGGCAGTTTAGGGCTTTGTGCGATCAAAGGGAATCGCCAGGGATTCATCCGGGACAACGCCGGATCTGCTTTCCCCATGAAAAAAGCCGGCGCGATGGACCGCGCCGGCTTTTGATGGTCGGCTCCGCTTTAGCGCGAGACGAAGCAGTTGCCGCCGGCGGCCTTGTAGCTGGTGCACAAATTGATCGCGTCATTGCGTGACTGGGCCGGAACGCGCACCCGGTAGAACGTGCCTTTGCCGGCGATCTCGGCCTTGACGATGTTGGCGGTACGCCCGGCAAGCACACTGCCATAGCGGCGCTGCAGATCCTGATAGCTGGACTGGGCGCTTTCGACGGTCGGCTGCGAGGCGATCTGCATCGACCACGAGCCACCGCCGGCCGCGGTCGATGCCGGATCTATGGACGCAACCTGATCGGGCTTGACCTCGCCGACAACATCGACCGGCTGGTCGGACGGACGCTGCGGCGCGAGCGGAACCTTTGCCGGCGTGTTCGCCGATTGGGCCTCGGCTTTCTGCTTGGCGACCGGCTTGAGGGCCGGCTCGTCGTCCGCCTGGGCGGCGGCAGGCGCCACGGTGCCGGTCTGGTCCGCGTCGGCTTGAGCCGCCGGAGCAACATGCTGCGGCGCCGGATCGACCGGCTCGGTGGCGGCCACTAGCGGAGCGGCGGGCGCCGCCGGATCTTCACGCGGCACCAGCGAACCGTCCGACTTGACCACCATGGTCCTCACCTTGCGCGGCGCAACGGCGACGACATCGGCATTGGTGCCCTTGTCGGCATCCTGCAGCACCTGCGCAATGCGGTCCTCGGACTTGGGCGCGGGCGCCGTATTGTCGGCAGAAGCGTTGTCGGCCGAAGCGGCGCCGGCCATCGGCGCGGCATTGCCGACATCGGTTCCAGCGGCGGCTGCATTCTGGTCCGGCGAAAGATCGATGGCGCGGGCCGGGTCCTTCGCCTGCACGTCCACCGGCTCTTCGACGTTGGTGACCAGCTTTTCCTGGACCGGCTCGGCCGGCTTTGCGCCCCTGACCGCGTCGTAGACCTTGTTGTCTTGGTTGGGCACCACGGCGCCGCCAGGATTCTCCGGCTTGACCTTGATCGGCGCGTTGTCGGCCTTGACAATGACAGGCGCTTCGCTGCCGCCCTTGCCGCCAAAGGACAGCGCAAAGGCCCCGAGACCGCCTGCGACCGCGACCGCGCCGACAATCGCGGCGATGAACAGTCCGCGTCCGCGCGTCGGCCTCCCGGCCTCACGCTCGCCGAGACCCGGAACAGCCATAGCCTCGTCGAGTTCGGGATCGTAGTCGAGTTCATCGACAGTAAAATCATCGGCTTGCGAAACCGGCTGGCTCCCTGGCAGGCCGTCGAGGTCGAAGCCGGAGGCGTCGGCATAACCCGTGGGCGCCGCCGCGCGGGCGGACATGTCCATCGGCCGCGCGGCATAGGTCCGCGCTTCCGGCTCATAGCCCGGCTTGACCCCGTCATAGCCCGGCTTGACCCCGTCATATGCCGGCTTGAGGCTGTCATAGCCCGGCTTGAAGCCCGCGGCATAGGAGTCATCATCGTAAGACGCGCTGGCCACATTGCTCGTGGGAACAGGAGCGACCTCCACCGCGTTCATCTCGGAGAGAAGGCTGGAGAACTCCGCATCGAGATCGTCGTAGCCAGGCGACGCCGGCTGGTCTTCCTCGAAGTGCAGTTCGGGAATATCGAGATCGTCGGCTAGCGCGACGACACGCTCGGGTACATCGACCGTTTCGACGTCGGGCATGTCTTCGTAATGCGCAGGCTGGCGCGATTGGGGCGCCGACACCGGGGCAGCGGGAGCCACGGCCTCGACCGGCTCGGACGAACGGTAGGACGTCATGTCGGCGACTGCCGGCGCGGCGGCCACGGATGCCACCGAAGCGGCCGGCTGAGCAAACGCAGGCTGAGCACTGAATGACGGCTGCTGCGGAACGGGCGTCACGCGGCTCCACGAACGCGTCGGCTCTGCCGGTTGGGAACGCTCCGCAAGCCAATCGAGAGAATCCGCCGAATTGTCCCGGTCAGCGGCTTCGTCACGCGGATCAAGATCCTTGGGCAAAGCCGCGTCGAACGCATCATCGTCGAAATCGACATCGCCAGCCGTGTGCCAAGTCGTATCCTGGAGTTCATCAAGCATAAGGTCGTAAATATCCGCATCGGCCGCTTGGGCCGTGCCAACATGCCGGTCCTGCTCAGGCGCGGGTTCGTCAAGATCCCAGTCGAGGTCGCCGACAAGATCGGCCGGTACCTCGGCGGGCTCGGCAACAGGCGGCAGGGCGGCGACAGCCGGCTGAGCCGTGACGGGCTCACTGGCCACCGGCGCCGTGCGCGCCGTCATGGCACCCAGCAGCGCATTCAACTCGTCTTCCAGGCTCCGTTCGTCCGCGGCCGGGGCATGCGCCGCCGGCGCAACATGAGCCTCTGGCGCCGCCGGCTGGACCGTTGCGGCAGCAACCTCGGCGACCGGCTCTTCGGCCGTTTCGGCAAACGCGTCGTCCAAACTTAGGTCGAAAGCATCGTCCGACATGCCTTCAGGGATGGGAATATCGCCGTTGGCGTCAGTGATATCGACAAGCGCATCATGCGCGTGCGGCTCGTCGAAGGCATTCGGCTCATCCGCGCGAACGTCGAAATCCATGTCGACATCAGCCATCGCGTCGTCGAAATGGCCGGCAAAGCTCTCATCGGAGATTGCATGGCCGTCACGCGCCGCCTGCTCCGGCATGGGATACTTGACGGGCTCGGCGGCCATGAATGACTGTTCGGCCGCCGAATGGTCGTCGAGCACCAGCTCGTCTTCAAGCGAGGCTGCCACCGCATCGTCGAATTCGTCATCGGAGGCAACTGGCTCGATAGAAGCGGGCGTGTCGGCAACGGCGTACTGGGCCTCTTCAGCGTACTGGGCCTCTTCGGCTTCCTCATCGATCCGGAGATCCTGGTCGAGCGAAATGGCCAGCTCGTCCGCCATCGAATGATCGTCCTCGAAGGGGGAGACGTCCTCAAGCGAACCGGCGACGGCATCGTCAAAATCAGACGCGAAAGCCGGCTCGACGGACGGCGCCGCTTCAGCTGCGACCGCATGGCTAGCGCCGGCGACGTGATCGTCTATCTCAGCCATGTCCAGTTGGAAATCGTTGTCGAGCGACACCGAAAGCTCATCGTCCATCGCGCTGGCGTCAGCCGCTTCGAATGCCGGCTCATGCACGAAGGTCGGCTCATGAGCCTGAACAACCGGAGCGGCGTCGCTGTCGTCAGCGCCGAACTCGCCCATCATTTCTTTCTCGAGATCGATATCGAAATCGCCCTCTTCGAGCCCGTGATCGGCGGCTGGGGCCTGCGGCTGGGCGGGCGATTGCGGCCTGACCGGCTGGCGCGGGTCGAATCCCATGATCCTGGTCAGTTCCGCGAACGGATCATCGTCAGAGATGTCGTTGTTGTCGGCTACTCTCAGCTGGGTTCTGTCTGCCATTATTGTTCCCGAACTCGCACTCATTCGGACGCCATGGACGTCGCGTAGGGTTGGCCCTTACCAGCGCAATGTGGGCAAAAGGTGACAGGTTATTTAGTCAAACCTAACGCATTTCGGTGGGCGCGGCGGCTCCGATCAACGTCAGGCCGGACGTCAAAACGTCCGAAACAGCCTGCACCAGCCCTAGTCTGGCATGCGTCAATTGTCGGTCGTTAACCTTAACAAAACGTAAGTCCGGATTATCCGTGCCACGGTTCCAGTGTCCGTGGAAGCTGGAGGCCAGATCATAGAGGTAAAATGCCAGCCGATGCGGCTCGAGCGCAAGGGCGGCGGACTCGATCAGCCGCGGGTATTCGGCAAGCTTGCGGATCAGGCCGATCTCGCCCTCGTCGGTCAGCAATGCCGCGGCCGACGCCAGGCTGTTGCGGTCGAAATTGGCTTCGCCCAGTTGCTCGCTCGCCTGCCGGAACACCGAATGACAGCGCGCCGAGGCGTACTGGACATAGAACACCGGATTGTCCTTGGACTGCTCGGTCACCTTGGCGAAATCGAAATCCAGGGGCGCATCGTTCTTTCGGTAGAGCATCATGAAGCGGATCGCGTCGCGGCCGACCTCCTCCACCACTTCGCGCAGCGTCACGAAATCGCCCGACCGCTTCGACATGCGCACCGGTTCGCCCTCGCGAAACAGCTTGACCAGATTGCACAGCAGGACAGTGAGCTTCACCTCGTCGCCGGCAATCGCCCGCGCCAGGGCCTCCAGCCGCTTGATGTAGCCGCCATGGTCGGCGCCGAGCACATAGATCAGGTCGACGAAACCGCGATCGACCTTGTCCTTGAGATAAGCGACGTCGGCGGCGAAATAGGTGAACGAGCCATCGGACTTGACCAGCGCCCGGTCCATATCGTCGCCGACCGCGGTCGAGCGGAACAGCGTCTGCTCGCGATCCTCCCAATCGTCGGGTTTCTCGCCCTTGGGCGGCGGCAGCTTGCCCTTGTAGATATGGCCCTTCAGCGTCAGATCGTTGATCGCAGAGCGGATCTTCCTGGCTTTGTCGGCGTGCAGCGTGCGCTCGGAGAAGAACACGTCGTGATGCACGTTGAGCATCGCAAGGTCCTCGCGGATCATCGCCATCATCGCATCGATGGTGCGATCCTTGACGATGGCGAGCGCCTCGTCATCGGGCATCTGCAGAAGCGAGCGGCCGTATTCCGTGACCAGCGCCTGGCCGACAGGCACCAGGTAATCGCCGGGATAGAGACCGGCAGGTATTTCGCCGATATCGTCGCCCAGCGCTTCGCGGTAGCGCAGGAATGCGGAACGGCCGAGCACGTCGATCTGCGAGCCGGCGTCGTTGATGACATATTCCTTGGTCACGTCGTAGCCGGCGAAGGCCATCAGATTGGCGAGCGCGTCGCCGACGACAGCACCCCGGCAATGGCCGACATGCATCGGCCCGGTCGGATTGGCCGAGACATATTCGACATTGGTCTTCCTGCCGCCGCCAACCGTCGAGCGGCCATAGTTGCGGCCCTCGCCGAGCAGTGCGGTCAGATGTGTCTGCCAGAAGCCGTCCTTGAGCCTGAGATTGACGAAACCGGGCCCGGCCACTTCCGTCGCCGCGACATCCTTGTCGTCACGCAGCGCCTGCGCCAGTCTTTCGGCCAGCGCGCGCGGGTTCTGGCCGGTCGGCTTGGCCAGCACCATCGCAGCATTGGTCGCCAGGTCGCCGTGGCTGGCGTCGCGCGGCGGCTCGACGGCAATGCGCGACAGGTCAGGCGAAACGCCGTCTTTGTCTTTCAGATCAAGCGCTTCGACGGCTTTTATGATTCGCGCGGTGAAATCGGCGAAGATGTTCATTTGTGTGACTCTGGGGTCTGGCTCTGGCGGCTTTGCAGCGAATCCGGCTCGTTGGCCGGCAAAATCGAGCCCGCCCTAGCCCAATTCAGGCGTATGGTCAAACAAACGCCGGTGTTCCTTGAGCGCGTAGGTGTCGGTCATACCCGCCAGGAAGTCGGCAACGCTGCGCGCCTTGATGCGGTCGTCGGCCCGATCCAGCCCCTCGCGCCAGCCGTCCGGCATGGCGCGCGGATCGGCGAAATAGGCGTCGAACAGATTTTTGACGATCTGCTCGGCGTCCGCGCGCACCCGCATGACCTCCGCGTGCCGGTAGAGGTGCTTGTACAGGAAGGCCTTCAGTTCTTTCTCCAAGGCAGCCATTTCGGCCGAGAAAACCACCATCGTCTCGCCGGCTGCCCTCACCGCATCTGCGCTCCGCGGCCTGATGCGATCGAGATTGGCGGTCGTGGACTTGATCACGTCCTCGACCATGGCGGTGATCTGCCGCCGCATCAGCTCGTGGCCGGTGCGCACATCATCGAGGGAGGGATAGCGTGCGCGAACGCCTTTCAGGATCGTTCCCGGCAGCGAAACCGTCTCCAGCATGTCCAGCGTCAAGAGCCCTGCCCTCAAACCGTCATCGATGTCATGCGTGTTGTAGGCTATATCGTCGGCGATCGCCGCGCATTGCGCCTCGATGCCGGCAAACCGGTCGAGTTCGAGATCGTGCAGTTCAGAGTAATCACGGATCGCCTGCGGCACCGGCCCTTTCAGACCCTTGCCGTTGGCGTCCGTCAGCGGCCCATTGTGCTTGACCAGGCCTTCCAGCGTTTCCCAGGTCAGGTTGAGCCCATCGAACTCGGCGTAGCGCGCCTCCAGCCTCGTCACGATGCGCAGCGATTGCGCGTTGTGGTCGAAGCCGCCCCAGGCGGCCATCTTCTCGTTCAGCGCGTCCTCGCCGGTGTGGCCGAAGGGCGTGTGGCCGAAATCATGCACCAGCGCCACCGCCTCGGCGAGATCCTCGTCGCCGCGCAGCGCCCGTGCCAGGGCGCGCGCGATCTGCGCCACTTCGATCGAATGGGTCAGCCGGGTGCGATAGTGGTCGCCTTCATGCGCGATGAAGACCTGCGTCTTGTGCTTGAGCCGCCGGAAGGCCGTCGAATGGATGATGCGGTCACGGTCACGCTGGAATGGCGTGCGGGTCGGGCTTTCCACCTCGTCGAACAGCCGCCCGCGCGACTTTGCCGGATCGCAGGCATAGGCGGCGCGCGGCCGATAGCCGAATCCGATGTCGCCCAACTCGTTGGTCATGGCTGATGCTGCCGCAGTTGACTTAGCCAGGTTGACTTGGCCCCTCGCGCTTCATACCTATCATGTGAAACCGAAAGCAAGGTGACGCCCATGGGCGCTGATGCCAAGACTGCCATGAAAGTCGATATGACCGAGGCCGCCGCCAGGCGGATCGCCAGGATTGTCTCGAACGAGGCCGGCAAGACGGCGCTGCGCGTGTCGGTCGAAGGCGGCGGCTGCTCGGGCTTCTCCTACAAGTTCGACCTGGTCGATACGCGCAACGACGACGACGTCGCTATCGAGAAGGACGGTGCCACCGTGCTGATCGACGATCTGTCGCTGGTCTATATGGGCGGCTCTGTGATCGATT
Source organism: Mesorhizobium sp. WSM4809 (assembly GCF_055811655.1). Taxonomy (NCBI): domain Bacteria; kingdom Pseudomonadati; phylum Pseudomonadota; class Alphaproteobacteria; order Hyphomicrobiales; family Phyllobacteriaceae; genus Mesorhizobium; species Mesorhizobium sp. WSM4809. Next base: position 53,598 of record NZ_JBVVQW010000006.1, read on the forward strand.
TCGTCGACGATCTGATGGGCCAGTCGTTCCAGATCCGCAATCCGAACGCCGTCGCCTCCTGCGGCTGCGGCACGAGTTTCTCCATATAGAATGCCTGCCATTGGTGCGATCCGTCAGATCGCGCTGTCGGCTGGCCGTGATCTCGACACCACGCTGGCTTTCTGGCGCGACGTGCTCGGCATGGCGGTTCATGCGCGCTTCGATCCGCCGGGCATCGCCTTCATCATGGCCGGCGATATCAGGCTGCTGTTCACTGACGGCATACCGGCCGGAACCGTCTATCTCGACATATCCGGCCTCGATGACTTCCATGCCTCTGCGGTCGCGGCAGGCGTACCCTTCACCGCGCCGCCAACACTTGTCCATCGCGACACGGAGGGCCAGTTCGGTCCAGCGGGGGAAAGCGAATGGATGGCCTTCCTAAAGGACCCGGCTGGCAATACGATTGGCCTCGTCGAACGCCATCCGCCGCAAGAATCCAACTGAACAGCATCGAGACCGCCATGAAAATCGTCACCTGGAACATCAACGGTGTCCGCGCCCGCATTGGCAATCTCACCCATTGGCTGACCGAGAGCGCACCCGACATCGTCTGCCTGCAGGAGATCAAGACCGTCGACGAGCAATTCCCGCGCGCCGAGATCGAGGCGCTTGGCTACAATGTCGAAACCCATGGCCAAAAGGGTTTCAACGGCGTCGCCCTATTGTCGAAGCTGCGCTTCGACGAAGTCATCCGGGGCCTGCCCGGCGACGATGCCGATGAACAGGCGCGTTTCATCGAAGGCGTTTTCTCAACCGACAAGGGTGCCTTGCGCGTCGCCTCGCTCTATCTGCCGAACGGCAATCCAATCGATGATGAGAAGAAGTTTCCTTACAAGCTGTCCTGGATGGCGCGGCTGGAGCGCTGGGCCGAAGAACGGCTGAGGCTGGAGGAGGCCCTGGTGCTCGCCGGCGACTACAACGTGATTCCCGAGCGGATCGACGCGCGGTTTCCGGAGAACTGGCTGGGCGACGCGCTGTTCCAGCCGCAGACGCGACAAGCCTTCCGCCGGCTGCTCAACCTTGGTTTCACCGAGGCGGTGCGCGCGGTCACCGACGCGCACGACACCTACACGTTCTGGGACTATCAGGCCGGCGCCTGGCAGAAGAACAACGGCATCCGCATCGACCACCTGCTTTTGTCGCCGGAAGCCGCCAACCGGTTTTCTTCCGCGTCCATCGAAAAGCACGTGCGCGCCTGGGAAAAACCGTCCGATCACGTCCCGGTGGCGATCGATCTCGCGCTTCAGCCGGCCTGAGAAAACCCTCGCCGGGCACGCAGGCGCTGGACCTCATATCGCCACATTTCGCGCCGTTCATTGCGGGCCAGCATGGCGGCTGGGGTTCCATGAGCACACGATTTCATCTTTGTCCGATCGGCCTGGCATTTGCCATGGCCGCTCCCGGTGCGGCATTTGCCGACCAGGAATGCCTGGCCAATGGAAAATCCTACCAGCTTGGCCAGGTCGCCTGCCTGACGGTTGCCGACCGGAGCCATCTGGCCCGCTGCGACATGGTGCTCAACAACACATCGTGGACGAACATCGGGGATAGCTGCCCGGAAAACACGCTGGCGCCACACCACCATGTCACGCCGATCTCGATGCCGGCGCCCAGCATGGTGCCGACGGAGCCGATCGAGAACTGATCGCGATCGACAATCGAGTGCTGCTGGTGAAGCTGACGCAGCCGCGAGACTACTGGTCCGCGTTGTTGCCCTTGGTGAGGATATCATCGGCCAGCGAGATCGCGGTGCGGCGGTCGGCCTCGCCGGCGGTGGCGAATGCCTCTTCCTGCATGCCGCGGATCCAGGGCTGGTCAGCCGGCGAAGCGCGTTCGAGCGCTGCCGTCATCATCGCCAGGCCGCGAACGATCTTGCCGCTCTGGAACAACAAATGGCCCAGTGTCGCCTGGGCGCCGGCATGGCCTTTCTCGGCGGCGAGTTGGAACCAGCGCCCGGCCTGCTTGACACTGGCCTTCACGCCGCCCTCGCCCTTCAAGAACATCTGCCCCATCTCGAACTGCGCGTTCGGATTGCGGTAGTTGGCGGCGGCGCGCATGTAATATTCCTGGGCCGCCACCTCGTTCTCGGCGACCGGGCTGCCGGGAATGCCCGTGCGCAAATAGTCGCCAAGCGCCACCAGCGCGTCGGAGACATAGCTTTCCTCAGGCGAGCCGGGCTCGACGTCCTGGTCGACGATCTCGGAGAAGAACTTGAACGCCTCATAGTCGTCGCGCGCCACGCCGTCGCCCTCGGCATACATGCGGGCAAGCTTCCAGGTGGCACCGATCTGGCCATTTTCGGCAGCGTATTTGTAGGCCTCGGCAGCCTGTTCCTTGTGGCCGTTCTTGTAGGCGGAGAAGCCGAACTGGAAGACCGCCCAAGGGCTGGATTGCGGCTTCACCCCGGTCTTGTCGTCGAATACCTTGTCGTCGAAGGCCATGGCCTGGCCCACGGCGCCAAAGGTCGCGCCAAATGTGGCGGCCACGACCAGTGCCGAAAAGACAGACGACCTCAACAACTCAGATGTCCGCATAACAGTGTGTTTCTTTCGCACCGCCCGGATGGGTCACCGCGCCATCGCGCGCCGGCCCTACCGTCTGTGCATATTTCCATATCGCGCCCGACTGATAGTCGGTCGTGCGCGCCTTCCATGTCTTTGCCCTCGCCGCCAGTTCGCTATCGGACAACGCCACGTCGATCGTGCCGTTCACCGCGTCGATCGAGATCACGTCACCATCCCTGAGCAGCCCGATCGGGCCGCCCACGGCTGCCTCGGGGCCGACATGGCCGATGCAGAAACCGCGCGTCGCGCCCGAGAAGCGCCCGTCGGTGATCAGCGCCACCTTGCCGCCCATGCCCTGGCCGTACAGCGCTGCCGTCGTCGACAGCATCTCGCGCATGCCGGGGCCGCCGCGCGGTCCTTCGTAGCGAATGACGAGAACCTCGCCTTCCCTGTAGTTGCGATGCGTCACCGCCTCGAAACATTCCTCTTCCGAATCGAAGCAGCGTGCCGGGCCGGAGAACTTCAACTCCGCCATGCCCGCAACCTTCACGATCGCGCCTTCGGGGGCAAGGTTTCCCTTCAAGCCCACGACACCGCCGGTTTGGGTAATGGGTGTGTTGGCCGGGCGGACCACATCCTGATGCTCATTCCAGACAACGTGCTGCATGTTTTCGGCCAAAGTGCGGCCAGTCACGGTCATGCAATCACCATGCAGATAGCCGTGGTCGAGCAGCGTCTTCATCAGCAGCGGAATGCCGCCGGCCTCGAACATGTCCTTGGCAACATATTTGCCGCCCGGCTTGAGGTCGGCGATGTAAGGCGTCTTCTCGAAGATCTTGGCCACGTCGAACAGGTCGAACTTGATGCCGGCCTCGTGGGCGATCGCCGGCAGATGCAGTGCCGCGTTGGTCGAACCGCCGGTGGCCGAGACCACGGTCGCCGCATTCTCCAGCGCCTTCAGCGTGACGATGTCGCGCGGCCGGATGTTTTTCGCGATCAGTTCCATGATCTTTTCGCCGGAGGCGAAATTGAACCGGTCGCGCATTTCATAGGGTGCCGGCGCGCCGCAGGAATAGGGCAGCGCCAGGCCGATCGCCTCGGCAACGGTGGCCATGGTGTTGGCGGTGAACTGGGCGCCGCAGGAGCCGGCCGACGGGCAGGCCGCCTGCTCGATTTCGAGAAGTTCGGCATCGTCGATGGTGCCTACCGAGTGCTGACCGACCGCCTCGAACACATCCTGCACGGTGATCTGGCGGCCGCGATAGCTGCCGGGCAGGATCGAACCGCCATAGATGAAGATCGACGGCACGTTGAGCCGCACCATGGCCATCATCATGCCGGGCAGCGACTTGTCGCAGCCGGCCAGCCCGACCAGCGCATCGTAGCAATGGCCGCGCATGGTGAGTTCGACCGAATCGGCGATGACCTCGCGCGACACCAGCGACGACTTCATGCCCTGGTGACCCATGGCGATGCCGTCGGTGACGGTGATGGTGCAGAATTCGCGCGGCGTGCCGCTGGCGGACGCGACGCCCTTCTTGACCACCTGCGCCTGACGCATCAGCGAGATGTTGCAGGGCGCCGCCTCGTTCCAGCAGGAGGCGACCCCGACCAGCGGCTGCGCAATCTCGGCCGCCGACAAACCCATGGCATAGAGATAGGAACGATGCGGCGCACGCGCCGGACCGACGGTCACATAGCGGCTAGGGAGCTTAGCCTTGGAGATGACTTTGGCGTCCATATTCTTCCTTGCCCCATCTTCCCTGCAAATGGGGCGGAGCGGCTGCCCCCTCGCCGAGCCTTTTGGCGCGTGTCCCGAGACAAGATCGAGGTGCGCCGGGTTTATGGCGGGAAATAGGCAATTTCCTCAGCCCGGCTTCCAGCGCAGGGGTTGCTCAGAAACTGTTGCCAAAACATCACAATAGCAGGGGGCGAAAGCGGTACGGATAATATGCAACGCAGCTTGGATGAGACAAATCGGGGCGATGCGATCCCAAACAAAAAAGGCCGGGTAATCCCCGGCCTTTTGTTATAATTGTCAGAGACTTAGAACTTGATCTTAAGGCCACCTGAAATCGCCGTGACCAGATCGTTGCCGAAGTCGTAGCTGACATCCGTGCCGGCGACGTATCCGCTCTCACCAGCCAACGCTCCAGAATGGCCGCTGGTCAGCACCCCAACCGCGCCGGCCAGACGCACTTCGATGTTCGGCTTGGGCGTAAAGGCGACGCCGCCGCCCAGTGTCCAGGTATCGGTCTGCGAGCCATAGCCATGCGACGTGCCGCGATCCCAGGAAAGCTGGCCGGCAGCACTCCACTGATCGTTGAACTTGTGGCCAATGCCGCCGGTAACTGTCCAGCCGTCACGATACATCAGGTCCAGCGAGGTGATCTGGCCCGAATGGAGAGCATCACCAGTGACGCATGCCCCTGCGGGGGTACCTACGACGCAAATTGGAACGCTCTGCAGCAGGCTCCAATTGACCCACTTGAGCGAACCGAAGGCGAGCCAGCCTGGCGCAATGCCTGACTGCAATTTCAATTCGACTGTATCCGGCATGTATTGCGTTGAGCCGTAGATCGGAAGCACCACGCTGCCAACATGCGTCAAATCCAGCGTGCCCGAGATATTGTCGAGCTTGACCCGCGAATTGTAGACGAGGCTGGCGCGCAGTGCGATCTCGGGGATTTCATAGGCCAGGCCGGCGCGCCAGCCCCAGCCGGTCCCCTTGAGATCGACACGCCCGGTACCCTGGAAATCCGGCACCAGCGGCGATATCAGGTCCTGCTTGAAGCCATAGACTTCCTGGTAGTAGACGCCGCCGATGAAGCGAACCTGGCCTTTGCCGGCGTCCATCTTGTAGGAGCAGGTTGTGGCGTAGTTGTTGCTTTTGATGTCGGTTTCCATGTTGGACTGGGCACCGGCCCAAAGACCCGGATTTGTGTGCGCACCCCAAGGCTGGGAATAGTCGAACATACAGTCGACACCCTGGACGATCTGCGCCTTGACGCCGATCCGCGGCACCCAATAGCTCTCGCTGTCCTTCGCCGTGCTGCCCAGAGGCGTCAAATCGCCGTCGAGCGGGTTGGTGTCCACCGCATTCTTGAGCTTGCGTTGCGGCATCACATAGGTCGATTCGGCTTCGGTCGCGAACGGAGCCGGATCGAACAGCAAATCGATATCGTAACCGCCGCGCTCCAGGCCGCCGGCATGTGCCGGATTCATCGCCGTCCCGATCAAAGCCAGCGAAAAGCAGCCCGCCCCCAGCAGCGCCTTCAGTCGCAGAATAGTCATGAAACGTCCTCCCCGAATTCGAGTGCATCAAGCTAGAACCAATTCAGGTTAACGGTGCAACAACGAATTCGCGGGCGTACATGTACACATTGGCCAGGCGCATTTTCGAGGAAATGCAACCGGGTGCGGCAAGGCCGAAAAATGGCCTGTAGGGCTGAGCGGGTCTCAAAAAACAGAGAGAACTATCCAAAAAGGCTCGAAAACAGGCCTTTTTTAGGCTCCAGGAGCCCCATTGTTACATTATGGCAACAATGGGGCTAAAACTTCCGTTTACGTCAATATTAACGCAAGGGCATGCTGATTTTCGAGGCGAAAAACAAGCACTTTACAGAAGGCTGAAGTCTCGCGAATCTCCTCAACCGGCGTCGCGAACCCTGGCCAACGCGACCGACAGCTTGTCCTGCGCATCGCGGTATTCAGCGAGCTTTTCACGCTCGGCATCGACGATCTCGGCCGGCGCGCTGGCGACGAACCTTTCGTTCGACAGCTTCTTGTGCAGGCGCGCGATCTCCTCGGTCACCTTGGCCAGTTCCTTCTGCAGCCGAGCGGCCTCGGCGGCGAGGTCGATCAGGCTGCCAAGCGGCAGGCAGATCGTCGCCTCGTTGAGCACGATCTGCGCCGAACCCTTGGGCGCGACATCGGCAAGCGAGATGTCGCCGACCCGCGCCAGCCGCTTGATCGCAGATTCTTCGCGGACAAGCCGTTCGCGTGTCACAGCGTTGGCGCCGACCACGACGAGCGGTGCAATGGCTGCCGGCGGCACGTTCATCTCCGAGCGCACCGAGCGGATGCCGGAGACGAGGTCGACCAGCCAATTGATGTCGGCTGCAGCCTCGGCGTCTTCGAAGTCCGGCGAGGGCCACGCGGCATGGCACAGCAGCGACGAGCGTTGCTTGCCTTCGCCAGCGGTCTGCGCCCACAGTTCCTCGGTCATGAACGGCATCATCGGATGCAGCAGCTTGTAGATCTCGTCGAGCAAGAAGGCGACGCAGGCACGGCTTTCTGCTTTGGCCGCCTCGTCGGTGCCCATGAACACCGGCTTCAGCAGTTCCAGGTACCAGTCGCAGAACAGGTTCCAGACGAAGCGGTAGGCAGCGCCCGCCGCCTCGTTGAAGCGGTATGAGGTGATGCCGTCGGTGATCTCGCGCGCCGCCCGCGTCAGTTCGGTCAGGATCCAGCGGTTGACCGCCAGCCTGGCATCGTTCAGCCAGAAATCGTCATTGCGCGCGACCTCGTTCATCTCGGCAAAACGCGTAGCGTTCCACAGCTTGGTGCCGAAATTGCGATAGCCGGCGATGCGCGCCGGATCGAGCTTCACGTCACGGCCTTGTGCCGCCATCACCGTCAGGGTGAAGCGCAGCGCGTCCGCGCCGTATTCGTCGATAAGGTCGAGCGGATCGATGACGTTGCCTTTCGACTTCGACATCTTCTGCCCGTTCTTGTCGCGCACCAACGCATGGACATAGACGGTGTGGAATGGCTCCTCGTCCATGAAGTGCAGACCCATCATCATCATGCGGGCGACCCAGAAGAAGATAATGTCGAAGCCTGTCACCAGCACGTCGGTCTGGTAGTAGGTCTTCAGCTCGGGCGTCTCGTCGGGCCAACCCAGCGTCGAAAACGGCCACAGCGCCGATGAGAACCAGGTGTCCAGCACATCCTCGTCGCGGGTCAGGATCTCGCCCGGCTTGAAGTTCTCCAGCTTGTCCTCGACCCAGGCCTTCCACGGTCCTTCCAGCGCCAGATAGAATTCGATCGCGGCGCTCAGCGCCTCTTCCTCGGTCTTCTCGACGAAGACGCGCCCGTCCGGCCCGTACCAGGCCGGGATCTGATGACCCCACCACAGCTGGCGCGAGATGCACCAGGGCTGGATGTTCTCCATCCAGTCGAAATAGGTCTTCTCCCAGTTCTTCGGCACGAAGTTCGTGCGACCTTCGCGCACGGAAGCGATCGCCGGCTTGGCCAGTTCCGCCGCATTGGCATACCATTGCTCGGTCAGGAATGGCTCGATCGGCACGCCTCCGCGATCGCCATGCGGCACCGCGTGGCGATGCGGCTCGACCTTTTCGAGGAAGCCGCCCTCTTCCATCAGATCGACGATCTTCTTGCGCGCGACGAAGCGATCGAGGCCGTCGAGTTCGTCCCAGACAAGCTGGCGCTCCGGCGTCACCTCGAGACCGGCAAGGAAATCCTCATTGTCCCTGAGGCTTACCGCCGCCTCCGTGGTCAGGATATTGATCGCCGGCAGCTTGTGGCGCTTGCCGACCTCGAAGTCGTTGAAGTCATGCGCCGGCGTGATCTTGACCGCGCCCGAACCCTTTTCCGGATCGGAATACTCGTCCGCCACCACGGGAATCCTGCGACCGACGATCGGCAGGACGATGTTCTTGCCGACCAGATGCCGGAAGCGCTCGTCGTCAGGGTGCACGGCGACGGCCGTATCGCCCAGCATCGTCTCCGGGCGCGTCGTCGCCACGGTGATGAAGGTTGTTGGGTTTTCCGGGTCGAAGACCTGGCCCTCTATGGGATAGCGGAAGTGCCAGAGATTGCCGTTGACCTCCTGCTGCTCGACCTCGAGATCGGAGATCGCGGTGAGCAGCTTGGGGTCCCAGTTCACAAGGCGCTTGTCCTTGTAGATCAGCCCTTCCTTGTAGAGCGTGACGAACACTTCGAGCACGGCTTTGGACAGGCCTTCGTCCATGGTGAAGCGTTCGCGTGACCAGTCGGCCGAGGCGCCGAGCCGCTTCAGCTGGTTGAAGATGGCGCCGCCGGATTCGGCCTTCCACTCCCACACTTTCTCGATAAACTGCTCGCGGGTCAGGTCGCGGCGATGGATCTGCTTTTCCATCAGCTGGCGCTCGACCACCATCTGCGTGGCGATACCGGCATGGTCCATGCCCGGCTGCCACAGGACGTTCTTGCCGCGCATGCGCTCGAAGCGCACCAATATATCCTGCAGCGTGTTGTTGAGCGCGTGCCCCATATGCAACGAACCGGTGACGTTCGGCGGCGGAATGACAATGGTGAAGGCTTCCGCCCCCTCCTCGGCCCCGGCGCCGGCACGAAACGCGTCGGCCTCTTCCCAGACTTTGGCGATCTTCGGCTCGACGGTTTTGGCGTCGTAGGTCTTTTCAAGCATGGGAAAATGGTCCGCGCTGTCGGGAGTTTTGCTGGTCCGGTGTAAATCGGAAGGTTTTGGCCAAGTCAACCGCAAGGGCTGTCTCGGACCCTCACAACCAGATAGGCGCGGCCCTGGTCATTTCAACGGAACGCGATCCGTCGTCCTGCCAACAAGCTGACCCCACCAATGGGCGCCGCGAAGGCGCCGTTTCCATTGGCAATCGACATGGGGAACTACTGCGCCCCGCGCGCCACGCGCTCGATCTCCTCGCGCACCAGCCTTTCCACCAGTGTCGGCAGATTGTTGTCCAGCCAATCCTGCAGCATCGGCCGCAGCATCTCTTCGGCCATCTCGTCGAATGTCTTCTTGCTGCGGCTGGCAAACGCATCGGAAAGCTCGCCAAAGGCAGCCGCGACCTGACGGCCGGTATGCTCGGAAACGATTGCCGGACGCGGCGCGTCGCTGGCCGCCACCGGCCGCACCACGCTTGCATCCGGACGAGACGGCTCGGGCCCGACGGCTACTTTCGCGGTCGGTTCGTCCCTTGGAGTCTCCACGGACGGCTGGGCAGCCGTCTTGCGTGCCTCGCTCCGGTCCGACACCGCCCTCGCCTGCTCACCGACCGCGGCGATCTCGCGACGCCAATCGGCGATGGAAGCGTCGGCGACAGGACGCGATCCCGGCGATTCAACCGTGATTGGCTCGGCGGCGACGCGGGCGCTAACTTCGGCAAGTGTCATCGATGGCTTTGCCGGGCTGGGATCGGGGCGCGCAGGCGTTTCCATGCGCGCGACCACCGGCTCGGCCGCCGGCAACTGTGCCTGGACTTCCGCCAGCGTCACCGGCTTCCTGCCTTCGGGGGCGGCATGCAGGTCGGCACGGAATGCTTCCACGTCAGGGGCCGCATAGGCGCTCGACGCGTGCTCCAGATCCTGGCTCAGCTCATCGGCGTCGCCCGGCTGCTTGCGGCCGCCGTCGCTGTCCTCGATGATCCGCCTGATGGAAGCCAGTATCTCTTCCATGGAAGGTTCGCGCTGTGCGCTGCTTGCCGTTGCCATCGTCACATCCGCCGCCTTTGTGACCCCTGTGGGTTTCCGCTCCGGCAGAGCCGGATCGAATCATGGCGACAGCGTAACCGACGGATCGCCGCACGAGAATCCCCAATCTGGGGACTTGTGGGATTTCAACAGATTAGCGCAATCTGAACCCGAGTGCGAAAGATCCTGCTCAAACGGGGAACACCGCCAGTCCTGGCCGAACGCCTCAGCGGCCGTCCGGCGTGCGCAGGCCGTACCACTTGTCCTTGACCGCGTTGTAATGCTCTTCAGGCTTGTACTTCGCTACCTGCAAGCCAAGGCGGTCGACGGACAGACGGCCGGTCGCCTGCAGGATGGCGTAGCTCGCCACCACCACATCATGTTCGTAACCGGCCTGGTTGATCTGGGCGGTGATGACCGTCGCCTGTGCGTTGAGGACGTCGAGCGTGGTGCGCTGGCCGACATTGCGTTCTTCGATGACACCGTTCAGTGCCAGCTTCGCGGCCTCGATCACTTGCCTGTTGGCCGTCAGCTGCTGCTGCGCGGCGGTATACTCGGTCCAGGCGGCGGTGACGGCCTGGCGCACCTGGTCGCGGCTGACGTCGACCTGGATGCGGGCCTGGCTGAGTGATTCCTTGTTCTGGCGCACGATCGCCGAGGTGCGGCCACCCGAATAGATCGGGATCGTCAGCGTTGCCCCGACACTGGCCGAATTGGTCGTGCCATCCTGCGAACCGACGCCTGGCAAAGGCGAGGTATTGCGATAGGCGCTCGAAACGCCGGCGGAAGCCGAGAGCTGCGGCAACAGCGCGCCTTCGGCCGACTTCACCGAAAACGCGGCGGCGTCGACCAGATGCTGCGTGGCAAGGATGGCCGGATGCTCGTTCGAGGCCACCCCGACGGCGGCGGCGAGGCTCGACGGCAACAGCTTTGCCACCGGCGAAGCGCCCTTGAGCTTGCCCGGCTCGTCGCCGACGATCTGGCGATAGAGCGCCGCACTTGCCAGCGCCTGCGCCCGGGCAGCACTCAGCGATGCCACCGCGGCGGCGCGTGAAGCGTCGGCCTGCGCGACATCGGTGCGCGTGCCTTCACCAACCTCGAAACGCGAACGCGCCGCGCGCGCCGTTTCGGTCAGGAACTGCAGGTTCTGCTCGGTCAGCACGGCGACCTGCCGGTCGCGAATCACGTTCATATAGGCCTGGGCCGCGCTGAACAGGATACCCTCTTCGGTGTTGCGCAGGCTTTCGACCGAAGCCCGAACCTGCGCTTCGGCGGCAGCGACATTGTTCCTGGTCTGAAAGCCGTCGAACAACGTCTGGTCGATCTGGACGCCAAAATTGCCGGTGGTCAGCCGCACGCTTGAATTGGTGCCGTTGAGATGGCTGCTCGAATAATCGATATTCGCCGAGCCGGTGACAACCGGACGGTAGCCCGACTTGGCGATGGCGACGCCCTCGTCGGTGACGCGAACGCCGGCGCGGGATGCATTCAGCGAAGAATTGTACTGGTAGGCCTTTGCAAGCGCGCCGGAGATGGTTTCGGCTGAAGCGGCCAGTGGGGACAGCATGGTCGCCGAAACGAGGACGGCGGTGAAAAGTGACTTGCGTAAAGACGGCACGGTTAAACCCTCATTCGTTTTCCATGGGAACCGCGCCGCGCCTGCTTCTCTCATAGATCAGCCGGCGCCGCGTGTTCGATGTTCCCTGCTGCTCACCCCAAAGTGCCCCCAGTTTGGCATCAGCAGCGATCGTTCAAATGCAAGCGACCATGACAAAGCCTCTGCTGCAAGGCCAAATCATTCAGAATTCGAAAGCACGAATGCGTTCAAACCCCGGTAGTGGCTTAATTGCCGCATTAAATGCCCGTCTTCCGGTTACAACCCCCCCGGCCTTGAAAAAGAGACGAGCCACGCCGGAATTGCCCTGCCCTTCGACGGCGACAAGGCGGCCGCCCTCGGCGAGCTGGTCCAGCAGCGTCACAGGGACTTCCGCGACGCTGCCGCCGACAAGGATGACGTCATAAGGCGCCTGGGCGGCATGCCCTTGCGGCAGCGCACCCTGGACGACGGTCACATTGCCGCAGCCCAGCGACGAAAGCGTCGATCTGGCGGTTTCCGCCAGCGCCGAATCACTCTCAAGCGCCACCACGGACCTGGCCAGCCGCGACAGGATGGCCGAGGCGTAGCCGGTTCCGCAACCGACATCGAGCGCCGAATCGGTCGGATTGATCTCGGCCAGTTGGATAAGCTTGGCCAACGGGGATGCTTCCATCAGGTAGCGTGCGCCGTCCGCGCCGGCGGCAATGCGGATGTCCTCGTCGATATAGGCGAGATCGCGCTGGGCGGCGCCGACAAACATCTCTCTTGGGATGACAAGCATTGCATCAAGCAGCGGCGCGCTGGTCACATCGGTGGTGCGGACCTGGCCGTCGACCATCTTGACGCGTAGTTCGGAGAAATCAGCGCTCATGTCCCAACCAATCCGCTTGCCGCGCCAGAACCGCGGTCCATTGTGTCAGGAACTTCAGGCCCCTGCGCTGCCGCGCGGGGGCCCGGGCATTGGAGGCCTCGCCCGGAATCGAACCGGGGTGCAAGGATTTGCAGTCCTCTGCGTAACCACTCCGCCACGAGGCCTCATTGCTCCCGGCGTTCCACCCGGTTCCAATAGGTTGCGGCGAAAATGCCGTCAAGCCGCCACCGTGCATTCCGAACGGTTTCCTCGCGTCAGTCCGGACGGCATCCGGCAAATCGTCGGACCGGGCCTGACCGCTCCATTAGCGGACAGTTAAGCATAGCCGCCCCGGAGAAGAAACTCATCGGCGGCCCGTGCGTTGGACAGGGCAGGAGGAAGAGCCATGCGCCGGACAATGGCCGCAAATACGAGTGCCTCGTCCGGCCTGTCCCTGCCACAATGCGGAGAGCTTCTGCACTGCGCCATCGACCGCCTGTCGATCGAAGGTGCGGACAGCCTGTCGCCGCACGACAGGGCAAGGCTTGCCTCGGCTGCGGCGATTCTCAAGCAGATCCGTGAGGCACTGGAAGAGCACGCCGCCAGCTGAACACCCACCTTGCGCTATCGGCGGTCAATCGGGCCGGCGACGCCGTTCCCACCAGACGACAAAGCGACGCCGGTGACGGCGAACCATGGCGAATTCATAGGACAGCACCAGCAGCCCGAGCGGAACCATCCAGAAGCCGAGGATCGGCAGGAAACCGAGGATACCGCCGATGGTCAGCAGGATGCCGATCGTGATTCTGAGCCCGCGCGAGCGCGGCATTTTGAACTCGCGCCCGAAAACGGAGATTTTCCGCGCCGGCATCTGGTTGTCTTGTGCTGTCATCGTCTCGAAAAATTGACCCGTTTGATTGTTCGCAAGCATGCTGGAACCAAAGCCGCCGCCGCGCTTTCGGTTCCATATCACTGCCAAGACGGCTAATATGAGGGCAACCGTCGACGATTGCGAGAAAGGCCTGCGCGAAAAAGCCTCGGAAAAATGTGAAAAGCTTCTTTGCAAAGCCGAAAAGGGCAGCTATAGGCTGCGCCACTCACATAAGAGCATCCGTTCCCCGGTAGCTCAGTGGTAGAGCAACCGGCTGTTAACCGGTTGGTCGCTGGTTCGAATCCGGCCCGGGGAGCCAAATTTTTCAAGGCCTTGAGACGGTCACGTCGCCCATAGGGGCTGATCTATGGCATGTCTGCAAAATCGCGATCAGCAGGTTGATTCTCAACTTGACCTGGCGCCGCTGTCCAGCGCTCTCGATGACGCCGCGGCATCGGGAAGGTTCGCGCGAGCAGGCATAAGGCCTTGCTGCGATCTCGGCGATCTCATCTCTTGTCGCCGTTCGGGTTGGGTGCCTCTCGCACATCTCGCGGTGGCGGGGCGACATGCTCAAGCTCTGGCGGGCCTTCTTTGTCCCGGCGTTGGACAGGTACCTTCTCCGGTGCGGGCTTCGATGGTGGCTCTTTGATCTTGCTTGGCATAATCGAGTTAACCGCCCTGCCGGTCTCTTGTTCCGTAGCGAGCAGAAAACCTGAATGCGTGGGGAACCGGGAACATCGAAGAGCGTTTTCTCGCATGCTGAAGAAGATCGCCCTCGCCGCCGTGCTGGTCCAGGTTGCCGCAGTTTCCGCTCTCATCACCCAGACGGTGCTCTTCGCGTCCACGGCCACACAGGCCGCCAACGCGCAGCCCGATGACGCAGTTGCTGTGACCGCCGAGAACGAACGGGACAAGCCGGCGCAGCCTATTGTTGCCGGCCAATGCCCAACGCGGCTTGTGGCGAGCAAGGTCTTCACGGGGAACCTGATTACGGCGCAACAATAGCTCGCCATCGATGCCGGCCATCCGTCGATCCCCCCAATTTAAGTCAGGGCGATGTGCTTGAAAGCGCAATGATTCCTGTTACTTGCGGCGCAGGGCGAGTGCGTTTGGGTTGGGCAAGAATTGGTATGATTTCATCGAATATGGAATGCCCGCGCTGTCATGGCAGCGGCAGGGTTTTCGACTGCTCCAAGTGGTATGCGTCAAACGGGCACTGCTGCCCGCATGGAACCCATCGGGGCGGCTGCCCCGGAAAGACGGGCGCCTGCGCGGAATGCGACGGCCTTGGGACGATGGCGGAGCCTCCGCTGAGAGCCGTGGCGTAATCTGCGAGAGCGGCCCACGCCGCTGATGACGGCGCGGAGGCGCCCGAACGAGCATATCTTACTCTGTTGGTGTTTCTACGGGTGGTGCGGTCAGAACCGTGATGTCCATCCTGGCGATCTTGGATGCCGCGCGGCCTTGCGCGCCAGCATCCATATCGCCGCCTGCGGCAACCATGATTTTGGCCAGATGTCCTACGGCGTCCGCGCTGCGGCCCGGCGAAAATCCTTCGCCGGCTTGCGGCTTCCCCACTGCCGTTTGTTTTTCCGGGACATGCGGATGTTGACTTGCGATAGCGGAAACCATTGAACCTCCTGTGGCGACGCTTCGAACATTATATTAGCGTTGACTGTTGCGAGGCTGACCTAGCCAGTCGCCAAAAACCGCACCAGGGAGTTCGAACAAACGATCGAGCCGCCCCACTACAAGGTGAGCTGGTACGGCAGTTCACCTTGTAGCGGATGTGAACGACGACCATGCAGCGGGCCATCCTGGCAGCGCCGCCCCTATCAAGGCTAAGCGGTGACCCCACCGCGACCTGACCTTGTGCCGTCCATCCAAGGAAATTGAGCAAGCGGTTCCTGCAGGATCTTGACGGATCTTGCGAAGCCGGCGACGGCATCGCGCGCCACCGTCAGCGGAACCTGGCCGTCGTGAGCACGCTGGCAGGCTCGAAAGGCCGTTTCGAAAATCGGACCCCGCCGTTCCCTTGGCCACTCGTCAAAGAAGTCGAACGCGTCGTCGAGGCAGCCTATTTCTTGAATGAACCCACCATTCTTGACCAGGACCGGTTGGTCGAACGTCCTGTCACTCATGTAATCCTCCATTCGGCACGGTGGGTTGTTGCTGGTTCGGGAAATCATGCGATTGCATGCTCCGGCTCGGCCAACATGCCGCCACCTCCACGCCCGGGCGGCACCGTTGCAAAGGCCGGGATTGGCGGCGGATCATCGTCGTCATCTCGCCAGGGGTGCCGCATCCAACCGAGACGGCTCTTCCTGCGGCGCCGGTCGAAAGACAGGCTGACGCTTGGCGACACCTTTGAAACACGCGTTTCCCGCCCGGATTCGTCCAGGAGGTGGAGCGCGCGAAGTATGTCGCTGACTTCCACGATGGCGCCGTTGTCCAATTGCCGCAACGCGGGATTGTCAGGAACCGCATGAATGTCGGAAGCCCAGAAAGCGAGCAAAGCCCGCTTTGCACCGATCGTCATCGTCTCCTCGTTCAGAACATCATCCGGCGTCCGCAACCCAGCGGGTTCCGCGGCAGAATTTTTCGGTTCGGGTTGGTGAAAACTGTAGGTTTCGGTTCTCATCTCCATTCTCCGCGATCTGTGCCTCCCGGCCGAACCGGGAGGCGGACCGTAGATCTAGGTTCCAGGGAATCAGGCGACCTCGCGTTGGGGCTCCGCATCCGAATCGATCGCCTGCGTCCTGTCGGGTCGCTTGAGCGAAACCGCTTTGGCTTCGGACCCTATCTCAATGCGCCGAGGCTTGAGTTCCTCGGGCACTTCGCGGATCAGGTCCACCGACAGCAAGCCATTCTCGAGGTTGGCCGCCTTGACCTTTACGTGGTCGGCAAGCTTGAACACCTGCTTGAAGTTGCCCGTCGCCAAGCCGCGATGAAGGACCTCCCGATTTTCCTGGTCGGGTTTCCTTTGGCCGATGACAGACAATTCGGGGCCGTTCTGCATGAGTTCGACCTCATCGAGAGCGAAGCCGGCGATAGCCATCGTAATGCGATAGTCGTGCTCGCCAATCTTCTCGATATTGTAGGGAGGCCAGTCAGAGCGCACGCTTTTTTCGAGCATATCGAAGAGACGGTCGAAGCCGACCGTTGTGCGGTAAAGAGGGGTATAATCAAAGCTTCTCATAGCCATATCCTCCGTGAAGCAACATGGGTTACGAGGCTGTCGCAGCGCCGCTGCGACGCCAGTATGTCGAGCCGAAGCCTCGACGGAAACGATCTGGTAATCGTGGTTTTTTCCGTCAAGAGGGGCGTAAAAAATTTTCTGGCCGGCAGGCAGGTGCCCAAGGCGCTGCCTTGCGTGCTGCTGGCCGCTGCGCGATGTTGACGCCAGGGGTGGAGCGAATCATGCGAAAGATTTTGATGTCCGGACTACTGCTCGCGGTGGCCTTTTCCGCGAACCCGGCCCACGCGCTGGACAGCAGCGGCACGCCTGTGGTCGTGACCCCTCTTGCGTCGCGCACGACGACCGCGTCCGGCCAACCGATCACGTTGCCGCAGAAGAACGTGCAGGTGCTGGTCTCGACCTACGACATCGCGTCGGGCGCGACCTTGCCGGTCCACAGGCACCCCTTCCCGCGCTATGCGTATGTCCAAGCCGGCACGCTGAAGGTCACCAATGTCGAGACCGGCATCAGCAACACCTACAAGGCTGGCGATTTCATCATCGAAATGATCGGCCAGTGGCATCAGGCCACCAATATCGGGGATGTCGAGGTGAAGCTTCTGGTGATCGATCAGGTCGAGCAAGGCGCCAAGAATACGGAATTGCGCCAATAGCCGCCAAGTCTGTGGGCGAAGGCGGAAGGCTGTTCCCGCTTTCGCTGCGACCGGCCCGGTGCTAGGGCTGGCGAAAATCATGGACTGGATCTGCCCTTGACCAAAGCTCTCCGCCTGCCGCTGATCGAAATCTGTGTCGAAGGCATTGACGGCCTTCTCGCGGCGCAAGCCGCCGGCGCCGACCGGATCGAACTATGCGCCAGCCTCATCGAAGGCGGTATCACGCCGAGCCTCGGCACGGTCCGCGCCGCCCTCGAGCAGGCAAGTGTGCCGTTTCACGTCATGGTGCGGCCGCGCGGCGGCGATTTTCTCTACAGTGAGACCGAATACGCCTCGATGCTGGCCGATGTCTCGGCATTGCGCGAACTCGGCGTGCCCGGCGTGGTGTTTGGCTGCCTGAACGCCGATGGCACCATGGACGAGGCGCGCATGAGCGAACTGACGCAGGCGGCCGGCCCCTTGAACGTCACCTGTCATCGCGCCTTCGACATGACGCGCGACCCGGCCGAGGCGCTCGAATCGCTGATCCGCAGCAAGGTCGGCCGCGTGCTGACCAGCGGCCAGCGTGACACTGCTATCGAAGGCTTGCCGCTGTTGGCGGATCTGGTGCGGCAGGCCGGCGAGCGCATCGTCATCCTCGGCTGCGGCGGACTGGATTTGCACAACATTGCCGAAGTGCGCAGCAAAACCGGCCTGTCCGAAATGCATTTTGCCGCCCTCAAGGATGTGCCGAGTGCCATGGACTACCGCAATCCCCATGTCGGCATGGGTGGTTCCGATCTCGATCGCGAATACCGCAACACGCTCACCGACACACCGCTGGTGGCGGCAACGATCGCGGCAGCCAAGGCATGACCTCGACCCCTGCCCCGATAGCCCGTGTATCGGCCGCAGACGAAGCGGCGATCCTGGCGCTCAACAACGAGCATGCCGCAGAACTGTCGTGGCTGGAGGCTGAGCGGCTGTCCTTCCTGCTTGGCGAAGCGTTTTACACCAGGCGCATCGGCGATCTCGAAGCCTTCATCATGACCTTCGACCAGGACGCCCGCTACGACAGCCCGAATTTCCTCTGGTTTCGCGAACGCTACGAGCGCTTCGTCTATGTCGACCGCGTTGTCGTGGCGGCGCACGCGCGCGGCCGCGGCCATGCCCGCCGGCTCTATCAGGATCTGTTCGGCCATGTTGAGCGCGCCGGCTACAATCTGGTCACCTGCGAAGTCAACACCGACCCGCCGAACCCTGCCTCGGATGCCTTTCACGCCGCCCTTGGCTTCACTGAGGCCGGCGACGCAGTGATCCATGGCGGTAAGAAAGCAGTGCGCTATTACGTCAGATCGCTGCAGGCATAGAGAGGGCGGGCGCGCCGCAAGACGGCCTGAACGCCCTGTTGCTCACCAGTTGCGGTTGAGCCATTCGCGCGCCGGGCGCTCGATGAGGTAGTAGCTGCAGGCCGCACAAGCGAAGACTGCGGCCAGCATCGGCATCGGCATGACGCCTTGCTCATAGACGAATTTGTAGAACGGCTGCTGCCACAGATAGAGCGAGTACGACCACAGACCCAGCGTCGCCATCGGCCAGGAGGACAGCAATCCGGAAATATACCGTGGGCTGAAATCGAGTGCGTTGACGGCCAGAGCCAGCAGCGGCACCGCGAAGAGATAGTGGATCGGCGTCGGCACCTGATCCAGGAACAGGACAACGGCACAGAACGTCGCCACCAGGGCCACATGCTTGCCTCTCAAAAACGCCGGCAGCATGCCGTCGGCCTTCAGCAGGCAGATCGAAGCCGACAGCAGGATCGACGCGATGTGCACGTCGGTGCGCCAATAGGTGGTTTCGTAGTCCATCCCGAAGACCCAGTACGAAACCGCGCCATTGGCCATGGCCAGCAAGGCCAGCGCCAGGAGCAGCACGACCACGCGAGAGCGACTTGAGACGATGACGCTGATCAGCGCCAGGATGATGTAGGCGTGCTCCTCGATGCAGAGCGACCAGATATGGTCGAGCGCCCCTGCCCGCGTCACGAGAATGCCGGCATAGTTGTAGGTGAATGTCAGCGCCGTCAGCGCCGCCTTCCATTTGAAGGCGATGAATGTGCCGGACAGCGCAATCATCGCGACGACTACGAAGACCAAAAGAGCCGGATAGATGCGGGAGAAGCGGCGTTTGAAGAATTTTTTCAGCGGGTAGCGTTCGATGAACAGGATCTCGCCCATCAGCCGGCCGCTGAGCACGAAGAAGAATTCGACGCCCAGCACACCCAGATTGATTCCCGGAACCGGAAAGAAATGGCCGATCAGCACCAGTGCGATCGAAAGCCCGCGCCAGCCGTCGAGATAGGCCAGTCTTGTTCTGGTTGATCTGTCGGCGGCGGATCGGGACGGAACGACATGCGTCGCGGAAATGTCGGTCATGCCGATCCTCTCGCAAATAGGCATGCGAAAGGGCACGATATTTCGAACCCGGCTCGCATTCCCGCCCAAAACCATATTGCAGTGCAATATGGATTTGTGCAAGTGCGAGATTGCCGCCGGTGCAGTTCCAGGTGAAGTCTCGGCGAGACAAAATTGCTCAGGCAAACGATTGGTGCGGGGGCGATTCCATCAAAGTTTGGACAACTACAGGTCGCCACAAACGGAAAAGGGGCGCATGACCCCTTCTCCCTGTCCGCAACTGATCGTATCAGGCGTTGGCGGCAGCCACCGCGCGCTTGGCCATCACCGCGATCAGATTGGCGCGATAATCGGCCGAGGCATGAATGTCGGTCATCAAATTCTTCGCCGGCACTTTCACCCCTTCCAATGCCGAGGACGCGAAGTTCCCGGCTAATGCTGCCTCAATCTCCTTCGAGCGGAAGACGCCGTCATCGCCGGCACCGGTGACTGCGACGCTGACGCCATCCTTGCCCTTGGCCACGAACACGCCGACGATGGCGTAGCGCGATGCCGGATTGCGGAATTTTTCATAGGCCGCCTTGCCCGGCGCGGTGAAGGTGACGGCGGTGACGATCTCGCCATCCTTCAACGAGGTCTCGAACAGGCCCTTGAAGAACTTGTCGGCAGCGATCTCGCGCTTGTTGGTGACGATGGTCGCGCCCAGCGCCAGCAGCGCCGCCGGATAATCGGCCGCCGGATCGTTGTTGGCGATCGAGCCGCCGATCGTTCCCTTGTGGCGCACCGCCGGATCACCGATCAGCGATGCCAGATGGGAAAGCGCCGGACAGACCTTCTTCAGCTTCTCGTCATTGGCAACAGCATTATGCGTGGTGGCAGCGCCGATGGTGACGGTCTTGCCCGACACCGTGACGCCCTGCAGCTCCGTGATCCGCGACAGGTCGACAAGGTCGGACGGCGCGGCAAGCCGCGTCTTCATCGCCGGGATCAGCGTCATACCGCCCGAAAGCAGCTTGGCGTCGCCGGTCTTGATCAGCTTGGCGGCATCGGCGACCGAGGCGGCGCGATGATAGTTGACTGCGTACATTTGTCTTTCTCCCCTGGGTGAAAGAGCGAGCAGGAAGTAGCGAACATTCTCTTCCCTATTCGCTACCCCTATTCGCCATTCGCGTTCAATGTTTCGTCGCGCGGATCGCGGCCCACACGGTGGACGGCGAAGCCGGCATGGCAAGATCGTTGCTGCCGATGGCGTCGGTGATAGCGTTGATCACCGCCGGCGGCGAGCCGATCGCGCCGGCCTCGCCGCAACCCTTGATCCCCAACGGATTGCCCGGGCAAGGCGTGTTCGAGGTCGAGACCTTGAACGACGGCAGATCGTCGGCGCGCGGCATGGTGTAGTCCATGTAGCTCGCGGTCAGCAATTGTCCGCTGTTGTCGTAATGGGCGCCTTCGAGCAGTGCCTGGCCAATGCCTTGCGCCAGCCCGCCATGCACCTGGCCCTCGACGATCATCGGATTGATGATGTTGCCGAAATCGTCGGCGGCGACGAACTGGACGATCTCGGTCACGCCGGTTTCCGGGTCGACCTCGACCTCGCAGATATAGCAGCCCGCCGGGAAGGTGAAATTCGACGGATCGTAGAACGCCGTCTCCTTCAGCCCGGGCTCCATGCCATCAGGCAGGTTGTGGGCAGTGTAGGCGGCCAGCGCCATCTGGAACCACGGCACGTTCTTGTCGGTGCCGGCCACCTTCAGCGCGCCGTTCTCGATGATGATGTCGCCTTCGTCGGCCTCAAGCAGGTGCGCCGCGATCTTCTTGGCCTTGGCCTCGACCTTGTCGAGCGCCTTAACGATGGCTGACATGCCGACCGCACCCGAACGCGAGCCATAGGTGCCCATGCCCATCTGCACCTTGTCGGTATCGCCATGGACGATCGAGACCGAATCGAGCGGCACGCCGAAGCGCTCATTGACCAGTTGCGCGAAGGTCGTCTCATGGCCCTGGCCGTGGCTGTGGGAGCCGGTCAGCACCTCGATCGTGCCGACCGCGTTGACGCGCACTTCCGCCGATTCCCAAAGGCCGACACCGGCGCCGAGCGAGCCGACAGCCGCAGACGGCGCGATGCCGCAGGCCTCGATGTAGCAGCTCATGCCGATGCCGCGCAGCAACCCCTTGTTGGCGGCGGCGGCCTTGCGCTTGGCGAAGCCGGCATAGTCCGACGCCTGCATTGCCGCATCGAGCGAAGCGGCATAGTCGCCGGCGTCATAGCACATGATGACCGGCGTCTGATGCGGAAACGCTGTGACGAAGTTCTTGCGCCGCAGCTCGGCCGGCGAAACGCCGAACTGGCGGGCCGCCGTCTCCATCATGCGCTCCATGACGAAGGTCGCTTCCGGCCGCCCTGCCCCGCGATAGGCATCGACGGGCGCGGTGTTGGTGTAGATCGCCTTCACATTGGCGTGGATGGCCGGGATGTTGTACTGGCCCGACAGCAGCGTCGCATAGAGATAGGTCGGCGTCGCCGATGAGAACAGCGACATATAGGCGCCGAGATTGGCCTGGGTTTCCACCTTCAGGCCGAGGATCCTGTGGTCCTTGTCGAAGGCCATTTCAGCATGGGTGTGATGGTCGCGGCCATGCGCGTCGGTCAGAAAACTCTCGGTCCGGTCGGCCACCCATTTGACCGGCACGCCGGTCTTCTTCGACGCCCACAGGCAGACGATCTCTTCGGGATAGATGTAGATCTTCGAGCCGAAGCCGCCGCCGACATCGGGCGCGATCACGCGCAGCTTGTTTTCCGGCGCGACATTGTAGAAGGCGCTCATCACCAGCCGTGCCACATGCGGGTTCTGCGAGGTCGTCCAGCAAGTATAGTGATCCTCGGCCTTGTCGTAATGGCCAAGTGCGGCGCGCGGCTCCATGGCGTTGGGCACCAGCCGGTTGTTGATGATGTCCATCTTGACGACATGGGCCGCCTTCCCGAAGGCTGCCGCGGTGTCGTCGGCATTGCCGATGTCCCAGTCGAAGATCAGATTGTTGTCCGCCTCGGGGTGGATCTGCGGCGCACCCTTGTCCATCGCCTTGGAGGCGTCGACGACGGCCTTCAGCTCCTTGTAGGTGATCTCGACCGCCTCGGCGGCATCACGCGCCTGCCCCTTGGTCTCGGCGACGACGATGACGACGGCGTCGCCGACATAACGGACCCGGTCGAAGGCGAGTGGCGACCACGCTCCCATCTTCATCGGCGAGCCGTCCTTGGAGTGGATCATCCAACCGCAGATGAGATTGCCGATGCCGTCGGCCTTGAGTTCCTTGCCGGTCAGCACGCCGATGACGCCGGGCATGCCTTGGGCCTTCTTCACATCGATCTTCTTGATCTGCGCATGCGCGTGCGGACTGCGCACAAAGGCGGCGTGCTTCATGCCGGGAACCACCATGTCGTCGACATAGCGGCCGGCGCCCGTGATGAACCGTTTGTCTTCCTTGCGCGCGACCCGAGCGCCTACACCTTCAATGCCCATCAGAAATTCCTCCGGAATTTATGGGAGTAGGGCAGTAGGGAGTAAGGGAGTAGGGAAAAGGGCCTCGTTGCGTTGGCCTTTTTGCCCTACTCCCCTACTGCCCTACTCCCTTATTCCCTTGCCTAAGCAGCTTGTTTCGCCTTACCCTTCGACCCCTTCATCGTCATCGATGCGGCGAGGATCGCCTTGACGATGTTGTGGTAGCCGGTGCAGCGGCAGATGTTGCCGTCGAGCTCGGCACGCACCGTCGCCTCGTCGAGCCCTTCGGGGTGGCGGCTGATCATGTCGGTCGCCGTCATGATCATGCCCGGCGTGCAGAAGCCGCATTGCAGCCCGTGATGTTCCTTGAAGGCAGCCTGCACCGGATGCAGGTCGGCGCCATTGGCCAGGCCCTCGATCGTCAACACGGTGGAGCCGGAGGCCTGCACCGCGAGCATCGTACAGGATTTGACCGCCTTGCCATCGACGTGGACGACGCAGGCACCGCATTGCGAAGTGTCGCAACCGACATGCGTGCCGGTAAGGCCGAGATTTTCCCGCAGGAAGTGAACCAGAAGTGTTCGGTCCTCGGCAGCACCGCTGACCCGCTTTCCGTTCACCATCAACGAAACGTCCGACATGGTCCCTCCCTGGGTATCAACCTTGGTATCCACGCTGCCGACGCGGTATTCGCGCTTCGGTGGTGCATTATTCGTACACCGCACATCGGACAAAAAACAGCACGTCGCAAACGCGGAACATTGTACTTTCGATCATGGCCGCGCCCAAACATGCGGTGCCGGTGGCCCCATTGCCAAACCGCCGATTGAAGGCAACAATGTCGGTCGACGCCCGCGCGCCAGAAGCATTTAAAAACAGCCGCGCACAAAAAAGCGTCGGAGGAAATGCGGAGAACATCGCTGGCCAATTCACAGACGCGCTATGCATGCGGCTTGTCGGCGCTCACTACGGACGAGCCCGACATGGAGGCGTTCGCCAAGGCGATCGCACTGGAAGCAGCCGCCATCGACGCAGGCTTTGCCCTGCTGTTCTTTTCCCAGAGCCTGGTCGAAGCCAGCGCCCTTTCCCAGGCGCTCATGACCCACGCACCGGCGCTCCACCACGCCGGCTGTTCGACTGCCGGCGAGATCACGCCGCAAGGTCTCGAGGATGGCCATGTGCTGGCCATGCTGCTTCCGTCCACCGCGTTCACCGCCGTCAGCGTGATGGTCGAAAATCTGTCCTCGTCGGGTATGGACAGGATCACCGGCGAGGTGGAGACCCTGCGGCGATCGCTGCGCGCGCGCCTTGGTTGCGATCGGACCAAAGGCACTTTCGCGCTCTGCTTCATCGACGGGCTCTCTTATGCCGAAGAAGCGGTGAGTTCAGCCATCCACTGGGGCCTCGACGACATTCCGCTGCTTGGCGGCTCCGCCGGCGACGATCTGAAATTCGAGACGACGCGCCTGATCTCGAACGGCAAGGTCACCTCCGACAGCGCCATCATCGTGCTGATATCGACCGAAATTCCCTTCCATGTCTTCAAGACCGACAATTTCGTTCCCACCGATGAAAAACTGGTGGTGACGGCTTCCGATCCCGATCATCGCATCGTGCGCGAGTTCAATGCCACCAATGCGGCGCAGGAATATTCCGCGTCCGTCGGCATCGTCGCGCAGATGCTGACGCCACTGAGCTTCGCCTCGCATCCCGTGGTGGTGAAAGTGGGCGGCCAATATTATTGCCGGTCGATCCAGAAGATGCATGCCGACGGCTCGCTGTCGTTCTTCTGCGCCATAGACGATGGCGTCGTGCTGTCGATCGCTCAACCCAAGGACATGGTCGAATCGACGCGCGCCGCCCTGCGCGATGTCGAGGAGAGGCTTGGCGGTATCGACATGATCCTCGGCTTCGACTGCGTGCTGCGCCGGCTGGACGCGCGCAATCGGCAGGTGTTTCGCGAGATCTCGGAACTCTACCGGGTCAACAATGTCATCGGCTTCGGCACCTATGGCGAACAGTACCGGTCGATGCATCTGAATCAGACTTTTACCGGCATCGCCTTCGGCGAGCGCCAGGCGGCGGAATAGGACGGCGCAACAAGATGCCGCTGAGGGACATAAACGATCTTGAAAAGCTGAAGAAGATCAACGCGGCACTGGTCAGCCGCGTCGAGCGCTCGATGGACCAGCAAGGCAACGCCTTTTCGCTGTTTCAGACCGCGATCTCGCTGGAAAACCGGGTGCGCACCCGCACCGAGGAACTGCACTCGACCTTGCGGCGGCTGGAGCAGTCGAACATCGACCTCAGCGCCGCCAAGGAAAACGCCGAATTGGCGAACCTGTCGAAAACCCGTTTCCTCGCCGCTGCCAGCCACGACGTGCTGCAGCCGCTGAACGCGGCCCATCTCTCGGTTTCGGCGCTCGCCGAAGTTCAGACCAGTGACGAGGGCAAGAAACTGGTGCGGCAGGTCGAGCGCTCGCTGGAGACGATGGAGGACCTGCTGCGAACCCTGCTCGACATATCAAAGCTCGATGCCGGCGTGGTGCAGCCCGACATGAGCGATGTCAGCTTGGAGGCGCTGTTCTCGTCGCTCCGCTCGGATTTCCTGCCGGTGGCGGAGATGAAAGGCCTGTCGCTGAAATTCCGGCCGGTCCATGCGGTGGTCCGCTCCGACCGCACGCTGCTGCGCCGCATCCTGCAGAACATTCTTTCCAACGCGCTGGGCTATACACGCTCGGGCGGCGTGCTTGTCGGCACCAGGCATCGCGGCGACACCATCCGCATCGACGTCGCCGATACTGGCTGCGGCATTCCCGACGACCAGCGCGAGGCGGTGTTCGAGGAGTTCCACCGCGGCACCTCGCCGGCCAATGCCGAACTGGACGGTGGCGGTCTCGGGCTCGGGCTTGCCATCGTGCGCCGCATGGCCAGCGCGCTCGGCCATCCCGTGACATTCTCGTCGAAGGTCGAACGCGGCACGATCTTCCACATCGATGTTCCCGTCGGCATCGGTGCGCCAACCGATGCCATCGCCAGGGTTGCCGACATGGAACGGCCGCGCGGCTATGGCCTGTTCGGCACCAAGGTGCTGCTGGTCGAGAACGATATCGAAGTGCTGCAGGCCATGACCTTCCTGCTCGAACGCTGGCAATGCCTGGTGCGGGCCGCGACCTCGACCGACGATGCGCTCGACATGCTTGGCGACACCGACTGGGTGCCCGACATCGTCATTGCCGACCAGCATCTCGACGGCGGCGATCTCGGCACCACGACCATCGCCGAAGTCCGCGACTATCTCGGCCGCGCCGTGCCGGCGCTGATCGTCACCGCCGACAGTTCGGAAGCAGTCGCCAAAGCCGCCCGCTCCGGCGGCATCGAACTGATGCGCAAGCCGCTGAAACCGGCGCAGCTAAGGGCCCTGCTGGCGCATTTGCTGGCTTAGCTTCATACCCTCCCATTGATGGGAGGGTTAAGTTCAAAACCCCGCCTGATCCCTGAAAAGCTCCGCATTGTCCAGCTTCGACACCTCGATCACCGCCTGCGTGCGGCTGTAGACATTGAGCTTGCGCAATATCTCCGAGACATGCGCCTTCACGGTCGTCTCGCCCACCTGCAACTCGTAGGCGATCTGCTTGTTGAGCAGGCCTTGGCGCAACATCTGCAGCACGCGCAGTTGCTGGGGCGTCAGCGTCGACAGGCGCTGCACCATGTCGGCGCGGTCGACGCTTTCGGCGTCCGGCGTGCGGCCTTCATAGGTTTCCGGGACATAGATCGCGCCTTCCATCACCGAGCGTATGGCGGCGGCGAGGTCGCTCTTGCGTGCCGATTTGGGGATGAAGCCGGCAGCGCCGTAGGACAGCGCCTCGGAAATGATCTTCGGCTCCTCATAGCCTGAGACGATGACCACGGGCAGGCGCGGATAGCGGGTCCGGAGTTGCAGCAGCCCGTCAAAACCATGCACGTCGGGCATCGAAAGGTCGAGAAGCGCGAGGTCGAACGGCTTGGCATCGGCCAGAAGATCGAGCGCTTCAGTGATCGAGCGTGCCTCCACCGTGTCGACTTCCGGATAGGCCATCTGCACGGCGCTGTGCAGCGCCTCGCGAAACAGCGGATGGTCGTCGATGATCAGGAACCGGGCGCGATCGTGGGTTGCGGTCATGGGGTTCATTTCAGTTCGTGAGCGATTAGAATAACCTCTCCACCATGGCCAGATTATTGCCAAATAGTATATCGCCATCTCCCGCGGAAAGTGCCGCCGGCACTTTCTCGACCAAATCGCCTTGTCCAGCCCCCCAAATCGGTCGAATGTTCCGGCAACCAAGCAGAGACCCTTGATGACAGAATTCGTCCTTCCCCTGCCCGCAACCGCATCGGTGGCCGTTGCCGGCTCGTCCGATCGTTTCGCGGTGCGCCGTATCTACTGCGTCGGCCGCAACTACGCGGCGCATGCCCGAGAATTCGGCAATGACGAGCGTGATCCGCCCTTCTTCTTCACCAAGCCGGCCGATGCGGTGGTCGATTCCGGCACCGCTATCCCCTATCCGCCGCTGACGGCCAATCTGCACCACGAGATCGAACTGGTGGCCGCGATCGGCAAAGCCGGCTTCCGCATTCCCCGCGACAAGGCACTGGACCATGTCTGGGGCTATGGTGTCGGCATCGACCTCACCCGCCGCGACCTGCAGGACGAGGCCAAGAAGGCCGCCCGGCCCTGGGACTGGTCGAAGGCCTTCGACCGCTCCGCCCCTTGCGGCCCGCTGGTGCAAGCGCAGGAATCCGGCCACCCGCAGAAGGGCCGCATCTGGCTCGCCGTCAACGGCAAGATCAGGCAGGATGCCGACCTCGCCGAACTGATCTGGCCGATATCGGATATCGTGTCGATCTGCAGCGAGGCGATGGAACTCGAGCCCGGCGACCTGATCTTCACCGGTACGCCGGCAGGCGTCGGCGCGGTTGGCCCCGGCGACACGATGACCGGCGGCGTCGACGGCATCGGGACCATCGAAGTGACCATCGGCCAGCCGAAGTGAGGCCATGAGCGAACTCGTCCTGCACAATTACTATCGCTCCTCCACCTCCTATCGGGTGCGGATCGCGCTGGAGATGAAGGGGCTGAGCTACGACTACGTCCCGCATCATTTGCGCCATGGCGAGCATCTGGAACCAGCCTATCTCGCGGTCAATCCGCAAGGGCTGGTGCCGGCGCTGATCCTCGGCGACGGCACGCTGCTGACGCAATCGCTGGCGATCATCGAATTCCTCGACGAGACCAGCCCGGAACCACCGCTGCTGCCGAAGGACCCGGCCGGCCGGGCCCGCGTGAGAATGCTGGCGCAGATGATCGCCTGCGACATTCACCCGGTGAACAATCTGCGTGTGCTGACCTCGCTGCGCACCCTGTTCGGCGCCGGCGACGAGGACATCACCAATTGGTTCCGTCACTGGGTGAACGAGGGCTTTCAGCCGCTTGAACAGATCCTGGCTTCCTCGCCCGAAACGGGTGCATTCTGCCATGGCGACGCGCCGGGCCTGGCCGACATCTGCCTCGCCGCGCAGATTGCCAGCAACGCCCGGTTCGGCGTCGATCTGACGCCCTACCCGACGATCGCGCGCATCAACGCCGCCTGCCTAGCGCTGCCAGCCTTCCAGAAAGCCGCGCCCCAGAACCAGCTCGATGCCGAGTAGAGAAGCCACCGACCCGGATGAAGCCAAGGCGCTGGCCGATATCGAAGCGTATGGCTGCCACATCTTGCATGTGCTGGAGGAAGGCGACGATCCGCCTTTCACCTATTCGGTTGGGATAGAGCACAACTTCAAGGCGCCGGAACTCATCGTCATCGGCCTGAAGCCGGAAATCTCCCAGTTCATCATCAACGAGTATTGCAGCCGCGTCCGCTCCGGCGAGGTTTTCCAACCAGGGCAGCGATCGTCCGGTTTTATCGAAGGTTTCGACTGTCAATTCGGCGCCGTTCATATCGACCACTACCGCGAGCATTTCGGCTGGGACCTCTGGTTCTACGACGGCCTGGATTTCCGTGTTCTCCAGCTGATCTATCCCACTGTGGACGGCATCTGGCCGTGGCAGGCCGAGGCGAGCGACTGGTTCCGAGGCTGGCAGCCGCTTCTCGACACCGCGCCGTCGCCATAGGCCTATCTGCCGACGCGCAGCGTCAGCGCCCAGAACAGCAACGCCAACAGGCCGATGCCGGCCCCAAGCACACAGACGCCGCTCCAGCCCATTGCACCATAAGCCATGGTCGAGGCGATCGAGCCCAGGGCGCTGCCGACCGAGTAGAAGATCATGTAGCCGCCAACCAGGCGGCTGCGCGCATCCGGGCGGCGGGCGAAGATCAAGCTCTGGTTGGTGACGTGGACGGCCTGGATCGCCAGATCCAGCATGACTATGCCGGCGACGAGCAGCCACAGAGACATGCCCATGAAGGCGATCGGCAGCCAGGCCGCCATCATCAGCAGCAGGCCGAGTCCGGTGACCAACTGGCCGCGGCCGCGATCGACGAGGCCACCGGTCCAGCGCGCACCGAGCGCGCCGGCGACGCCCGCAAGACCGAAAAGCCCAATCTCGGTATGCGAAAGTGAAAATGGCGCAGCACTCAACGGCAGCACCAGCGGCGCCCACAGCACGTTGAAGCTGGCGAAGATCAGCATGGCCAACACCGCCCGCACGCGCAGCAGCGGCTCCTGTACGAACAGCAGCAGTACCGAAGCGAGCAGGCGCGGATAGGATGTGCGTGGCCGCTCCGCCTCATGGCGCGGCAGGATGAGGTAGAGAACCATCGCCATGACGAGCGTCAACATGGCCGAGACAAGATAAACCCAGCGCCAGCCGGCGAAATCGGCGACGACCCCTGAAGCGAAGCGGGCAAGCAGGATGCCCAGGATGACACCGCTGGTGACGGTGCCGACCGCCCGCCCCCGCTGCGACGCTACGGCGAGGTCGGCAGCGAAGGCGACCAGCACCTGCACCACCACCGCAAGCAGCCCGACCACTGCCAGGCTCGCCAGCAGCATCGCCGCATTGGGCGCGACCCCGACCGCCACCAGCGCCACGGCAGACAGAATCGCCTGCCCGGCAATCAGCTTGCGGCGATCGAACAGGTCGCCCAGCGGCACGATGAAGAACAGGCCGAGCCCATAGCCGATCTGCGTTACCGTCACCACGATGCCAACCGAGGCCGGCGCGATAGCAAAATCATGCGCCATGGCGTCGAGCAGCGGATGGGCGAAATAGACATTGGCAACGCTCAGGCCGCAGGCGATGGCGAAGATCAGCGCGGTCAATCGTGACAATCCCGCAGGCGGCGGCGCCACCCGAGGCGGCCCATCGGATTGCTCGAGGCTTGTTGCGCCGCTGTTCGCCACCTGCATGTTCATGTCTGCTCTCTCCACAGAAGGTTTCAACTTGAAACCTCTTGCTGGATAGGCAGAACAGTTTTATGTTGCAACCGAAAATCGAATGCTGGACCAACGACTGCCATGGTGAAACGAACGAGCCACCACGAAGCGGATTGCCTCATAGCGCGACCACTGGACGCGATTGGCGACTGGTGGTCGCTGCTCATCGTGCGTGACGCATTCGACGGCTTGCGGCGCTTCGGCGAATTCCAGAAGAGCCTCGGCGTCGCCAAGAACATCCTGTCGTCGCGGCTGCGCAATCTCGTCGCGCATGGCATCCTCGAAACGGTCCCGGCACCCGACGGCAGCGCGCACCATGAATATGTGCTGACGCAAAAGGGACGCGGCCTGTTCTATGTCCTGGTTGCCCTGCGGCAATGGGGCGAGACCTACTTCGCCGGACCGGGCGAACCCTATACCTTCATGGTCGACAATCTCACCGGCAGGCCGATCAGGCGCCTGGAAGTTCATGCCGAGGACGGGCGGCAACTTGCCCCCGGCGAAACCCGGCTTGCCGACTTTCGCAACCGCGAAACCGGTTAAGAGCTGCTGCCTGCCGACAGGCCTGGCGGAATCGATTTCTGCTCGACCAGACAGGGAATCGGCTATCGTTTCCTGCAGCACAGAGGGTGGAGTGACCAATGAAAGCCGTCGTCTTCGAGAAATTCGGCGAAGCGCCGACGATCCAGACCGTTCCCGATCCGAAGCCGGCCGCCGATGGCGTCGTCATCAAGGTCGAGGCGACCGGCCTGTGCCGCAGCGACTGGCATGGCTGGATGGGTCATGACGACGGCATCACGCTGCCGCATGTGCCGGGCCACGAACTGGCCGGTATCGTCGTCGCCGCCGGCAAGCAGGTCACCCGCTGGAAGGCCGGCGAGCGCGTCACCGTGCCGTTCGCCGTCGGCTGCGGCCGCTGCTTCGAGTGCAATTCGGGCAATCACCAGGTCTGCGAACACCAGACCCAGCCCGGCTTCACCGGCTGGGGCTCGTTTGCCGAATATGTCGCCATCGAACACGCCGACACCAATCTCGTGCGCTTGCCCGACGAGATGGAATTCGCCACCGCCGCCAGCCTCGGCTGCCGCTTCGTCACCTCGTTTCGAGCCATCGTCGACCAGGGCCGGGTTAAGCCGGGCGAATGGGTCGCGGTGCATGGCTGCGGCGGCGTCGGCCTGTCGGCGATCATGATCGCCAGTTCCATGGGCGCCAATGTCATCGCCATCGATCTCACCGACGAGAAACTGGATTTCGCCAAAAAGATCGGCGCCGTCGCCACCATCAACGCGTCAAAGACGCCGAATGTGGTCAAGGCGGTCAAGCAGATCACCAATTGCGGCGCACATATGTCGATGGACGCGCTCGGCCACCCCACCACCTCGTTCAATTCGATATCCAATCTGCGCCGGCGCGGCCGCCATGTGCAGGTCGGCCTGATGCTGGGCGAGCATGCCCGGCCGCAGGTGCCGATGGACAAGGTGATCGCCTTCGAACTCGAAATCCTCGGCAGCCACGGCATGCAGGCCTATCGCTACCAGGCGATGATGGACATGATCCGCAACGGCAAGCTGAAGCCCGAACTGCTGGTCGGCAAGAGAATCAGTCTCGACGAGGCGCCCGCGGCCCTGATGGCGATGGGCGGCTTCGAGGGCATTGGTATTGGGGTGGTGACGAAGTTCTAAAGCGCGTCGCGTTTGAACGGATCCAGGCGACGCGCTTTAGGTCCTTGTTTTTATGCATGTCGTTCTCCCAAAACCGGGGCCACTTTTGGGCGACATGCATTGGGCGAGGACGGCACCGTCGTCAGGCGATCGCGCGTCGTGGCAATTCCTGCCTCGCGAATCGCTTGGCGCCTACGACGCAAAGCACGACGCCAAGCGTGACGACCACCATCAGCGGGCTGACCTGCTCGTGCAGCAGCGTCGCAGCCAGTGCCAGTCCGAAAAATGGCTGCAGCAGCTGTAACTGCCCGACTGCGGCGATGCCGCCTTGCGCCAGCCCGCGATACCAGAACACGAAGCCGATCAGCATGCTGAACAGCGAGACATAGGCAAGCCCTATCCACGCACTGACGCCGACGCCGTCGAACGACGGCGGCATGGTCATCAGCGTCAGCACCAGCATGATCGGCAGCGACAGCACCAGCGCCCAGCAGATCACCTGCCAGCCGCCGAGCTTGCGTGACAGCGCGGCACCCTCGGCATAGCCCAGGCCGCAGGCGATGATGGCAGCCAGCATCAGACCATCGCCGACCGGCGAGGCCGTCACGCCCTGCGTCAGGGCAAAACCCGCGACCAGCGCGCTGCCGATGCATGAAAACAGCCAGAACGCCGGGCGCGGACGGTCGCCGCCGCGCAGCACGCCGAAGATCGCGGTCGCCAACGGCAGCAGGCCGACGAAGATGATGGAATGGGCCGTGGTGACGTGCTTGAGCGCCAACGCGGTCAGCAGGGGAAAGCCGACAACCACGCCAAGCGCGACGATCACCAGCGACAGCAGATCGCCGCGCTCCGGGCGTTTCTGCCGGAACAGAAGCAGCAGCGCCAGGCCAAGCAGGCCGGCAATCGCCGCCCGGGCCGAGGTCAGGAATGTCGGATCGAAATCCCTGACCGCCACGCGCGTTGCCGGCAGCGAGCCGCTGAAGATCAACACGCCGATGAATCCATTCATCCAGCCGCTCGCGGTCTTGTCCATCGTATGCTCCGTTTGTCGGCTCCGTATCGCGCGGAGCCGGTGGTATCGCCAGAGACAATGCGGTACAATTATGCAAAACTGTCATGGTCAGCAGAGCAGTACGGATGGACAAACAGACAACAGGAAGCGAGAGCAGCGGAACGCTGGTCGAAGGTGTCATGGCGACGATCCGCCAGCGGATCGCGGCGCGCAGCCTGACGCCGGGAGCGCAATTGCCGTCGATCCGCGCCTTTGCCAAATCCATGCGAGTGTCCAAATCCACCGTGGTAGAAGCCTATGAGCGGCTCGCCGCCGAAGGCGCGATCCGCTCGCGGCCGGGCTCCGGATTCTATGCCGCCGGATCGCTGGCGCCGCTGTCGCTGGCCGAAATCGGTCCCCGCCTCGACCGCGCGGTCGATCCACTCTGGATCTCACGCCAGTCGCTGGAAGCCGGCGACGAGATGCTGAAGCCCGGCTGCGGCTGGCTGCCCGCTTCATGGATGCCCCAGGGAGGTCTGCGCCGGGCACTGCGCACGGTAGCGCGTGCGGACGATGTCGCACTGGCCGATTACGGCACGCCGCTCGGCCTGCCACCGCTACGGCAATTGCTGGCGCGGCGTATGGCCGGGCACGGCATCGAGGCCTCTCCCGAGCAGATCATGCTGACAGAATCAGGCACGCAGGCCATCGACCTGTTGTGCCGGTTCCTGATCGAGCCCGGCGACACCGTGCTGGTCGACGACCCCTGCTACTTCAACTTCCATGCTTTGTTGCGCGCCCACCGGGCCAAGGTCGTCAGCGTTCCCTACACGCCGTCGGGGCCGGACATCGATCTGTTCGCGCAGGCGCTGGCCGAGCATCGGCCGCGCCTCTACATCACCAATTCCGCCATCCACAACCCGACCGGCGCGGTGCTGTCGCCAGTCACCGCGCATCGGCTGCTCAAGCTCGCCGACCAATCGGATCTGACCATCGTCGAAGACGACATCTTCGCCGATTTCGAACATGCGCCCGCCCCCAGGCTGGCGGCGTTCGATGGTCTCAACCGCGTTGTCCACATCGGCAGCTTCTCCAAGACGCTGTCCGCGTCGGTTCGCTGCGGCTTCATCGCAGCCCCCCGCGACTGGATCGAGCCCCTGGCCGACCTGAAGATCGCCACCACCTTTGGCGGCGGCCGGCTTGCGGCCGAACTGGTGCTGACCCTGCTGAAGGACGGCAGCTACCGCAAGCACATGGATTTGCTGCGCGCACGGCTTGCGCGCGCCATGGGCGAGACCAGCGTTCGTCTGAAGGCGATCGGCATCTCACCCTGGATCGACCAGCCGGCCGGCCTGTTCCTGTGGTGCAGTCTGCCGGATGGCGTCGATGCGGCCGAAGTCGCCCGCCGCGCGCTGGCCGACAACATCGTGCTGGCACCGGGCAACGCATTCAGCCTGTCCGGGATGGCTGGCCGCTTCCTGCGCTTCAACGCTGCCCAATGCGCGGACGAGCGGATTTTCAGGGTGATCGAGGCTGCGATGACG
This sequence comes from Mesorhizobium sp. WSM4809, assembly GCF_055811655.1. NCBI lineage: Bacteria > Pseudomonadati > Pseudomonadota > Alphaproteobacteria > Hyphomicrobiales > Phyllobacteriaceae > Mesorhizobium > Mesorhizobium sp. WSM4809. The sequence continues at coordinate 88,271 of NZ_JBVVQW010000006.1, forward strand.
CGACCAAGCTGATCCTGTTGCCTGGACAACCTCCGGCTGCTAAGGGACGGATCTGCGCGTCGAGAGAATATCCGCGCGATCCGGGATAGCGACTATGGGAACCAGCAAGTCAGCAGACAAGTAGGCCGCAATAGCACTTCGTTGTTGCGGCGGCCCGTCATTTCCCATCTTCAGTGAGAACGGCAGATCGCCGCCAAATGTAGCCATTTGAGCGGATGTTCAATCATGCCTTGTCCTAAAAACCCGACATGGACTTCCCTGCCAGCAGCCATGGTGCTGATGGCGCCCTTCGACATCCTGGCCTCGCTGGCCATGGACATCTACCTCCCGATTGTCCCGGCGATGCCGGAGATCCTCAAGACATCGCCCGATGTCATCCAGCTGACACTGAGCCTCTACATGATCTGCCTTGCGCTCGGCCAAATCGTCTTCGGCCCAATTTCCGACAGGATCGGCAGGCGTCCGGTGCTGATCGGCGGCGCGCTTTTGTTTGCAGGCGCTTCCGTCCTGCTCGCCTGCACCTCGCTGGCCATGGTGTTCGTCGCCTTGCGGGTCGTGCAGGCCATCGGGGCATCCGCCGTTCTCGTTGCGACATTTGCAACGGTTCGCGACGTCTATGCGCAGAGGCCTGAAAGTGCCGTCATCTACGGCCTGTTCAGTTCGATGCTGGCCTTCGTGCCGGCGTTGGGGCCGATTGCCGGTGCATTGATCGCCGAAAATCTTGGCTGGCGCGCGATCTTCCTGACGCTCGGCGGTCTGGGAATAGCCGCCACCCTTAACGCATGGCCGAGATGGCATGAAACACGGCCCACCAATGGCAACGACAGGCGAATGGCGTTTCGTCCCATTCTCTCCAGCTTCGCCTTCTGGGCGTACACGCTCGGCTTCAGTGCCGCCATGGGCGCCTTCTTCGTGTTCTTTTCGACGGCGCCGCGGGTGCTCATGGACCGCGCCGGCTTTTCACAGCTCGGTTTCAGCCTGGCCTTCGCCACCGCGGCGCTGGTGATGATCGTGACCACCCGCTTCGCCAAAAAGTTCATTGCACGTCGGGGCATTGCGGGCAGTGCTATCAGAGGCATGGCGATGTTGCTGCTCGGCGCGGCTCTGCTGGCGGCCGGGCAGCTGTTCGCGGCGCCGTCCTTCGCGACATTCGTCTTACCGATGTGGGTCGTTGCCGCGGGTATCGTCTTCACTGTCTCAGTCACCGCGAACGGTGCACTCGAGGCGTTCGGCGATGTCGCGGGAACCGCCGTCGCGCTCTACTTCTGCATCCAGAGCCTTGTCGTCGGCATCCTCGGCACGCTGTTCGTCATCCTGCTTGATGGAGACACGGCGTGGCCGCTGGTGGGCTACTGTTCGGTCATGGCGACGCTCACACTAGGCGCACTGAGGCATTTGCAGAAACGCCAAACCGAATAGACGGGACAGATGAGAAGCCTCGGCCGTTGGCGCAGGCTTCTCATCGTTGTCAGCGAGACGCCGCGCAGACTTCCCGCACGCGGTCGCGCAACCAGCGTTGCGCCGGATCGGCATCGAGGCGCGGATGCCACAGCATCGAGATGGTGACCTCCGCGGTGGCAACCGGCAGGGGAAAACTGTGCATGCCTGCGCGTGCGCCCTCGGTGTGCCGCTCCGGAACGCTTGCGATCAGGTCGGACGTGCGCGCCATGGCAAGGGCTGCCGAGAAACCGGAAACCATGCACACGACTGTCCGCTGCAGCCCGAGCCGGTTCAGGGCCTCGTCGATCGGCCCTTTCTCGCGGCCACGCCGTGAAACGCTGATGTGCCGGCCTGCCGCATAGCGCTCTGGCGTCACCGTGCCCTCGCTCAACGGATGGCCCATTCGCACGGCGCCGATGAAGCGGTCGCGAAGCAATGCCTGGATGCGCACCTCCGGTCCGGTCTCGCCAGCGACGCCTATGTCCAGGTCGATCGCCGCGTCGCGCAGCGACATGACGTCTCTATCGGACTTCGGCGCAAAGCGCAGCCGCACGCCGGGCGCATCGGCCTGGATACGGGCGACGAGACGCGGCGCGAATTCTTCGACGAAGCTCTCATTGGTGCGCAGCGTGAAGACCCCGTCCAGGCTCGGGAGATCGAGCAAGGTGGCAGGGCGCAGCAGCGCCTCCGCATCCTGGACGACACGGCCCACCTGTTGTCGCAGTTCTTCCGCACGCGGCGTCGCCACCAGGCCGCGACCGGCGCGAACCAGCAGCGGATCGCCCGTAGCCTCGCGCAACCGCGCCAGCGTCCGGCTCATCGCCGAGGGGCTGAGGCGCAGGCGGCTGGCGGCACGCGCCACGCTGCCTTCGGTCAGCAGGATGTCGAGAGCGAACAATAGGTTGAGATCGGGTGATGTCATCGGCAGATCATGGCATGATATGGCGCCAAACGCATGAATAAGATGCAAATGCTGCGCCTTCCGCCACATTGGCCACGGAACTAGATCTCCAGCAGTTCCGGTTGTGGGACTGATGGAAGGAGATCGCCGTGGCAATCGCTGAGCAAAATCGGGACGGGCTGACATCGGCACCGCCACAGATGCAATCCGCCGGCTGGGCGTTGGCAAGCCTGTCGCTCGCCACGCTGCTATCCTCGCTGGGAACCAGCATTGCCAGCGTCGGGCTGCCGTCGCTGATGCAGAATTTCGGCGCGACGTTCCAGTCCGTGCAATGGGTTGTTCTGGCCTATCTGCTCGCCATCACCACACTGATCGTCAGCGCCGGCCGGCTGGCCGACATGTTTGGACGCCGGCCGTTGCTGCTTGGCGGCATCGCGCTGTTCACATCGGCATCGGTGCTCTGCGGCCTGGCGCCGACGCTGTGGCTGCTGATCGCCGCACGCGCCGTGCAGGGACTTGGCGCGGCGCTGATGATGGCGCTGACGCTGGCCTTTGTCGCCGAAACCGTGACCAAAGACAGAATTGGCAGCGCCATGGGCCTGCTCGGCGCAATGTCCGCGATCGGTACGACACTTGGCCCCTCGCTCGGCGGCCTTTTGATCGCCGGCTTTGGCTGGCGCGCGATCTTCCTCGTCAATGTCCCGCTGGGTGTGCTCACCTTCGCTCTCGCCTGGCGTGCCTTGCCGGCGCGCAGCAAGACAGCGCAGGCCGACCGAGGCACGTTCGATGTCATGGGCACTGTCCTGCTGGCCCTGACATTGGCCGCCTATGCGCTGGCCATGACGCTTGGTAGAGGCAATTTCGGACCGCTCAACGTCGGCCTGCTGGTCGCTGCCGGCATCGGTGTTTTTCTTTTCGCCGCCGCGCAGGCGAGTGTGAAAAACCCCTTGATCCAGCTTGCCAGCTTCCGCGACTTCCAACTGAGCGCCAGCCTCGCCATGAGCCTCGTTGTCGCCACCGTCATGATGGCGACCCTCGTGGTGGCTCCATTCTACCTGTCACGCGGACTTGGGCTCGATGCCGCAATGGTCGGCCTCGTGCTGTCGACCGGCCCGCTTGTCTCGGCCCTGTCGGCGCTGGTCGCCGGACGCCTGACCGATCATTTCGGCGCCCACAGGATGATGGTCGCCGGCCTGCTCAGCCTCGCCACGGGCACGTTCCTGCTGTCGCTCGCCATGGTGACGCTCGGCATTGCCGGCTATGTCGTTCCGATCACCGTCACCTGCATCGGCTACGCGCTGTTCCAGACATCCAACAATGCAGCCGTCATGGCCGGCATCAGTGCCGGCCAGCGCGGCGTCGTCTCCGGCCTGCTCAACCTTGCGCGCAATCTCGGCCTCATCACCGGCGCATCGTTGATGGGCGCCATATTCGCCGTCGCATCGGCCAAGGGGCACGAAGGCATTGGTCTTTTGGGTTCCGAGGCCGCCGCCCGGGGAATGCAGGTCACATTTCAGACGGCGACGGTGCTGGCGCTGATCGCGCTGGTCCTCGCGCTGCTCTCTGCCCGCGCCGCAGGCCGCACGGAATCCAGGGGTTCGTGACGCGCCACACCGCTCAGAGAGTAGAATTTCCAAACAGGCTCAGGCGCCTGCCCGCTTGCGGCGTTCATAGAGCATGACCAGCGTTTCAGCCGTCAAGGCAGGCTTTTCCTCGCCTTCGATCTCGACCGTATTGGCTGCCTTCATGAGATACTGGCCGGGCCCCCTGTCCTCCATGGACAGCAGCGTGATGCGCAGCCTGATGCGCGCGCCGACCTTGACCGGCGCCAGGAAGCGCACCTTGTCGAAGCCATAATTGAAGGCAGCCTGGGTGTTCTCGGGCACGATGCCCATGCCGAGCGCCAGTGCGCCGATGATCGACAGCGTCAGATAGCCATGCGCAATCGTCGTGCGGAACGGGCTTTGCCGCCGCGCCCTTTCAGGGTCGACATGGATCCATTGGTGGTCGCCGGTGCATTCGGCGAACTGGTCGATGCGGTTCTGGTCGACCGTCGTCCACTCCGATACGCCAAGCTCCTGCCCGGCCATCATCCTCAACTGCTCGTAGGTCGGCGGCGCTTTAGGCCGTATTTCGTTCATTCCTGGTTTCCCGATCGCTTCCAGAGCCTCCGGACCACGAACTGACGGCCTCTGTCAATTCGCTCGGCGCGAATCCGTTCCGCCGGTTTCGGCCGCAATCGTGCCACGCCGCGAGCGCAGTCGCAGGCTAAATCGGGATTTCCAGGCTTCAGGGGCCGCTGGCAGCAACGAGCCAGCCTCGGCCATTTCCGCTACTTCTTCTCGTAGCCGGCGCGGATTTCCTCCATCGCCTCCTTGATGCGCGTGCGCAGGATGTCGACCGATTCGGCGCCGGATTTCTTGACCAGTTCAGCCACTTCGCCCGCATTCTTCAATGCGACTTCGAAAGACTTTCTGGCAAACTCCGTCTGTTTGGTCATCAGTTCCTGCGGATTGCCCGGCGCCCTGTAGCTTTGCGCCATGTCCGTGACCTCGCGCAGCGTGTCCTCCAGCATCTCGCGCTGCCTGGACAACAGCGAGGTCGCGCCGGCGGCACTGGCTCGTGTCGATTTCTCTAGCGCTTCGAGGTTCTTGCGGTGATGGGCGAGGATCGCCTCGACATCGACATTGGGCACCTTCAGGTCGCGGCCGAACCTGCCGAACATGTCCATGAAGGAATCGGATTCCGGTTGTTTCGCCATGCTCGTTTGCTCCCCTTTGCCGCATGATGCGGGCACCCTCGGCGGGAGAATAGCACTCGCATTCGGACACGGAGGAGTGAGCGCCAGTCTGGTCGCGCATCAATTCACGAGGAACAGCCGCTCGGCCACATAGAGCACGACACCGGCGAGCCCGCCGATGATCATGCCGTTGAAGCGGATATACTGCAGGTCCCGACCGATGTTCATCTCGATCAGCCGCGTCAGCTGCGCAAGATCCCAGCGCTTGACCTGGTCGGCGATGAATGTCGACACGCCGGCCTTCTGGCTCTCCACGAACGACGCCAGAGCCACCACGAACCCTTGGTTCATGTCGGCCCGGATCTGCGCATCCCCGGCAAGATGGCGACCGACCTCGACGAACATGTTGGCAAGATGCGCGCGGACAACCGAATTCGGCGCCTTGGCGTCCTGCTCGATGAACTGGCTGAGGCTTGCCCACATCTCGCCGGCCAACCCCTTGACCTCCGGCCGGGCCAGGAAGTCGCGCTTCAGCTTCTCGGCCCGTTTGGCGTATTGCTTCGATGTTCTCAGCTTCTCGACGAAGCCTTGGGCGAAGCGGTCGAATTCGGCGCGCATCGGGTGGTCGGGATCGGCCCTCACCTCGTCGAGAAGCGAGCCGGCCGAGGCGACGATCTTCTTCAGGAGATAGGCGTCGGCGCGGAACAGGTTGAACAGCGACGGCAGTTCCTCGCGGATCTTTTCGCGCATCGTCGCCAGCGCCTGTTCGTCATTGAGGAACCTGCCGATCACCTTGGTGAACTCGTCGAACAGTTTCTGGTGGCGGCGGTCGTCGGTAAGCGCTGACAACAGCTCGGCGGCCAGCGGCGCCAGCGGCACCTTTTCGATCTGTTCGAGCATGCGGCTGGTGACGAAGCCGCGCAGGCCGGATTGCTCGCCAGCGGCCAGCGTCTGCGGCACCAGCCGCACGACGAAGCGCGACAGGCCGGCGGCGCGCTCCGTATCGGCCAGCCAGTCGGCGACGAGTGCCGAGAAATCCACCTCGGCGAGCTTTTCGCGCACCGGTTCAGGCGCCAGGAAGTTGGCCTCGATGAAGCGACCGAGATTGTCGGCGATGCGGTTCTGGTTCTCCGGGATGATGGCCGTGTGCGGGATCGGCAGCCCCAGCGGCCGCCTGAACAGCGCCACCACCGCGTACCAGTCGGCCAGACCGCCGATGGTCGCGGCCTCGGCAAAGGCGGCGACGAAGCCGAGCCATGGATAGGTGCGCTCGAAGGATTTGGCGAGCGCAAACACCAGCACGCAAAGCGCCAGTGCGGCCGCCGCAAGGAATTTTGTCCGCCGCAACGCGGAAAGCCTGGCATCCGCCTCGGCATCGAAACGGACCGGCGCCAGGGGCGAAGCCGATTGTGACATGGGTGAGCCGCTCCTCGTCGATCTCAGCCTATTTAGTGTTCCGATGGCCGAAATACCCGCGACAGCGGGTTTCGTCCGGAACTTTCCCCGGCCGCGCACACAAAGTTGAGGAGAAAATTCATCTATCGCACGAAGCTAGTCTGGAATTATTCCAAGGTATAGGCCATATTCCGCCCGAGCCAATGTGGCGAATCCGGAAATTCGGGTCAAAGCCATATCAGCAAAATTTCCAGATCTGGCGTGGTTGCACCGCACCAGTGCCTTGTGAGGACAAAATGCGGCTTACGCGCCAGACCAACTATGCCATGCGCATCTTGATGTATTGCGCGGCCAATGATGACCGATTGAGCCGCATCCCCGAGATCGCGGCCGCCTATTCGGTGTCGGAGCTTTTCCTGTTCAAGATCCTGCAGCCCCTGGTCGAGCACGGCCTCGTCCAGACCGTGCGCGGTAGGAATGGCGGCGTCAAGCTTGGCCGGGCGGCCGAAGCCATCAGCCTGTTCGATGTCGTGCGCGTGACAGAAGAGAGCTTCGCTATGGCCGAATGCTTCGAGAACGATGCCGCCGAATGCCCGCTCGTCGATAGCTGCGCGCTGAACTCGGCGCTGCGCGAGGCGCTGAACGCGTTCTTCGCCGTGCTGGAGCGCTATACGATCGCCGACCTCGTGGCGGCACGTCCGAATGTGCGCAACCTGCTCGGAATCGACATGCTGGAGCGCCGCGCACCAGCTGCCTGACCCAGCAGGGGCGCGGGCTAGATCTGCAATCAAGCCGCTGACTGAGGCAGCACGAACGGCATATTGCCGGCCGGCAGCACGCCGACCCTGAGCCGGCAGTCGAACACTTTTTCGATCAGGTCATCGCTCAGCACATCTCGCGGCGACCCGGTGGCGGCCAGCCTGCCGCGATGCATGACGAAGATCCGGTCGGCATACATGGCGGTCAGATTGAGGTCGTGCAGGATGGCGACCACGCCGCCGCCCCTTCTGGCGAAGTCGCGGGCAATGTTCATGATGATCAGCTGGTGCTTGATGTCGAGGCTGGAAACCGGCTCGTCGAGGAACAGAAAACGCGGCTTGCCGTCGAGCACCGGTGCCCAGACCTGGCACAGCACACGTGCGAGTTGGACGCGCTGTTGCTCGCCGCCCGAAAGCTCCTGGTAGAAACGGCCGGCAAAGCCGTGGAGATCGACACGCGCCAGCGCCCGTTCCGGCAGCCGCGCATCCTCGCCCGGCAAGACGCCTGAGCGGCCGCCGACAAGGCCGAGCTTGACCACTTCCCGCACGGTGAACGGGAACGACAGCGTCGTCGCCTGCGGCAGCACCGCACGATGGACGGCCACCTCGACCGGCTTCATCGTCGAGAGATCTCGGCCGTTGAGGGCAACGCGCCCGGTGTAGGCGAGTTCGCCGGAGAGCGCTTTGAGGAAGGTCGTCTTGCCTGAACCATTGGGGCCGACGATGGCGGCGATCTCGCCGGGCCGCGCGTGGAAATCGATACCGCTGACGATAGGCTTGCCGCCGATATCAACCGAAACATCCTTGGCCTCGATCATCAAGCCTCACAAATCAACCACGCCGCGCTTGCGCAGCAGGATCCAAAGGAAAAACGGCGCGCCCGCTATCGCGGTGACGATGCCTATCGGCAGTTCGGCCGGCGCAACGATGGTGCGTGCGACCGCGTCGGCCAGAAGCAGCAGCGAGGCACCGAGCAGCGCCGACGCCGGCAGCAGATAGCGATTGTCCGGACCAATCAGCAGGCGCAGCAGATGCGGTACCACGATGCCGACGAAGCCGATGCCGCCGCTGACGGCGACGGATGCGCCGACCGCGGCAGAGACGCCGACGATGGCCGTGTATTTCAGCCGCTGCACCGGAATGCCGAGATGACCGGCGGTCGCCTCGCCAAGCGCCAGCGCGTTGAGGCCGCGTGCCAGGAACGGCATCGCCGCCAGCGCCAGCACGATGATCGGCCCTACCGACGCGATCTTCGCCCAAGTCGCGCCGCCGAGCGATCCGAGTTGCCAGAAGGTCAGGTCGCGCAACTGGCGATCGTCGGCCATGAAGATGAGGATGCCGGTCAGCGCCATGGCGAGCGCCGCCAGCGCGATGCCGGCAAGCAGCATTGTGGCAACCGAGGTTTGCCCCCGCCGCGTCGCGACCTGGTAAAGCACCAGCGTGGTGGCGAGCCCGCCACAGAAGGCCGCCAGCGGCAGTGCAAGCGTGCCAAGCAAGGCGGTCACCGGAGCCAACATCGTGGCGCCGAGCACGATGACGGCAACCGCGCCGAGGCTGGAGCCGGCCGAGACGCCGATCAGGCCGGGGTCGGCCAGCGGATTGCGGAACAGTCCCTGCATGACCGCGCCGGAGACCGCGAGCGCCGCGCCGACCAGCATGCCGAGGATGATGCGCGGCAGGCGGATGTCATAGACGATCAGGCTGTCGCGGGCGCTCACCGCGGCGTCATCAGGCACTGTGCCGAACAGCCAGCCCCCGATGACGTTGACGGCCGAAGCGTCCGAAGCCCCCGATGTCAGCGACAGATAAACGGCAGCCGCCAACCCCAGGCACAGCAGAAGGATGACGATGCGGGCGCGGCCCGACCTGTCGCCTTCGGATACGCTTGCCATCACCGGGCCGGCGATCGATTGATCGACCATGATCCGCCCGTTCAGTCCGTGACCTGCCCGCCATAAAGCGAGACAGCGAGGTCGTGGATGGCATCGGCCGTGCGTGGCCCGAAGCCGAGCAGATAGGCACCGTCGATGCGGATCAGCTTGCGCGCCTTTCCGGCCGGCGTCGAGGCGATCGACGGATTGCCGAACAGTTCGTCGTCCGAGACCGGAGGCCCGGCATTGCTCATCATCAGGATCACGTCCGGTCTGGCGGTTATGATCGCCTCGTCGGACATTTGCTTGTAGCCGGAAAAGCCCTCGACCGCGTTGACGCCGCCAGCCAGCTTGACCATACCGTCGGCCGCGGTCTCGCTGCCGGCCGCCAGGATCTTGCCGCCCTGTATCGACAGCACGAACAGGATGCGCTTGCGTTCCTTGATCGACGTCGTCGGCTTCTCGGCTGCCGTGAGCTTGGCATCGAGCTCCCCGGCGAGCACCTCGGCCTTGGCGTCGACGCCGAGCGCCTTGCCGACGATACGGACCTTTTCGAGGATGCCTTCGTGGCTATAGTGCTCGGGCACTTCGATGAACGGCACGCTCGTCTTCTTCAAGACGTCGACGGCTTCCTTGGGACCGCTGCCATGCAACGCCAGGATGCCGGTCGGGTTGACCGAGAGCACGCCTTCCGGTGACAGCGCACGCATATAGCCGACATCGGGCAGCTCAAGCGCCGCCTTTGGGTACCGGCTGGTGGAATCGCGAGCCACCAGATGCTTTTCCTCGCCGAGCGCATAGACGATCTCGGTGATCGAGCCGCCAACGGCCACGATTTTCGAAGGATCGGCAAACACGGCCGTGCCTTCCATGGCGCTGGCGGATTGCAGTGCGATAACAGCCATGGAGATACCGATCACCGGCCGGAAAATAGATCCGCGCACGGTCGACAATCTTGGGAAAAAACGCATCGCATTTTCCTCAGGCTGCGGTCGCGCTTGGGATGCGCGGCAGGTTTTCCGCCAGGAAGCGCCAGTCGTCCCGCTCGCTTTCGCCTTCATGACGCTTGCCGAAGAACTGGATGAACATCTTGCCGTCGGAATCATAGACCTCAAGCGAGGTGACATGACCGTCCTTGGTCGGCTTGCGCACCGCCCAGACCTCCTGGATGTGGTCGGTGCGCAAATGCAGGTGGAAGGTTTCGTCCAGCACGTTGATCCATGGCCCCATCGGCTTGATCGACTTGATCGGACCGGAATGGATCTGGATGCAGCCGCGGTTTCCCACAAAGCACATGATCGGCATCTCGCCCTCCGCAGCGTGATGAAACATGGCACGGACGGCATCATTGTCGAGCTGCCAGGCATAGTCTTGCCCGACCAGGCGCACCGCCTGCCGGCGGCTGAGCTTCAGCGTCTTCAGCATGCCGAAGAACTGGTGCACATCGGTCAGCCGGCTCCAGCGGTCGCGCAGATCGTCGAGATTGGCGGCCGCTTCGTCGCCATGGCTCTCGTCATCGGGGAGTGGTCCCGAAATGTCGACGGTCGGCTCCTGATTGGACGATTCGAGCGCGGCAACCAGCTTCTGATAGGCATAGAGGCTGGAGGCCGGACGCAAATGCACCTTGTGCACGGCCTCGCCCGCCGCATCGAAAAACTGCAGGCTGCGGCGGATTTCGTCGCCGTCTCGCTTCTCGACGGCAAAGCCGTGTGCCCAGACCTTCGGGAAGATGCGCAGGTCGATGTTTTCGCCAAGCACCATGGCATTGTGGTTGCCGGTGACGACCTTGTCATAGACGCCGATCTTTTCGTGCACCGCGCTCTCATTGCGGGTCAGCGCCATGACCTCGCCGACGGCCTCGAGGCCGGTCAGAAGATCGTTGACGCGCGGCTCGATGCGCACGACGCCGTCGCCGCAATGCGCGGCGACCAGTTCGGCTTCCGAAATGCCGAGCTGGGCAGCCAGATCACGCTCGCGCGTCTTCGGATTGTCTGTCCGTGCCCGCCGGATTTCATGCGGGGCGGGTTTTACGCGCTGATCCATGTTTCGTCCCTGCTGCCTAGAGCAATTCCGGGAAAAGTGTGAAACGGTTTTCCGTCCGGAATTGCGTTAAAACAAAGAGCTAGAGCGGTTCGGCGTTTCCGTGAAACGGTGAACCGCTCTAGCCTTACTTGTTGAGAATGAGCTTGCCCTGACGGGTGATCTTCAGCCGGTAGAGCGCACCGTGATGCTCGATGCCGATCTCGTGCTCGCCCTGGAACAGAGTGTTGCTGGACAGGGTTCGCACCGCCAGCGGAACCCGGTCGAAACGGGTGGGGGCCGAGGCATCGTCGGAACGGCGGACGCGATAGCGAAAATCGTTGGGATTGTGGGTGTTCATCTCTGTCGATCCCTTTCCTGTGCCGGGCGTCTGGCTAGGCGTTGCGTAATCCGATTCATTTCTTGACTTGAATAATCATGTTTACTAGTCAGTGCAATACCGGATTAAATGAGTCAACATTTAAGACGCCGGAGACGATCAAAAATGCCAGCCAGCCCCGGGCCAGCCAGCATGAAACCTGGACTTTGGAGTTGGGGCATGGGGTTGGTGACTTGGGAATGGCGTGGCCGGTCGGCGGCGAACGGCGCGGCGGCATTGTTGGCAAGCGTGGCGGCTATCGCCTTGTCGGCGCAATTGGCTAACGCCCAGCAAGCGGCGCAGCCGACAGAGCAAACGAAGAAGGCTGAAGAAGAAAACGCCGCACCAGCGGGAGCAACGCTGCTCGACAAGATCCTCGTCATCAGCCGCACCGGCGAGACGGCGATCGAATCGCTGGCATCGACCAGCCATGTCGGCCAGGAACAGCTCGACCGCCGCATGGCGACGACGCCGAATGAGATGCTGCTTGGCGTGCCCGGCGTCGCGGCGCAGGCCGACGCCAGACGCGTCAGCACCAGTATCAACATCCGAGGCTTGCAGGATTTTGGTCGCGTCGCGGTCATCGTCGACGGCGCCCGTCAGAACTTCCAGCGTTCCGACCACGGCACGCAGTCGACCTTCTACATCGACCCCGAACTCGTCAAATCCGTGGATGTTATCCGTGGTCCTGTCGCCAACACCTATGGCTCAGGCGCCATCGGCGGCGTCGTCTTCTTCGACACCAAGGACGCCGGGGATTTCCTTAAGCCGGAAGAAACATGGGCCGGCTCCGTCACGGGACGCTATGAGAGCAACGGCAAGGGCTGGACAACAAGCGCATCCGGTGCCTACCGCCTCAACGAGAACTGGGATGTGCTCGGCAACATCGTCTACCGCAACTATGACGACTACAAGGATGGCGGTGGCGACACCGTCAAGGGCACCGGCTTCGATGTGCTTAGCGGCCTGCTCAAGACAACCATCCGGCCGACCGACAACAGTGAGCTGAAGCTCGGCTGGGTCGGCTCAAGCGACGGCTGGAACGAGATCAGCGGCGGCGTGCCGGTCAATGACGTCGACCTGAAGTCGAACACCTTCACCGCCCGCTACAACATTACGGATGAGGACAAGAGCTGGCTCGATCTCCATATCAACACCTCCTACAACAAGACCAATCTCGATCTGACCAGCCTCGTGCCTCTCAACCGGTTTGACCCGAGCACCGGCCTTCCAGTTGTTTTGCCGGCTGGCTCGACATCGACATTCGACATCGGCACGACCAGCATCGACATTTGGAACACGTCCAGATTCGAGACTGCGGGAATCGCGCACGAACTGACCTATGGCGGCGACTGGGCCGGCGATAAAGTCGAGACCGGCGGCACGGCCGGTGGCGACAGCTTCTATACGCCTTCCGGCAAGCGGAACGTCTCCGGCGCCTATGTCCAGGACAAGCTCACCTGGGAGTGGCTCGAAGTCATCGCCGGGCTGCGTTACGACAATTACAGCCTCAAGGATGACACACACGAAACGTCGGGGGACCGGTTGTCGCCACGCATCACCGTCGGCGTCTCGCCTTTTGATAGCGCCAGCCTTGCCGGCCTGCAATTCTACGGCACCTATGCGGAAGGATACCGGTCACCCTCCCTGTCGGAAACACTGATCAGCGGTCGCCATCCGGCAGGTGTCACCTTCCCGTTCCTGCCCAATCCCAATCTGCGGCCGGAAACCGGAAAGACCGTCGAATTCGGCGTCAACTACAAGCAGGATGACATCCTCGAAGTCGGCGATGCGCTGCGCATCAAGGCAGCCTATTTCAACAACGATGTCGAAGACTACATCGATGGCGTTACCCTGTCGCGGTTTGACCCGACAGCCGGCTGCCCGAGCGGATCCGGTATCCCGATATGCTTCCAGTACCAGAATTTTGCCAAGGCCAAGATCGACGGCTTCGAACTTGAGGGCGTCTATGATGCCGGATGGGGCTATGCCGGGCTCTCGGCCTCAATCACCAGTGGTCATACCATTTCCTACAAGGACGTTCGGGCCGACCTGCTGACCATCCCCTCATCCCAGGTCACCGCGCAGCTCGGCTTGCGCTTCCTCGAGGACAAGCTGACCGTGGGCGGCGAAGTGCAATACAATGGCAAGCCCAAGGGCAATCCGATCGCCGAGGACTACACGCTGGTCAACTCTTTCGCCAGCTACCAGGCGACGGACAATTTGAAGATTGATTTCCGCGCCGACAATCTGTTCGATGTAAAATACGCCAACCCGCTCAACCTGACCACGGCCGGCCAGCCGCCGCAGCCGGTTTTCGCGGCCTACGAGCCCGGCGTCACCCTGAAGCTGGCGGCGACGATGCGATTTGGAGGCTGATGACCATGACGAGCTTGATGACATCCCTTCGTCTGCTGACCTCGATGCTGGCGATGTCGCTTGCGATGGTTCCGGCGTGGGCACAAGAGTCCGCGCCGGTCCCTGCGCTGACCCTTGAACTCAACGGTGCGCAACCTTCCGACAAGGGTTGCCGCCTGACGTTCGTGGTCAACAACAATCTCGGCGCCGACCTGTCCAAGGCGGCGTTCGAGATCGCCCTGTTCAACGAGGCCGGCGTCGTCGACCGGCTGACCGTGCTCGACTTCAAGGAGTTGCCGGCAGGCAAGACCAAGGTGACGCGTTTCGATCTGGCCGGCACCGAGTGCTCGAAAGTCAGCCGCGTGCTGATCAACAGCGCGACCGAATGCACCGGTACCGGCGTCGAACCGAACGCCTGCATGCGAAAGCTGAAGACGGACACCAAGACCGGGATCGCTTTCGGAGTCTGAGGTGGGGCTGCATCATGCATTCCCGCGAAACACCGTAGTGCAGCCTCTGGCCGACGATAGCAGACTGCCGGCGAACGATCTTGATTTGACAACTCTGCTCTTGTCGCTGCAGGTCTCGCGGCGAGACATGCAGGACATCAATCCCCTCCCCGAGGCCGGCGCCGAGCTGACCATAGAGCCAACCGAGCCGCTCGCGCTGCCGCGGCCATCGGCCTGGAGCCGCAAATGGACGGCGGCGATCGTCGTCTCCTGCCTGCTCCATGTCGCGGTGGCGGCGGCCTTTCTGATCTCCCCTACGGGGATTTCCAGTTTCCAGGACGCCGAGCAGCCGGAAGGTAGTGAACAGTCGGGCAGCAACGTGGCCGGCAGCGCGCTGGACAAGGACCCGGCGGCAATAAACGTTGCACTGGTGCCCAGCCCGCAACCGGCCAAACCACAGCCGGCAACGCCGCCCAAGCCGTCGCCGCCAACGGAGCCTTCGCAACCCGTGAAGGACGCAGCAAAGCCGCTCAAGCCTTTGCCGGAAGCTGTCAAACAGCAGACGCTGACACCCGACATATTGGTGGCCGGCGCCCCGCGCTCCGATGATCAGACCGTGGATAGGAAGGCCGAAACACCAGCGGAGCCAACCGTTCAGGCCGAGAGCACGGAAGCGCCTGTCGCCGTTCCGGAGCGGCCTCCGATCCCTGGAGCCAGGCCAACTCCGGCAGCTGTCCCTTCAAAGACGGCGGATGAGAAGCGCGGCGCGGCGGATGGCGAGGACCGGTCGGCGCAAGCAGCCAGCAAGGGCAAAAGGCAAAAGGAGGCAGGCACGGCCGCGGAAGACAACTACCGCGGCGATGTTTTTAGAAAGCTCGGCAGCGTCAATCGCACCCTCCCGCCTTCCCTACAGCTGGCGGCACGCAACAATGCGGTTGTCACATTCGTCATAGGCAGGAAGGGCAACATAAACGAGTTGCGCATTCTGGAAACCTCAGGATCGGCGGCTTTCGATCAGGCAGCGCTTGGCATTGTCCGCAAGGCAGCCCCCTTCCCTCCGATTCCACCACAGGCAGCAAGCGCAAATTTGGAGTTCGAGACCGAAATCGGCCCATTTTGAATGTGCGCAGAACAAACGCTGCAGCCGCCAATCATCAACATCCGTACGAAAGGAACCGCCATGTACATCGCAATGAACCGCTTCAAGGTGCAGACCGGCTCGGAGAACGATTTCGAAGCCGTCTGGAAGAACCGCGACTCCAGCCTTGCTGAGATGAAGGGGTTTAGGGAATTCCATCTGCTGCGTGGCCCGGTCAACGAGACCGAAGGCTATACGCTTTTCGCGTCGCACACGGTGTGGGCCAGCCACGACGATTTTATCGCCTGGACCAAGTCCGAGAATTTCCGCGCCGCCCACAGGAATGTCGGCACGACAAAGGTCCACTATCTCGGCCACCCGCAGTTCGAGGGTTTTTCGGTCGTCGAAGGCGCGTAATGCATGTCGTCCAAAAGTGGTCCCGATTTTTGGGACAACGACATGCATAAAAACAAAAGTTGACCGGGGTCAGGCCCCGGCCAGCAAGCTCGCATTGCCGCCAGCAGCGGTGGTGTCGACGCAGACCGCGCGCTCATGCGCATAAGCCGCCGGGTTGAGCACCTCGGTGACCAGCGGCACGA
This sequence comes from Mesorhizobium sp. WSM4809, assembly GCF_055811655.1. NCBI lineage: Bacteria > Pseudomonadati > Pseudomonadota > Alphaproteobacteria > Hyphomicrobiales > Phyllobacteriaceae > Mesorhizobium > Mesorhizobium sp. WSM4809. The sequence continues at coordinate 104,258 of NZ_JBVVQW010000006.1, forward strand.
TCGGGCCGGAGCGGTCGGCGATGACCTTGCGCACGATGCGCGCGGCCTCGGACGTGCCTGAAAAAGCGACGACGTCGACGCGTAGCGCGCGCGCCTCGACCGGATCCGGCCGGCCGTCGATGGCGGCCAGCGGCAGGCCCTTGCCGGTCAACGCAGAAAGGGCTGCCGGTGCGCCGGGCGCCACCGCCAGCACCGCATTGCCGGCGGCGAGCGCCTGGATCGTCTGCGCCAGCAGCGTATCGCCGTCAGGACCAAGGCACAGCACCCGTCCGCGTGGCGACAGCGACAGCGTGTTGGCCTCGCCGGTCGGCCCAGGCAGGTCGACCTGGCCGAAATCGATGCCGGCGGCCGCACCAATGGCCGCAGCACCCTTGCCGCGCAGATGCTTCCTCAGAATGGCGATCCGGTCGGGCCGCGTCGACCAGCCGCCAAGTGCGGGATCGGGCAGATTGTCGGCAAGTTCGGTCGCCGTGACCTTGTGGCCATCCTGCACATGGGTGCCAGCCTCCGGCCCCTTGCGGAAGCGGCGGAGGTAGTGCGGGCCGCCGGCCTTCGGACCGGTGCCTGAAAGCCCCTCGCCGCCAAACGGCTGCGAACCGACGACGGCGCCGATCTGGTTGCGGTTGACATAGATGTTGCCGGCATGGATGCCGTCGACGAAATGCTGCACGCGGCCCTCGATCCGGGTGTGCAGGCCGAAGGTCAGGCCATAGCCCTTGCGGTTGATGGCAGCGATGACCGCGTCGATCTCGTCGGCGTCGAAGGTGGCGACATGCAGCACCGGCCCGAACACCTCGCGCTCCATATCCTCGATACCCTTGACGCGGAAGACGTGGGGCGCGACGAAGCGCCCTTCCTTCGGCGCTTCGAGCTTGGCGATCAGCCGGCCCTGCAGGCCCATTTTCGTGCAGTACTCGCGGATCGAGCTCTGTGCCTCGTCGTCGATGACCGGGCCGACATCGGTCGAAATCCGCCAGGGATCGCCGACATTGAGCGCCTCCATGGCGCCCTTCAGCATCTCCAGCATCTTCTTCTCGACGTCCTTCTGCACGTAGAGCACGCGCAGCGCCGAGCAGCGCTGGCCGGCACTCTGGAAGGCCGAGGCCAGGATATCGCGCACCGCCTGTTCGGGCAGCGCGGTGGAATCGACGATCATCGCGTTAAGGCCGCCGGTCTCGGCGATCAGCATGGCGTCGGGCTCGGCCGTCTGGGCCAATTGCTTCTCGATCAGCTTGGCAACCTCGGTCGAGCCGGTGAAGCATACGCCGGCGATGCGCGGGTCAGCGGTCAGCGGGCCACCGACCGACGGGCCGTCGCCGGGCAGGAGCTGGATGACATCTTCCGGCACACCGGCCTCGCGCAGCAATTCGACGGCGCGGAAGGCGATCAGCGGCGTCTGCTCGGCCGGCTTGGCGATGACCGAATTGCCGGTGACGAGCGCGGCCGCGATCTGGCCGGTGAAGATGGCGAGCGGAAAATTCCACGGTGAAATGCAGACGATGGCGCCCCGCGCTTGCGTGCCCGCCTCCGCATTGGCCGCCTCGGTGGCGTAGTAGCGCAGGAAGTCGACGGCCTCGCGCACTTCGGCGACGCCGTCGGCCAGCGATTTGCCGGCCTCGCGGGTGGCGAGTGCAAAGAACTCGACCGCATTCGCCTCATAGAGATCGGCGGCACGATTGAGGATGGCAGCGCGCTCGGCAACGGGACGTTTTGCCCAGGCCGGCTGCGCTTCCACCGCAAAGCGCACGGCGGTCGCGACTTGCTTTGCGGCGGCTTCGCTGACCGTGCCGACCACTTCGGAAGGCTTTGCCGGGTTGACGATCGGACGCAGCTTGCCGTAGCCGGCGGCACGGGTGATCGGCTTGGCATGCCAGCGATCCGGCCCGGCGAAGGCCGCCCTGGCCTTGTCGATCGCCGCCAGCGTGACCGTGTCGGCGATGTCGAATCCTTTCGAATTGCGACGCCCGGCTCCAAAGATCTGGGAAGGCCGGGCTATCGCCGGATTGGCGGCCGGACCCTGGCTCTCGACCGTTTCGAGCGGATCGCGCGCAATGTCCTCCGGCTCGACGTCCTCGTCGGTCAGTTGGTGTACGAAGGAGGAGTTGGCGCCGTTCTCCAGCAACCGGCGGACCAGATAGGCCAGCAGATCGGAATGCGCACCGACCGGTGCATAGATGCGGCAGCGCGTGCCTTCGGACCGGCGCACCGTCTCGTGCAGCGCCTCGCCCATGCCGTGCAGGCGCTGGAACTCGAAGGAATCGCGATTGTCCGCCATCGCCAAGATGGCGGCGACGGTGTGGGCATTGTGGGTGGCGAATTGCGGATAGATGCGGTCGGTCATCGATAGCAGCTTTTTCGCGCAAGCCATGTAGGAAACGTCGGTGTTGGTCTTGCGGGTGAAGACGGGATAGCCTGACAGTCCGAGCGTCTGCGCGCGCTTGATCTCGGTGTCCCAATAGGCACCCTTGACCAGCCGCACCATGATGTTGCGGTCGTATTTCCTGGCCAGCGCATAGAGCCAATCGATGGCGAAGGCCGCGCGCGGCCCATACGCTTGCACCACCACACCAAAGCCATTCCAGCCGGCGAGTTCCGGCTCGGCCAGCACCCGCTCGATGACGTCGAGCGACAGATCGAGGCGATCGGCCTCCTCGGCATCGATGTTGAGGCCCATGCGCGAATGGCGCGCGGCCAGCGCCAGCGACAAGAGCCGGTCTGCCATGACAGGCAGCATCTCGTCCTTCTGCCCCACCTCGTAGCGCGGATGCAGCGCCGAAAGCTTGACCGAGATGCCGTGGTTCTGCCTGATGTCAGGACCGTTGGAGCCGGAATCGAGCGACGAAATCGCGTCGGCATAGGCCTTGTGATAGCGCAAGGCGTCGGCCTCGGTGCGGGCTGCCTCGCCCAGCATGTCGAAGGAGTAGAGGTAGCCCTTCTGCGTCATCGGCCGGCCGCGCTTGACGGCTTCCGTGATGGTGCGGCCGAGCACGAACTGCTCGCCCATTTCACGCATGGCGGCGGCCACCGCCTTGCGGATGACCGGCTCGCCCAGCCGCCGCACCATAGAACGCAGCGTGCCCTCGATGCCGCCCTCGCCCTCATCGAGGACGCGGCCGGTCAGCATCAGCGCCCAGGTCGAGGCATTGACGAAGATGGAGCTTGAACCGCCCGAATGCGCCGACCAGTCGTGCGGCGCGATCTTGTCGGCGATGAGGTCGTCCATCGTTTCGGTGTCGGGCACGCGCAACAGTGCCTCGGCCAGGCACATCAGCGCCACGCCTTCCTTGGTGGAGAGACCATAGGCAGAGAGGAAGACTTCCATCAGCCGAGGATCCGACGAGCCGCGCACCGCCCGCACCAGATCGGCGGCCCGTGCCGAGATCGCCTTGCGGTCTTTCCCGGAGAGCGCCGTAGCGTCGGCAAGCCGCTTCACGGCCTCGTCTTCGTCGGGCAGGTAGTTGGCGCGAATCTGCTGGCGGATGGCATCGAGCGCTGGCATGGCGGTCCCATGGATCGAGCAAAGGAGATCGGGCCGGCGGTCACCGGACCGAATGGCGCAAGCTAGCACAGGTACGAATTTTCAGTCGGTCCGAAGAAATCGACATTGCAGGTCATTCGATCTATCATAACGGCTCAAAACTGACATATGGACTGCATTTTCGATGATAGAAGACCAATTGGACCGCATCGACAGGAATATCCTGTCGGCGCTGGCAAGCGATGGCCGGCTTTCCATGTCGGAACTGGCGACAAAGGTCGGCCTGTCGAAGACGCCGGTGCAGGCGCGGGTGAAGCGGCTGGAAAAGGACGGCTATATCAGAGGCTACCAGGCGATCATCGACCGCGAGCGCATGGGCGAAGGCCATGTCGCTTTCGTCCAGGTGAAATTGTCCGACACCCGATCCGCCGCGCTCGATGCCTTCAACCGATCCGTACAGGCCGTGCCGGAGATCGAGCAGTGCCACATGATGGCGTCGAGCTTCGACTATCTGCTGAAAGTCCGCACCAGGGATATCGCCGCCTATCGCCGCGTCCTCGGCGAACGCATCTCAGCCCTGCCCCACGTCGCCCAGACTTCGACCTTCGTGGCCATGGAGACGGTCAAGGATCGGTAGAGCGTAGGGATGGCTGAAGCCTCCCCAACTTCGTCATCCTAGGGCGAAGCAGGAGCGAAGCTCCGTCTCGGAGACCCTGGGATCCATGCCGCGACCTCGGCCGAAGAATGCAGCGGAGCAGAATTCCGCACCGCAGCAGCGCTTCCGAGTCCCGGCATGGATCCTGGGGTCTGCGCCGCGTCGCTTCGCTCCTTGCTACGCCCCAGGATGACGAAGCGATGGATGTTTGCGCCAATCGCCGAAGCATGCGGTCCGTGCTTAAGGAATTAGGCGCTCAGCGGTCGCCCCACGACTTTGGCTTCCTGTTTCTCGCACCGAGCCTTGATCGAAGCCTCTGCGATTGCGAATTCCTCTTCCAATGCTCATATTGGGCAGCGAATTTTGAATCCTTGAACCATTCCTTGGCGGCTTCCTCGACGGGAATCATACTCCGGCTCATAGAACCTCCTTTGCTCGCTTCAGCACCAACTCGCCTCGCTTCGCTCAACTATTCCTATCGCCGGCAACCTCACTCCGCCAGCGTCGTCAAAAACGCCACCAGCGCCGCACGCTCTCGATCTGAAAGCTCCAGCGGGTGAACTTCTGACACCCCCTCAACGCTGGGCGCGGCCTTCGCATAGTGCGCCACCACCTCGTCGAGCGACGAAAACTGCCCGGCATGCATATAGGGCGGCCGCGTTGCCGCTCCGCGCAGCGATGGCGTCTTGTAGGCGCGAACGAGTTCGGGCGCATCCTTGACCATGAAGCGCAACTCGCCGCAGGCGCTGGCGTCGCCATCGCGATAGGCGCCGAAGCAGTTGAACGGGTCCGCCTCGACTTGGTGCACGGCATCGATACGGCCGCGATCCGGCGGCAGGCCCGCAACGGATGGCACGCCGGTGTTGTGGAAGCTGTTGTCGGTGAAGCGCGGGCCGTTGTGACAGGTCACGCAATTGGCCTTGCCGATGAACAGTTTAAGCCCACGGATTTCTTGTTTGGAAAAGACAGCATCGCCCTTCGGCTCGGCACCGGTGGCGAGGTCCAGCGCAAAGCGGTCGAAGCGCGTTGGCGCCGGCGCGATCGAGCGTTCGAAGGCGGCAATCGCCTTGCCTAGATTGGCAAAGACGCCGTTGATAGCGTCACGCTGCGGGCCGCTCATGGCATTCCAGGCCGCCCTCTCGACATCGTTTCCAAGCGGGCTGGCATCCAACGGCATGCCGGAAAAATCAGGCAGCGGCCCGAAGATGCGCTCATAGCGTTCGCCGAAGCGCGCCTTGATGTAATGCGCGTAGGCGGTGCGGTTTCCCGCCTGCTCCAGCGGGTTTTCGAGCGGCGTCAGCGCTTGCGCCCACAGGCTGTCGCGGCGGCCATCCCAGAAGAACCAGGGATCGCGCGCGACGCCGGCCAGTGGCATGGTGCGCCGGCTGGTACGGCCGACCCCGACCGCCTGCGGCAGGTCGTCCTGGAACTGGCGGTCGATCTTGTGGCATGTCGAACAGGATACCGACCCGTCACCGCTCATGCCCTGGTCGAAGAACAGCGTCGAGCCGAGTGCGGCAGCCGCCGGCACGTCGGCAAAACGATTGGTGGTGTCGGGCTTGAGCGCCGGCAGGGACGACAGCGCCAGCGAGGCGATGGTCGTCTTTTCGGCGTCGGAAAAATCCGGCTTCGTGCAACCGGCAAGGACAACGGCCACCATCAGCGCCAGAAAACGCGAACGCCGCCTCATGTCCTGCTCACAGCACCACGTTGAAGAGCACCGTGTCGGAGCCGGCGGTGGCCGAGATGGCGAAATGCAACTGCCACCAGCCGCTCATGGTGAATTTCACTCCTTCGATTCGATAACGCCCGTCGCCGAGATAGTCGGTCGCCTGCGGGCTGGTCGGCAGGCCGTGACTGTGCAGTGGCATACCGCCCGAAATCGCGATCGCGGCACCTTCCACCGGAACTCCTGCCTTTGTCTTCAAGGTCAGCAGCCAGGATTGCAGTTCGCCCTGCCGTACGACACCCCGCTCCGGCGCGAAGCTGGCCACGAACAGCGCGTTGGCGGTGTTCTTCGTCCGCGAGACATCCGGGCCGGCAGGCAGCGACGACCGCGGCGCCGTCAGGAAGACGACCGCGAGAATGCCGACCAGCAAGGCAGCCAGACCAAGACCCGCCAGAAGATAACGCCATATCGATGCCAAACCGGTTCCTCTTCCGCAGACAACGCTCTGCCGGACGGATCGCATCCCGCCAGCCTGTGGGAAAACGCTGTGACGGAAAAAACCCTGCTTGCCAAGCATGGCGCTGCCGGTGGCAAAAAGCTACAGCACCGGGATCACTGGAGGATTGTAGATGGCGGGAAACGGCGTCGCCTCGATCGGCGAATGCATGCTCGAACTGTCGGGCCAGACGGGACCGAACTGGCGCATGGGCTTTGCCGGCGACACGTTCAACACGCTGTGGGCGCTGCACGCGCTGAGCACCGAGCGGCCGGCAACCTATGTCTCGGCCTTCGGCGACGATCCGTTCTCGCAAGGGCAGATCGATTTCTTCGCTGAAAACGGCATTGGCATCGGCTCCAGCCCGCTCATAGCGGGCGCGCGGCCCGGCCTCTATGCCATCACGCTGACGGGAGCCGAACGTTCCTTCACCTATTGGCGTGGCGACGCCGCCGCGCGGCAGCTTGCCTCGGACCCGGCCGCATTATCGAAAAACCTGGAAAATCAGGAACTTGTCTATTTTTCCGGAATCACTTTGGCAATTCTGGACAAAGCCGCGCGCGCTGCGTTGCTGGCCGCCGTCGCCAAGGCGCGTTCGGCTAGTTCCCTTATCGCCTTCGACCCCAACTACCGGCCGCGGCTCTGGCGTGAGCGCGAGGAGGCGCAGGCAGCGATCGTCGAAGCCCTTGCCGTCACTGATATCGCATTACCAACCTTTCCCGACGAGCAGATGCTGTTTGAGGATGCAACGCCGCAAGTGACCGCTAAACGGATCGGGAAATTGGTTGGCGAGGTCGTCGTCAAGAATGGCGAAGCGCCGGCGCTGATCGCCAAAGGAGGAACGCTGCGCGACGTGCCGGCGATCCATGTCGCGGCTCCAGCCGATACGACGGGCGCCGGCGATTCCTTCAACGGCGGCTATCTTGCGGCTCGACTTGCCGGCCACGAACCGCTGGAAGCCGCACGTCGTGCCCATCGTGTCGCCGCCGCCGTGGTGCAGGTACGTGGCGCACTGGCGCCGTTCGAGACGCTGCGGGCGGCGTTCGAAGGCTAAGGTAGCCGGAATCTGTATTCCGTGACGTGGTGGTAGATCGCGCCCGGCCACAGCGTCGCCTGCGGGAAATAGGGCCGGTTCGGCGCATCCGGCCAAATCTGCGGCTCGAGGCACAAACCGCAAAAGGCCTTGTAGTTCCGCCCTTCCAGCCCGGTGCGCGGCGTCACATACTGACCGGTATAGAGCTGGACGCCGGGCTCAGTGGTCCAGACCTCCATCTCGACACCGGAACTGGCGCCTTGCGTCCACGCCGCCTGTTTGAGCGGCCCGCGTGTCGAAGCGAGGCAGAAATTCTGGTCGTAGGGCAGCTGTTCGCCCTCGGTCTCCATGCGCAACGGCCGCGCCTGGCGGAAATCGAACGGCGTGCCGTCAACCGGCTTGACCACCCCGGTCGGGATCATGTCGCCATCGACCGGCAGATAGGCGCCGGCATTCAACATCATCCTGTGGTCGAGAATGTCTCCGGCGCCGCCATCGTCCAGGTTGAAGTAGGAATGCTGGGTGAGATTGCACAGCGTCGGCTCCTCACAGGTGGCTGTCAGCTCGACGCTAAGCGTGCCGGGGATCTTCAACCGGTAGGTGCAGGTGACATCAAGCGCGCCGGGAAAACCCATCGCGCCGTCGGGATCGTGCAGGGTCAGCGTGACGAAATCCCTGCCATGCAAGGAAACCGTCCACGGCCGGTGGGAGTAACCTTGCGAGCCGCCATGCAGCGTATGCTTGTCGAGAAAGTTTTGCTCGGTCTGGTAGCGGCTGCCGCCAATGGTGAAGCGGCCGTCGCGGATGCGGTTGGCGTAGCGGCCAACGACAGCACCGAAGAACGCCGTATCCGTCTCGTAGCCTTCCAGGCTGTCATAGCCGAGCACCAGCGGAGCATCGTGCCCGGTCAGGCGCAGATCCTGGATGATCGCGCCCAGACCGATGATGTTGGCTGTGATGCCGCCGCCCCTGATCGTGAAGCGACGCACCTGCTCGCCAGCCTGCGTCGTGCCGAAAACCTCGCCGTCCTTCATCGCCATGCCCGTAAATGCCAGTTGATCCAGAGACTTCGGCTGGTTTTCCCACGAGAGATGGGCAGGCTATCGGCCTGCTCATCTCAGGGATAGCCTATCAGAGGCCGAGGCCGCCGATGCAGACATATTTGGTGTCGAGGTAGTCCTCGATGCCCTGATGTCCGCCTTCCTTGCCGAGACCCGATTCCTTGACGCCGCCGAATGGCGCCTCCGGCGTGGTGATGAGGCCTTCATTGACACCGACCATGCCGTATTTCAGCCCTTCCATGACGCGGAACGCGCGGCCGAGATCGCCGGTGTAGAAGTAGCAGGCGAGGCCGAATTCGGTGTCGTTGGCGAGGGCGACGGCTTCCTCTTCGGTCTCGAACTTGAACACCGGTGCGACCGGGCCAAAGATCTCTTCCTTCATGAAGCGCATCTTGGGCGTCGCATTGGCAATGACGGTCGGCTGGAAGAACGAACCGCCGAGCGCATGGCGCTTGCCGCCGGCCACGATCTTGCCGCCCTTGGATGTGGCGTCGGCGATCAGTTCCTCGACCTTTTCCACCGCCTTCTCGTCGATCAGCGGCCCCTGCTGCACGCCGTCCTCGAGGCCGGAGCCGACCTTCAGCCCGTTGCTGGCGGCAGCGAGCTTCTCGACGAACTTGTCATAGACACCAGCCTGGACAAGGAAGCGGTTGGTGCAGACGCAGGTCTGGCCGGAATTGCGGTACTTGGCGGTGATCGCACCGGCGACCGCACGCTCGAGGTCGGCGTCGTCGAAAACGATGAACGGCGCGTTGCCGCCGAGCTCCATCGATACCTTCTTGACGGTGACCGACGACTTCTGGATGAGAAGCTTGCCGACCTCGGTCGATCCGGTGAATGTGATCTTCGACACCAGCGGATTGGCGCAAATCTCGTCGCCGATCTCGCTGGCCGAACCGGTCAGGATGTTGACGACGCCCTTGGGGAAGCCGACTTCCTCGGCGAGCGCGCCCCAGGCGAGACCCGAATACGGCGTCTGCGACGCCGGCTTGACCACCGCGGTGCAGCCGGCGGCGAGCGCCGGGCCGAGTTTGCGAGCCAGCATCGAGGACGGGAAATTCCATGGCGTGATGGCGGCAATGACGCCGACCGGCTCCTTGGTCACCAGGATGCGGCGGTCCGCCCATGGTGAGGGCACGACATCGCCATAGGTGCGGCGGCCTTCCTCGGCGAACCACAGGATATAGGCGGCGGCGGAGCCAATCTCGCCCTTCGATTCGAACAGCGACTTGCCCTGCTCGATGGTCAGCAGTTCGGCCAGCACGTCCTGATTGTCCATCATCGCGTCATGCAGCTTGCGCAGCAGCTTCGAGCGCTCGAGCGCGGTGGTCTTGCGCCACGACTTGAAGGCGACGGCGGCGGCCTCGATGGCGCGGCGCGTCTCGGCCTTGCCCGACTTCGGCACGGTGCCGATCTTGAGACCGGTGGCCGGATTGTTGACGTCGACCGTCTGGCCGCTGTCGGCCTGCACCCACTCGCCGTTGATGAGATTGGCCTGCCGCATGAAATGGCTGGTTTTCTGAAGCATGGTCTATCCTCCGTTCAGCGCCCTGACGGGCCGGTCTGTGAAATCTTCGGTGAGCGTGCGCCATGGACTGAAGCCGGCACGCCGGAGCCACTGCTCTTTACCGAGGGCAAGGCCCGCAAGCAATCGCAAGATGGCATATAGGGGTTGGGCCACAGCGAGACGAGAGCAGGCGACGTGCTTACCCCGATGCCTTACCCGAAAACGTGCAAGACGACAGTCAGCCAGAAAGCCGTGGTGATGGCTGCACAGGCCGTTGCGATGGTCATCTGGTTCGACGCCAGCGCCTGGCCGGTGTTGAACTGAACGGCGATGAGATAAGAATTGATGCCGGATGGCAGCGCCGCAACCACCACCGCCACCTTGGCCGTCAACGGCGGCAACGCAAGCAGCCAGACGAAGGCGAGAACCAGTGCCGGCATCAGGAACAGCTTCAACGCCGAAAGCGCCAGCGCCGGGCGGACATTGCCTGATATGCCGAAGCGGCGCAGGCTGAGACCCATGGCAAACAGCGCCACCGGTCCTGCCGTGTCGGCCAGCGCATCGACCAGACGCATTGCAAGGTCGGGCAATGGCGCCCCGGTCATGCGCCAGGCAAGCCCGGCCAGAATGCCGATGATCAGCGGATTGAGAAACAGCCGTTTCAGAAAGCTTCTGACGACACGCAGGGGATGCACGTGCTCGCTACCGCTCCGGCCAAACATCTCGAAGAGCACGATGGAAGCCATCATCATGATCGGCAGATGCACGGAGACCAGCAGCGACAGCACTTCAAAGCCGCTCGGGCCGAATATGCCGAGAATAAAGGGAGCACCGAGCAGGACAACGTTGGAGTAGGCCGACGATACGCCGCCGACAACGCCGGCGCGTGCGTCGCGCCCGAACACCCGCGTGGTGACGAGATGGCCGGCGGCCCAGGTGATCGCCACGGCCGCGAAATAGGCGCCCCACAGCGACCAGGGCGCCACGCCGTGGAAATCGGCATTCACCATGGTCTGGAACAACAGCAGCGGCATCGCCACGCTGATCGCGAAATCGGCTATCCCCTCGCCGCTCGCTGGCTTCAAATAGCCGGTAAACCCGGCGAGATAGCCGAGCGCGACAAGGCTGAAGACGAAAAGGACGGTTTCGGTGAGCGGAGACATTTTTACCGTGACGGGCGAATTTCCCGTGATAGGCGAGCCACGACCGCGACGCAATCGCGCCTGAATTTGATCATCGTCGGCTGGCAGCGTTATAGAGGGTTTGGATCATCAGGGCGGACACGAACGACAAATGGCTTTTGTCGGACTCTCGAACCTTAGTCGTTTGTGGCGGGCATGGCTGACGGCTATCGTCGCCGCACTGCTTTGCCTTGCCGCGACCGCGCTTGCAGTTGCCGAGACGAAAAGCCTTAAGGGCGTGGCGCTGATCATCGGCCAGTCGAATTACCTGCACATCGCCGCCCTGCCCAACCCCGCCAACGACGCCCGCGACATGGCCAAGATGCTGACCGACCTTGGCTTCGACGCCCGCAGCGTCACCGACCGTGACGCCACCAAGCTGAAGCGCGACCTGGAGCGGTTCACCGAAGATGCCGACGGCGCCGATGTCGCCTTCATCTACTACTCCGGTCATGGCATCGAGGCCGGCGGCGAAAACTATCTGGTTCCGGTCGATGCCGACGTCCCGTCGCTGAGGGATGCCGGCACCAGCCTTGTGCCGATATCGGCCGTCATGGAGGCATTGAAAAAGACAGTGCCGGTGACGATCATGCTGCTCGACGCCTGCCGCACCAATCCATTCCCCGCGGATGCCATGGTACGGCGCTCACCGACCGCTTCCGCCTCGCCCATAGGCGCCGGCGGGTTGGAGCCGGTGCGCGGCGCCAAGGCGCTCGGCAATGCACCGGCGGCCGACGCGAGCCTGGGTACAGTGGTCGGCTTTGCCGCAGAACCGGGTCATCCTGCACTTGATGGCGCCGCCGGCGAAAACAGCCCTTACGCGTCCGCCCTGCTGCGCCACCTCGCGGCGATGAAGGGCACCGAATTCGGCTCGGTCATGCGCATGGTGACCGAGGAGGTCTATCTCGACACAAAAGCAAAACAGCGCCCCTGGGTCAACGAAAGCCTGCGCCGGCTGCTCTATTTCGGCGTCGCACCAGTGGAGCCGACCGGCGACGACGGGCTGATCACAGGCGAAAGGCGCCAGCTCCTTCTGACGATTTCCGACCTGCCCGACCCGAAACGGGCGCAGGTGGAACTGGCTTCGCTGCAGGAAGGCGTGCCGCTCGACGCGCTCTATGGCGTGCTGAAGGCGCTCGGCACGGAAAATATCCCCGAAGACCCGACCGACCTGCAAAAGGTGCTCGACGCCCAGGCCGAGCGCCTGAAGAAGATGATGTCCGAGCGCGCCGCTTTGCGCACCGACGATCCAGAGATCAAACGCCTCGTCGCCTCCGCCGACAAGGCGATCGGCCAGGGCGCCATCGTGACGGCGCGCAAATTCCTCGACGATGCGGTCGGCCGGGTCGAGCAGACCAGCGATGCAGTCGATGAGGCCGAGGATCTCGTCAAGCAGAAGCGCCTTGCCGACGCCGCGATCTATGCCAGGCGCGCCGATGCCTCGGGGCTGGTCTTCGACTACAAATCCGCCGCCGGCGACTACGCGAAGGCGTTTTCGCTGGCCGAAAAATGGGACGACAAGCTGCGCTGGAACTACAAGAACCAGGAAGCCGAGGCGTTGAACGCCTACGGCTACGCCACCGGCGACCTCGATGCGCTAAAGCACGCCATCGAAGCCTACCGCACCATCCTGAACTTCATCCCCAATGGCGAACAAAATCGCGACTGGGCGATCACCCGCAACAACATGGCGGTGGTGCTGCAGACCATCGGCGAGCGCGAGACGGAGACCGCGCGCCTTGGAGAGGCCGCACAGATCTTTCGCGCTTCCCTTGTCGTGTTCGAGCGCGAGAAGGACGATCTCAACTGGGCCGCCGCGCAGAACAATCTGGCCAATGTGCTCTTGAAGATCGGCGAACGCGAGAGCGACCCGAAGCGCCTGAACGAGGCGGTGGCGGCGATGCGCGCGACGCTCCAAAAACGCCCGCGCGAAAAAGTGCCGCTCGACTGGGCCGCTTCGCAGAACAATCTCGGCCTGGCGCTCTATGCGCTTTCCGAGCGCGAGGCCGCCGGCGAACATCTGGCGCAAGCCGAGGCCGCCTACCGGCTGGCACTTGAGGAATACACGCGCAAAAAGGCGCCGGTTGAATGGGCGATGGTCGAGAACAATCTCGGCAACACGCTGGTGTCGCTCGGCATTCAGCTCAACGACAAGGCGAAGCTGAACGAAGCGGCCGACACGTTCCGTGCCGCGCTGGAAGTGCGAACCCGTGAAACCTTCCCCGTCTCATGGGCGACCAGCAGGCTCAACCTCGGCAACGCGCTGAGCGGTGTCGCCCGCTTCGATATGGGCACCGGCGCGCTTGAAGAGGCCGCGGCCGCCTATGATGATGCACTGACGGTCTTTACCCGGCAGCGTTTCCCGATGGACTGGGCGTCGGCGCAGAACAATCTCGGTTCGATCTACCAGACGCTTGGCCAGCGCGCCCGCGACGCGGCCAAGCTGGAGCAGTCGGCGAGCGCCTTCCGGGCGACCCGGCAGGTCTATGTCAGACGGAAATTCCCTCGCGATTGGGCAATGAGCCACTACAATCTCGGCAACACGCTGCAGCTTCTGGGCGGCGTGACCGACAAGCCGGAACATTATGGTGAAGCCATTGCCGCCTACCGCGATGCGTTGCGCGAGTACAAGCGGGAGACGAATCCCCGCCAATGGGCGCTGGCCCAGGCCGGCCTCGGCTCGACGCTGCACTGGCTGAGCATGAGCAATGCCGACTCCAGGACCCTGCTTGAGTCCATAGCGGCCCGCCGGGCAGCCCTCGAAGTACTCACCGTCGACGCGGCACCGGTCGACTGGGCCAACGCCCAGAACGGCATCGGCATGAGCCTGCTCAACCTCGGAAATCTCGAACGCACCGGCAAATATCTCGGTGACGCTGAGGCCGCCTTCACGGCGACGCTGAAGGTATTCTCGAGGGAAGGCCTGCCCATGCAATGGGCCTTCGCGCAGAACAATCTCGGTGACGTCAGCTGGAACCGAGCCAGCTATGGCGGGGGCAAGGCCGAATATCAAAAGGCGATCGAATTCTTCGAGAACGCCAAGCAGGGCTTTACCGAAGCCGGCTACACGATCCCCATCCCGCTCACCGACCAGAAGATCGATCTGGTGAAGAAGCAGATGGCGAAGAAGTAGGTCTACGCATCCCGCCGACCGCGCCTTGTCTTTCGGCTGGCTTTACCGTCCCTATATGTCCCGTCACCGGAACCCATTGCCGGGAACCGGAGAAGGATAGCGGATGATTCGATTTGCCTTGGCGTTGTTCCTGTTTCTTATTCCCGGCGTGGCCCACGCCACGGATGCAGGCTGGGCGCTGCTGCGCGATGGCGGACATGTCGTGCTGCTGCGCCATGCCATGGTCACCGGCACCACCGACCCGGCCAATTTCGACATCGACAGTTGTGCCACCCAGATGAACCTGTCGGCGCGTGGCAAGCAACAGGCGAGCAAGATCGGCGCTCTGTTTGCCGCCCGTGCGGCACCGATCGAGCGCGTGTTGTCCAGCCGCTATTGCCGCTGCCTCGACACTGCCCGCATCGCCTTCGAGGCCGAGCCGGAGCTGTTTGCTCCGCTCGATCTCCTGAAGGGCGACGAGGCGCAGAAAGCCGCGCAGATCGCGGCGATCCTGAAAGAAATCCGCGCCTATTCCGGCTCCGACAATCTGGTCATGGTTACCCATCTGGAAGACATCGTGGCGCTGACCGGCATCTCACCGCGCGAAGGCGAGGCCGTGGTCGTGGAGCCGCAGGGCGATGGCCTGCGCGTGCTCGGCCGCGTCACCTTCTGAGCGCCCTGCGCGCGATCGCTGACGTCGAAAGCGGTGTTGCCTAAATGCCACCGCCGCAAGAAGCCGCAAATCCGCCACGACAATGCCGCTTGCGACAACCCGTCGCAGGGGCTATAGGCGCGCTCCCGGTCACGAGAACCGAAGTGAGCACAACGGTTGGAGCTTTCGCCTCCGCCCGTGCAGGCGGCTTTGCCGCCCTGTATACGGCGCTGCTTTGGGGATTGGGATCGCGGATGTAGCTCAGCGGGAGAGCGCCGGATTTGGGTCCGGAGGTCGGGGGTTCAATTCCCTTCATCTGCACCACGGAAAGCTCAGTTTGGTTAGAGCATCAGATTGTTAATCTGACTGTCGAAGGTTCGATTCCTTCTCCATTGGCCTGAAAAGCCATCCGAAAAACGGTCCGGGGACTGGAATGCGAAAGACTGGACGGATGGCCCAAGCCCTCGGGCGCGGATCATCCCAAGCGTCTTTCGCCATCGGCTCGCGGCCAGGCCCGCGGTGACGATCAAGGCGCAGCGTCGCCGGCAAGGGAGGCCAAGGCCTCCGGCGCCCGCTTCACTGCCCCGCGATCCGCTCCCGAAGGCCCGCCACGGATTGATGCCACCAGTCCCCGGATCATTCGTGCCCGGGCTATGACGCAAGAGACGACGTGAAACGAGAAACGAAAGGAACGATCGACGCATGACTTGACGCCTCGCATGGGGCCATGCCCGACAGGAGTAAGACAATGACAATTCTCGACAAGGTTCTTGGGCGCGAGCGCGTCCTCGTAAAGGAAAACGAACGTGCCCTCACCCTCCACAAGGGGGAAATCAAGACTGTCCTGCTGCCGGGCGAGCACTGGCTCGCCAACCGGCGCGGCAGCCTCGAAGTGTCCCGGCACGATCTGAAGAACCCGGAATTCGTTTCGGCATACGAGAAGGCGTTGTTCGACAAGCTCCCGGATGTAGCCGCGCGTCATTTCACCGTCGTTCGCACCGGGCGCACGGATGTCGCCATCATCGAGCGTGACGGCAATCTGCACGCCGTGCTGGCGCCGGACCGCAAGCTGGTGCTGTGGACGGATGCCGGCCCGTGGAAGGTGACGCTGATCGACACATCAGTCGATCTCGCCATCGATGCGGCGGTCATGCGCCGGCTCGGCCAGGCCCGGAAGGCGGAATTGATGTCCGTCCATCCGGTCGTCGACGGTCAGGCCGGACTGCTGTTCATCGACGGTGTTCTGGTCAGGACGCTGACGGCGGGCGTGCATGGCTTCTGGAACGTCGGACGCATGGTGCAGATCAAGGTCGTCGACCTCAAGCGCCAGTCGCTCGACGTTGCCGGGCAGGAAGTGCTGACCAAGGATCGCGTGACGATCCGCGTCAACATCGCGGCCGAATACCGGGTCGTCGATCCTGTCAAGGCGGTGAGCATGGTGCAGGACTTCTCCGAAGCCCTTTACCGCGCCCTGCAGTACGCCTTCCGCAAGACCCTTGGCGCGCTGACACTCGATCAGATCCTTGAAAAGAAGGTGACGATCGACGAGGAGGCCGCTGGCAAGGTCCGCGCCGATATGGCCGAGATCGGGGTGGAGGTCAGCGATATCGCGCTCAAGGATGTCATCCTGCCGGGCGAGATGCGCGAGATCCTCAACCAGGTGGTGTCAGCCGAAAAGCAGGCCGAGGCCAACATCATCCGTCGCCGCGAGGAGACGAACGCGACGCGTTCCCTCCTCAACACGGCCAAGGTGATGGCGGAAAACCCGGTGATGCTGCGGTTGAAGGAGCTCGAGGCTCTGGAAACCATCGCCGGCAAGGTCGAGCGGCTGACCGTCCACAACGGAACCGGCGGGCTGCTGAACGATCTGGTCAAGCTCCGCGACAGCTGATGCATGTCGCCCAAAGTGGTTCCGGTTTTGGAAAAACGACCTGCATCGAAACAAAGGCTGACGTGACGTCAACAGAAGGGGGGCCCGGGGGACCCCGCGCCCCGCGAGGGGTGGCTAGGGGGGCCCCCCCCCCGACCCCCCCCCCCGCAGGCAGGTGGG